>NZ_QVGO01000002.1:0-308166 GCF_003603945.1 Coprococcus sp. AF38-1
GCGACAACTTCTAAATATTACCACACCGAAGTGTGTATGTCAACAACTTTTTTCATTTTCTTTGTCATCATATTCCAGTGACAGAAGAAGAAAATCGATGTCAACTTATGCCGGTCACAACCAGCAAGTGAAACTATACTAAATATCTCCCAATATGTCAATAACTATTTTCAAAAAAATGTTTTTATCGTACAGATATGTGAGAGCCTTGCTGTCGTGTACCATTTCCAGCATCTGCGAAGCCACTGAGAATGCTGACAAAAACGTTATGAGAACCATTGCGATCCATATACACAACACAGCCTGTGCAACGCCAAAAACAAGTCCGCCTGCTTTGTCCAGTCCACCGACCACGGGGATACCCGACAGAACATGCGATAACGCAAGAGCTATCAGCACGAGCAGCAGCACCACAAATATAGTTAACAGATATGACAGTCCGTTCATGACCATATCTGTGAGATAATCCACAACATATTCCACATAGTCTCCGATTGCCTTTCCATTTATCTTGTCTCCGCCGTTACTGCGTATGTAGTTCTTCACGATCTCCGGCAGTTCTGTATGTTCTAGATAATCTTCTTTCTCATAGACAGATACACTTTCACTGATATCTTCCACTCCTATGCTCTGCTCTACCTTCTGCCTCACGGTGTCTCTGAGTGGTGTATGCTGACAGAGGAACTGGTTTACATACGGATTCAGCACATTTGTCAGGATCACCGCTCCTACTATGCCCACTGCACTTACCGCACTTTTGATGAGACCTCTCCTGTATCCGATAAGGGCGCACAGAAGAATAACCGCCACAGACGCAAGCAACATCAGATTCATATGCGCTTCTCCTTTCTCTTACATGCCCTTGAGGGCAATAGTCTGCGTCTCATTTTCAAATATGACCACATACTCCTCCTCGTTTGAGTCCGGCACAACATTTACAAGATTCTTGGTGAATGAATAATTAAATTTCATACTTCCATTAAACCTGATTATACTGCAGTCCATATCTCCCGTGACTATTATCTCCTCTTCAGTTGCATATATTTTGTCAAATGCATTGTCGTAGTCCACTTCAGCCTTCAACGCACCCTTGTTGTCATATATATATATTTTGTATTTCGCCTTTGAGGCAGAATCCGAGACAGCAATATAACCCACGCAGGAAGAATTATAGAATACGCCCTGCATCTCCCTGGATCTGAGATCTATAACAGCTCTCTCCTCCGGTTTCTCCGTCATAGTGTATGTTCTTATATCTTTATTACCAAAGCATGCAATATTGTCATTATCTGTAAATTTCACGATAGGATACAGTGCATCATCCACTGTATAGCTTCCCATCATACGATCAGCATTCTCATTCTGTCCAACCGAGCTAAAATTGTACATGGCTATCACAGACTGTACCTTTGTGCCCTGTATCTTCATATAACTTGTGACCAGCTTCTGTCCATCGTTCGATATGTCTATATCCATAGGGTATCCACTTTTATCTATCGTGGTCTTGAGCTCATAGATCGTGTTGCTGTCCTTATCGTATCCATTGATATAATTGCAGTCTTCTCCCACAAGTACAAGGGTGTACACTCCCTGCTCTGCAATATCAACATTTGAGATGTCGTAAGCGAGAGTCTGACGGCTGACTTCGCCGTCAACATTAAACACATACACATCTTTACCGTTCATATCCGCAACTATCGCGTAGTTTCCGCACACCTCTGCGTGTGGCATCTTCATCGCATAGCTCACATCCCACTTTGTCACGCCTTTTTCATCTATGTAAGATGCACCGTCCTTGGTCACCTTCAGCACATTTCCCGCAAACACCGTGTAATCTGCTATATTGTCACCTGATGTTTCCGTCGCTGACACCACATCATACTGAGTGTATGTCTTTATCGCATTATATCTCAAAAGTGCAGTGACAAGTCCTAGCACAACCACAATTGCTGCGATAGCGAGGAGCATTTTGCCTTTTTTGCCCATGGTACGTTTTACTTCAATGACATTATCCCTGCCATTTGCAAGGCTTTCCTCGTCCATATCATCTTCTGTCTGATTCTGAACTTCCTGTTTTTCATCGTCTCTGCCCGCAGCAATTTCCTTATCCGCAGTTTTTTTATTTTTTGTTAAAAATTTCATATCCGTATTCCTTCTGTTCTTTATTCACTATAAAAAAACATGGTAATTATAGCATTTTTAATCTGTATAGGGAATAACCAATTTCTGGCCCTCATATATAGGTTCATCTATCTTCAGGCCATTTACCGCCGCTATACTCTCTGCGCCATCCTGCGTTCCGTACATCTTTATCGATATACTCACAAGAGTGTCCCCCGGTTCAACCACATAGATGCTCTCCGTATCCTCCGGCACAGAAGGTATCTCTGATGTTACAGCTTCATCTGAAACACTGTCCGAAGTGTATTCCGAGCCATACGAAGTTCCCTCCACCGAAGCACTTGTATTCTCCGTGCCTTGCGCCGCTGATATATCCTGCGATCCATTTGCTTTCTGTGCCATCTCTGTATCCTGCACCCCTGCCGCATTCTGAGTTGCCTCCGTGTTCTGTGATCCCGGCGTATTTTTTTGTGTATAGGCATCTCCGGATGCAGCTCCTCCCACTGTTTTCTCAGCACCGGCCATGGTGTCTGCACTGTTCATGAACACCTGAACCTCACCGGAATGTTTTGCCTTTGTCAGCCTGTCCGTTATCTGCCCCACTGTATCCGGGGATATGTACCACAATGCGCCAAATGACACCGCACATACCGCAACAAAGCACGCCGCGGTTGTACCCCAGCTCCTCTTCTTCCGGTTCTCCGTCTGTTTCCCCCTCTCTCTGAAGTTTTCAACGACCGTCTTATCCTTTATTACCACACTGTCTGTCGCAGATTCCGCAGTCTCACGCTTTCTGCTGATTATGTAGTTCTGCATTTTCTCATTTCTCACATAATATATATAGTATCCCTTTTCCCTCATAAGGGTCCCGTGATCGTAATAATAAAATGCCTCCTCACACTCCAGTGCATCCATAAGGAACAGGATCTTTCCCTCACCCGGGAAATTATCGCGGTGCAGCCTTTTCATCTGATCGTTTATCTCTGCAGAGAAACCCATTCTGGACAGGAACCATCCCACGATCGACAGGTCATCGAAGTATTTGTTTATCTCCGCATATATCCCGCTCCACTCGCTGTCACCAAATTTTATCATGGATATGTCAAATTCAAGATTCTGTGCATCCACTGCGCCGCTGACAAATATCACCTTTGTGCCATTTTCATCATATACTTTTCCGAGAAGTATGGCTCCACGGCAGTTCATATTGCCCGGCGATGCAATTCTCCTCAGATATGTCATGACATAGTCTTCTACATATATCTTGTAATTTCCCGGGGCATTTCCCACCTGTCGTATATTCTTGGGCAGCTCATATTTCACCCTGTCGCTTGACCTCATCATCTCATTTGCTTCATCATATACTATCTCTATCATTCACCCGACCTCCTATACTCTTAAGCATCAGCCCTTACAGCTCCGCCAACGATGCATGAATAATACCATGTTGACAAGACGCTTTTTTAGGAAATCATGTCATTTGATGTGTGTAACTGCGCCCTATATTCCAGCCTATTACGACCTATATCTACAGGATCACGTAAATGAGCGCTTTATGAATCTATTGTGTAAACTTTGATAATCTTGGAAATACTCTATACTATAAAACACAGGCAGGGTATTGATATGATAAAAAAGAAGCAGCGACAAACAGAATATTTTAATCCAAATGACATTCTTGCCTGCCGTGCGCTTTCAACCAGAATATCGGATTTTCTGGCAGACAGCGGGCAGCCTTCTGACAGCACCGTGGTTTTATGCATAGGAACCGACCGCGCTACCGGTGATGCTCTCGGCCCTCTGACAGGCAGCTTTCTGACAGAGCACAACTGTCCTTTCAAAGTGTACGGAACGTTAAAAGCTCCGGTCCACGCCCTCAATCTGCGCGATACCATACACCATATATACGACCTTTTTGTCTCCCCCGCCATCATCGCCGTCGACGCATCCCTTGGACGTCCTTCAGATGTAGGTATGATCACGCTCTCTAACGCCCCCCTGTACCCCGGAATCGGTGTAAATAAAAAACTCCCGGCGATAGGAGATATCTCCATCACCGGGATTGTAAATCTGTCTGGAAAGCCAGGTATGAGTCTTCTTCAGAGCACCAGGCTGTATACCGTCAGCAATATGGCACGCTTCATCTCTGACGCCATACTGTCATCATCGACACACTGACTAGCTCTCTCCCTTATAAACCTCTATGGCGCCTGACACTGTGCTTGCCGTGCCCTCCTCCATGATCGATATAAGATCAGAGAGTTTCTCTTCTGTGAGCAGATCTTTGCCAAGGAATGTGACATAGCTGTCAGTCAGATGGCTCTGCATATCAGCAAGCTGTGACTCCATGGCATTGATCTTTTCCTCGAGCTGCTTCAGATCCGCCTTAAGTGCGTCGATCTTCGGCTGCCGTCTTCCTGTTATCTCATCAGTTATAACCTGTTTTGTATCATTCTCAAATACTTTTATCGCCTCAAGCTTGCGATTGCTTATATCCTCGCGCTCCGCCTCAAGCTCGCTGAGCTTTTCATCATATTTGCCAAGATTATATACACTCTCATCCTTGTCTCTTGTTATCGAGTTTCTGATGATCCTTATCTGCTTGTTGTTGGCGCGGACCTTGTTTCTTATCCGCCTGCCCTCATTGACGATCTCAAGATTCTTTACCTTGGCAAGATTGAACACTATAAAATATATGATAAATTCTGCTATGACAATCGCCTGACTGATCACCACATACGTCAAAGTGTGAACTCCGGTCTGGTATATGGTGTATGAAAGCGCCACGCATACAATCGCCGGTATACATCCGCAGAACAGGAGTATAAGCAGTATAAGCTTAAACACGTCGCCTGCTCCGCACGGAGCGAACATACAGTAGAAGAAGCCCGTATTGCAGAAGCCCGATACATTGTTCTGCTTAAACAGCTCCTTTGCCTTGAGTCTGAGCTGTCTGTTGCTCTCGTTCAGAGAGGCCGTCTCGCTCTCTATTCGGTTGCCCATACGCTCCGTCCTCTTCTTATCCTTTTTCGACTGAAGCTGCCTTATCTTGGCTCCGTTCGCCGAAAGCTGCTGGTCATATCCATCCTCTATCTCATTCTTTCTGTTTTTCAAGGTTGAACTGATCTCATCAGAAAGGCCCTTTTCCTCCTGTGAGATGCTCCTGCTGGTCTTTCTCTGTGCCGTTCTCGCCTGTTCAAGGTTGTCCTGCACATCATCGATAGCCACCACCAGCTCCCTTGCCTTTATAAGATATTCCTGATTCTCCTGGAAAACATTCTCCGATCCCATACAGTCCTCCTTATGTCTCTTATAATATTGCATATCAAGTTTATAATATCAAATCGCCTACTAATTAACAACATAATTTTGCAAATTCTGACACATCTGACACATTTCGGATTATATTCTGAAAATACTTTCTTATCATGCACCCGGTCACTATTATTTCACAGTAATTTAATTGAACTCATACTGATTATATTTTATAATTATTACATATGGGCAATAAGCAATATTTATGGTATTTATCATTTACAGAATGGGGCTGTAAAATTACAAATTATATATGACAAGGAGAAGCGACATGAACATTTTATTTTTTCTTACACCTAAGAGCGATGTAGCATATATTGAGGACAGTTTTTCACTCAGACAGATACTTGAGAAGATGGAGATACACAGATATTCTGCAATACCGATACTATCCAACACCGGTGAATATGTCGGCACCATAACGGAGGGCGACATTCTCTGGTACTGCAAGCGCAATTCGATGAACGCGCTCAAAACCGCAGAGAGCATCTTCCTTAATGATATTCCAAAGAAATTCGAGTACGCCTCCGTATCCATCAGTTCCAACATGGAGGATCTCATAGCCAGAGCCATGGTGCAGAATTTTGTTCCGGTGGTTGACGATCAGAACAAGTTCATCGGCATAGTTACACGAAAGGATATCATCGGTTACTGCTATAAGAAACTTAAGACCAGCGAATCATAAAAAACACCCGGATATGTAAGCATTTTGCCTGCACATCCGGGTATTTTAATGTAATTCAATATATCTTAATCCCTAATTTAATATCTAATTGAGATCTCCTGTTCTGTTGACGGCGCTCACGAGTGCATGTACAGATGCGTCTATGATATCGTCCTTTATTCCTGCGCCCCATGTAACCTTACCATCGGCAGTCTCGACTCCGACATAGGCAACGGCCTGTGAGTTGGATCCTGTCTGAAGTGAATGCTCCTCGTAACATACAACCTTGAACTGTATGTCAAAGTGCTTCTTTATAGCGTTGCTCACGGCATCCAGACGTCCATTTCCCTTACCATGGTAAACCTTCTTCACTCCATTCTTCAGTATGGTTATCTCTGTGGATATTCCATCTCCCTGTACGAAGTGATTCTCAAGCATCTTGACAGGTCCATCTATATTGACATATGTATTCTGGAATATATCCAATACTTCCTTTGGACTGAGCTCCTTGTGCTCCTTATCTGACACATCCTTTACTGTGTAGCCCAGATCCTCTCTGAACTTTGCAGGAAGGTCAAAGCCGTACTTCGTCTGGAGGATGAATCCAATTCCACCCTTTCCTGACTGGCTGTTTATTCTGATAACATCGCCATCATACTTTCTTCCGATATCCTCAGGGTTAAGAGGCAGATATGGACAGGTCCACATTCCGTCTCCTTGCTCTTTTCTGAACTTCATTCCCTTGGCAATGGCATCCTGATGCGAGCCTGAGAATGCGGCAAATACAAGCTTTCCTGTATATGGTGAACGCTCGTAAACCTTCATTCCTGTAACTCTCTCATACATCTCTGTGAGTGATGGTATATCGCTGAGATCTATCTCAGGGTCAACTCCATGGGTGAACATGTTCATGCAGAGTGTGATCACGTCCACATTTCCTGTTCTCTCACCATTTCCAAATAATGTTCCCTCTATTCTGTCTGCGCCGGCAAGGATACCAAGTTCTGCATCTGCCACTCCACAGCCTCTGTCATTGTGAGGATGAAGTGAAAGGATAATATTCTCCCTATCGTGGAGGTTCTTGCTCATATACTCTATCTGGCTTGCGTAAACATGTGGAAGTGACATCTCGACTGTTGCAGGGAGGTTGATTATAACCTTTCTGTCCGGTGTCGGCTTCCATACATCGATAACTGCGTTGCAGACCTCAAGTGCATAGTCAACCTCTGTTCCGGTGAAGCTCTCCGGTGAATACTCAAAACGATATGGAACGCCGTACTCATCAGCCATCTTGTTGAGCAGCTCTGCTCCATCCACTGCTATCTTAAGTATCTCTTCCTTTGACTTTCTGAACACCTGCTGTCTCTGGGCAAATGATGTTGAATTGTACAGATGTACGATCACGTTCTTTGCACCCTCTATAGCCTTAAATGTCTTCTCTATGATATGTGGTCTTGCCTGTGTAAGTACCTGTATCGTGACATCATCAGGTATGAGATCCTGCTCTATAAGTGTTCGGCAGAACTCGTACTCAGTCTCGGACGCTGCAGGAAATCCGATCTCTATCTCCTTGAAACCGATCCTGACAAGCTCCTTGAAAAATTCCAGCTTCTCATCAAGGCTCATAGGTACGATCAGGGCCTGATTACCGTCTCTCAGATCCACGCTGCACCAGATAGGTGCTTTGTCAATATACTCCTTGTTTACCCAGTCTGTGCACTGTACCGGCGGCATGTAATAGCCACGCTTGTAATTCTGATAATTCTTCATTGATATAACCTCCTACTTAAGCAAAAAAAAACTCACATCTCCTAATCACTATAGAGACGTAAGTTACGCGGTACCACTCTATTTCATACAATAATGTATGCTCTCATCGCAGATACAGATGAACGATATACTTACCGCCGTCTTATACCCTCCTGCTGTAACGGTCAGGCTCCGTCCCTTCCTACTTCACACGATCATCTGACGTGCCATTCAGCGGGCTGCTCCAAGGCGAGTTCAAACCCTATCGATCACCGCCTCACACCAACCGGCGGTTCTCTGAACATCTCCAGAATTCTACTGCTCCTCTTCATCGCATTATCTAGGCTGACTCTAACACATACAAGTGTCAGATGTCAACCCCTTTTCGCTATAATCCTATATATATTAACAGTTCTACCAGACAATAAATCTCTTGTTCTTGAGAGATCTTCCGCCTGCTGTAAGCATCAGTATACCCACTACAAGACCAGTAACTATCGTTATAACCCCAAGTGCTATGTTGAGTGCTCCAACCTGCTTCATAGTCTTATATGCTTTCTCCATACTCATATGCTCCTTTCTATAAGCCTTTATCAATTCTCAGATATGGTAAGTATATCATGTGATATTGCTTCTTACAACTTAAAACTTGAATTAGTTTATTTTACTTTGCACCCCGCCCGTGATAAAATAACTGTGTTTCGGATCATTATATTTGTATACAAAAAGGAGTATCAATATGCCAGCAATAACAAATGACTGGGCTGAATATCTTAAGCCTGAATATAAGAAACCTTACTATAAAAAGCTGTTTGATTTTGTGGGGCAGGCATACGCAACGGAAACTGTCTACCCACCAGCCGATGATATATTCAACGCATTTCACACAACGCCGTTATCCCATGTAAAATGTGTGATAATCGGTCAGGATCCATATCATGAGCCGGGGCAGGCACACGGTCTGAGTTTCAGTGTGAAACCAGGTGTCACCATACCACCATCGCTCGTCAACATATATCAGGAGCTTCACGATGATCTGGGATGTAAGATCCCCAATAACGGATATCTTGAGAAGTGGGCCGACCAGGGAGTCCTCATGCTCAATGCCGTGCTGACCGTTCAGGCTCACAGAGCCGGTTCCCATCAGGGAAAGGGCTGGGAACAGTTTACCGATGCAGCGATCAGGATCCTGAACGAGCAGGACAGACCTATCGTGTTCATCCTGTGGGGTGCATACGCCCAGAAGAAGGCCGCATTCCTGAACAACCCACACCACCTGATCCTGAAGTCCGCACACCCAAGTCCACTGTCTGTATACAGGGGCTTCTGGGGAAGCAAGCCGTTCAGCAAGACCAACGATTTCCTGGTTGCAAACGGAGTCGAGCCTATCGACTGGCAGATCGAGGACATTTGATTTTGGAGGACTGTACACATGGAGATTTATATTGTAAGACACGGTGAGACCGTATGGAATAAAAAGAAGCTGCTTCAGGGCCGGACTGACATTGAGCTCAGCGACAAAGGACGAGAGCTCGCCAGGATCACAGGAGAAAATCTGAGAGTCACACACTTTGATATGGTGTTTTCCAGCCCGCTTAAGAGGGCTTACGAGACAGCCAGCCTCATTGTCGGCGGCAGGGACATTCCAATTGTGAAGAATGACCTCATAAAGGAAATGTGCTTTGGCGACTGGGAAGGGCAGAATATGTCAGAACTTCTGGCAGACGGAGGTCAGGATTTTCAGTATTTCTTCAAGCATCCTGAGCTCTATCACCCGGTTGGAAACGGTGAATCATTTGAGGAGCTCTGCCAGCGGGCGGCCAGATTCATGACTGAGTATGTAGAGCCACTCTCCTCAAAATATTCAAGAATCATGATCGTTGCCCACGGTGCGATAAACAAGGCGATGATGATGCATGTGAAAAAGCATCCGCTCGAGGAGTTCTGGTCAGGCGGACTGCAGCAGAACTGCAACGTGATAATGCTTGACTACTCGGACAACGTATATACGATCATCGATGAGACAAAAATTTTCTATTAGATTATAAATAGATCATAAAAACAAAGAGCGCTGTCCCAGCTTCATCCATGATACAACCTATCATGAATGTTTCAGGTTCAGCGCTCTCTGCACTTCCAGTATCTGCTCTTCTATCTTATCTGCGAGCATATATATCTGTTCATTATATCTTCCATCTATTCTCCGCATAGCCTCGGGAAGTGGATTGAGAATGTCCGTATACGACTGCTTTATCTTCTTCTGTATCCACCTCACATCAGGCATGTAAACTATCGTCCTGAGATTGTGGAGCCTGTCCGCAAGCTTCACGATCACCGTCTGGTATGAGCCTTGGGAAAACAGCCTTCTGGCATATACGGAAAACGGCTCCCCCTGTATCCTGGTCAGAAGTCTCACCTGCTCGCGTATGTCCGCACCAAATGCATTCTCTATATCGTCAAGTGTACATTCTGTATCTTCAACCGTGTCGTGAAGAAGTGCAGTTATAAGGATATCCTCGTCGGTTATCCCACACTCTTCTCTCAGGATATTGTATACGCCAAGTATATGTTCATCATAATAAGGCATCATACCGCCATTCCCACGGCGCATCTGCCCTTCATGAAATGCTTTTGCCATATCCATAGCCTGCTGTATGCGTTCTGAAACCTGTACATCCGGTCCAACCATATCATCAACGCCTTTTTCCAGTGTCATGTCAGCCATCTTCTTATCCCTTTCAGTACATCCCAAACTACACAAAGTATAACATAGCAGCCTTGAATAATCTATCCATTTTTTATATACTTAACAAATGTGCTTCTATTAAATTTTACATTTACAATGAAATATTTTTTACTTTGCACATCACACTTTACAAAAGGAGTATATACATGGACATAATCAAGAAAATTGCTCAGGAGATAGGCTGTCGTGACAGCCAGGTTGAAGCAGCGGTGAAACTCATCGATGAGGGCAACACCATTCCATTCATCGCCAGATATAGAAAGGAAGCCACCGGCTCCCTCAACGACGAACAGCTTCGTCTTCTTCACGAAAGACTTGTATACCTTAGAAATCTCGAGGACAAAAAGGCTCAGGTCATTGCAAGTATAGAGGAGCAGGGAAAACTTACAGACCAGCTCAGGGCGGACATTGAGAAGGCCGAGACCATGGTTCTGGTTGACGATCTCTACAGACCATACAGGCCTAAGCGAAAGACAAGAGCAACCATCGCCAAGGACAAAGGGCTGGAGGGACTCGCAAACATCATCATGCTGCAAATAACCAGAACTCCGATAGTCAAGGAAGCTGAAGCTTATGTGTCTGAGGAGAATGGCGTTGCAGACACCAGCGAAGCCATTGCGGGCGCAATGGACATAATCGCTGAAAATATATCTGACACTGCCGATTACAGAACTCACATAAGAGATCTCACCACCAGACACGGTGTGCTGAGAACAACGGCAAAGGATCCAGAGGCCGAATCCGTATACGAGATGTACTACGACTTCTCCACCCCTGTATCCAAGATGACCGGATACAGAACACTCGCCGTTAACCGCGGTGAAAAGGAAAAGTTCATCACGGTAAAGATCGAGGCACCCGTCAACGACATAATATCATATCTGAAAAAACAGATCATCGTCAGAGACAATTCTGAGACCGAACAGATACTTTCAGACGTGATCACAGACAGCTACGACAGGCTCATAGCCCCTGCCATCGAGAGGGAGATCAGAAACGCCCTCACAGAGACCGCTGAGGACGGTGCCATCAAGGTATTTGCATCGAATCTGCAGCAGCTCCTCATGCAGCCTCCTATCGCAGGGCAGACCGTGCTCGGCTGGGATCCGGCGTTCAGAACCGGCTGTAAGCTCGCCGTTGTGGATCCGACCGGAAAGGTTCTCGACACCGTTGTCATATTCCCAACAGCACCTCAGAAGAAGGTTTCAGAGGCTAAAAAGACTGTGAAGGCTCTTATAAAGAAGTACGGCATAACTCTTATATCCGTAGGAAACGGTACTGCATCCAGAGAGTCAGAGATGGTGATCGCAGAGCTCATCAGCGAACTTGACACACCTGTACAGTACGTGATAACCAACGAGGCCGGAGCTTCTGTATACTCAGCCAGCAAGCTCGCCACCGAGGAATTTCCTCATTTTGATGTTGGCCAGAGAAGTGCTGCTTCCATCGCCAGAAGAGTACAGGATCCTCTGGCAGAGCTGGTCAAGATCGATCCAAAGGCCATCGGAGTCGGTCAGTATCAGCACGATATGAACCAGAAGAAGCTGACAGAAGCCCTGGACGCAGTTGTAGAGGATTCTGTAAATAAAGTCGGTGTCGACCTCAACACCGCTTCTGCCCCACTCATGGAGCACATTTCCGGAATTAACAAGACTCTTGCCAAGAATATCGTGGATTACAGAGAGGCAAATGGACGCTTCAACACCAGAAAGGAACTCCTCAAGGTTGCCAAGCTCGGACCTAAGGCATTTGAACAGTGCGCAGGTTTCATGAGGATAAGCGGCGGCTCAAATCCTCTGGACGCCACATCTGTCCATCCAGAGAGTTATGATATAGCCACTGCCCTGCTGAGCCACATCGGCTACACAACCGATGACATTGCATCCGGCAGGCTCAAGGATCTTTCAAAAGCCGCCGGCAACATCAAAAAGCTAGCTGAGGAGCTGGGAACAGGAACGATAACTCTCAACGACATCATAAAGGAGCTTGAAAAGCCTGCCCGTGATCCCCGTGACGAGATGCCAAAGCCGATCCTCAGAGGAGATGTCCTTGAGATGAAGGATCTGACAGAGGGAATGATACTCAAGGGAACCGTCAGAAACGTGATCGACTTCGGCGCATTTGTGGATATAGGTGTTCATCAGGACGGACTTGTCCACATCTCAGAGATGTCCGACAAATTCATAAAGCACCCTCTTGACGTGGTGAGCGTCGGCGACATAGTCCAGGTAAAGGTCATCGGCATAGACCTCGCCAAGAAACGTATACAGCTCTCCATGAAGGGTATCTAACACACAACAAAATACAGTAACATATTTAAGCCTCCGGCATAGTTTATACAGAGAAAACTTATGTGTGGAGGCTTTTATAGTGGAACAAAACAGAAACTGCAGCCGTAACGGCCAGAATCGATGCTACTATAACCAAGGAACCTCTGTTAAATATACCGCCTCATCCGGCTCCAAGCCACGTTCCTGTGAATCCGGCACTGCCCCATCCGCAAGATCAGGCAGGCCCCTTGGAATGGCTTATATCCCTGAACAGCCCTTTGAAAATCTGTACGATGCAAAGTGCGGACTTGTGGAGGGAACCATGTTCAAGGATCTCAATCTGATATTCTGCGGGGTAAGGGGGAAATAGGCATGAATAAAATGAACAAAAAACAGCTTCTGCGCTTTATCACAGAGGTCTCTTTTGCACTTGACGATATTGCGCTCTATCTCGACCTTCATCCCGACTGCACCAAGGCGCTTTCGAGCTATGACAACTATCAGAGCATGCGCACCCAGGCTATAAATGATTACGTGAACATGTATGGGCCGCTGAACAAATATCAGGTCACTGACAACAACTATTTCAACTGGGTCAATGACCCTTGGCCATGGGAAGGAGAGTGTAACTGCTAATGTGGGTTTATGAGAAAAGATTACAATTTCCTATAAATATAAAGGAAACCAACGCAAAGCTGGCTCAGGACATAATCAGTCAATACGGCGGCCCAGACGGCGAAATGAGCGCCTCCATGAGATACCTGTCGCAGAGATATTCCATGCCTGACAAGAAGGTCAAGGCGGCTCTGACCGACATCGGAACCGAGGAACTTGCCCATCTCGAGATGGTTGCGACCATCATTTACCAGCTCACAAGGGATCTGAGCATCGAGGAGATCAAGGCATCTGGATTTGACAAATATTATATCGACCACACTATCGGCATCTGGCCCCAGGCGGCAGGAGGAATTCCATTTAACGCCTGCGAATTCCAGTGCAAGGGCGACGCGATAACAGATCTTTTTGAGGATATGGCCGCTGATGGTACGATTGTGTAAAGACAACATTGAGGTTTTAAAAGATAGTTCCCAATAATCTGGCATACTAGCTGCCAGATATGAGAACTTTAGAAATTCCAATGTATCTCAATAGGTACTTCCTTAGTTACAGGGTCTTTCTTACCGACCAATACATAATCAATCAGCTTTTCAACCGTTTCCCTGTCTAAGTGTTCAAGATTTGTATATTGCTCGATTAACTGTCGTCTGTTATCGCCAATCAGCATTTTTCTTTCAATAACATCAAGCTGTTTCTGCGTATCAATTACCAGTTTTTCGAGCCTTTCTTTTTGTGTTGAGAAATCTTTAGATAAATCCAAGTAATCAAGTTCGGAAAGAATACCCTTTACCTTATCTAAATATAGTTCACGGATTCCTTTTGTGTATTCCGCAATCTTTTTTTGATAAGCAGCAATCTCCGTTTCCAAAGCTTCTTTTTGACCTCGCAAGTCATTATTGAATTGCACATTTTGTTCAAGCTCATCTTTATCCAGATATTCTGCGGATAACTTATTAAGTTCATCAATCACAGCTTTTTCCAATTTGTCTACTGAAATGAAAGAACCTATACAAGCGTCCTTTGCTACATGGCGGTTAGAACATTGTAAATAATGCTTACCACGATTCTTTGATGAACGCATTGTATAACCACAATTCATACAGCGAGCTTTTCTGGCAAATAAGCCGATTGTGCCAACTGTGAAAGGTTTTGCCTTTTGAGCTACCAATGCTTGAACCCTATCCCATAACTCACGGTCAATAATCGGCTCATGTGTACCCTCAACTCTGTACCACTCGTCTTTTGGTCTGGGTTTGTTTTGCTTTGTCTTATAAGAAACGCTGCCATATTTCCCTTGAACCATATTCCCGATATAGATTTCATTCACCAACATATCTGATATGGCAAAATATTTCCATAGGGTACTGTTTTTCGTTTTAGGCTGCTTGTAACGCAAACCATGAAGTCGTTTATATTCCGTAGGGTTTGGTATTCCTCTGTCATTCAGCATACGGGCAATGGCGGTCTTTCCATATCCCTGTGAAAACAGTGTAAAAACTTCTCTGACAACTTCCGCAGCTTCTTCATCAATAATCAAATGCCCTTTTACGTCAGGGTCTTTTTTGTAACCATACAGGGCAAAAGCACCGATATGGTGTCCGTTCTTTCTTCTGTCAGTGAGAACGCTTTTAATGTTTTCTGACATATCCTCTAAGTACCACTCATTCACCAGACCATTTATCTGTCTTGATTTCTTATTTCCTTTATTAGCGGTATCTGCATTATCAACAATGCTGATGAAACGAATACCCCAAATAGGGAAAAGACCGTGGATATATTTTTCCACTAATTCTAGTTCTCTGGTAAATCTGGATTGTGTCTTACAAAGGACAATATCAAATTTACGATTCTTTGCGTCCTCCAACAACCTGTTAAATTCTGGTCGTCGTCTGTCAGAACCAGTGTAATCATCATCACTGTATATGTTGTAGACTTCCCAACCATGCTCTAATGAGTATTGAAGTAACATTGACTTTTGATTCTGAATACTGTTACTGTCGTCTGTTTCTGATTGTTTGTTTCTATCTTCCTCTGATAAGCGGCAATAAATAGCAACTCTTGATTTTGATTCTATCATGCTTCGTTCTCCTTTTAGAGAAGACGAAACAAACTATCTCTACATAATGTTATTATAACATCTCGTAGGATAGTTTGTCTATCATCTGGCAGGAGTTGCCTTTCCTTTATTTTTTTCATATTGATTTATCAACTCTATCCATTTTAGAGTAAATGCTTTTGTAAACGCCGCTCTATCACAATTTTTAAAAACATTCTTGCAAACTACCTTTGCGTCATTTGCCATTGAACCACCTCACTACAATATATTTACAAAGTATGCAAAAATGCTTGTACATTATGAAAGAATTTGTCTATAAATAAGAAGTAATCAGATGGCTTTGGAAAGCTCCACTGGAATTTCACCATTCCCATTCTGATGGGTGAACCGTGTCATACGGGTGTATCATTATTCTGATATACAGGTCATGGCAGCAACTTTTCCAACAGTCGCTTACGGATCACTGGCATGGTCGCTCGCTTCTTTATTCCTCCTTTCGTGGGTCATGGCGTTCCAGTCTGTCGGCTCACCGTATATCAAACGTATCTGATTACTTTATTCATTTTTCAAAGAACACTTGTAAAACGGAGCTGGAATGAGGTGATAGAACACTCCGTATATATTCGCTTATTTCACTCTGACTTCAAAACCTAGAATTGCTTTAATAAGAGCAGCTCTGATTCTGCCTTTCAGTTCCATGTCGACCACAATATACATATTTCCGTGTTCATCATAGAACGGGCGTAAACTTGCTTTTGATATGTAAGCGTCATAGTGATTTAATATTTTCTCTATTGCCACTTCGTCGCCATCAGCAGCTAAACTGATTGTGGAGAATAGAGGACACTTTTTTGTAGACTTCATCATGTTATAATTCCTCCTCATACATATCTCTAATGAGCTTTAGTGAACACATTCTGTTTCTATAAACAGAGTTTCTGGAAATATCCAAAATCTCTGCGATTTCTGCGTCTGGTAATTCCAGAAAATAGAACATCAACACAACATTGCGTCGTCTTTCGCTTAATTTTTTGATTGCTTCACATAATTTCTCATCATAGACACGAACTTCTGTACCAAACACATCAAAGGAAGTAAATTCAATCGGGTATTCGTCCGATACACCCAACTGGTTTAATTCCAGCTCTGGTATTTCACAGAAAGATATTTCATGCTTTGCACGTCTGGCAAGTTCTTTGTTGTAGTTCTTTACAGTTCTGCCAATCACCTTACGAGCCAGACAGTCAAATTGAAGTCTTATAGCGTTCTCAAATGAAGAAGGTTTCATAATCTCACCTCCTTTCAAGTTGAAGTTGCTAAAGCGAAAAGGCTTTTTACCTCTTTCCGCACTAACACTCAACACGGAGGGGCGATTTGTAACCCGAATCAGAAAAAAATCAAAAAATTTTTTAAAGTAGCAAAAAAGCACAAGGGCATATAAGAAATGCTGTTCTTGTGCTTTTAAAATTGTTCCTGTTATGTAACGTGAAAAACCATATTCAAGGGTATATTGTGCCGCTGTGAAAGCTAGGATTTTTTTGACAATAACGGATATATTGAAAATTGTCGATTATACAGGTCTTTCAATGCGGCTACCTCCCAAAGCCGCTAACCCAAAACCATTATGTTGTTTTTCTATTGATGGGAAAAGAAAAAGGCGGCTTTTCAACCGCCATCTGGAAAAAGGTATTTTGTGACACGCAAAAACGGTACTGTTGATAGCGGTTTTTTTATTTGCCGCTATGCAGCACTTTTTAATTGATTTACGCATAATAGGAACTGGTAAACCTTACTATACGTTTTTCTATACCTGTTAGAAAATCAACAGGAACAGTAAAATGTAGTGAGGTGATTACATATGCGTAAAAAAGAAGATAAGTATGATTTTAGAGCCTTTGGTCTTGCAATCAAAGAAGCTCGCATGAAACAAGGTCTTACCCGTGAACAAGTGGGAGCAATGATTGAGATTGACCCACGCTATTTGACGAATATTGAAAACAAAGGGCAGCACCCAAGTTTACAAGTATTTTATGACCTTGTTCATTTATTGAATGTATCAACAGACGCTTTTTTCCTGCCTGCTTCTGATCTGGTGAAAAGCTCCAGAAGAATACAGTTGGAAAAGCAGCTTGATAACCTGTCCGACAAAGATTTAGTTATCATGGAAAGCGTTATTGACGGAATCATCAAGTCTAAGGAAGTGGAGGAGTAATCCTATGCTTTTTAGCTTTCCAATAAAATAAGCCGATAACCCAAGATAAAACTATTCTCGGTGTTATCGGCTCTGCGTCTGTGCGTCTGGCTCTTTGATTACTATTATTTGTAGATTTTTGGCTTCTATTAAGGTTTCCTGTTTACATTTCGGACAATAGAGCGGGTAATTTTTTAAAACCGTATCTTCTCTAATTCTGTCACGGGTTTTGTTGCCACAAACAGGGCAGCGTATCCATTCCGTTTTTTTCATCATTACCTCCACTTTGCTATTTCTTTCTGTTTTTCCATGCCTTATAAATCAAATTGGCAATAGGGAACAACACACAAATGACTATAAACCATTCTGGAAAATGTGGCATATCCTATATCCCCTTTCTCTAATGAATTTGCATAAACGCAGCTATAAGTATGCTACCTACACCAATTAAAAATCCTATAATAATTCGTTTTACTGAATAACTGTATATTTTGTCTGGCTGGTTTCGGTCATATCGGATAGGAATATGCGTTCCTATCTCGGAGGTAAGAGAAACCTGTATGCGATTTTTTGACACAATCCGCTTGCCATTTACCAGATAGGAAACCTCTGCCAGTTTTGCATTACGCCATTTTTCGTTTGTCGGGTTTGTAGACTTTATTGAAACAATCATTCCATCTGTTTTCATTGTCTTTCCATGTTTCAAGGCAAACAAAATACAATTAAACAAGGCGAAAGTAAACGATACTCCTGCTATCAAATACAAAATAATTACATCATGTTCCATACGATACCTCCTATGCCAAATCGCTCTTTTCAAAAAACTTAATTGACAGAATAGCGGATATTGAAAAAATGATAAGACTAATTACAATACCAAAAATAATGAGCATTGTTGTGGAAACCGTATTTAAGAAATCAAACTTCATCTTATTTTCTGGTTTAAACAGAGCTGCAAACAAAATAGGGGATGCCATAATAACTAAGACAAAGAAAAATTTTGTTTTTTCATATCCCAGTTTATATAAAGCAGGAAAATAAACAGATAAAAATACAGTGACCGTAAAAAAAATGATAACCGCCATCCTAATATCAAACGTTCCAAGTTTTGGGAAAAGAAGTGTGTCAATCCCAAAAATCAAACAGCATACCGCATAAATAACCAGACAAAATAAATATTTTGAAAGTACAATCAGCCTACGGGGATATGGCGTTGCACAAAGCAGAGTAGCGGCTTTCGGATATTGATGTTCCTTTAAGGAAACATATTGTGTCAACATGAAAATACTGAAAATAATAGTAAGTGTGAAACCCATAGCTCCAGCCGCTTCAGGTGTACGCCAAAGCATAATAGGCGGAATTAAAAAGGATACAATAAGCATAATACCCACATATTTCTTTACAATTAGAAAATCTTTTTTTACTAAGCTAAATAACATTCTTTTTTCTCCTTTCCACATTCGCAAGCATAATGTCTTCAATCGTTGGTCGTTCTATAAGAACATCCTGCATACATTCCATAACAACAGAAGCCTGTTTTGTAATTCCCGTAAAATTAAATGCACTTTCTTCTGTGCAAAGAAACATCTTTCGTGTATCTGAATTCAGTTTCTCTGCACTTCCTTTTATAATTCGATAGCTGTCAAGCAACTGGTCTTTTTCTTCTTGAAAAACAATCTGCCCACTATCAATCATAATCAGCATATCTGCAATTTTGTCTAAATCAGAGGTAATATGCGTAGAAAAAAATACACCTTTTCCATCTTTGTTCATATAATCTTTTAATATATCCAAAAGCTGGCTTCGTACCAGTGGGTCAAGTCCGCTTGTCGGTTCGTCCATAATAAGTAGCTCCGCTTTATGTGAAAGAGCTAATGCCAAAGCATATTTCATACGCATACCTTTCGACAGTGTATTGATTTTTTGCTTTGGGTTAAGCTCGAAACGTTCTAAGTAATCAATAAAATCTTGTTCACACCAGTTTTTATAGGCAGGTGCTATGATGCTTTTCATTTCTGAAATGGTTAATTCATCATAAAAACAACCATCATCAAGCACAATACCGATACGGTCTTTTATTTCGCTTTCATTTCCCTTTATGTCCATACCAAAAAAATTTATTTTCCCCGACACATTGTTGGTAAGCCCTAAAATACTTCGTAGAGTGGTTGTCTTACCTGCCCCGTTAATTCCCACAAATCCAGTGATACATCCCTCTGGTAAATAGAATGAGATGTCCTTCAAGGAAAAATCATCGTAACTTTTATTGATTCCAGATACTTCTAAAATATTGTCCATTCAGTTTTCCTCCTCGTATAGAATGTCCATCATGGCATTTAATTCCTCTTTGCTGATATTTAGTGATTTAGCTGTCTGTATCATATCAAGCATTTTTTTCTCTACAAGTCGCCGTTTGGACTCCCTTAATAATTCAATATTACTTGTAGAAACAAAAGTCCCGATACCGACTTGACTTGTAATAAATCCCTCTTTTTCCAATTCATCATATACCCTCCGTATTGTTAGGACGCTGACTTTTAAATCATTTGCAAAGGAACGGATAGACGGAAGGGCGTCGCCCTCCACTAATTCCTCTCTTAAGATAGCGTCTTTTATTTGGTCTTTGATTTGCTGGTAAAGAGGATTTTCAGATGTATTAGATATTACTATCTTCAAATATCTTTCCTCCTTTAGTGTGATGTTTATACATGCACATTATATACACACATCACTTATATGTCAATATTCTTTCTGATTTTTCTGGAACTAATCTTCCAAATTAAGAATGGCATTTTTTGTAGCACAATAAGCAATAGCAGTTAAAAAAATTAAACGTGAATGAAAATGATTAAAGGGGAACGGTTTTTAATGTCCATTCCCCATCTTCATTATTTTACAATCTTCCAGTTACTATCTTTTTCCAGTGTCAAATCAAACTGTGAAATCTGTGTTGCCTTTGTCCTCTGGTCGAGATATTTCACTGATACGGACACTTTCACCTGTTCACCATCTTGTGTAAAGATAGGATTTACCAGCTCCGAGAACACATACTCACAATTCACAGGTTCCAGCACATTCCCTGATACATAGTAGGCAAGCTCCTTTTCTGTTGCGGTAGGGTATAGCTTGAAGAATGTTTCCAAGAACTCTGTAACTTCCTCCGTAGTGGCAGCGTCCACTGTTCCGTCCGATTCTTTTGTTTTTGGTTCATAGCCGGATTTTGTTGGTATGCTGCTGATGGTCGGATTCTGTGTAATAACCAGATTTCCGTCACCATCTACATGAACTACCACCATATAAGCGGAAGTGTAGCCGATAGTAGTTTCTCCCTCCGTTACCGTTTGGTCTACCGAGTAGACAACGGTAAAGTCGTTCATTCCAGCCGCTTCAACCTCCCAAATCTCAACGTCTGTTACCGTAGAGCTTGTAGGTATATCCATACGGACGGTATCAACATTCAAATCCTGTAAGCTCTTTGTCAGATATTGGTTGATGGCTGCGGTTCGTTTCTCAATGGATTCCTGCGTGTTGCTCCAAGAATAGTAGGACTTCGCAAATGCCTTGACGAAATTCTCTATCTTGTTGGTATCAACAATACGCTGCTCAATGACTTCTTTCTCATGTACCGTGTGCATATCAATGGCGGTGAAATTCTTATACACCCCAAAGCTGACACTGGCAATCAGCACCAGCCATAAGGCAATCACGGTTTTCTTATGCGTGCCAACTTTCATCACAGGCACTTTCTTTTCCTTTTTTGGTTTTGATTCCTTATCCTTTTTCTTAAATAGCATAGCACCATTCCTTTCTAATTGGTTTTCACTCGTCCGGCACCAATCAAGTGTTGCTGCCAGTACGAGCTTGTTAAATCTGCATATCCGATAGGGTCGCCAGCATGATACATTCTGTTGTTTCCAGCATAGATTCCTACATGAGTGACGTATGTTCCAGCGTTATAGGTTGAGTGGAAGAATACCAAATCACCAGCTTTTGCCTGTGACAGCGGTATGTGCTGCGTAGCGTCATACTGTGCCTGTGCGGTACGGGGTAAGCTGATACCAGCCTTTCCGTAGCACCACTGAACCAATCCCGAACAGTCAAAAGAAGTGTTGGGATTGCTGCCGCCATACACATACTTCCAGCCTTGATACTTCAACGCTTCATTGAAGATTGCCTGTGCGGTAGCGTCACTGAAACTAGGCACAGCCAAATACTGGCTGACTAATTTTACATAGAACATATTCCCGTACCTGTAACGCCAGCCGCCATTTTCTTTTATGGCAATCTCATTCTTATAGGTGACTTTGACACCGCCGGACTTGTCCTTTGCGAAACTGACCGCCAGCTCAAAGGTGTACTTTTTCCCATGACTGGAAACGTAATCAATGAAGCCGCCGCCATAGTTATAGGACTGTACCACTGTGTTGATGTCACAGCCTTTCGCTTCTGCGAATTTCAAAAGCTCCGAGAAGTATTTACACCCTTGTTTGATGGAATCCTCCACAGACAAGGAATTAAGCGGTAGACCAAGTGATTCACTGGCTTGCATAACGTCTGTCGTGCCAGTGCCGCCGGATTCCACCTGCATAATCGCAAGCAGGTAATTCACATAGTCAGAAATCCCGTATTCCTTTGCGTATTTTTCTACCGTAGGCTGATGTTTCAAGACTTCTGCTGACAGGTTCAGTCCAGAAAAATCCAAGCTGGAAGAGCCGCTTTCTTCATCATCTGCGGTCACGATAAACAGGAACAGAAGCAGACAGATAATCACTGTGAAAATCCCACCGAACACAGCAAAATGCCTTAACTTCATTTCTTGCCGCCTTTCTTACTTGTAGATTTCTTCATTGTTGATTGATTTGTGGTCTTTTTCTGAACCGTCTTTGTCTGCTTCTGACGTTGTACCGTTTGCCTTGAAATATCTGTGGTAGCTTGTGAATGTTTATTTACTGCTGATGAAGTCTGTTTATCTGCCGGACGGGATTCTCTGACAACCTGTGTTCTTACATTCTCCTGTGATTTTGTCACAGGCTCTTTACTCTTGCTTGATTGCGGCTGCTCCTTTGTCACTGTGACAGGACGCTCTTTGACTTTCTGCTCTGGTTTTGAAGCTGCCGCCTGTGAATCCGATTTTACAGGAACAGGCGTTGTGGCTGGTCGCTCATGCACCGGGGCAGCTCTCTTTGTCGCTGATCCGGTGACCTGTCGCTCTTTATCCTTTGATTCCAGCTTGTCCTGTTCCTTATCCACACTCGGACGCTGTGGATTCTGTTTCTCTGACTGCGGCTGTTTCGATACCGATTTTTTATCCACGATTCCACGCTTTGAGGTAGACTGTGATTCCTGCGTATTGCTCTGTGAACTATGTACGGTCTGTGAGGAATCCGTCTGACTTTTCTTATCCGGCAATGCAAGCGGCTTCTGTGATTTGGAATCCGGCAGAGCTGGCGGCTTGCTGTTACCTCCACTGGAAGAAGCAGAAGTATTGTGATTTGCTCTGGTATGCGTATTACCTGTCTGTTTGGTATTGTCTGCCTTTTTCGTAGAAGCAGAAGCCGCCGCAGCACCAGCTACACCGCCAGCAGCACCAGCCGCCATTGTCCTACCGATTTTACGCTCCAAGCGTCTTGCCCTGCGGTTGAGGAACATATACGGGTGTCGCATGATTCGTCTGCTGACTTGCTGTGTATCGGAAGATTGCAGGCTGAACATTGCCATCAAGTCACCTAATTTAAAATAGATTCCGGCAAAGGTGACTATCTGTAGAAATGCCACCATGAAAAACGGATAGCCGGAGGAAATGGAATAAAACATAGTCGAGATACTAAAGGCTGTGGTAATAATCAGTGTGATTCCGGCTCTCATCATAATGGTATTGAACAGCTTCGTAAGAGCCTTTTTTGCCATGCCCTCATAAGTCGGTATCATGGAGAGGATAAAACTAATCGGCAGGAACATGGCGTAAATGATGAATAGCACCTGCGAGAAAATCATCATGCCGGTAAGCAGAAAGACAAATGCCGAGATACCAATATTGAAGATAAACAGGAACACTACCATACCTAAACGGGTCATGGTCTTTGTGACGCTCAAATGGTCATTGTCCTTATCCTCGATTTCCTCAATCACAACGTCCTCTCTGTCGTCCGTGTCTGGACTTTCCGATAACAGGCTTTCCACACGGTCAGAACCGAGCGTTTCTATATCCGATTCCCCGTACTGTAAAAGCAGCCACGGTTGTTTCACCTGTATGGAAAACAGGCTGTCTCTTATTAAATCTACGCTGTCTTTTCCTTTGCTGTTGGAATCGGGCAGCACGATTTTTGTACCGAGCGATAATGCCGAGCTGCTTATATCTGCGGAAAAGTCATTGATTTTGCTGATATAATTGGGGGCGTATGCAATAAAAGAAGCTGACAGGATAAACACCACAAGGAAGTTAATCACCGCATGAACTGCTTTTGTGGTTTCCCTCTTGATAAGTCCTGTGTATGCCACATAGATACCCATTACCAGAATAAGGATAAGCAGAAATCCCACATAAAATCCCTCACTGGAAAAACCGCTGGAAGTGATACCAGCCAACGTCTGAATGTTCTTTCCGATAGAGCTTGCGGTATCAGAGATAAAGTCCAGCTTGTAGGCTTCCTGTACCACATATCCCGTCGCATTGGAAATGTATAAGCTCACCGTCCAGGCAAAGTTTGTGATGGCATATAGTCCGTACTGAATACTTTTGCCGATACCGTCAAGCCAGTTCCACGGCAGCCAATCCCAACTTGAATCCACATAGAAATCAAGCTGGTAGTTTTCCAGCGGATATTTGGAATAGGTGTTAGCGTCACTCACCGTATTGTCTACCAGACCAGCCGCATGAGCTACCGTACCCGTGATAGATAAAAATACCAGCACACCGAGAATCACCGAAAGCGTGATAAGCAGATAACGGACTATTTTTCTCTTATCCATAGGCTTCACCTCATTTCTTCCGTCTGCACTGGCGGTCTGGTATCAAAGGCATGGAACAGGTCAGAGAATACAGGGTGAATCTGGATAACGCCCACACGCCCATACAAATCTTGAAACAGGCATTGTCCGTTTTCCAAATCCCTAAGTCGTTTCTGGTTGCCCTCGTCCTCCTTATCCACACCGAAAAATTCAAGAGTATTCTTGATTTCCTTTATGTCTGTAGAACGGAACGCAAACTTTAAGCCGATATTGTTCTTCATCTTTTCATCGTCCACATCACCAGAGTTTTGTGTAACGAAGTAAACAGCAGCGTTCATGGAGCGTCCAGCACGAATCAGCTTGTTAGACAATGCTTTCCCCTGTGCCACCTGTAGGAACGTCCACGCCTCGTCCAAGTCCACCATCTTAAAAATGCTCCTGTCGGAATGGATAAAATCAAGGGCAAAGGTACTAATGACAATCAGCATAGCCACGGACAATAATTCCATTGTGGTGTATTCTTCAAACTTCGTGTCCTTATCCGGCAACACAAGGTCTGCCACCTGTATGATGTTGAGCTGCCTGTTTAAACTGATGGACTGCTCCACATCACCGTCCGAGAATAAAAGGTGTGCAAAGTCATAATCGGTCATGCTCTCGATATGGTCTGCGATATTTTCTGCCACAGGAGAACCGTCTTTCCTTAATTTATCAATGACACGGAGCAGTCCTCGTTTTTTGCTCTGTGTCACGGAACGGATTGCACGCCTTAATACAGGGAACTTCTCACCGTCACGGGACGAAATACCTGTAAGGAATGTCAGAATGTCGATTGCCAGACTTTCAGCGTCCTTTGTTCGCTTCATAATCACATACGGGTCAAGAAGTCCTCTGTTTTTGTCCTCACTGGTGAGATTAACTATCTTGATTTCCTGTGCAATGTCGGGTATCGTTTCCTGCCAGTTACCACGCTCTGATTTTGGGTCTACAATGACCGCTTTTCCTCCAAACAGCACCGCATAATAGATGATAAGGTTGTTACAGAAAGACTTCCCACCACCGAGCGAACCGAGAAAAGCAGCCGCAAGAGCATTTGTCACAGAACCTTTTACGCCCTGTGCTGCAAGGCTAGGTTTTATATAGACGTTCTTTCCTGTATCAAGGTTATAGCCGATATAGATACCGTCCGTTTCCCCAAGCTGCTGTGTCGCACCGAAGCCAAGTCCGGCGAGAAAGTCCGAAGTGACGTATTGGATATAATCATTGATATATCTTTTGCTGGACGGGATAAACTCACCATGCAACCCCAACATATCACCGAATGGGCGAACCAGCTTGACGTTCAAATCATCATAGAAATCTTTGACTTCATCACAGCGGCGTTTCAATTCTTCCAGAGTGTCAGCTGCCACACGGATAACGTAGGATAATTTATACATGGATTCTTTGGACTGGTCTAAATTTGTTTCCAGTTCATTCACCGAATCCAGAGCGTCCATGACGTTACTTCCCGTTTCGTTGTTGGATTCCCAAGCATGATTATCCAAGTCTTTCAGCTCTTTCTTTTTGTTCCTAACAGTCGTCAGAGCCTTTTTGTTGGTGACGATTTCCACATTCATAGAAGTGGAAACGGGGAACGTGAATTGCTGTTGCTGATAATAAAATATCTCGCTTGACGGAAAATCCAGCTCACCCACGATATTGTTAATCGTGAAGTAGGCAACAAAAGTTGTCTGATCTTCACACTCAATCTTTAGGTAGCGCTGGTTTTCTTCAATCATGCAGCGTGTCGGACGGATAAGGTCATATCGCTTCACCAGTGTTTCACGCTTTAACTTTTTTATCGGGAGGTCATAACTGTAATCACTGTAGGCAACGCCGGTATTCCCGTAGATATGTTCCAAGAGGTAGCCGAAGTCGTTCTTATCTAGTCTGCGGAACTGAAAGCGGCGTGAGATTTTGCTTTCCAAGAGTTTTTCCATCTTTAGGAAACGGTTGATTTCATCATTACTCATGGAAACGAAGTCACCCATCAGCTTGTGATTGACTTCATAGATAAAATCCGCAAAGGTCATAGCTGCTGATTTTCGCATACCCTTGAAGCTGATTTCTTCCTCATTTACCAGCAGCTTGAAGCCAAGAAAAAAGCGGTAGTCAATCTGATTTTCACCAATCATCTCAACCAACGCTTCTGTCTGTTCATCTACCTTTTTACAGGCAATCTCTTTTAATCTGCCTGTGATTCCCTTTTTGGAACGCTCCTGTACTGCACGCAGGCTGTCCTCTGTGGCAATCTGTAGGGCATGGATTTTTCCGTCACGGTTCTGGGCGATAAGCTGACGGAAGTTGTCATGCACCATGTATTTTTCTTCTGGTGACAGGAACGAATAATTGTAAGGTGTCAGCTCATAGTAGGCAAAGCACTCACCGTCATGGTTGAACACCAGATTGTTTTCTATGTACTTAATCGGGAACATACATCACACTCCTAACTGCGGTCACGCTTGTATTGAATTTCTGATTTTTCAGTTTGATAGCTTTTCCTGCATAGGTCACTTTTGGTCGGAGGAAAAAGCTCACACAGGATTTTAGGAATCCAAAAGGCTTTTTTCCGTCAAAGGTCTTTTGCGATACAAACCAAGTGAACGCCACAGGGATTCCAAAGTATTTGAGAAATGCACCGTCAATCATGTTAAAGGGCGGTAGCTCCCCAAAGAGAATCACCACAAACAGCGACACCACGAACCAAGCCATCTGACTGAATGTGAGCGGGAACGGGAGTTGAAAGTCGTTGATTGCATAAATGACTTTTTCCACGCTCCATATGCTTGTATAGCTTTTGATTTTCTTCAATTTTCACAGCTCCTTTCTGTTCTAAAATGGAAACAGCAGCCTATGTTTCAAGGCTGCTGCAAAAAAATAACCAGTGTCATTTCACTGGCAGATAAAAAATATTCAGTTGTAATTGTTAATACGGACATTCAAACACGCCATGATTGGTGACGACAAAACACCCCTCTAAATCAAGGTCACGCCCGTAGGCTTCATAGTCTATGTAACTGCGGATTCTGTCTGGTATCTCACCCAGACTTTGACATTCATCTATGAAGTAATAGGCAACGTCTGTCATATCGTCACAATCGGGATAATGGATAATATCGTCTGCATGTTCGCACAAATCTTCCAAGCTACTGTAATAGCCTAGCAGTTCCGATAATTCGTCCTGTATGTCTTCTGGTAAGTCCTCCACCATTTCACACAGGCGGTTGACTTCCTCAATGGGTGTGTACTCGTCAATCTCAAAGGGTAGCTCATAATCATGGATTGCGTATTCTTCGTATCTGTCATTCAAGCCGATACGTTCTGCCATCTCGTCATAATCAACGGGCGGCGTAAACCACGCACCCACAAGCTCACCCTCGTTGTATTTCCCAAGATTGGCGATATAGATTCGCATTTCTTCGATACCACATCACCCCTTTACTGATAGCGGAATACGCCGCTTGTGGTAAATAAGTATCTGTCGTCCATTTCCAGCTCACTACCATAGGAGTGATAGTCGATATGTTTCAACAGTTCGTGAGGAATCTCACCAAAAACATATTCTTCACGGATAAGGTATTCTGCCAGAGCTGCACCGTCACCCACATCATAGTAGCGTATCTCGTCCTTGTGGTCGATAAATTCCTCGAAGCTGGAAAACCATTTCTGCTGAATGGCTTTCATTTCATTGCCGATAGGCGTACCCTCCAATTCCAGCACCATGCGGCAGTTGGCGTTGATTTCCCAAAGTGGCATATCACTGTGTAAGTCAAAGGGCAGCTCATAGTCTGCAATCTCAATCTGTTCTTCATGTTCTACGCCGATTTTTTCTCGGACTTCCTCAAAGTCCACAGGGCAGTTGAACCAAGCACCGGAATATTCTTCGTCACCCTCACGATACGGTTTTGTATTGTTTAACAGGTAGATTCGCATTTCCTGCATGGTCTGTCACTTCCTTTCATCATATCCAGTATTCCCATTATAACAGCATAATCTACACCGAACACATAATGAGAGAATTTTTCTAACTGTTCTTTAGGATATTTAAGCGGTAGCTGTCGTTTGATTTCTTCCCACACTTCACGCTTGCGGTAAGGCAGGTCGGAAACATCATTGCAGCCGATACAGTCTTTCATATCCTCAAAAATATCTGTTTTCATGTTGTCCTCCATTTCCGATTATCAGAGCATTACGCCCCGATAATCTTATTGAATAACTGCAACAGTACGTCTTTCACGCCAGAAGCATTGAACACCAAGCCGACAGCGATTAAAGCAATCACCAAGAATCCGATAAGTTTGGAAAACTCACGCTTGAATCCAAGATACACGCCGATAACAGCGATTGCCATGAGTACCAAGCTCTGTGCGTTAGATAAAAACCAGTTGTATAAGTTCTGTCCGAAATTCATTATTTTCTGCTCCTTTCCATCATTTCAATTTCTCTTTCTGCGGCTGCTCCTGCCTGTACCAGACACATCAACACCACACCTGCACCTGCTCCAAGTGAGAACAGGAATAAATCAAATAAGATATGCTTCATGTTGTCATTCCTCCGTTTCTGTAATCATTTCCTCTGTGGAAGTTGTCTGCTGTTCAATCAGCTTTTTATGACGCTCGGTGAGCTTCGCATGGTCTAAAATGTCTTTGAGATAAGTTGTGCCATTGGCACTGTCAATCTTCTGTAAGACTTTCCAAGTGGGAGCTACCTGTCTGCTTATCCAGTTCAGCGTCCGAGTGAGCGTATAAGGCTCTGGTTTGGTCGTCAATTTCAAACGCCCACGATCAGCGCCGATAAAGTACGCCCATTTCTCATTGGTCTGCCATTCGCTGCGTCTTTTCTCCACCTCCTTGTCAGCGAACCGCATATAACGGTTGATAATGTCAAAAGCGGTACGCTCTGCGTCATGGTAGGTCAGCAGGTCACGCACCGCATAATAGGCTCGCTCATTTTTCAGCCGGATTTCAAAACGGTTCTTGATTTTCGCATCTTCAATCGGAGTATCGTATTTCACATACTGCTCATAGTCCTTTTCATAGATACAGAAATAAACCTCTGATTTGAGCGAACCGATATAAAGCGTATTTCCCATTCCGTATCTGTCCTGTTCATTGCTTCTCACCAGCTCACCGCTGCGGTAACTCTTGAAGCTGCGGAATACGGAAATACATTCTTCACGGTTGCATTTCTCTGTCAGCTCTGGAATATCCAAGATTCCTGCCATATCGTTGATGGCAAGGTCAAGACGTTTCATCACACCTCCTTCCACCAGAGCGTCCATGAGAAAGTCATACCAGCTCCTATGCTGTGCCAGCAGATAACTTTCCATCTGCCGACAGCCTTTGCCTTTCAGCTCCAGCAGTGTGCCTTTCTCTTTATCAGGTGATGTTAGCACGAACACATCACCAAGCACATAATATTCCGCATAGGAGTAGAATCCGTAGTCCTCATGTATCATTACATCCAGCTTTAATTGCAGAATATCTTCAACAACGTGCCGAACGTCCTGTGTGGGGAATCGGATTCTGACGTAATCCAAGACCATTTCCAACGGATTCTCTGGATTCAGCTTTTCCAGAGCGTCCGTGAATTTCCCCTTGATTTCTTCTGTCAAGGCTACTTTTCCAGATTCAATCCTGCTGACATACTCACGACTGATACCAGCCATGACCGCAAGACGATTCTGGGAAACGCCGTATTGCGTCCGTTTTTCCTTAAAATCGTTTATCCAATCGGTATCATTCAGTTTCAATCCCTCCAATCGAAAAAGGAATGTGACAGTTACCGATTTTGTCACACTCCTTTGAATGTTTGAAAAGTCCTCTGTTTTCAAGGACTTTTTGATATGTAATTGACTGTTTCCAGATAATTTGTGCCCCCCTGTTAGATAACGGGGGCAGATGGTTGGGGCGGCTTACGCCACCCCAACACAGGCTAGTCCGTACCTGCGTCTTTCGCTTCGCACGCCGCCTGTCCGTCCTGCCTGTTTTGTGACAATCCTCCTATCTCTTTTAAAAAGTCATGTCCTTTGGGTACAAGGGGAGTGTAAAACTCGGATATGACACTGTTTCCCGTATCAACATAGCCACGCCCTTTAATCTGCTTCAAGAAAAAGTCCTTGTCTACTTCACCGAACATCATACTGTACCCAAGCTCCGACATACGCCCAAGAGCCACACGGAAATTGAACTGGTCACGGATTCCATCACCAAGATACTTTGCGTCTGGACGCTGACAGGCGAGAATGAGAAAATATCCTGCCTGTCGTCCGAGCATGACTATCTGTTTCAGCTTGTTAAGGACAGCAGCATTCTCCTTTGTGGTGAGCATTTCCATGAACGCCACATATTCATCAAAAATAAGGAAGTGGGGCGATAGTCCTAAATAGGCATAGTTTTCACCTGTCCTGTAATTCTCCATGAGCTTCATTGCTTCACTTCTTGCCATCATACCGTCATAGAACCTGTCAATACAGGCGGTTATATCGTCTTTCTTGTACCAGACTTCCGGCATGACAACGGATAAATCCGCAAGGTCAGCGTTCTTTGGGTCTAAAATATACATGACTGCATTGCTGCGGAGCATAGCTTCAATGAGTGTGAGAATAAAATACGTCTTTCCTCCACCAGTACCGCCAGCAATCAGCATATGAGGGAGCTTGTCATACTCCCACCAGACATTTTTCATCAGACGTAAACTGCCATGTTCAGCCTGTACCTCATTGATAGTGATTCTATTAGCGATAGTGTCATAAAGTAAGACATACTCCACATAGGAATCATGTAGCTCTTTTGACACCAGCTCACAGTACAATCCTGTTTCCAGCTTCTTTTCCAAGTGTAAAAGTTGGTCTTGATATTTCCCTAATGTAATTTCTGTACGGATATACAATAGACCATGTTCCATACGGTAATACAGTTTTGGAAAGTAGTTGATTTTCTCTTTCTTGCCGGACGCTGGCAAGTCCTTAAAAAATCCGCTGTCCTGTGTGGATTCTGATTCATACCAGCCATTCTCTAAAATCATGCGTGCCAGCTTTTGACGGTGAAAAAGCTGTTTCACTCTGTCATACTGGAATCTGCGGTAGAAAAGGGCAGACAACACACAGACCAGAGTCGCCACAATGATAGTCACTATCCTATATGGTGTAATCGGCAAGTAGACGCTGCCATCTTCAAAAAGTGAGATTGCTTTCCAATCCGTAGTGATGATTGACTTTAGGTTCAGCAGCATAACCACCGCAAGGAATAATAGAAGCAGCAAACCAGCCGAGAAACGAAAAACCAGTGATTTATCACTGGCTCTGATACGATATCCTCTGTATGTTTGTAATCTCATAGTTCCTCCTTTTAAGCATAAAAAGCAGCAAACTCCATAGAATTTACTGCTCTAACATTTATTTATTCGGAAAAATACTCCTTTTGATTAATTTTTTCTAATTCACATATCAATTTATAATACTCTGCAAAAAAATTATTATTACATTGACTAAAATCAACATCATTTGGAACAACCAATAATCTTTTCATCATGGAATGATAAGTGGAATTTAAGATATCTTCAAGAACTTTCATAAGTTCTACAGAAATATCTGTGGGATAATATTTGTAAAGTTTATCAATTTCATCTTCGGTTTTACGAATACACTCTCCAAGCCATTCTCTTACAGAAAAATAAACCATATTTTCTCGAGTAGTCCTATTTGCATTTAAAACTTTCACTTTATCTGAAAATCGTAACTGTAACAAACTAGACAATTCTTCAGCAGTATAATCAGTACCTGTATGACCATCTAAATAAATTTCTGCAAGCGAAGATAGACTGTTTCGCATATTTTTTATAATTTGTTTTAATCGCATAGAAACATTTCTTCTAGCAATAGAATCCCTCTTATTGTTAGGAACATAAACTTGTGTGATATAAAACATAAAATTTATTATATATCCAACAGATAATTGAAATAAAAGATTAAACCATTGTTCGGCTCCTCTAAACAGTTCGGGCAAATCCAGTGTTAAATAATATGAAGTAATGATGACTATAGATATTATAAAAAATGCAGAAATAAGCGTATTTCTTTTTATGAATATAAGAATATTTTTTCTTAACATTTGTACTAATTCCTTTCCATCGATTTATCTATATGCCAATAATTATAATATCATTTTGCAGATGAAGCAATTATTGCTTATTTATTTTTGTTACTGTTTGTGATGGATTTGTCATAGTGTTTGACACAGAATGCTTATTCTTCAAGACAATATCATCTGCCTTGATATACCAGTCAACGTCTGCACCTTGAAACGTAGCGGTTGCCACCGTATCAGCCACAGGATTGATGATTTCCACCTCTGCATTGTAGTCAAATTCCTTTAACGGAACAGAAGCCGGAATACTTACCTGTATCATACGTCCTTGTTCTTTGCACTTCAAATCGTAGGTACGTTCTTTGATTTCTTCAGAAACCGTACCGTCCTCATTCTGGATATGTACCTCTCGTCTTAATGCGGAGAATTTCAATACTCCGAAAGTCTTTTCCTTGTCAATAATGATTCCGTTTGCTAATCTCATATACTCAATACCTCCTTATGCTTTCACCATATCGTCAGCCGATAAGATATAATTTGTGAATCCTCTTGTACCGATTTTATAACCCTCTGCAGTGATTTTTGGATTGATAAGTTTTACCTTTTCCTCTGATTCAAAGTTCTTCTCACCAGCAGAAGCAGGCAGCACCACGATAATATCATCTGCTCTCTGTACGTCCGAATAAAGGTTGAAGCTACGGGAAACGACCGTCATACGTCCGTTGATCCTACGCTGTTCCACCTTATTCTCACCAGCAAATTCTAAAGTTCCGAATGTTTTTTCCATATTTGGGATAACGTGTTTTAATTCCATAAATTGTTTACCTCTTTTCTTTCTATATTTTTAATGATTGATTGTGTCATTCTGCTATCGGAATAATATCTGTCTGCCTGTGAATTATCAAGGGCAAGCGTTGTGCTGCCGCACCCTTGACAATCCCCATTCAGAAAGATAAATGTTAATCAAGCAGAATTTAGTTGAGTTGCCAGCCACGGACTGACTTTTTTTATGATGGGAGGTGAACGGGGAGTTGCTTTCATAAACCGATACCTCCTGTATTATTTAGACTTCTTTACTCTGCGGAATCTCTTATATCCGGCAAAGATAAAACCAGCAGCGGAAATTCCCATCATGGCGAACAATGCGACAAATGGTGTGTTGTCACCTGTTTTTGGTGAATCGCTTGTCTTTGTTGGTGTGCTAGGTTCTTCTGGTGCCGTAGGGGATTCCAGGTTTTCCTTGACCGTCACAGTCTGCCCCTTGTCCTTGATGTCCTTATGTTCAGCTACCTTGATAGGCTCGTCTGGATTGGTTACGTCATATAATTCTTCAAATGTCACAAGCTCTTTGCCGCCAAGCTCCGAAGCATTGAATGTAAATTCAATCTGAACCTCCATTTTAGAATCCTCGGCAGTAAAAGTAAGGTCATTTTCTACACGCTTGCCATTCATTAGAAGTTCAGCATTTTCAGACTTCACCATTTCCCAACCTTTAAGAGTGTATTTCACGCCTTTTTCAAGACCATCTAAAGTGACCGTATCAACGATAGTTACTTTGTCGTCTGCTTCAATCGTCTTTTCACCTGTCGCCTTATCAGTAGCGGTTGTGTGTATAGTGATGATACGTTCCGTAATCGTCACTGTTTGCCCCTCGTCCTCAATATCTTTATGTTCTGCCACCTTTGTAGGCTCGTCTGGATTGGATAAATCGTACAATTCCTCGAATGTCACAAGGTCTTTGCCACCAAGAGCAGAAGCATTGAACGTATAGGAAACCTCAACTTCCATTTCTGATTTTTTCGCAGTGAATGTGTAATCATTTTCCACAGGTTCACCGTCAATCAAAAGCTGTGCATTTTCAGACTTCACCATCTGCCAGCCTTTCAACTGATATTTTGTGCCTTTTGTCAGACCATCTAAAGTGACGGTATCAACGATAGTCACGCTCTTTCCGGCAACGATTGATTTTCCACCTGTCACCTTATCTGTGGCAGTCGTATGGATAATGATTTCTGGTTCATATTCATCTGTGAGTGTACCCAAGTCCACGACTACTTTATTTCTTGACACCACTACATCAAACGCCGGAATAAGCGTCATTCCTTTGTTGGAATCGCAGCGTAATTCTTCGATTGTGTAAGTATCGTAAAGCAATGCACCTTTGCTGTCGTCTGGTGTGGAAGTACCAAACCAGATACCGTCCTCACTGGTCTTTCCGGCGTTGGTATTCTGTTTATGAGATACCCAGTCAGAAGAAGTGGAGAATTGACCGTTTGCGTCCGTAACAATGATATGGCTCTCACCAGTCGTCTTGCTTGTGATCCTAAAGGGAACATTCGTAAGTCGCTTGTGAGTACCGTCACCAATTTTCACACCCTCGATATCCCCACGGATAATCTGGTTGTAGATGGAATGTGCTTCATCTGTTAAATCCATGATTTCACCGTCATTCACAATGTCAAACTCACAGTCAACCGCACCAGTTGTCAAATATCCTGTCGGATTTTTGGATTCTGAAATTTTATAGTGACCGTAAGGAAGTGTATCAGCGTCAGTCGTAGCGATACCGTCAACGCCTGTATGGATTGTCTTGACTGTTTCATTTTTGTTGCATAATTTGCCATCTACCAATACCGCATTATCATTTAAGGAAATGATTTCAAAGGCAGTATCTTTCAATGTTGCACTGCCTTGTGGTTTTGTGTCTTTTGTTTCAAGGTCACGCTTTTGGATTCTCACACCTCCACGGATAATCTTGTCCGATACGGAATACTGGTTGCTGCCGCTTAATGCTGCAAGTTCGCCATCTTCTGTAATCTGTGCCACATACACGCCTTTTATCTGTTCAGAACTTCCAGCGGCTTGCATATAAGCACCATCTAACAAGTAACCGTTTGGAGCAGCTTTTTCTTCTACAGTGATAGTACCAAGCGGTAAACAGATAGTACCGTTTTGTGTATAGAAGCTGTCACCAGATACCTTATAGGAATCTGCCAATCTTGTGATATAGTGGATAGTGTTATCGCTGCCTTTTTCCGCTTTTGTCTTTGTCGTCCATGTGCGTGTTGGTTCTGATGAAAGATTATCTTTTGTGTAATAACCGTCATAATACTTCCAGACGAACTCCGCACCCTCTAAAGAAGCGTTACCCTGTGCGGTTGCTTTTCCTGTTTCCATATCAATCTTGAAAAGCTCAACCAAAGTGTCTGTGACTTTTGGTGTATCGCTGACTTTCAATGTGGAAGTTTCACCAGCCTTTACCGTAAGGGTATAGACGTTGTTATCTAACTGGAATCCTTTTGGAGCTTCGATTTCTTTTACATAGTATGTAGAAGCTCTCAACTCCACCGTATCCGTATTCCCGTTGCCATCTGTCATAAGTGTGGCAACTGATTTCGTGCAGCCTTTATCAGAATAGACACCATAAGTCGCACCAGATAAAGAATAGCAGTCATTAGATTTTGTAATCGCTGTATTACTGGACGATTTCTGAATCTTGCCATCACCGACAGCTAACTTCGCCCAGAACTGTCCTAAGTCCTGTCCTTCACCAACATAGATGTAACCACCGCAATCGTAACGGTCTTTATTTTCTTTAGCGAAAGCCTTTGCGTTCTCATAGACTTCTGACTGGATTTTCTCTGACACTTCATCATAGGCAGCTCGTACATTGTTGTACCCCCAGCCTAAGTGAACGCTCAATCTTCGCCAGACAACACATTGTTCCAACAGATAGACTTGTTTGCTGGAAAGACTGTGCTTTTCTGCATACTGTTTGACGTATTCCAGATTCAACGCCACATCAGATATTTGGTCGTCGCTCATTCGCTCCGTTGCATTGATACGATTCTTATATCCCGATTGGAAATTTGTGTTTATATCAATACAGTAGGCAATCTGCCCGTCAGCGTTCATTATGCTTTCTTCAAAGCTGGAAACCTCTGAACCGCCATTGTCAATCTTGACGATTGTTCCTGCTTTACCGTCCGTAGTAGTATAGACGGAATCCGCAGCATGAACCTGTGTGACAGGTAATGCAGTAAATACGGTTGCAAGGGTAAGTACACCTGTAAGCAATCGCTTCATAATCTTTTTCATAATGTTTGATTCTCCTTTCATTTTGGGTAAAAAAATAGACGCTCATTGTTGAACGTCTTAGTTGCTGAAACCATTGGAACTATGTAGGATAGCTTGCTTCATCTTCATTTTTCTATGTTTTTGTTCTTATGCAATCGTAGCAGGAAAAGGCTTGTCCTACGCAAAATGGCGTATTTTCAAGGGTTTCCAGCTATGTTGTTCTTACGAGGTCGCACCAGAGCAGAAAGCCAGGTCGACCTACGACAACATCCTCAGACTGTGCAAGGATCACCCGGACGTATATGAGCCTATCAAATTCCTGCGCGAGAGGGAGATCGTGCACTTCCAGAGATTTGGCGAATGCCTTGAGGCTGTAAAAGATACCATCGATCACAAGAATTTCTATGCATTCAACCCTTCATTTGACACCAAGGCACCTTGTTTAAAGAATAATTGAAAATTAGAAATATCGGTGGTAAAATGATGTCACTTTTAACAAGAGAAGAGGCGGTGTTATGTCAGAAAAACAGACCAACCATTCACAGAGATTCGGAATCATACTGGTTCTGTCATGCGGAATCATGTGGGGCATAAGCGGAGTCCTTGGACAATACGTGTTCCAGTCGTCAGATGTAAATGCCACACAGCTTTCCATAATCAGACAGTTTATATCCGGTGTCGTACTGCTTGTCATCGCCGCCGTAAAGAGAGATAAAAAGGCTTTGACCATATGGTCAAAGCCTAAAAGTGTCATATCTATTCTGTTCTTTGCACTCTCAGGTGTCATGGGCGTGCAGTTCACATACTTCGCTTCCATCGAACATTCCAACGCCGCAACCGGCACAGTGATCCAGTTCACATACATAATCATGCTGCTGTTGTACACAACAATATTCATGCACAAGAGACCTCATATATATGAAGCCGCCTCAGTCGTATGTGCATTTGCTGGTATCTTTCTGATCGCCACACACGGCAGCCTGAATTCCCTTGCCATATCCAGGCCGGCGCTCATATGGGGACTCACCTCAGCGGTATGTTTCACTATATACTGCCTTTACCCTCAGAAGCTCTACAATGAATATGGTCTGGTAAATATCATAGGCTGGTCATCACTCATAGCCTCCATTTTCCTTGCGCTGGTCACGAAAACATTCTCACTGCCTCACATGGATGGAAGGATAATTGCAGCCTCACTTGCGGTAGCCATTGTGGGCTCCCTCATCCCATTTACAATATATGGTCTCGGCATCAGCATCCTCGGAAGCGTGAAGGCGAGTCTATTTGTCACAGTCGAGCCCGTGTCAAGTGCCCTGCTGACGTGGATCTTTCTGGGAACCCAGTTCACCCGCATGGATCTGATCGGTTTTCTCCTGATTCTTGGATCCATACAGGTTGTTGCCATAATGACATTTCACAATGAAAAACACATAGTAAAAGCTGAACAGACCCATCTGTCATGATGAAAGTCCATCCAGTTCATCTATCGCACATCTCATAACCCGGATCTCCTGAAGCTTTTCATCAAGAAGCTTCTCCCGGTGTGTGAGTTTTTCGTATATATCTCTTCTTCGTCCGTCAAGGCTTTGCAGCCCGGTTCTGCGGCTGTGTATCTCATCCCGCTGTGCACAGAGCTTATCAAGTTCCGCCCTGCTTTCCTCAAGCTCCGCTGTCAATCTCTTTCTTCCACTCTTCTTCCTGAGTCCCCAGTATTTTGACAATGCATATCCAATATAGTATGCAAGTCCCGCAGCTCCGACAGCGAAGAGCATCGCATACACAAGTCGTCCGTCCGGGAGAATATTATCCCCCCGTGCGACCAATGCATACATTATAACTATCGACAATATTCCAAGTACCATGAGCGGTACAAGTGCTGTTCTTACTCCAGTCCTTATCCAGCTTCGTCTGTACTCCTTAGGAAGCTCCTCCAGATGACGTCTGAGCGTCGTGATCTCAAGTTCTCTTTTCCGCTCCTGTGCCCATACCGAGTTAAGCTCACCCAGAACATCAGAGCTGACCTCGTAGTCATTTTGCAGGCTCATATATTCCCTGACCGCAGCGTCCGCCTCGTATGTCTGACATTTCATCCTGAGTATCTGTCTGACCTGTCTCAGTGTATCGTGATAAAGCTCCCTGCCCATTTTTCTGCCCGATCTTGTATACAGCCCCGACACCTCTATCATCATGTCGACCGCAAGTTTTATTCCGTCTCTGCTTTCAAGATCGGCTACATTCAGTTTATCGAGCAATCTGCCAAATTCTGTATTTTTGTTGGCTCTGGCGTATTCACTGTAGTCGGATCGTTCAAATCTCTCACCTTCCACCGCCAGGATTCTGTAATCCTTCAGCATGGATGATATATCAAAGTTCTTCTCACAACCTGCCATACGGTTCAGGCATATGGAATATATATTGTCACGTCCCTCAAGCTCCAGGATACCCAGAATGGCCTCCGTCAGAGCACCGTCCCTTGTATCGTTATCCACCGGATAATCAATTCTTTTATATTCTCTGACCGCAGCAGGCACAAACTTAGTCGAAACCACTCCGTCAGACATTTCCCCATATATATATCCATGTGCGCCTGTTGACTCTCTCGACACAGCCTCCGGACTTCCAGAATAATAAGCCTTGCCCGGAATCTTCATCTGATACTTCTGGCGGCCGCCAAACGCAATGTAATTAAATCCACTGGCACGCAGCCTGTTCCAGTCAACCGGCATCCGTCTCCGGTCACCCCCACATGCGATCAGCACATTACATACCGCTTCATCCTGCGGTTCTGCATCATCCACCACCCTGGCATCCATCTTCCTGTCAAAATAACTCACGCCGTATATATCAACATCCTTGTCCGGAAAATGAATATGATCCAGTGCCATGGTCGCCTGCTCATCCCTGACCGCTGTGTACCCCATGTCTCCAGTCTGCTTGTCTCCAATCTGTCTTATTCCAGGGCTTCCGATCACACACACACGGGATTTAAAACCATAGTCAAGAAGCGGCGCATCACTTCCCAGATTATCCTGAAATCCAGCAGCATATATGACCACTGTATGCTTTAAGCTTCCAAATATCTCATCAAGCCATGCAAGCTCTTCCTCAGATGGCTGATGGTCAAACAGATTGCCTGCAACCAGAAGAAAATCCACGTCAAGCTCCCCGGCACGTGCCACCACAGCCTCAAATGTCATGTATATTTCGTTTTTCCTCTCGCCGCTCCATACACACTCCCTGTCAGGCAGCGCGCCGAGTAGCACATCGGATATATGTATAAACGTTATCTTTTTCATCAATCTGTATATTCCAATCCCAAGCATGAAAATGCATTATAATCCGTATTTGTTATGTGTGAGCATGACGCACGCCCCACATTTACATACTCTTTTATAATTATATTAGTATATGTCGATACACGCAAGTGCAACGACATAATGTATGTCGTGCACAGGTGCGACAGCCTTCACGCATCAATGCGCTTCATTATTTCATGTCATCTGACCCTAAAACGTTCATTTCAACAGCCAGAGCATTATTTTGCCAAGTTTAATTTGTTTTTAACTTGTTTTTCTCAATTGACTTTTAGATATGGCTTGCTTATAATATGTTAATGTAGTTTTTTGAAGTATTAATGGAGGATATAATTATGGCAGTCAAGTATGTGTTTGTCACTGGTGGTGTTGTATCTGGACTCGGTAAGGGTATTACTGCTGCTTCTCTTGGACGTCTTCTCAAGATGAGAGGATATAAAGTCACAAGCCAGAAGTTCGACCCTTATATCAATATTGATCCGGGAACAATGAACCCTATCCAGCACGGCGAAGTTTTTGTCACTGACGACGGCGCCGAAACAGATCTGGATCTCGGTCACTATGAGCGTTTTATAGACGAAAGTCTCAACAAGAATTCTAATGTAACAACCGGAAAGGTATACTGGAGCATCCTTCAGAAGGAGCGCCATGGTGATTTCGGAGGACACACAGTACAGGTAGTGCCACATATCACCAATGAGATAAAAGACAGATTCTACAGAAATCCCGATGCAAAGGATACTGAGGTAGCGATAATCGAGATCGGCGGAACCGTTGGAGATATCGAAAGCCAGCCATTCCTTGAGGCTATCAGACAGTTCCAGCATGAGGTTGGTCCTAAGAACTGCATCATGATCCATGTAACTCTTATCCCTTATCTGAAGGCTTCAGGTGAGATCAAGACCAAGCCTACCCAGGCGAGCGTTAAGAATCTTCAGGGAATGGGTATTCAGCCCGATATCCTCGTATGTCGTTCCGATCTTCCTCTTGATCAGGGCATCAAGGATAAGATCGCACTGTTCTGTAACGTGCCGAGCAGAAACGTTATACAGAATCTTGACGTGGATGTTCTGTATGAGGTTCCACTTGCCATGGAGAAGGAGCACCTTGCCGATGTAGTATGTGAGTGCCTGGATATGGAATGTCCTCCACCTGCAGAACACGCATGGCTCGAGTGGACAAGCATGATAGATGCATGGAAGCATCCTGAGAAGAATGTAAGAGTTGCTCTGGTTGGAAAGTACGTATCACTTCACGATGCCTATATCTCAGTAGTTGAGGCATTGAAGCATGCCGGCGTCGCCAACAAGGCAGAGGTTGAGATCAAGTGGGTCGACTCCGAGCTTGTAACAGAGGAGAATGTCGCTGAGATCCTCGGCGATATAGACGGAATCCTTGTTCCGGGCGGCTTTGGCGACAGAGGTATAGAGGGAATGATCACTTCTATCAATTACGCCAGAACACACAAGGTTCCTTACCTTGGACTGTGTCTCGGAATGCAGCTCACAATAGTTGAATTTGCAAGAAATGTACTTGGATATTCAGACGCCCACAGCTCTGAGTTCAATCCAAACTCATTCCACCAGGTAATCCACATCATGCCAAACCAGCACGATGTAACCGATCTTGGCGGCACCCTCAGACTTGGTTCATATCCTTGTGTGCTTGCAAAGGATTCAAAGTCATACCAGTTATACGGTACAGAATATATCCACGAGCGTCACAGACACAGATACGAGGTCAACAATGACTATCGTCAGGCTCTGACTGACAACGGAATGGAGCTTGTCGGACTGTCACCTGACGGACATATCGTCGAGATGATTGAGATTCCTGAGCATCCTTGGTTCATCGGAACACAGGCACATCCGGAATTCAAATCAAGACCAAACAAGCCACATCCTCTTTTCAAAGGATTTGTAGCAGCTGCACTTGAGCATATGGATAAATAATATATAGAGACAGGGAGTATATCAACTGCTGATATACTCCCTGTTTTTCTGTTTATTATGTTTTATAGCAGGTCTGTAAATGACCTTCCGTATCACTCCACCACGTCAAGAAGTTCCGCAAATGTATGGATCTCCGCATCCTTATCCTTCACACTGCCAAACCCGTATGCCGCGTGAATGAACTTTATCCCGGCAAATCTGGCACTGTCGCAGTCGCCCTGGATGTCGCCGACATATGCAGCATCCTCTATTCCATTCTTCTCCATGAGTATCTTTATACTCTCGCCCTTTGATACCTTTGTATCTCCCCAGCAGAGTATATCCTTAAAATACTTTCCAAACCCGTAATAATCAAGAAATGCCTCTATATATCCACTCTGGCAGTTGCTGACTATAAACAGCCTGTGTGATCCCGAAAGCTTCGCAATGGTATCCTCTACACCATCGTACAGAACGCCGCCATGTTCACGGAGATACTCGTTCTCATAGTCTCCGCAGGCATCCATAAGCTGAGTCATTCTGTCCTCCGAATACGCTCCGAACAGCTTGTCGGCAATGGCATCCATTGGCATACCCATAACAGATTTGATATCGGCCTCTGTCACCTTCATGTCCACATCAGCCTGTCTTTCGAGGACTTCACTCCAGGACGCAGCTACATTTGCCGCGCTGTCCCACAGAGTTCCATCCATGTCAAATATAAGTGATTCTACCTTCATATTCTACCTCTCGTATATTCTATTCAAGTATATGGTCAACACCCTGTTTGATGATGGTCACAACGTGCTCATCGGCCAGGGAATATATTATATTCTTGCCCTCTCTTCTGCTTTTTATCAATTTGGCCTGCTTCAGCACCCTGAGCTGGTGTGAAATAGCCGATGCATTCATCTCCAGACGCTCTGCGATGTCTCCGACACTCAGTTCCTTCTTAAGCAGGGCGAACATGATGGATATACGTGTCGCATCGCCAAACACCTTGAACAGGTCTGCCAGATCTGCGAGATCCGACTGTTCCAGTTCATAACTGTCAAAAAAAATATTTTTATCTTCTGCCATATCTATGGTCCTTTCTGCTCCCAAACAAGCAACTCACGTGTTCCATTTGAACAAGTATTCATATGTAAATTTACTACACTTACTTTTTTGTGTCAAGTCACCTGAATCTCATGAATATTTCAAATGATAACTGCACACAATTACATCATACTGAAACGCCGCATTTGGCGCGATCATATTGGAGGTCAAAAATGAAAACATTAAATTGCATATGTCTCACACTGACCATAATCGGTGCTATCGTATGGGGCATTATAGGACTGTTCAGCTACAACATAGTGGATGGCATCTTCGGTGCCGGAACTGCATTTTCCAGAATAATCTATACTCTGGTGGGTGTTGCCGGACTGTATACCATCTCCTTCTACTGGTTCCTCGACAGGGATTAACAGCATTAATATGCAAATGCCCGCACCTATAATAGTGCAGGCATTGTATTACATATCATAAAACAAATTCTGTTATTATCATAAATCCTATGCATACGCACAGTGCCAGTACAAGCGGCACAGATATGATCCTCGGTCTCTTGGCCTCAGTGTTCCTGTTTCTCCTGAACATCGCCAACATATCCATATGCCTTCCATTCAGGTACGCCAACAGCACTATCATCGCCGCAGCCGCACACAATCCCATAAATGCAAATGGAATATATATCAATATCGTCTGCTTGAGCTGATCTGCTGCTATTCCCTCAGAAGCCTGTTTCTCCACCATCTGCTTGAGCACGCTGACATGTGATGCTATATAGCTGATGATGACGGATATCTCATTAAAGCAGAAATGGGCATACATGGTCGTAAATATACTTCCTGTCGCCTCGGCAAGAAATCCCAGCATCATTCCCAGAACCATCGCATATGCCATCTGATTGAAATTCATGTGCATGGCTCCGAACATTATTCCTCCTATGATTATAGCCGCCAGTCTGCTGCCATATCTGTAGCTTCCCATTATGACGCCTCTGTAGGCAAGCTCCTCCACGATTCCTGGAGTGACCGCCATGAGAAGTGTTGACACCCACAGCTTATGATTCGACACAAGACCTGTTGCAAGCTCGGTAGTGGCACTCTCCACCCACAGAAGACTTATGGCATTTATGAGTGTCATAAGAGGCTCAAGAGCCACGACGAACGCCGGAACGATGATTATCGCCAACCAGTGCGTCTTTTTCAATCTGAGCGTTTCGCGCAGATCACATTTGCTTATAAGAATATATATGATCGTCGGCACGAATATCATGCTCTGGCTCAGGATCAGATTCTGGACCATGGTTATATGTGAGCCGATATTCGTCTTCCACAGGATCATAACAACACACAGATACACACATATAAGCGACAGGAAAAACCATGACGCTCCGTGTACCTTTCTTTGAACATTATCCTGTCTCATACGCTTACTCTACTATAGCGATGGCTTCTATCTCTATAAGCACATCCTTAGGGAGTCTTGCAACCTCCACGCATGAACGTGCAGGAAAATCGCTTGTGAAGAAGTCCTTGTAAATGTCATTTATCTTGCCGAAGTCATTCATATCCTTGATAAATACTGTTGTCTTCACTACCTTATCCATAGATGAGCCTGATGCCTCTATGAGATTCTTGAGATTGCCGATCGCCTGTCTTGCCTGTACAGTGACATCTCCCTCAACCAGTGTATTTGTCTCAGGATCGATAGGTATAACTCCTGATGTAAAAAGCATTCCATTCACGAGAACCGCCTGTGAATATGGTCCTATTGCCGCTGGTGCCTTTGGTGTACTTATTATTGTCTTCATGTTTTGTTCCTCCTGTTTTTTACTATTATATATGATGAACTATTACTCCTCATCCATCTCGCTCAGCTCCGCCATGAGAGCCTTTCTGTTGTTGCGCCTTCCGCCATTGCTTCTGGTGAATTTCACAGTGCCTTTTCTGTCTGGCACGGGCTCCGGTGACCGTCTGGATACCGGCTTCTTCGTCTCAGGCTTTGCACGCTTCACAACATCGGCTTTGGTTGTTCCTTTTTTCGCAAGCTCTGCCCGCTCTTCCTCGGACAGTATCTCAATGTTCTTCTCTGTGATCCTTATCTTACCGTCCTTGAGGAGCTTGCCAACCGCCGTCTTAAATGCTCTCTTGCTTATTCCAAATTCCTTCTCTATCACCTTTGAATCTGCCTTGTCATTGAACGGGAGCACTCCATTATATGAATCGATGATATTCAATATCATCTCTGCATTCTCCCTGATCTGCATCTTTATCGGCTTCTGCATGGTGAGGTTCAGCTTGCCGTCTTCCCTGACTGACGCAACCCTGCCCTCAACGTGGTCGCCGGCATATATGGCACTGTGTATCTCCTTCTTCGGGATAAGTGCTGAATATTTGTTGTCCACAGCGACAAATGCACCATACTCGGAGCTGTACTCTATAACTATTCCCGATATAGCATCTCCCTGCTTATATGGGGAATTGCTGCTCAGATACTCATAAACCTTCATGGACACACACAGTCTGTCCGATTTGTCAGTGTACATTCTGACCAGATATTCATGGTTCTCTCTCACCGGACCAACCTGCTCCTTAAACGGAAGCAGAATATCCTTTTCAAGTCCCCAGTCCATGAATGCACCGATCTTGGTAGTTCCCACACACCTGAGAACAGCCATCTTACCCATAGTTATATATGGAACATTCACAGTTGCAATTAGTCTGTCGTCAGAATCCCTGTATATGAACACGTTGATGTGCTCGCCTGTCTTTATGCCATTCGGAACCTGCTTTCTCGGAAGAAGCACCTCACTGTCAGAATCCGCACATCCAAGATACACACCAAATTCCTTTTCTCTCTTTACTATAAGATCATTCCATTCGCCTATCTTTATCATCGTCATACCGTCCTCTTAATTTTTTCTGTCGACACAGTATATCATATATCCTTACTGCTCCGTTCAAACTGGACAACACACCTTGTCCTGTCCTCTTCATCTGCCAGGATTATCTGAACATATCTGTCGTCAATAAACCTCTTTACTACTATAACATCATCTTTCACATATTGCATCTTATATTCCGCTCTGACTGCAATAATATCCGCAACATCATCCACGTATTCCTGGGCAAGAGCAATATACGCTTCATTATTCATATGATTGTTGGAGTCTATCTGATAAGACATGACCTTTCTGGTATCTATAGTCTCCGCATCGCCCAGCAGTTTTACCTTGCGCGGCGCATACTCCATGTCTATGGCAGGCTCCATCGGATATGCGTCTGACACCTCTTTGTCTACCTTGACAGGTCTCAGCCTCTCGGTGTCCATATAGCTCCAAATGGATGCCGCCTTAACTATGCATTCTCCATTCTCGTCCAGTATATCTATATTTCTGAATCCCAGAGATGCCTTGAAATCATATGCCCACGTCCTGACCTTGATCTTCTCTCCCATCGCAGGATATCTGACCACCTCTATCTGCCAGGAAACCAGGAACCATGCTCTGTGGTGTTCTGCCAGATAATCCAGCCCTATGCCAACCTCCTCCGACTGCAGTATAGCACAGTCCTGGAAATAGTTCGCTATGGTCGCCATGTTGGATATCTTATTTCCACCAGTCTCACTGTACCTGACTATCGCTTCATATGAATACATTACGCCACCTCCATGATGCTCATTTTACTATAATTTTATACCCTATTTAGAGGGCTATCGCAAGGTGAAAAACTTTTTTCATTTTTTTTAAAAAAGTGCTTGCATTATTCTGAGCTTTAGTATATACTACCATTTGTTGAGGCAATGGGCTATCGCCAAATGGTAAGGCACTGGACTCTGACTCCAGCATTTTCAAGGTTCGAATCCTTGTAGCCCAGCTACTAAGACTTGAGATTTATCTCAAGTCTTTTTTATTTCATAAACCGCTTCATATAATAATACTTACAGTGGGCAGTCCGCTCCACAGCACATAAAAAAGACATGTCGTTAGGCTCCGACATGTCTTTCGTGTATTACTATCTGTGAAAAATTTCATTGGCGTAACAAAAATGTAACACATTTTTAAAACATTATCAATAGGTTTTCGCGTATTTTTCTAAAAATTCAATTTCAATCCAAGCAATTTTCGCGCATTATTCTCAAATATATTGTTTTTGTCCACATCTTCCAGATCAAGGGCCTCTATGTCCGCACATGACTGTTCCTGATCAGACCATGGACTGTCCGTTCCGAACAGGATCTTGTCAGACCCGTGAGCTGCCACTATCTTCTTAAACATGTCACCACCAAGAAGCTGCCATCTGTGCGATGCCCCCTCCCGCCAGTCTATCTGTCCATAGGAAAATGCCGTGTCAAAATACACATCTCTTCCGCAAAGTCTGTTCAGCACGTCATCCCACATCTGCCATCCACCCATATGGGCAAGCACAAGCTTGTCAGGCCCAACCTCATCCAGCACCTCCTCCGCCATTGCAGGAGTGCAGTGAGTCACATCAGGAAGTCCTATGTCTGTTCCCGCATGTGTCACCACGATAAGCCCAAGCTCTGTGGCATAGCTGATTATCCTTTTATATCTTATATCGTTGAAAAAAGCCCCCTGGTAGTCAGGATGGATCTTTATCCCCTTCAGACCTTTGTCGCATATATCCCTGAGTATCTCTTTGTAATTGTCATTGTCGGGATGTATCCCTCCAAACGACCACACATGTGTCTCTGAAAAGCGCTCATTCTCCTCAACTGCGAATTCATTTATATGCTTATATTGTTTCGGAGACGTTGCCACCGGAAGTACCACAGACACATCCACATGTCTGCTCCTCATGTCATTCTCCAGTCCGTCAAGTGTGCCATCCGAATGTGCCCTTGTACCGGATCTACTCTCCAGAAGCCCTACCGTCTTGGCTGCTATCCTGTCGGGATACGTGTGTGTGTGAAAATCTATTATCATAAATATTCCTCCTGTACATTTATACTGCGTAAGCGCAGAACACCTCTGCTGCGGCCATGCTGTTCACGGTCTCCATATCCACAGTTGAAAAACATCGGATTTTGAGGTATCTTTATCAAAGATATTTCCACAAAGGAGAAAACATGAGCAAACGAAAAAAGAAAATGACGCTGAAACAGATGCGTTCCCTCGTCGTCTTTTTGGTCGCCATAAACATCATACTATTATTGTGCATACTTGTCATGGGATTTTTTCTGGCAAGGGCACAGATCACCAAGGGGAAAGGACAGACTGTCATGCTCCAGAAGGCCAACGACACATACACGGTGTGTGTGGATGCTGGTCATGGAGGAAGCGATGTAGGCGCTGTGGGACTTGACGGAAGCTACGAGAAGGACGACAATCTCCGTCTTGCGCAGGAGGTTGCCAAAGCCCTGAAAAAGAGCGGCGTCAACGTCATAATGACCAGATCCGACGACAGCGACACACAGCTCGACTCCCGTTCAAAGATAGCAAACAAGGCCAAGGCTGATATCTTCGTTTCGCTACACCGCAATTCAACAGCCAACCCAAACACCACAAAGGGCATTGAGATATGGATACACAGCTCAGGATCTGAGCGCAGTTATGCGGCCGCAGATGACATTCTGAGCAATCTCGAGGAAGTTGGTATAACCGCCAACCGAGGGGTGCGAATCGGAACCCAGGGAGACAGCGATGATGACTATGCAGTCATCAGAGACACCGATATGACAAGCATGATCGTTGAGATGGGCTTCATGACCAACCAGGACGATCTGGACTATTTCAATGAAAATCTTGAGAACTACGCCAAGGCAATATCCAACGGTGTGGTTCAGTGGCTGAACGATTATGTCCAGTAACGCCGGACATATCATAACATTTGAATAATTCCATAAAAAAATAACACATTGAGCACAGCCCAATGTGTTATTTTTTATTCACTTATAACTGTTCTGTTTCTTCCTGATTCCTTCGCCTTATAGAGTGCTGAATCCGCTCTGTTGAACCATGCCTTGGAACTCTCTCCCTTGGTGTACTCAGCGACACCACAGCTACAGGTTATTCCATCCTTGTTCATAAAGTGGAAATAGTAGCATCTGAACTCTGTTCTTATGTCCTCAACAACATTCATGACCTTGGACAGTTCCACATCATGGAACAGTATCACGAACTCCTCACCGCCGTATCTGAAGGCAAGTCCCATATCCTTCGACTTCTCCTTCATCATCTTACACAGCGCCTTGATAACTATATCTCCATTGCTGTGGCCATATGTATCGTTGACTTCCTTGAAATGATCTATATCAAATATGGTGACATAGGACTTCGCCCCAGTCTGCTCCACATTCTCGATCTCCTTATCAAGGCTCTCCTCAAATGATCTTCTGTTGTACAGGCCTGTCATCGGATCAACCATAAGCTCACTCATCAGTGTTACCTGTCTGTTGTAGCTTCCGGCAATCGATTCCATAAGTGCCTTCGTGTGCTTGTTGACGACCATAACCATCGCACACATAACAGATACTACCAGTATGTATATGAGCAGTGCTCCAACCCAGTTCATCTGTGTGGCAAGCTCACCGACATTCAAATGTAATCTCACAACATTGATGACCATGAGTGCAAGCACCGCAACTCCCGACCATACCGTCAGCTCCTGATCTGCAAATAACGCCGTGGCAATTATGGTGACACACGGAATAAGTATAAGCGGGTATATGGTGCAATATGTAAATGCTATAACACCGACACATACATATATCATACCTGCCACGACATAATTCTTGTGCTTTATGTCCGCCTCATCGTGCTTCATATAAAAATAGCAAATTGTGATCGCTATAGCCTGTACTATCATCGGCAGCACGATATACTTTACTATATATGCGCCTGCTCCTATGCTCTTATCTACTCTGTATACTCCAAATAATATCCATGCAATAACAAAAGAAATACTGCATATAACTATCATCATACGCCATACCAGCATATGCCATCTTGCGTCAATCTCATCCTTGTTAATATCATTCATGTGTACGCACCCCGCAAAACATCATATATGTTGATTTTACCATATGAGGGTCCTTTTTACCACCATTAATCAACAAAAGACGGACTTTTTTTATGTCAAAATCCGTCTTTTGTACTAAAAATCATCAAATTACTTAAGGTTGTATCCAACCTCAAATGCCTCCAGATTCTTCTCCACTGTCTTAGGTGGAACAGTGTTCTTGATCACCTCAACCCATGCATCATGTGAGAAATCCATGTGCTGTGCTGCGATTCCTATGATGACTGTGTTGAATACCTTGTTGTTGCCAAGCTTCTTGGCCTCGTCCATGGCATCAACTGAGATAACCTTGTACTTGCCGCTGAGCTCCTCGATGATTCCATCAGGATACTGTGCTGCGCCTGTAACTACAGTGATAGGATCTATTCTCTGGTCATTTACGATGATAACTCCATCCTTCTTCAGGAAGTGTGCATATCTGAGTGCCTCAAGTCTCTCAAATGCTATGAGGACATCTGCACATCCCTCTTCCACGATAGGCTCATTTACCTTCTCACCATATCTTACATATGTAACAACACTTCCACCTCTCTGGCTCATTCCGTGAACCTCTGAGAGCTTTACATCATAACCTGCTGCCGTGGTGATTCCACCGAGTATACGGCTTGTGAGAAGTGTTCCCTGTCCGCCTACGCCGACGATCATAATATTCTTTGTCTCCATGATTAGAACTCCTCCCTTTCTATAGCATCGAACTTACAACGCTTCATGCACAGTCCACAGCCTGTACAGAGTGTGTCATCTATACGGATGGTTCCATCCTCCTGCTTGATAACTGCAGGGCATCCAGGCTTTAAGCACATACCGCACTTCTTGCACTTCTCAGGTATTGCCTTGCATCTTCCTGTTATCTTAGTCGTCTTCAAGAGTACACAAGGTGACTTTGTGATGATGACTGATACCTCATCCTTTGCTGTCTCCTCCTTGATGAGCTTCTTAAGGCCTTCTATATCAAATGCATTTATCTCATGGACGTTCTGGATTCCCAGTGCCTTGCAGAGATTGTAAATATCAATGGCGTATGTAGGATCTCCCATCAGTGTCTTACCTGTTGCGGCGTGCTCCTGATGTCCTGTCATACCTGTTGTCGAGTTGTCAAGTATGATGACTGTTCCTGTGCTCTGGTTGTATACCATGTTCATGAGTGAGTTCACACCTGTGTGAAGGAATGTTGAATCACCTATGACCGCTACCCAGTTCTTTATATAATCCTTGCCCTTTGCCTTCTCCATTCCATGAAGGGTAGAGATGGATGAACCCATGCAGACTGTTGTGTCAATAACACTGAGCGGTGCGACAGCTCCGAGTGTGTAACATCCGATATCTCCTGCAGCGTGGATCTTCAGCTCTGAGAGGACTGAGAATACGCTTCTGTGTGGACATCCAGGACAGAGGATAGGTGGTCTGGCTGGAACCTGAGCAGCCTCGGCTGTCTCTACCTTCTCGCCGAGAAGCTTCTCTCTGAGCATATTTGCGCTGTACTCACCCTGAACTGTGAGCAGGTCTTTACCGACTGCATCTATTCCCCATGATCTGACCTGAGTCTCGATATGTGGCTCAAGCTCCTCGATGACATACACCTTGTCTACCTGTGCACAGAAGTCCTCGATCATCTTTCTTGGGAGTGGATTTACCATGCCAAGCTTTAAGACTGATGCGTTTGGCATAGCCTCTCTGACATACTGGTAAGGGATACCGCTGGTGATGACACCCACACTCTTGTCTCTCATCTCAACTCTGTTGATCGGCATGTCAGCTCCGTCTGCTGCCATGTCCTTGAGTCTCTGCTCTACAAATACATGACGTGGTATAGCGTTACCAGGCATCATGACATATTTCTTTATATTTCTCTCATATGGCTTGTCAGGAATCTCCTGTCTGTCACAGAGCTCTACAACACCCTGTGAGTGTGAGAGTCTTGTGGTTGTACGGAGCATTACAGGAGTATCATACTTCTCACTCAGCTCAAATGCATACTTTGTGAAATCCTTTGCCTCCTGGCTGTCTGATGGCTCAACAACTGGGATCATGGCTGTTCTTGCTACAAGTCTTGAATCCTGCTCATTCTGTGATGAGTACATTCCAGGATCATCTGCTGCAACAAGTACCATACCTCCGTTCACACCTGTGTATGCTGCGGTGAACAGCGGATCTGATGCCACGTTCACACCTACATGCTTCATCGACACTATTGATCTCACTCCCGCAAATGATGCACCGATCGCTACCTCTGTGGCTACCTTCTCATTTGGTGACCACTCTGAGTAGATATCTCCTTTGTACTGCACCATGTTCTCACTGATCTCTGTACTTGGTGTTCCAGGATATGCCGCTGATACCTTGACACCCGCTTCATAACAGCCTCTGGCGATGGCTGCGTTACCAAGCATAATCTTTTTTTCGCCCATGAATCTTACCCTTCCTGTCTATTTATTGATATTTTTAATTTATTTCGTCTAATAAGACACTCTAATTTGTTATTATACAAGAATTATCAATAAAATAAAAGAGTTTTCTCTAACCCTTGATTTTCTGAGTCTGACGTACCATGTCTGCAAAGCCCTGCCACTGCATAGCGATAATATCGCCACTGCCGGCTGAACTGTCCACCTTACCGCCAACAAGAGCCATAACCATATCAAAATCTGCAGAACCCACATATTCACTGTTTTTGAGGATCATACCATAGGCCGCCACGGCACTTGCCGCACTCATGTCAACGGACATTTCGCTGCTGTAGCTGTCAGTCTTCACCACACGGCTCACAAGACTGCTCTTATCTCCATCCGGCTCCTTGTATCTTACGTTCACTGTCGCAAGCTCACCGGTATAGTTCTCTGCGCTATCAGACTTATCCTTAACGTCTTGTGATGCAGTATCCGATGTATTTGCCTGATTGGAATCCTGTCCGTATTTGTGCTCGGCTGCAGGCACATCGAAGTCTGATCCCGCAGGCACTATCTCATAGAGCACCGTCACCATATGTCCTGCGCCTATCTCGCCGCCGTCCACAGCGTCATTTGCAAAGTCCGCATCCGCAAGGGCGCGGTTCTCATAACCTATCTGCCTGTAACCCTTGACATTTGCCGGATTGAACTCTATCTGAAACTTCACATCTTTTGCAACAGTGTTCAACGTGCCGCCCATCTCGTCCACCAGCACCTTCTTTGCCTCATACGCAGAATCTATAAACGCATAGCTTCCATCACCATTATCAGCAAGAGCCTCAAGCTTGTTGTCCTTCAAATTGTCCGTTCCAAACCCAAGCACGCTGAGAAAAATGTTGTTTTCCTTCTTCTCCTCGGTTATCAGATCCACAAGGTCGCTCTCACTGGTAAGCCCCACGTTCAGATCCCCGTCCGTTGCAAGTATGACACGGTTGTTGCCTCCCTCTATAAAGTTCTTCTCCGCCAGCTCGTAAGCTGTGATGATGGCATCTCCGCCGTTGGTACAGCCCTCGGCTGTCATACTCGAAAGCGCCTCATTTATCGTGTACTGCTCTGAGCCGGATGTGCCCGATAGCACCACCGTATCCTCACCCGCATATGTGACTATGCTCACCTTGTCGTTCTCATCCAGATTCTCCGCCAGCATGGCAAATGACTGCTGCACGAGAGGGAGTTTGTTGTCCTCATACATGGATCCCGAGGTGTCGATCAGGAACACCAGATTTGAAGGCTTCTTGTCCTCAAAATCTATTTCATCCGTGTTGATCCCAACCATCATGAGCTTTGTGTCCTTATTCCACGGACAATCCGAATATTCTGTGTATATGGAGAACTTCTCTCCATCCTCAGGCTTCTTTCTGTAGTCATAGGTAAAATAGTTCAGCATCTCCTCTATTCTCACCGCTCCGTCCGGTGGGAGACAGCCTGACTCTATATACGACCTGACGTTGCTGTATGATGCCGTATCCCTGTCCACCGCAAATGTGGAGAGAGGTCTGTCCGCTGTGGATACAAATCCATTCTCCGCCACGCTGTCATACTCTCTCGTATCGTAGGCGATCTCTGTATACATAGAATTTGAAGTATCTGTCACCATCGCTGTATCTCCAGCGACTGTTGCCACATCACAAGCTTCCTCCGCATACATAACATCATTCGACGTACTGTTGAATATTCCACTCAAGCCATTGTCCTGCAACGACTTCTTTTTTTGCTTACTTTCTTTTTCCCTGTACTTTTCTGCGATCCCTGTTATCTCTGTCTTATCCCCATTTTGTTTTTCAAGGCGCATTCCCCTGCCATCTACTGCATCATCGTTACCACAGCCCGTAAGACCTCCTACCATCATAACCCCTACCATAACTGCGCATATGGATCTTGCAAATATTTTTGAATTATATTTCATCATAAAAAATCCCTCCGTAATATGAATTTCAAGCTACCGGTCAAGCTTTATATTCTATATACGAAGGGATTATTATTTTTTATGGTAATTTCTGTATTTTTTTAATTTTTGATTTGTTTGTGCTATTCTGCCCTCTCAAATCTGTACCAGTTGCCCTCAACCTTCACTACAAGGCTGCCATCATCACACACAATGTAGGCTGAGTTTCTGGATGGGTTCATGTCAAAGTTGACCTCGCCGTCATTTGCCGGCACGCCATCGGTGTAGCTCTCAGCGTAGGCCGCTTTGCTCTCATCCACGCTGTCAGCATCGACCATGTCGTATGTGTCCCTGTAGAGCACACCATCCAACATGATCATGGGGATATAGTCAGCACTATTCACAGAATTCTGAGCATCAGTATTTCTCTGTACATCATAACTCGCCGTGGCGTTTTCTGCCATTTCAGCAGCATCGCTTTGAATATCGTCTGCCGCAGCCGCGTCACTTTCTTGTGCATAATAACTTTCATCCGAAGTCACCTTCACACTGTTGTCCTGCGCTGTCTTATCGCTTGCCCTCTTACGGCTGTTCCTTAACGGTCCGGCTACGATCAGCACACACACCACTGCCGCTGCCACAAGACCGGAAACGATCTGGATGGTTCTTCTGTTCCTGTCTTTACGGTCTTTCTTGACTCCAAACTTCTTATCTCCAGATTTCTTATCCTGCACCCGATGCGCATCCACCGCATCAAGTCCTGCCTCTATTTTTCCCCAGAGATCAGGTGCATCCATATTCTCTATATATTTGTCAGCTATTTCCTTTTCCAGTTCATCTTCATGTCTGTTCATAGTCTGCACCTCCTAAGTCTCTTGATCGCACTGTTGTAAAGCCACGTGACTGTTCCCATCGGCTTGCCAACTATCTCTGATATCTCTCTGAAGGTAAATCCTCCAGCCACCTTCATATCAACTATCTCCCGCTCATCAGGCTTAAGCGACTCCATGGCCACCTTCAGTGACACGCTGTTCACAACCTGTTCCTCCATGCTGCCACTCTGCCCGGTCTCCGGTATCTCATCCACCAGAGCCTCACGGTCTATCTTCCTGATCCTGTCCACCGCCATATTCCGGGCGATCGTGACCAGCCATTTCTTATGTCCATTTCCCGGCTTATAGCTTCCCGCAATGCTGTACAGCTTGATGAAGAATTCCGATGTCACATCCTCAGCCTCCTCGCGCTGTCCTATGGTGTCGTACACCACAGCATATATGAGCTTCAGATACGCATCATATATGTGCCGCAGGCTATCCCTGTCGCCCGCCGCCATCGCAGACATGCACTGTTCAAATTCTCTGTCTGTCATAGCTCCCTCCTCATGATAATATACGTTATATCAACTGATTTTTATGGAATGTCATTTAACTTTTTAATCTTTTCCGCCTATTTGCAACATCATATCTTCCGCATGGCGGCAAATCCCATCACGTAATTTTTCCTGCCACCGGCCGTGTCAAATGGCCATACCATATGGCGGCTGTCAACCAGCTCCACGTCGTAGTTCATATGAAGCGACATATCCTTCATGAGCTGTGCCACACCTTCTATGTGCTCCACCGACTTCATCGTCTCCACATCCCGCCTGTCAAATGCATTTGCAAGCTTCTCTGCGCATGTCTGATCCTCACATGCAGCGACCTCATATCCATATATGAGGACATCCTTTGTCATATGGTACATGTAGTCATTGAGTCTCTCCACCGCCGCCTCGTTCAGCCCCGAGATGGCACTGCTTATGAGTCTAAGATCCTCGTCATGATAATTGTCCCTGTAGTGGTAAAGCAATGCCGCAAATCTGGAATTTAGCTGGCTGTGAAGCCCGACCGCCACACTGTAATCAAATATATCAAGATACCTGTCGGTGTCATTTACTATATCCCCAGATTCCGTTCTGCCAATATATTTACCGGAATTGGCAGTCGCTATGCCTGTCAGGAACTCAAGTATATGCTCGGTGTCCGCACAGTCCTCAAGCATCGCCTCATACAAGCGGTACTGGTCATCGTCTACATGCCAGAATGGAATATCCGCTATTATATAATCCTGTTCCTTCAGCCCATATTCCCTGACTGCCGAAAGCACAGCTTCCCTGTCTCTGTCTATGAGCACCAGCCTGTAATTATCTGCCAATCTTCCTATATCTATATCGCCGGCCGGCCCTATTCCCCACAGTGCAAGCACAGGCTTTGAATTCGCTGCATCTGCATCCTGCCCGGATTCTTTTTTTACCCGGCAGTTATTTTCTATATATTCCGTCACCTCACGTCTGTACTGTTCCCATCCCACATAGGAATCCGGTATACGCTCCGTGGCGATCATCTCATCAAAATAGCTCATTGTCTTCTCCTGACTCTGTGAACTGACAAATAAAGCAAAAGGGTTATGCCTGTCAGTATTTATTGATCATTCACAGGTATTTTATAAAATTTTATTTTTAAGCACAAGTGGAATGTAGTATAATACACATAGTTGTGCAACAGGACACACCATTCCAGTTTTTTTACATTTTGGAGGAGTTATGGAATCAATACAGACAAACGCTCTGAACAGCAAATACATCAATTCACTCCTGCGCCCGGAGGAAAATCCTTTCATGCAGGAGATGCATAGTTTTGAGGAGATCATGATGATGTATTCATGTGCCATCAGAGAGGTGAAGACAAAATTTGAAGTGCTGAACGATGATTTCAGCGTAAGATATAAGAGAAATCCTATAGAATTCATACAGTCAAGGATCAAGAAGCCTGTCAGCATTGCCAAAAAGCTTGCAAGCAAGGGCTGTCCGGTGACATGTGCAAGTATACTGAACAATCTGGATGACGTCGCCGGAATAAGAGTCATCTGCCCATTCATCGACGACATATATATGGTGGCAGAAAAGCTCATAAGTCAGGACGACATCACCCTGATCGAGGCAAAAGACTACATATCGCATCCAAAGCCAAATGGCTACCGCAGTCTGCATGTCATAGTCGAGATTCCTGTGTTCTTCGCAGACCACACAAGGAATATGCGTGTGGAGGTACAGATCAGAACAATCGCGATGGACTTCTGGGCGAGCCTGGATCACCAGCTCAGATATAAGAAGGATATCCCGAACGTAGACATGATATCCGCAAGACTTAAGAAATGCGCAGATGTGATATCCGCAACAGACCTTGAGATGCAGTCCATCAAGAACAGCATATATGGTCAGAGGTATATTCCTGAACTTAAGAGAGAATCACCTGAAGAATAACTACAGTTATTTATTACTGATATTTTTCAACCTCAGGTAGAATGAAAAAATTGAAATATTTGCAACTTTTCATTTGACATTTTATCAAATCTGTTGTAGTATAACTGATGTTGTTAAGCAACATGTGTGCATAGCTCAGCTGGATAGAGCACTTGGCTACGGACCAAGGTGTCGGGGGTTCGAATCCTCTTGCGCACGTGACAGAAGCTGTCTGAATTATTTCAGACAGCTTTTTTGTTTCATCAAAACAACTTTATAACAGCCAAATATTATTCATAAAAAAAGCCAGGGGTGCGGCTATAAGCTTTATTTACATAAAGTGCTACTCCCTGCTCCCCAGATATTCTTCCACCTTCTCCGACGTATCCAGTCTCAGCCGTACAATAGTCATCATGATCATATACCGAAGCACTTCCTTTAATATCTCATCCTCAAACTGCGACTTCATATTTTCCGGATACGCATGTACGAGAAAATGCACATTGTAGGCATCGCCCTGTCTTGAGATAAATGCACTCACATAGAGGCCATTCATGACCGCTGTTATGATGTCGTCATCCGTGATCTGTATATTTATCTTATACATCTTTGATATAAACTTTACCGTCTTGTCTTCTTTTACGAGAAAACGCCTGTCTGTAATCTCTCCTATGGAAAAGTTCTGTTTATGGAGTGTTATTGCCTGTAGGAATTCTGATTCTTTGTCATTCTCTATTATATAACCATATATATCATTAGGTGTGTATGCCATATCGTTCAAGTTATCCTTTCATCTATTTGTCTATATGCTAAGCGCTTTTGTCTATCACTCGTCCGGAGTCGTCACGTCACACTGCCCATCGTAAGTCCGATCACAAATACCACAAATGCACCAATCGTAAGCACATACCACTCGATAACACGGACTGTAAGTTCCCAGTCAGACGGCTCAACATCATACAGGTTTCTCACCCTGGGCCACATGGCCAATCTGAAAAGTTCATCTGGAAACAGCATACTTACGACTGCAATAATGCATATAATGATTCCAAATATATATAATACTATATTTCCTCTGTTTGTAGTCTGCGGACCAGTAATAAACTTCACTATTTCATAAATATCCGGCGGATTTGCATAATAATCTCCTAAAACCACATCAAAATCGTTGGTCATCGTGCCGTCCGCATTGTATACCATGTATCCATCTTTTGAGACAGCGCCTCTAAAAAACACCTTATCACCCTCCATGATCTTTACTCCGATATAATCATCAGATGATAACATGCCATCCTCTGTCCCTGCCGGTATGACAGAAGAATCCTCCATCCAGCTATATGGTCCATATGTTATGTCCCTATATTCATCTCCTGTAAATCGGTGATAACACTTAAATTCTATCCTCTGGTCATCATATACTGTGATACTTGTATGTCCATCTGTATATGTCACATTTCCCTGTTCTTCTTTTCGGGGCAGAAAGTCACCCCTGAATTCTATTCCCTTTATGGACATTATAATCGGATAAATTATGGAAAATGCTATGACCATTGCCACTATAATGATCATTAGAACCTTCTGCGTCTTAGATAAATTCTTTATTCTTTCCATACACAGTTCTCCCTTCAACCACCAATTTTCTGTTATCTTCATGAGCTGCCAAAACATGCTCTGCAAGTTTCAAGTACATATCGACTGCCTATATTATCCTCCCGTACTATCCGCAGCCCCTGACTAATGCCCACGCACGCCTAGAACAGATCCAGCGTATTGTCAAGATATATCTCTTCTCTTACCCTCAGCTGATACTCTGGCTTTGTCATATAGTATAGCAGAAATTCCAGCACTATGGCACTCCCAAGACTTCTTCCCTCTATCTTGAAATTGGAAAATCCCATCGGCAGGTAAATGTTCCTTATATCATCTATACCTATAAATCCGGGATTCTCCATCGCTTTGGAGAAACGATAGCCACCTGCTGCGTTCGGCGATGTACAGCGGTGAATTGATCTCTCACCGAGAGCCATACGGCTCACATCCTCATAGCAGGCTTTCCTGTCCTGACAGGAGAACCAACAGCATTCGTTGCACAGGAATTCCACCTTGTCTTTCTGCATTTGCGAAAGCGCCCCCAGCCTGTCAAATGCTTTGTTCAGCCGGAAATCCGGCACAACATATCGGAATTCATCCCGGTCAAGCTCTGCCGAAAACTGGCCAAAGTCCGTAATGACCTTTGTTGTAGATGAAACCATATATAGTCCCGGATAGTTCTCCTGCAGATCGTCAAGCAACAACTCCGAATGGACTATGACGCCGTTTTGAATATCACCCTTCTCAAACGCTCTGCACAAATCATTACACCGTTTATCCGCAAGATGTTCCGGCCTTAACAATGAGTTGCTGAAAGTCAGCCTCGCCGATATTCCATACTCACTCATAAACTCCAGCACATCTCCGGCATCGCTGTCGCCATATCCCACTCTGCCACCACCCCAGAGGCAGTCTTCCGGTGCTCCATACACCGAGCCGATATCACACCAGTCGTAAAAATATTCCCTGTGCTCACGGTATAGTGGCAGAAATACCTTGTACAGCTCGTAGAATTCAAAAAGTCCGGGCAGATGGTAATGTGCCTTGTATTCTGTTTTATTATTCTCTGGCATTGATCTGCCAGACAATGGCTCATTCTTCATAGTGTTCATTTTTCTGTTTTTCTTTCAATTCCCACATGTTATCTTCGTTTCCAGCTTCCGCATACTGTCTACAATTATATAAAAGTTCTTCATCTGTTGCAAACCATGTTTAGGATATTGTATATTTAATATTGCATTTAATGAAGATAAACCTGTTGTTTCTTTCATTGTCAATAGTGATGAGTTAAACTAAAAATACGACTAAACTGCAACGGAGGTTATTATTTATTATGGGAAATACATTCAGGGAAGTGCAGTGTTTCAAATGCGGACACATTTTTATGTGGCAGAAAGATGGTATAGAATATCAGTCTGAATATCGTCTGGAAATCACCAACGAACTGCTGGGAATTGCGGCATGTCCTAAATGCGGAACGGATATGTTGGTAATTCCGCATATTCTTGAGGGAATCTCTAAAGATTCAAATGGAATTGTAGAATCAGGGATACGAGGAATATAAAGACAAAAACAACCGGGTATGTTTCTTCCTGAACATGCCCGATTATTTTTTATATGGGAATATCCTACTCATCTGGATTCACGATGGCGCCTATCTTAAACTCTCTGCCATCCTTTTGCCACTGTCTGTACTCCGCTGTAGCGGCAAAGAGTACATCTCCCGATGAGTTGATTGCCGTCTCAAGTGAATCCTGGACCACTCCGATGATCATTCCGACAGCAACAGCCTGCATGGATATATCCTGTGGGATTCCAAACAGCGAGCACGCCATAGGAATGAGCAACAGCGAACCTCCCGCAACACCTGAGGCACCGCACGCGCCAAGGGTTGCCATAAGACTGAGCATGAGTGCTGTCGGAACGTCAACCGACACTCCCATGGTATTTGCAACGGAAAGCGCCATTATAGTTATAGTGATGGCGGCACCATCCATATTGATGGTCGCGCCAAGCGGTATGGATACCGAATACACATCCGGGTCAAGTCCAAGTCTTTTGCAAAGTGACATGTTCACTGGGATATTTGCCGCAGAACTTCTGGTGAAGAACGCCGTCACACCTGACTCTCTGAGGCATCTCCACGCAAGTGGATATGCATTTCTCCTTAAGACGATAGTCGCAAGGAGCGGATCTACGATCAATGCAACCGTAAGCATGGCGCCCACAAGCACAAGCAGCAATCTGCCATATTCCTTGAATATCGACAATCCACTCTCCGATACTGTCGTGAACACAAGTCCCATGATTCCAAATGGTGCACACCCGATGATCCACCTCACGACGGTTGATACCGCATCCGATATGGATACAAGTGCAGATTTTATAGACTTGCTTGTCCGTCGCATGGCAAGTCCAAACAAAAGTGCCCATGCAAGTATGCAGAGATAATTTGCGTTGAGTATCGCATTTACGGGATTATCGGTGATGTTGAGCAAAAGATTCTGGAGGACCTCCATGATTCCCGATGGGACGACATCCGCCTGATATGATTCAAGGTCCAGTGTCATGGTTACAGGGAAAATAAAACTTGCGCTCACCGCCACCACCGCTGCGCATAGCGTGCTGAGCATATACATGATCGTCACCATACGGAACTGCTGGCCATTTCCCTTTCCTGCATTTGCAATTGAGCTGATGACAAGGGCAAACACCAGTATCGGCGCAATTGCCTTGAGCGCCCTGACGAACATGGTTCCGATCAGGCCTATTCCCGTTGCCCCCGGCACCAGAAGTCCCAGCACCGCACCGATCACTATTCCAACCAATATCTTCGCGATCAGCGACACCCTATTCCACATCTCTACAATCTTTTTCATGAATCTAACTCCTAACTATATCTATATTTCTGCTTTTTAACATACATTTTCTTTAGCATTCTTCTTTCTCAGAAGAAGTATCCTCACGACCAAAAGCACTGGGAATATAACTCCCGCAAGGATTCCGCGTTTCTTAATAGTATCATATATCGATCAGGCTTGTATATAACAGATTTCATAACACAAAAAAGCGGCGAACAGATTCTTGCTTCTGTTCGCCGCCACTTCACTTCTATAATACTCTATTTTATGACCATACTTCCTCTGCTATCTCCTTAACGAGCTTGAGCTTTGCCCACTGCTCTTCCTCTGTCAGCTTGTTTCCGATCTCACAAGATGCAAATCCACACTGAGGGCTCAGGCATAATCTGTCAAGTGGTACATACTTTGCAGCCTCATGGATCCTTGCAATGACCTTCTCCTTATCCTCAAGAACCGGAGATTTTGTTGTGATGAGTCCGAGCACGACCTTCTTGTTCTCTGAAACCTTTGCAAGAGGTGCAAATCCGCCTGATCTCTCATCGTCATACTCAAGGAACAGCGCATCTACATTTTCATTTGCAAATACATAATCTGCAACTGTGTCATAAGGACCGCTTGTGAAGAATGTTGAGTGGTAATTTCCTCTGCAGATATGTGAAGTGATGACCATATCCTCCGGCTTTCCTTCCAAAGCAAGGTTGTTCACTGCAAGCAGCTCCTTCTTGACATCCTCAAGTGATATTCCAAGCGACCTATATCTCTGCTTTGCTGCATCCCCCACTATGGCGCCCCATGTACAATCGTCAAGCTGAAGATTTCGACAGCCTGCATCGTAAAACTGCTTAATAACATCCTGATAAGCCTTTCCAATGTCCTGGATAAGCTCCTCATTTGTAGGATAGAACTTCCTTGTGTTTGCAATATTGTCAGGTACTATCATCTGCTGAAATGTCTGTGCAGGAGCCGGTATCGTATACTTTGCAACAGTATTCTCATCCTCGAACTGCTTTAAGAACTTGAAATATTCAACAAATGGATGAGCCTTTGCCTTTATCTTACCTACAAGATACGTATCATCAAGAACCGCAAGCTCTGCATCGAATTTCACACCATTTCCAGTGTTCTCATGGGCAACTCCATCAAATCCCCACATAAAGTCAAGATGCCAGAATGTTCTTCTGAACTCGCCATCTGTGATCGCATGGAATCCAAGTTCCTTCTGCTTTTCAACGACCTTGGTAATCTCCTCATTAACAACTTTGTCGAACTCCTCCTTGGTGATCTTTCCGTCCCTGTATGCTGCCTTCGCATCCTTGAGTGCCTGTGGTCTCAGAAAGCTTCCTACAAAATCGTATCTGAAAGGTGTCTGTAATTTGCTCATATGTCTTTATCCTCCGTAGTGTTTTCTCGTTTTCTTAACTTGAGGATATTCTAACAGGGGAGGGATTCTATGGAAAATACTATTATTTTGAGGCTTGCCATAGCTTTAAGCTATGGGTATCTATAAATCCTTTAACTCCACTGCGAGTTATACAGATCCGCATAGAATCCATTCTGAGCCATGAGCTCATCATGGTTACCCTGCTCTATGATGTCACCGTCCTTCATAACAAGGATGATGTCTGCATTCTTGATGGTTGACAGTCTGTGGGCTATGACAAAGCTTGTCCTACCCTTCATCAGATTGTCCATGGCTCTCTGAATCCTGTGTTCTGTTCTCGTATCGACTGACGATGTAGCCTCATCGAGGATCAGGACCGGATTGTCAGCAAGAATTGCCCTTGCGATAGTTAAGAGCTGTTTCTGTCCCTGGGAGATATTTGTTATCTCCTCGTTGAGCTCCATGTTGTATCCACCCGGAAGTGCCGAGATAAATCTATGTGCATGAGCTGCCTTTGCCGCTGCAATTACTTCCTCATCCGTGGCATCCAGTCTTCCGTATCTTATATTCTCCATGATAGTGCCCTTGAACAGCCATGTGTCCTGAAGCACCATGCCAAATACATCCCTGAGCTCACGTCTGTTGAAGTCCTTAATATTGTGTCCGTCCAGAAGTATAGCACCGCCATTCACATCGTAGAATCTCATGAGCAGCTTGACCATGGTAGTCTTGCCCGCTCCGGTAGGTCCGACTATAGCTACCTGCTGTCCCGGTTTTACATGGGCTGAGAAATCCTTGATAATGATCTGATCCGAATTGTAGCCAAACTTTACATGTTCAAATGTAACTTCACCCTTGATTCCCTCTGTGGATACGGGATTCTCTACTATCTGCTCCTCTTCTTTCTCTTCAAGAAGTTCAAATACTCGCTCAGCGGCTGCCGCCATCTGCTGCATCATATTTGTGACCTGGGCAACCTGCTGAACAGGCTGTGTGAGGTTCTTCACGTACTGTATAAATGCCTGGATATCACCTATCTGGATAGTTCCTCTGATCGCAAGAGCCGCACCTGATATGGCAACTGCCACATAGCCCAGATTGCCGACAAACATCATAATAGGCTGCATCAGTCCTGAGAAGAACTGTGACTTCCATGCTGACTTGTACAGAGTCTCATTTGTCTCATGGAACTCTCTTCTAACGTCGTTCTCCTTATTGAACGCTTTTATGACATTGTGTCCGCCATACACCTCTTCAACCTGACCGTTTATGTGTCCCACGTATTCCTGCTGCTGCTTGAAGAATCTCTGGGATTTCTTGATGACAAACATCATGAGCATGATACTTATCGGAAGTATCAGCACTGATATAAGTGTCATAAGCGGGCTGATCGTGAGCATCATCACGATTACACCGATGACCGTACTAACCGATGTGATGAGCTGTGTGATACTCTGGTTCAGACCATTTCCCATGGTGTCTATATCATTTGTGATCCTTGAAAGTACCTCACCATAGGTTCTGCTCTCAAAGTAGCTCATCGGCATCCTGTTGATCTTCTCGGACACCTCACGTCTCATCCTGTAACACACCTTCTGGGTGATACCGGTCATGATGAAGCCCTGAACAAAGCTAAATGTCACACTTAGCACATACAAACCGAGACAGAACAGCAATATCTTACCGATATACGTGAAATCAATTCCGCCGTTGCCTGTTATCTTGTTCATGATCCCCTCGGACAGGGCTGTTGTCGCCTTGCCGAGTACCTTCGGACATACTACGTTGAATACCGTACTTCCAATTGCAAATATAGCAACGACAACAACCGCTGCCTTGTACTTGCCTATGTATCTAAATAACTTTCCTATCGTTCCCTTGAAGTCCTTGGCTTTCTCGCCGCCCATCATAGGACCGTGGCCTCTTCTAGGGCCTCTGAAACTTCTCTGATTATTTGTCTGATTCTGTTCTGCCATGTCCTACACCTGCCTTTCTGAGTCAGTTCCAAGACTGGCTGCTATCTCCGATGGGGAAAGCTGCGACTCGGCTATCTGCCTGTACTCCTCACAGGTCTGCATAAGTTCCTTGTGTGTTCCCTTGCCGACTATCGTACCCTCGTCAAGCACAAGTATCTGATCTGCTGAGAGTATGGTGCTTACACGCTGTGCAACGATAAATACCGTGCTGTCATTTACATGCTCGCCAAGTGCCTTTCTGACTGCCACATCCGTCTTGAAATCAAGCGCCGAAAAGCTGTCGTCAAATATCAGGATCTTAGGCTTTCTCGCTATGGCTCTGGCTATTGCAAGACGCTGCTTCTGACCACCTGACACATTTCCGCCGCCCTGGGCAACCGCACTGTCGTAACCATGTTCCTTCTCCTCTATGAAGTCGGATGCCTGGGCAATCTCAGCCGCAAGCTTGACATCTTCATCAGATGCATCCGGCGCACCGAATCTTATATTGGACGCAATCGTTCCTGAGAACAGGATTCCCTTCTGTGGGACAAAACCGATATTCTGTCTCACACTCTCCATGGTGAGGTCTCTTATATCCTGTCCGTCTATTGTTATCGAGCCCTCCGTAACATCGTAGAATCTCGGTAGGAGCTGAACCAGTGTACTCTTACCACAACCGGTACTTCCTATGATCGCCGTGGTCTGTCCTGGCTTCGCCTCAAATGAGATATTCTCCAGCACGTTCTCATCTGCGCCCGGATAAGCAAATGCAACATTATCATACTTTACAACGCCCCTTGGTGCTTCAAGCTTATTTGCCCCGGCTGCATCCTGAACCGTCACATCCGTATCTATGATCTCCTGTATTCTGTCTGCTGCCACGCTGGCACGAGGGAGCATGACTGACATCATGCTGAGCATAAGGAATGACATAATGATAAGCATTGTGTATGTAATAAATGCAGTCATTGATCCTACCTGAAGGACACCCGCATCAATCTTGTGGGCTGCCACCCACTCTATGAGTATGCTTATGGCATACATGATGAACATGAGTATAGGCATTGCAAATGTCATGACTCTGTTGACGAACAATGTGTTCTTCGTCAGATCTTTATTTGCCTCATCGAATCTCTCTTCCTCGCGTTCCTCTCTGCCAAATGCCCTGATAACCGGGATACCTGTAAGTATCTCTCTTGACACAAGGTTTACTCTGTCCACCAGTGTCTGCATAACTTTAAACTTTGGCATGGCAATGACCATAAGCGTTCCCATGAGGATCACAACTGCTGCTATGCCGATGAATATTACCCAGCCCATTCCGGCTCCGTTCTCAACAACCTTGACGATTCCTCCAATAGAAAGTATCGGTGCATATAGAACCATTCTGAGCATCATAACTGTAACCATCTGTATCTGCTGGACATCATTTGTAGATCTCGTTATAAGAGATGCAGTTGAGAACTTGTTAATCTCAGCATCAGAAAATGCGATAACCTTGTTGAACACCTTCTCTCTGAGTCCGCAGGCAACGCTTGCCGCAACCCTTGACGCCACAAGTCCTATGAGAACCGCAGCTGCTGCCATGAGAAGTGACATTCCAAGCATCTTCACCGCTGCCCACTTCAGATATGACATCTGTCCTGCCTTATAATCGTAGCCAAAGCTGTCGTAGCATATTCTTGTACATGCTATGGCTGTGGATTCCATATAATCCTCACCCATGCTGTCGAGCATGCCATCAACCGTAGGCTTCATCTGTTCACCGATCTGCGCCCACATCTCCTCCGGCATCTCGTCAAGGGTGATTCCCATCTTGTCTAGCCCTGTCTTGATCTCGTTGTCCTCGTCAGAGTTCACCATCTGATATGGATAGTAATACATCATAAGCCCCTTCATACAGGCACTATCCACTTCGTCTATGTGTTCCTCGCCGTCTTCTGTCAGGTAATAATAACCATCCGAACCATCTTTATAATATTTCTCCCATACGGCTTTCTCATCGTCATCCATAAATCCGCCTATCACTTTGTAGGCTTTCTCCGGGATCTGTTGCGGACTGCAGTTCTCTATACCGTAGTTCTGTATACCGGTATCTATGAGCTTTGAGGTGTAGTCCGGAAGTGACAGATCACAGTATGCCTGCAGAACGAGAAGCAGGGCTATGATAATGACCGACTTCCAATACGGCTTCAGATTTCTGAATATCTGCATGTCATTTCCTCCTTGAACAATTATTAATCAGATGAATGTATCCCCCTCTAGTCTTTCTATGTGCACAACATAACATCACCTGTACCGGATCGCTCCCGCTCATTTCGGCCTACAGCGGTACTAAGGTGCCACTTACATGCCACCTAAGGACCGGTGGCCTCAAATGTCCTGTACAGGTGATGTTATGTTGTACACGTTAATATACATTATGCAGGGATACATTCATCTGATATCTACGCTTTCTTCTGACGGAGAAAATGCCATGCTTTAGCTGACGTTGTTTTCCCCTTTACATTTCCAAGCGTATTCTTACTTTATTTGAATATCTTTGAAAGTTTATCATTGCATATATTCTCAGTCAATTAAATATCTATAAAGATTTAATAATTTTTATGACAAAAAAACGGCAGCCGCTGTTCTCCAGCAACTACCGTTTCTTCTGACTTTCAATCTAAGCCAGCTTTATCCGCTCCGCCGCGTCCCTTGTTATCGCTAGTCTTTTTCCCTTTACCTTGATTATCACATTACCAAAGTAAGACGATACAACCTGCACCTGATCTCCGGTCTCAAGCTGGCATGCGCCGAACAGTGATCTGTCCGCACAGTTCCAGGCTACCTCTCCTGAGAAACCGTTTACTGCATCTGATAATGACATCATAGTAACCACCCCTTCAAAATAATTGTTTTATGAATTCTATTATGTTTCAATGCACTATCCGATATGCAATTTGTCTTTCGTTTCCTCTATTGTCTACACAATTATAACTCTTCAGGGTCGGTGCAAGTCAATTCTAATTGTTAGTATATGGGGCTAATCTTTCTTACACCGAACTAACCTGGATACACAAAAACCCCACCGACATCCGACTTACCATCAGACATCAGTGGGGTTATAATGTTCTCAATATTTATTATCTTACACCGAATTACTCGATCATTACTCGATCATTACTCGATTACCTTAAGCCATCCCTCTGGACCTTCGATTCTGCCCATCTGGATTCCTGTAAGAGTATCATACAGCTTCTGGATAACTGGTCCCATCTTCTCCATACCGCTTGGGAAGCAGATCTCCTTGCCGTGGTCGTTGATCTTGCCTACAGGTGAGATAACTGCCGCTGTACCGCACAGACCGCACTCTGCAAAATCCTTAACCTCATCGAAGTATACTTCTCTCTCCTCAGCCTCAAGTCCAAGGATATCCTTTGCAACTACCATCAGTGAACGTCTTGTGATCGATGGGAGGATACTGTTTGACTTAGGTGTAACTACCTTGCCGTCCTTTGTAACGAAGATGAAGTTTGCTCCACCTGTCTCCTCAACCTTTGTTCTTGTAGCTGCATCGAGGTACATGTTCTCATCGAATCCCTCTTTGTGTGCTGTAACTATTGCATGAAGGCTCATTGCATAGTTAAGACCAGCCTTGATGTGTCCTGTTCCGTGAGGTGCTGCTCTATCGAAATCTGAAACCTTGATTGTGATAGGCTTTGCACCGCCCTTGAAGTAAGGACCAACTGGTGTACAAAGGATTCTGAACTGATATTCATCTGCCGGCTTAACACCTATAACAGGGTTTGAGCCGAACATATATGGTCTGATATATAATGTAGCACCTGAACCATAAGGTGGTACATAATCAATGTTTGCCTTTACTGTATCTACTATTGCCTGTACAAATCTATCCTCTGGGAAAGGTGGCATCTCAAGTCTTCTTGCTGAGTCTGCCATTCTGCTTGCGTTGAGGTCAGGACGGAAACATACAACACGTCCATCCTCTGTTCTATAAGCCTTCATTCCCTCGAAAACTGTCTGAGCGTACTGAAGAACACCTGCGCACTCGTTTAATACTACGTTAGGATCCTCTGTGAGTGTACCCTCATCCCATGCTCCATCCTTATAATTTGCTACAAATCTCTTATCCGTCTGAACATAGCCAAATCCAAGGTTTGCCCAATCGATATTCTTCTTATCCATATCTACATCTTCCTTTCTTCTTGAACACCAGCCATGCAAAATTTGCCTTCGGCAAATGGCTGGTGCTACATGTCAAGTTTTCATAGAAAACTTAACACATACTACTTTAGCTTGTGCTTTTTTGTATGTGTCTGTTATATCACATTATTTCGCCTTTTTCCATATGTATATTGAACATTTGCTTGAAAAATTAAGGTTTTTCTTCCAAAAACGGCTAATTTTTTCATGTTACAATGTACAATTTGATGATTTTCCCAAGTTACAAACTTGTCTACTTCAACTTATTACCCTCTGAGAAAGCATCGCCAACCCTGTCGCCGAGTGCAAAATATCCATGTCCGATGGTGTCAAACACGATCGGATGGAACTCTTCATATGTGATCTCGCCGTCATCGCCCAGGATACGGTCGTCTGCAACAACATTTACAATCTCGCCGAGGAACTTGTCCCCGTCTATGATCTCCTTGAGCTTGCACTCCATTGTCAGTGAAAGCTCGTTGATGACTGGAGCATTTACAAACTCGCTCTTTCTGGTTGTAAAACCAGCCTTCTTCATCTTGTCTGGCTCGTCATTTGCCGACACGATTCCCACATAGTCACAGGCTGCCACATGCTCTGCATCAGCAATGGCAACTGTGAACGCTTTGTTCAGCTTTATATTCTCGGTAGTCTTATGACTTCCAAGGTCAAATATGATCTCATTTGCTCCGACTATTCCGCCCCATGCCGCATTCATGACATTTGCATTGCCATCGGCATCGTATGTTCCGATCATCATGACCGGTTGTGGCACCAGCATAGGTTTTGCACCAAGATTCTTACTCATATTATCTGCCTCCTTAATTTGAAGAAACTTACCTTTCTATTTTATGACTACTGCCATCTAAGGGCAATATTTTTTTGGCTAAAATAGTCTTACACAATGTACGACAGCAGTGAATATTGTTCATCGTAAGGCACGTTTATTTTATTATATTCCAAATGCATATTAGTACCGCCAGGAACAGCACATTTGCAAATGTGAAGTATGCCAGATATCTTCCTCTGGCGCCCTTGTCCTGTCTCGCCACGTATTTGAATGAGATCAGACTTGCCATGGATGCAATCAAAGTTCCAAGTCCTCCGAGATTGGTACCGACTATCAGATCTGTGTATTTATCTGTAAATCCCGACAATAACACCGCCGCTGGCACATTACTTATGACCTGACTTGCAAGTACTGATGTGATCATCTCATGCCCGCCAAGAACACTCTCCACAAATGTCCTAAATCCTTCTATTCTTCCCATGTTTCCGATAAACACGAAGAATCCCACAAATGTGAATATCAGCGAATAGTCTACCTTCAGCAGCAATCTTTTCTGGCATATAAGGACTACCACAAGCACTACCGCAAATGTCACCCAGTATGGGACGATCCGCGCCACGGTGAGCAGCGACAGCACAAATAGTATGCTATATATACCCACCAGCTTCCTGTTCACCTGTATATCACTGCCTGAAAGTCTGATCTCAAGCTGCCTGTTTTTTCCTTTCATACATACTATGATCCATATCACAAGAAGCGCTGCCGATGCCACTGTATATGGCAGCATGAGCAATACAAACCTGCCTGCGCTGATCCCTGCAAGTCCGTACAGATACAGGTTCTGCGGATTGCCTATGGGTGTCAGCATACTGCCAAGGTTCGCAGCTATGGTCTGGAGGGTTATCACCGGCACCATCCATCTGGTGAGTACTTCCTCTCCTGCCATACCAAGGACCGTAAGTGTCATCGGTACAAATGTTATGAGCGACACATCATTTGTGATAAACATGCTGAAAAAGAAGCACATGAATATCAGGACAATTGTCACCGCCCGGAGCGACCCCATACGATTTATCATACTTTTCGCTATGATGCCAAACATCCCCTGCTGTGAAAATCCCGCGACCACTGTCATAAGACAGAAAAGTATCGCAAGTGTCCTAAAATCTATGTAGTCCACATACACACTGTCCGGAGGCACGATAAATGCCGATATCACCGCCAGCAGAAGTGCCACGGTGAGCACTGTCTCTTTGCGGACAAATTCTCCGATTTTCTTTATACCCCCGATCATGGTCTGAATGTCCTGAGTGCCTCTATAGTCTTGGTGATCAATTCATCAAGTGACCAACCAAGCATATCTGCACCTCTTTCGATGACCTCCCTGGAGCATCCCGCAGCAAATCCCTTGCTCTTGTATTTCTTCTTAACTGACTTGAGTTCCAGATCTTGAACACTCTTTGATGGTCTCATGAGTGTAACCGCTCCGATAAGTCCTGTAAGCTCGTCCACAGCATAGAGAACCTTCTCCATCTCATGTTCTGGTTTTATGTCAACCGTGATACCATAGCCATGGCTTGCCGTCGCATGTATGATTCTCTCATCGACACCGTGCTCTCTCATGATCTCCTGGGACTTGATGCAGTGCTGCTCAGGATACTGTTCAAAGTCCAGATCGTGAAGCAGTCCGACTATTCCCCAGAACTCTTCCTCATCGCCATAACCAAGCTCCCTTGCAAAATACCTCATGGTTCCCTCTACGATCTGTGCATGCTCCAGATGGAACTCATCCTTGTTGTACTCTGTGAGTAATTCCCACGCTTCTTCTCTTGTCATCTTTTTATCCTCCTCGTAAAAATACCATATCTATCTAAGCCGTGCAGGTCTGCACACACGTGCCGACATCTGTTCCTTAAGTTCTGTGATCTTTGCGGCACACGTCGTCAGATTCGCCGCAGCATTTTCAGGCTTCATCGCCGTTCTCACCTGCTCCGAATCACTATCATCTATACCAAGCACATTGTTCACTGCGTAACACTCATTGAACAATCCTTCTTTGACGCAGTTCTCCGCACCATCCCCAAGACATCCTCCTATAGCGATCACATATTTACCATGTTCCTTTGCAAGCCTTGCAACTCCCGCCGGTGTCTTTCCCATCATGGTCTGGGCATCTATCCTGCCCTCACCGGTTATGACAGTATCTGCCCACTCTACATCCGCCTCAAGCCCTATCTCTGACAGAACTATATCTATTCCCGGCATAAGTTTTCCACCTAGGAACATGAGAAACGCATATCCAAGTCCGCCCGCAGCGCCGGCGCCTGGTGTATACCTGTCGAATTTTCCTGTTTCATTTTCACCTACAGTCTCTGTATCTACGTCAGTTTTTTCATATCCACAGTCAATAAGCTGTGCCGATTTGCTCAAACCTTCTACCGATTCTTCTACAATATCAGCATAATGCTTCATGTATTCTTCCATGAGCTCAACAGTCTCCGCATCTGCCCCCTTCTGTGGTGCAAATACCCGGCTGCAACCAAGCTCACCCACAAGGGGATTTGTCACATCACAGGCAATACTGAATGTGCAGTGCAATAATCTGGATGCAAAGTCATCATCATCATCTACACATGACTCATCAACAGCACCTGCACCAGATATCGCAGCAGTGCCTACAATTGGCGTATCGACAGGATCTGCTACAGCCAGCTCTGATGAATTCTTACGGACAAGCATCTTCCCCGGAATAACAATCCTTTCAAGAACTCCAAGCCCCTCTGCCCCATATGGCACCTCATGACCATCCGCGTCAAGGCAGGAAAATCCAAGCGCCTGAAGCATTCCGATGCCGCCGTCATTTGTCGCACTTCCTCCGATTCCGACAATGAAACGCTCACATCCCTTTAAGATAGCGTCCCTTATCATCTCGCCAACACCATAGGTAGTAGTGTGCATCGGATCTCTCTGATCCTCAGGGACAAGAGGAAGTCCCGCAGCAACGGCCATCTCCATAACAGCAGTTCTTCCATCCGCAGCATCGTATATCGTATACTCCGCAGTGATCTTTTTCCCCAGCGGCCCTGTCACAACACAGCTCCCCCTGCTGACGTTATTCTTTCCATATATAATGGCCTCCGTCGTGCCCTCACCGCCATCCGCCACCGGACGAACCCTTATCTCTGCATCCGGCAATATGGACTTTATTCCTTTTTCTATGGCATTCCCCGCTCCAAGACTAGTCATGCTTCCCTTGAACGAGTCAACCGCCACAAGTATTTTCTTCATAATAACTCCTGTCTGTATACTGAAGCACCAGTCATCCATCTTTGTACATGGCTGAAGCTTCACATCGCCTTTGTATATTATAATACCATCTGCAATTTTTGCACACAAAAAGTGGGGCGTATACAAAACTGTTGTTATGTTCTGTATACGCCCCGTTGTTCAAAAGGATGTTATTAAGCTATTTTACTTTAACTGATTTCGCCTTGCTCCACGCAGAGTAAAATGTCACTGACTTTCCATTTATCTTTACTGTCTTGTAGGTTCTCACACGTACATAATATGTCTTTCCACTCGCAAGCTTCCTGACACTTGTTCTGATCGTCTTGTTCTTGCTTACAGTCTTTACCTTTGTGCCTCTTCTGAAATTCTTATTTGCACAATACTGTAACTGGTAACCCGTTGTCTGTGTCATCTGCTTGTTCCATCTGACTGCCATGCTGCCCTTGCCGGACGCAGTCGCAGCAATGGTGGTTCCCTTCGGATTGATGGTGAAATACATTGTCTTCGAATCCTTATATTTATTTCCGCACAATGTGACCTTGACCGAATATTTTCCTACATTTTTTCTCCCCGCACTGTAGGTGGCCTTGTAATCCTTATTCTTTGTCAGAATATTCCCAGCGGCATCTTTTACTGTAACCGCCGGTGTTCTGACCTTTCCATTATATACATACGAAGCCGCATTAAGCTTAATTGTAGACACCTTGGATATTCTGGATGTCGAAAGCTTTTTGCCGCATGACTTACACGTTGTGGTGATGACGCCAGCCTTCGACATTGTTGCTTTTGTTGTCACAGTGTTCACCTTTGTGGCGTGCTTACATACGGTCGTCTTTGCTGTGAGGACGCCAGACGCGGCATTACTATACACCACGTAAGTGTTCTGTATATATTCAAGCTCACCGGATACCTTGTAACCCTGTGACAACATATACTCATTGCTGTAATACTGGTCTCTTGTAAATGAAACATTGTCTTCTGACTTCTCCACCATATAATATGATGACACATTTCCATACTTGTCTGTCACATCGCCAAGTACACCTGCTATGTCATATTTGAAATATGCATAATCTTTGTAGTTATTATCTATTGAATTATATAAAAATACACACTTATCGCCCGTCTTCTCCTCAATGTACACATATGCAGGTGAAGAGGATCTTAAAGAATATCCGGCAACAGATTCTTGTGTATCGGTGTATCCACACCCCTCAGCGTTGAATGTACCCTCTGTAGTCTTCAGCTCATGCATATAATACTTTCCATCGTTTCCTGGTATAGGCATGAGCTCATACTCTGTATATATACGCACATTCTCTGCCTTTATCGTTCCATCTGGATTATACTCGGTACGCACCCCCTCCGTCACAGTATACAATTTCTTATCATCAGCTTTTTTGTACACCTGACAAATGTCACCTTCACCGCTCAGATCAATCTCTATGCTCTGTATCTGCTCATAGTTCATTCTGGTTGCCTGTGTCTTCTGAAGACCGGTCAAACCATTTACAGCAAAACAATCTGCAACCGTTGTGTTCATGGCCAGAACAAGGTTGCCGTCCGTCTTTCCCGCAAATGCGTGTACCTCAGCATTTCCGCTTATCTTGAAGTATGATCTTGTTCCCTCCGGCTGTAAAACTATTGCGTCAGTTGACTTCTGCTTCTCGTTGACATACAATTTACCGTCACCAACGATTTCCACAGAACCGCCATATCCATCTCCCCATGCATACAATGCACTTACATGACTCGTTCCCACGAGCTTGATCTTAAAATCATCGCCCATCATATTGGTAACGACCCTGTAATCCGGCAAATTACAATTGGTGAGTGTCAAAGTGTTCGTACTCTTGTCATACACCGCACCTTTGGCACTGGTAGTTGTTCCTGCCTGCGGAGTCCTGAAGCTGTACACATATATCGCTTCGTTATTATCCGGATTGTAGAACTCAACATATGCAAAGCTCCACTCCTCATCCTCACATGGTCCATTGTTCGCAGCCATCGCCGTGACACCGCCTACCGTCAGAATAAAAATAAACGACAGCAGAAATGTCAATCTTCTGAAATGCTTCATAGTCATTCCCCCTTCTATGATATTTTCCGTCTACAGGCAAAAGGCTTCTCTCACCTGTTGTTTTATGTCATAGATTATAGTCATCTGCTGTCGTTTTCGTAACGTTACATATGTCTCAATATGTGCTATATATTCAATTTTGCATTCATTCATCACTTTTATCTAATCCATATGTATGTTTTCAATCTGGCACACTTATACTTCCATAGCAATCAACTCTCACGCAATCATCATTCCTCATGCCATCCATAATAATACTGAATAAGGCCTACTCTGGTCTTCGTTCCAGTCTTCTCATTCATGGAAGATATATGCCTATATAGGGATGCCCTTGATATGTACAGCTCATCCGCTATATCCTGTACACTGCCATCAGATACAAGCAGCTTCTGCAACACCTCCCGCTCACGTCCAGTGAGGTGATGAGCATCTGCAAAGCATTCAAAATCAACCTCAACTCTTGCGTTAGAATTCTCCGCCGATTTCGTCACTTTTTCTTCATCATATCGTCTATATTGTTCCTTCTGTAGATTTTCAAGCACAAATACCGCAATGCTTATAAGTACGAGCAACAATATGACCACTACACTCATAACCATGATTCCGGGTGAATCTATCAGCATATATGATATTATTCCCACAATACCCGCACCAATGTTGTTGACTGCCCTTCCGGCACCAGGCCAAAGCGCTGACCAACGCATTCCATAGGATACATTTATGAATCCTGTCGTGAAATACACTACGAAGAATCCGGCTGCAAGATAGAATACAATCAGACCTATGATAAATGCCCCTCCAAACTCTATGATAAGCATGGCTATAACGGACAACACTGTAACGCAGTACATCATCTGATTCATAAAGCGCTGATCTTTTATATCAAACAAGAAGCCTGCTACAACTCCGCTTAATGCGAGAAACAACCTTGGCCATTGCCCCACATCTGCCCCGCCCTCAGCGTGGACAACGGTCACAACATTATCCAGTGCGGAAAATATAAACGTCATAAGAAGAACAACCATCACAAGCGCCACAGCCACCGATCCGCTATCAGGAGTTGTTTCGTCACATTTTTCTTTGCAATCCGTTTTGTTCCGCTCATCTACCATGTATGTGTCCACTTCCGCTTCTGCGTATTCATCTCTGGCCAGAAAAAGTATCACTGCAAGTGCCACTATGGCCAGCGAGAACATAACCATACGCAGGATCACACTGTCTATAAGATTATAATTGATATACTGCAGAAGCAGTCCAAGTGCATATGAAATTCCCACAATTACCGTAAGATGCTTTCTATCCGTATAATCGCGGCTCACATCGTGATACACGCGTCCTCCCATAACACCACACACAATAAAGAATATAATTCCATATAACAGTATCAATTTGCCGGAACACAGTATTATCGCTGCGAGCGCGGCAACCTCCACTATATTCAAAGTAATAATTATTATCTGTTTGATTTTGCTGCCGACATATCTCTCAATCAGTGCATATATGAATAGTCCCACCGCACTGGCCAGCAGTATCACGCTCTGATACAACAGAACACTTCTGGCATCCACAAACTCCGCAGCCCCGCTGTCGAAGAAGAATTCCATACCCAGAAATACAAAGCTGAACAGAGCCAGCGAGATCACACTTCTGATATGCGCCGGTTCAAAGCCTTTTTCATTATTATTTATTTTTTCAACATCCACTGATTTTTCCCCTGACATATATGGTCATCTCCTGTTTATTCTGTATTAAAGATAATATAGCGCTGAATTTTTGTCAAAATATAAAGTATGCTAATTCATAACACCTATATCCCTTGGAATATCAATGTGATTGAATCGAAGAAGGACGCCCCCAAAAAGGCGTCCTTGCTATATTAATTATTATCTATGCATTTTCCGTACCGTCATCTTCTCTCTGACACTTTCTTATATACACAGCAAATCTCACAGATGCGGTGAGTGCTATCACAATCCATGTAAATATATTCGTATACCACACTCCCCAGAATCCCATCTTTAACACATACATCAGTATCAGCGCAAATACTATCCTTCCTCCCACCTCAAGAGCACCATTCAGCATGGAGAACACCACATCCCCCATTCCATTTAATGCGCCTCTCATGGTATATATCGTTCCAAGTGCAATATACATACTTCCGGATATCACAAGTCCCTTCGCGCCAAGCCTTATGACATTCTCCTCCGTCACGAAAAATCCCACAACATTTTCCCTGAAAACTGCTACCAGACAGAACATTGCTGCGCCAAGAGCCAGCGTGATGAGCTCTGTCTGCCATACCGCTCTGCGCACCCTTTCGTACTTGCGTGCGCCACAGTTCTGTCCTGCAAATGTAGACAATGCAAGTCCCAGAGAACTAAACGGCTGGAATATGATTCCCTCAACCTTTCCTGTTGCAGTATATGCAGCCATGACCTCCGGACCATATCCATTTATAAGGGTCTGCAGTATTGAGCAGGATATTGATATCATGGAAGTCTGAACCGCCATTGGTATACCGATACTGAAATCTTCCTTCATTATATCTCTGTCAAACTTGAAATGGCCTCTCTTCAGTCTGAAATAGGGATTGGTTTTCACCGCATAACATATAGAGCCAACGCTAGACAGGATCTGACTGAGAACCGTTGCATATGCGGCACCGGCAACGCCCATATCCATGTATATGACAAACACTATATCAAGCACAACATTTATGGCAGAAGCAATCATGAGAAATATAAGTGGGGTCTTTGAATCCCCAAGTGCCCTTAGCACAGCAGAAATTCCGTTATAAATAGCCACCGCTATCGTAAATCCACAGGTGATACTCATGTATGTATATGCGTAGTCAAATGTCTCTGCAGGGGTCTTCATGAGCCTTATAATAGGCCCCGCAAAGCAATATCCCAGTATACTCATGAGTGCACCAACCGCCAATATGACAAACAATGCATTTGCTATGGCTTTTTTTACCTGCTCTTCTTTCTTCGCTCCAAAATATCTTGATATGACAACACCTATTCCAGATGCCATTCCATTGCACAAAGAAAAAAACAGGAAACTGATCATTCCAACTGATCCCACACCGCCAAGCGCATTTGCCCCTAGATGACGACCAACCACTATCGAATCAACCAGGCTGTATACCTGCTGAAATAGATTGCCTATAAGTAGCGGAACTGAGAACTTCATGATCAGTTTCATACTGCTTCCCTCTGTCATATCCATAACATATTCTTTTTTGTTCAATACCTTTTCCACTATGTTTGCTCCTTGTATATATTTAGATTATCCATGATATACAAACTCATGAATCACCTTGCAGATTTTCATAGCAGCACCATCCGTATTGTAATCCCTGTGTATTAACCCATATGCCTCATCATAACATAAGTTATGCTAAGGTCAAGAAGCTAAATGGCTAATCTTCTATATACTCAACATAATCTCTTTCATCAGCGAAAAGCTGGTACTCTCCGTCCACATATCCCATATACCCTTCCGAAACAAAATATCCTTTTATCATAGTGCCACCTCCTGAACTCTTTTACTACCAAATATACCTTAATATGGCTCTATCTTATCTTGTCAAGTGTCCAAAAAAGCGTACACCAAGTCTCTTTTATATTCCACAAGTACCGACGCAAATCCGGGCTTGAAGATAAGTGACACGGCATATATAATGTATATAATTTTGAAAAATTTCTGCCATATAAACATGGCACCAAGGAGGAAATATGTACTACGGCGCACTTGAAGCCGGTGGCACCAAGATGGTTTGTGCCATAGGCGATGCAGACAAGAATATAATAGACAGAATATCCATACCGACGGGCACACCTGACCAGTCCGTGCCTGCCATGATAGATTACTTTAAGAAATATGACATATCCGCTCTCGGAATCGGTACATTTGGCCCGGCCGACGTCAATCCTAATTCCCCTACCTACGGCTCCATCATGAGGAGTCCCAAGAAAGCTTGGGAGGGATTCAGCCTTTACAAAGCATTTACGGATGCGCTTAGCTGCCTGGTTGTGGTGGACACAGACGTAAACGCAGCAGCCTGGGGTGAATACCTGTACGGAGCACTGAAAGGACTCAACTCGGGAATGTACCTCACTGTTGGAACCGGCATCGGCGGCGGTATAATATCCGATGGCAGACTCATTCACGGCATGGAACACCCGGAGACAGGCCACATCCTCATCCCTAGACGAACCGGCGATGATATACCATGTACCTGCCGATTCCACCAGAGCTGTGTAGAGGGTCTTGCATCCGGCCCTATGCTTGAGCGCAGAACCGGAATGAAAGGCAAAGACATCCCAGCCGACTCACCGGTATGGGATCTTGAAGCATTTTATATAGCTGAGGCACTGGTCAACTACACCATGTGCTACTCAGTTGAGAGGATCGTCCTTGGCGGCGGAGTCATGGACAACAAATTCCTGTTCCCTATGATCCGCAATTACTACACTGAACTGCTGTCGGGTTACATCGACATGCCACAGGTCAAGGACACCGACACATACATTGTTCCCGCAGGGCTCGAGGGAAATCAGGGCATCATAGGTGCTATGAACCTGTTCTGATACACACATTTGTCCACAAAAAAACAGTTTCACCAATCGACTGGTGAAACTGTTTTTTCTTTTCTATGCTGTTGCCTTCTCGTACTCCTCAAAGGTCTTATCCATGATAACCTTGTACTTGCCATACTCGGTCTTGTTGTAGAAGCACTCCTCTGAAAGACTCTTGATACCAAACTCCTCGAACCACTCTTCCTTAAGCTTGTTGAACAGAACCTCCTTCTTTGGTCCTGTGATGGTCTCCAGATGCCACAGACTGAAATGCAGTGCATAGTTGATGTAATCCTGCTCATACTCCCAGAAATTGCCGTGGGCTTCAAGCGCCGCCTTGAGTGCCACAAGAGCCTCGTGGAAGCACTGCCATGACTTCTCTCTGGTGTTGGACAATGACTTTGGATTGTTTCTTCTCTGGTGTGCAAGCACCTCGTCCACTATCTCTATATTTGTTGCAAATGCTATCGCTGAAAATACGAACAGCATATCATTCGAAGTTCTGAGCTGCTGGAATCGGAAATGGTTCTCCTCAACATATTCCCTGCTGAAGAGCTTATCCCAAGCCCATCCCACAAATACCTTGAATATATTGCCCGTGAAATTACGGAAATACATTGGTCTGTACGGTGGAAGCTCCTTCTCGTGAAGTGTCCATCTGACCTGAACAAATTCCTGAAGATCCTCTCTGTACTGATCTGATCTGAACACAACTACCTGAGCTCCGGTCTCGTGAGCCTTGCTCCATGCCTTTTCCAGCATGTCCGGCTCAAAGAAATCATCGGAATCCAGAAATGAAAGATACTCTCCGGTCGCGATCTCAAGGCCTTTGTTTCTCGCTGCCCCGGCTCCGGCATTTGCCTGCTGTATAACCTTTACACGCTGATCCTTCGCCTCATATTCCTTCAATATCGCCAGAGAATCATCTGTGGAGCCATCATCCACGCAAATGATCTCTATATCCTTAAGTGTCTGACCCACTATGCTGTCCATGCACTGGCGCAGATAATCAGACACATTGTAAACAGGAAGAATAACTGATACCTTTGTACCCATAGCTTTACCTCTATTTGTTTCGACTAAATAAACTCTTGATCTTTCTAGGTATGAACATAATGACCGCACCGATCCTGAATGTAGGTGTCTTCTTCACTCTGTCCAGATCTGCACGGGTCTGATGAACCAGACCACGGAGTCTCTTGACTTCTCTCTCAAGCTTGCGCTCACGGTCTGTACATGCGATTCTTGTATAATAGTAATCGTCAGGGGACTTGATGATAAACTGGATGTTCGCCCACTCAAGCTTTGTAAATATAGTCTGATCAATCTCCTGCATCTCCATTGCTCTCTTGAACTCGGAGCTGTATCTTCTTATATAATCCTTCTTGAATTCAGGTCCGATTCTCCTGATCGTCTCGTTGTAATTGTGGTATTTCTTGAGCCAGTATACGCCTCTGAAACGCTCCCAGATCTCAGGATCCTTTACAAGTATATCTCTGATGTGATCATACTCAACATTGACACAGTATACCTTCTCTCTGCTGTGAACAGATGAATTCGGGTTATCTCTGCGGTTCATATAATATGGCTTGTTCACTATCATAGCTCTCTTGGCATATATAAATGTCTGGAACCAGAAACCATTGTCCTGGAATGATGCTCCCGGAGTCTCGTTGTGTCTGATATGATACTCCTCTATGAAGCTTCTCTTGTAGATTCCACTCCATGTGTTCATAATGAAACGGATCGCACTTGGTGTCTCGCTTGGATTGAACACAACATTATAATCCTCTGCATTCGGTGACAAGTGGTTGTACACCAAAGTCATGTTGCCATTGTCATCGTTGCGCTTAAATCTATAGAAATCTGCCTTTACAAGGTCAAGGTCGTTCTCAACCGCCTTGTTGTACAGTTCCTCATACATATTAAGTGGCACAAAATCATCAGGCTCAACTATACCAATATACTCACCTGTAGCCTTATCAAGACCGATATTCATGCCTATTCCATAACCGCCATTTTCCTTGTCAACAATAATGATACGGTCGTCTTTCTCCGCATATCCCTTTAATATTTCAAGTGAACTGTCTGTAGATCCGTCATTGATACATATGATCTCGATATCCTTCAATGTCTGATTTACAACACTATCCATACACTCCACCAGATACATCTCTACGTTATATGTTGGAATGATGATTGAAACCTTTGCCATCTTTCTTCTCCCATAAAATTTTATCACAATGTTAATATGTGCTATAATGCACAATTCATGGGCATTATAGCACATACTATATATATTATGCAATTTTTGATTTTATTTATTTATAAGCTATGCAAATAAGGCAAAATATGCAAGAACTATAACTCCGAGCACGATCCTGTACCAGCCAAATATCTTGAAGTCATGCTTCTTGATGTAGCTCATCAGGAACTTGATGACAACAATGGATACAAGGTATGCAACGACACAACCTATGATAAGTATGGCAAATTCTGCGCTTGTAAATGACAGGCCAAATTTGATCATCTTCAATGCACTGAGTCCGAACATGACAGGAACCGCAAGGAAGAATGTGAACTCTGCGGCTGCCACTCTGGACACGCCGATCAGCAAAGCGCCTATGATGGTGGCACCTGAACGGGATGTACCCGGTATGATGGAGAGCACCTGAAACATGCCTATAAGAAACGCTGTCTTGTATGTTATGTCGTTCAGCGTCTCAACCTTCGGTGTTCTGGTCTTGTTCCAGTTCTCAATCACAATAAATGCTATTCCATAGAAAATAAGGGCAATCGCTATGACAACCGCTGTGTGCAAATGCGCCTCTATGTAATTATCAAACAGTATCGTAACTATCGCTCCAGGTATACATGCAACAACTGTCTTGAACCACATACTCCAGGTATCTTTCTTCATGACAGGCTGTGTCTTGTCTTTGAGCTGGAAAGGCCACATCTTATTCCAGAATATGGTCACGACAGCAAGTATCGCTCCAAGCTGTATCACCACGAAAAACATTTCCTTGAAATCAGTGCTCGCATTCAGTGAGATAAATTCATCCACAAGAAGCATATGTCCTGTGCTACTGATCGGGAGCCACTCTGTGACACCCTCCACGATACCAAGGAATACTACCTTAAGTATCTCGATAAAACTTAATGCCATCTCTTCTCTCTCCTTTTAATTCGTTATATTATTGTGTGAACACCATGGATGTCTGTCCGGCATCCTAGTGCGGTCTCTATGATAACATATTCTCACTCGTTGTACATCATTCTACAGAAAGCTTTAGAAAATGTTATGTATGAGTTTATCTTCTGTCTATAATTTGCATATATCCGGTATCTCAGCGCCCCAGATGTCAACCAACTTATCCACCGAAAACGCAGCATTTGCCGGGCTTGTGGACGGAAGTACAACAGGTTCTATGCCAAGTATCTTCTGCTGATATTTTGCATAATACTTTCCTGAGGTCTTGCCGTTGCATATCACTTTTGTAACCTTGGAAGCTTCCACTATCTTCGACAGATCCGTGGGCGTAACATTCTTTATACTGCTGTCGCTTGAACCTATGATGTCACAACTGTAGATTGCATCCCACAGGGCTATGTGGTGTGCATGCAGCATGGCTTTCTTCTCATCTATGGTCACCGGAAGTTTCTCGCCAAGCACTCTGCTGATGACCTTCCAGAATCTGTTCTGCGGATGTCCGTAGAAGAACATCTGCTCCCTGGACTTCACCGATGGCAGGCTTCCCAGTATGAGTATCCTTGATTTCTCGTCGTATAGTGGGGGAAATGGATGTACTATATGTTCATATCTGTCCTCTGTCAATCTTCTCACCTCTCAGATAATATTCAAATAACTTTTTCCATTTTTCTGGTACATTGTACGCCACCTGCCGGTTATTTTTCAATTAAATTCTTGCTTTTGCAGCTATGTTTTAAGTCATGTCCACATTATTTAATTTACTTCCAAATGATATTCATGTATATTAATTAAGTTAACGTAATTTACGGACTATGAGGGAGGTCCGCCAATGCGGTAACGAACACATTTGGGAGGAATTATACATGAAAAAGAGAGAATCTTTTAACAACAAATGGGGCTTCATCCTGGCCTGCATCGGCTCTGCCGTGGGTATGGGCAACATCTGGATGTTCCCTACAAGAGTCTCCATGTACGGCGGCGGATCCTATCTCATACCATATTTTATATTTGTGGTACTCATCGGATTCACCGGAGTTATCGGAGAGATGAGCTTCGGACGAGCTACAAGATCCGGTCCAATCGATGCATTTGGAATCGCCATGGAGAAAAAGGGCAAGCGAAAGCTCGGTGAACTGCTGGGCGGCATACCTGTGCTCGGCGCACTGGCAATGGCCATCGGATACACGGTCGTCATGGGCTGGATACTGAAATACATGATCGGAGCTTTCACCGGAAGCATACTGTCACCGGAGGATATAGACGGCTTTGCTTCAAACTTCGGCGGAATGGCATCTTCATTTGGCAACAATGCATGGCAGATCATTGCACTTGCCATCGGAATCACCATCCTTATGTTCGGCGTGGGCAACGGTATTGAGAAGGCCAACAAGATCCTGATGCCGGCGTTCTTCGTATTGTTCATCATCCTGGCCATATATGCGGCATGCCAGCCGGGAGCCATAGAGGGATACAAATACATCTTCCGCATAGAGCCAAAGGTACTTGCAGATCCAAAGACATGGATATTTGCGCTGGGACAGGCATTCTTCTCACTCTCAGTTGCGGGAAACGGAACTCTGATATACGGCTCATATCTGCCAGACGATGAGGATATACCGGGGGCTGCCGGACGTGTTGCACTTTTCGATACGATTGCTGCCATGCTTGCCGCACTGGTAATCATACCTGCCATGGCAACTGCCGGAGCACAGCTCAACCAGGGCGGCCCGGGATTGCTGTTCATCTATCTGCCATGCCTGTTCAAGTCCATGCCTGGCGGTTATATTGTTGCCATACTCTTCTTTGTGGCTGTGTTCATGGCGGGACTGTCATCACTAATCAACCTGTACGAAGCACCAATCGCAACGGTGCAGGAGAAGCTTGGAGTTGGCAGAAAACCTGCATGTGCCATCATCGGTGTCATAGCAGTTGTGGTATCCATCTGTATACAGGGTATCGTATCTGACTGGATGGATGTACTGTCCATCTACATCTGCCCACTTGGCGCAGGACTTGCCGGAATCATGTTCTTCTGGGTATGTGGCAAGAAATATGTTGAGACACAGGTCAACACCGGAAGGGAAAAGAAGTTCACAGAGAAGTTCGTGCCTATATGCAAATACATCTACTGTCCTGTATGTCTCCTTGTATTGATACTTGGTATCCTTCTCGGAGGCATCGGCTAGACAGACATTTCAATATAATTAATAAAAAGCAGTCTGACGGATCATCACCATGTATAACACTGGCGATGTCCGCAGACTGCTTTTTCTTACTTTTTGTTCTTCAGCACCCAGATATGTTCGTTTATTCATCATCTGAAAGTCCAAATCCCTCTTCCAGGAACCTGTTCCACTCAGCATTATTGCTCTCAAGTTTTTTCTTCTGCATAATCCTGTTCCTATCTGTGAGGATGGACAACATCTCATCCACGATCTCCTCAAGCGGCAGTTCCTGGTAATGCGACAGATAGCCCATCATCCTGCCCGCCGTAAAATCCGTATTCAGATTCTTTGTTATGAGATCACAGAACTCCTCGGGATATCCCCGGTCAAGCATCATCTCATAGAGCTCCATGCTCATCTCTGATCTTGGTTTCATCAGTCTTTCTCCCAATCACAAAATTTGCCACGATCGTAAATACCGCACTGATTATCAACTCCGTGTAATATCCCAGACCTCTGCTGAGTATCATACCCGGCAGCAACAATTTGCTTCCAAATATCGGCAAAAACATCTCCATGAACAGCTTCTCACTGATTCCCATACCACCTGGAAGTGGAAGCATATCGACCGCAACAGCTATAGCTCCCTGCATCAGTATGATAAGTCCTGCAGATGCCCCCGCAAGTCCGAATGCCTTGTACACAAACCATGTCGCTGCAAACAGTGAAAATCTCTGGACAAGTGTTATGAGAAATACTATTACCAGCATCCCGAAATGTCCCATCATATAATCCGCAGTCTGGTTGTATTTCTCCATCGATGCTGCAAGCTTTTCCTCACGGGACTTCTTGTGTCTCAGGAATCTCATCTTCTCAAGAAGTCTGCTGCCCTTCACAACAAATGCCTTGGCAAGTGACGGATGGAATGCGAACAGCACCATACCTGCCACACACACCACGTTCAGCATAAGTCCCAGATAGAACACCCACTGCACATCATCTATATAAGTATGTATAAACTTCTGTCCAAATATAGCGATTCCAAGTCCAAGTAGCACCAGTACCAGCTTGTACGTGATCGTCACTATGAGCAGTACCTGTGTGGACACCGGGATCGGTATCTTCTTTTTCTTCATATAATATATCTGCGCCGGCTGTCCGCCTGATGCAGATGGTGTAATACAGCTAAAGAAGAATCCAACTGATGAGAAAAGAAAGCATGTGCCCCTGCGTATCCTGACACCGAGCTTGCTCATCATATAATGGATGATTACAGATTCTCCCCATATAAATACAACAACACATACCACTCCCGGTATAAGCCACCACGGATTCACCGTCTTCATTATATCCGCGATCTGCCCTAAATCCTTGCCGTGGAACACTCCGTATATGGTACCGGCAAATATCAGGACAAGGAACAATACGTTGAATATCATCTTTTTCTTGTTTTCCATATCTCTGCCCTTTTCATAAGTGGGGGCAATTCCCCTTTTTACACATTGTGGACTTTTTACAAATATCGTATGCCACCGTGTCCTAGTATAGCATGGATTTGAAGGATATATGGGGAAAAAGTGGCGGGTTTTACTTTAATTATTTGTAATGTAGGTTTTATGGAGCTAGAAGCTGTGTCCACCGCCACCGCCGATGCCTCCGCCTCCGCCTCCGAATCCACCGCCGCCGATTCCGCCATGACCGCCGGATCCAGATCTTGTACTTCTCGTTTCACTGATCATATCATATTTATGATTCATATTATATGAAACCTTTGTACCGGTAAGCAGATTTTTTGAACCCATGTCATAAACCTTCGAGGTCTTTTTCATCAGAAGATAATTAAGCAATATAGAAAATATTATTGCAAGGAGTATGTTGCTGATATGCTTCATGGGACGGCTTATCTGCTCTCCTGCCAGCAGCGTATTTATCTGCTTGAACGCCTCGTTTGCACACTCAAAATATTTCTCTTCGCTTGCATATTCATAGACATTGTCTGTTATCGTATACGCATTTGTCTTGGTTATGATCTTGTATGGTTCGCCATACGAATAGATGTATATCTGTCTGTTACGCATATCAATGAAGAACATAACGCCATCGCGGGTACCAAATTCTCTTTTATAGGCAGATTCCGCATGGTATGCTGTAGATTTGTACATAAGGTTCGATGTAACACACAATACATTGCAATAACGGGCAGTCTCCTTCATAGTCTCCGTCAATTGTGCCTCCTGACTTTCAGTCAGCACATCTGCATCATCTTTGATTACCACTTCATGCTGGTGACTATACGAATCATCCTGATCCTTCTCAGATGCCTGAGCAGTCACTACACCATTACATCCCATAACCCAAAACAGCAGTATGATCATTACAGTGATCACCATTCTGGTAATTACCGCTCTACGCACGATGATCACCTCCCTTATACTCAAACTGTGGAAGTGGTCTTGTGGACATCCGGTTGTGGCTGATAACCAGATCTATGAGTGTCAGAATGGTTGCAGCACACACCAGAAGCACGCATCCATAATAATACTTGTCCATAACAGGTTTTATCAACACGACCGCTACAGACAGAATGGTGGCAAATGCAACAAATAATCCCATGACGCCACTTTTTCTTTTTACTCTTCTCACGTTTACTATGCCTTTTACTGCCCCATAAATGGCTACCAGACACGAGATGCACGCCACAACATAGCTGGCCTTTCCCATAATATCCCAGTTAAAAAGAAATGGATTTATATCAAACTTCAGGCAGAATAATACTATTATGCACACTATCAGCTGTATAACTTCCAGAAAACAGGAAAACTTCACAAATGAAGTTATCTTATTTTTTATTTTTCTTTTTGTGTCTTTTTGTGGCTTTTTTGTTTGCAGCTTTTTTGTTTGTTGCTTTTTCTTCTTGCCTCCACTTTTCTTTGCATTGAGTGTATGCCTTGCGAAGAATCCCGGATCATTTTCATGAGTCTCTACATCTGCTATCTTCTCCATCTCATCGCAATATATCATGGTCACAAGCGCACCTATCGCAGATACAAATGCCAGCAAAACGCCAGGTCTCACCGTAAGAAATAAGTTCAGCAAAAAGTATAATGGAGCCACTCCTATCAGGCATCCCAGCAGGAACTTGCCGATATCAAGCGGTATGTCTGCAGCCACTTTTCCCGTGCTGCCATTTACCGCTGCATATGCAATACGCTTACCGTTCTTGTATGACAAAAGCCACACAGGAAACAACCCGGTCTTTGCTCCAGTGATCTTTATATCCATCGTTTCTGACAATGGCTCCTCCGGTTCACCGATAGCATCGTATGTACATAGATGATGCTTTATCTTACTCATCATCACATCATACGCCATATCACCTGTCACCTGCGCTATCTTATCCCTGTACACACCATAATCCACATCCGGCAGATCCGCGTAGAACCCGCTCAGATATCCCATGGAAAATGGTTTCATATCCGCCGAGTCAAATGGTGCCACCTTACTGCTGAGATCATCTGGAAACAGCGATGATGCATCCATGGTTATATTCTCGTAATGATTATCCGCAAAGCATCTTACATTATATGTATGACTGACTGTATCAACCCCTGAGCTATAGCTGTCCGTCGCCCTGACAGCTGTTTTACCTTTCTGGTCAACATCACACAGCCAATACGGCATGTAGATTCCACGGAACTCCTGCACATTTCGTCTGTGTTTCAGCCTGTTCGGAGCGTATATCGCCCTCTTCATGACTGTGGCATATGATGCCTTGCACATGTCCTTCGTCACCGCAAACGGTATCACATAATCCGGTCTTCTCTCGCTTTTCAGCCGGCTGGAAAGCATAGTCGCTGCCCCGCAGTAACTGCAGAATCCCGTCGCTGATTCATCTGTACTGTATATCTCCCCACCACACTGCGGACAAATGAATACAGTAAGCTCCATAAGCTTGCGTTCCTCGCTGTCCTCATCCTTGTCGACACTCTCCGGCTCGTATTCATTTCCACATGCTTTGCAGTACATTTTCTTTCTTGCTATATCATATACCAGATTGCTGCCACATCCGGCACATTGTATCATATGTATTTCCCCCCTGTAATATAAATTGTGAAAGATTATTGACGAAATAACCTAACTCATTATACTACCTCTTTTTATATAGAACCAGTTCCGGATTTGTCCCTTCCGCCTCATATGTCGATATCATAACAGATTGTGGGGATTTGGGAAAGCAACGGGGTGTTGCTCTGTTCCTATACCGACTGCGTAAACCGGCATTTCGGGAAGCCCGAGCAACCTATGAATTTGCCAAATTTTCCCGATCTTTCAACCAACTTTTTCCCGCATTCCGGGCATATCATAGACATCTTTGCAGGTGCAGACTTAATATCTTGGGGCTTACCACCAAATACATCCTCGACTTCTTTAGCTGTTATCATCTCGGCAGTGCACTCTCTCGCAACCCTCACCGGCCTGCAAGTCCATACCGCCTTATCTCCTATCATGTAGAATCTGAATTTCGCCCTTGTCGCTGCAACATTGACGATATTATTGTTCACCCAGTTGACTGCTCCCATAGATTTGCTGTCGCATCCGAGCAGGAATATAACCTCATCCGTTCCCTGCCCTTGGAAAGTGTGCACAGTTCCAATGTTATTGGCATTAAGCCATTTTCTGACTCTTGGCTCTTTTCCATATAACTCCGATTTCTTTATCATCTCCGTCATGTTATCTTTTACCGACGTAAATGGAGTGATGATAAACAGCCTCGGAATATCACTTGAATCCCTTTCAAATTTTCTCGCCAGAAGTTTCAGCACAAGCTCTCCCTGAGCCTTGACAAAGTGATCCTTCTTGCCCGAATTCTCAGCACCTGCTACATCTATCCAACAGCTCTTGTCCAGGATAAATGTTCTTGCCCTGTCCGCCTTAGGAGCTGCCGTCTGCTGCTTCATAGTTCCATCATATGAAAGCACATTTGAGATTGTGTACATCGGGTCAATGCATCGCCTATGGACTACCAGTGGGCAGCCTACCCACTCTTTCTCCTCATCCTTTCCAAGATAAGTTCCATACGGATTTATATAGTCAGCAAAAGCCTGCACAGAGATTTTCTTATCCTTGTAACCTGCCAATATCTCTGCGGTAAGCAACTGTTTTATCATGTCAGTCTCTGCGGTAACCACAGGCTCGATCTGCTTTGGATCTCCGACTATGATCGCCTTTCTACACCTAAACATCGCACCAACTGCCATCTGTGGCTGTGCCTGTCCTGCCTCATCGACGATAAGAGTTCCTAGCACACCGCTTTTCTTCACATCCCCCAGAAATGTCTGTGCAGAAGCAAATGTTGTGGATATCACAGGGGTCATCAGGAAAATGCTCTGAAGCATGTACGGCATGGCTTCTTCTCTGTCAGCAAGCTTCATTCTCTCTCCACAATCATCAAACACATTCCACGCTATCATCAGGTTGATGATATTGTGCCTCATGCATTTTGAAGAAATGACGAATTCCTTGTGCAGCTTACATGCATACAGGAATAACTTTTCACGCTCTCTATTGTACTGGGCGGTAAACCATGGATTGGTTATCTGCGCTTTTGTTGACAGCCTGTCGTCCCCGGATACATAACGTTCCATAAATGCAGCGTCCACCGGGGTCATCTTCATCTGCCCATGCGAGTATTTTGAAATACACCGCTGGTATTCCTGAAGATTCTGCAGGCCAGATATCCTGTTGTTCAAAGAAGTTATCTCTCCATTAAGTTTTGATATTGTCGCTTTCTTCTCCTGAATGAATATATCTCTTGCGGATGTATCCTTACGCCTTGCGAACAATCCCTTCGGTCTGCTTTCCTCAAGCTCGATCAGCTCTTTTTGTTCGGCAAATAACTGACGCTCAAACATCTGCCGCTTTCTTTCCACATCACTTATTTCACATGACAAATCCTCTGGTGCATTTTCCTGCAACTCCACAGGAACCGAACTTGCCAGAGCACAAATCTGTTCCAACTCATTTCGCAGGCTTTCCACCAGTTTATATTGAGATAAAAACTTTTTTCTTACCTCCAGATATTTTGCCTTATGCTGCTCTCTGACACCATTCGATTTATAGTCCTCCACAAATGGCTTCAGGACCGAATTGCAATACTTACGGATATTTGACTTTCTGCCAAACGGAGCGGATATCAATCCCCAGCAGTCAGCTCCGCCTAAAAGTTTATCCGCATAACGCGTAAAATAAATGTCCTTCTCTTCTCGGCTCTTACCATATCTGGTTATAGTCTCCACATCACCTGACTTGTTGATATCAAACAAATCATGAACCTCATCCAGACCGCAGCGGATCTCCTCTTCGTCATCCCCAGACGACTCCAGACTGTCAAGTATATCCCTCGCCTTCGGAAGGTCTATCGTGATATTTTCCACCGCCGCATTGTTACATGACGCGACCAGCATACTATAATTGTTGATCTCATCAACATTTATCGAATAATAATGAGGCGCATACTGGTAATAGGCATTCTCATTTGCCTCTAGCGGTCCATGCGAAAATGAATGCATCTCAAATAAAGAGTCTGGATCTTCTGCATTCTCAGCGAGGAGTCTGGCACGCTCAACGATATTGCTCGCCACAATCTCCTTGAGCAATGTAGTCTTTCCCGTTCCGGGAGGACCATTCACAGAAAAAACTGGAGCATTCCCGTCCTGTCTGATCGCAATATTGACTGCAACCTGCTGCATCAACGCCGGCATATATTTGGCCGGCCATTTTCCACTTGGCGAATTTGTAACGTTAAGAATTCTGTCAAAGAACAACTTCATCTCACTTTTTCCCGCATCCGGCGAGATGATCGTTCTCGGTAAATCGTCTGGGCCTTTCGACTTTTCGTACCCTGCCAGAATATACTCGATCACTTTCTTCTCATATTCATTCCCATCGCCAAAGCTCCCGTTCTGAACCAGCTCTGACAACTGAATAATGTCATTCAAAAAGAAGCTTTTACCCAGATCCGCATAGTCAAATGCGTCTTCGTCCGCATCTCTGACCTGTTCGCTCGCATACCTGTTGTATTCGGCAATTCCCATCGATTCCTGAGGATCATCTAAGAACCTGTGTTTCACATACTCGTTAAAAATCTTTTCATATATGGTTGAAATGAACTCATCAACATTCTGGTTCTGCAGTTCCTCATCGATCTCTCCAACAAATTCTTCATACTCGTTAGTATCGAGAGAAAAGTCATGACTATTATGTGCTCTTGACTCATCCCACTTGGCAACTGCTCACAGTATCGATGACAGCTGGAAACTGTTCTTAAGATACACACCTTTCGTATCTGTCTTGAATGAGCACCATGCGATCGCGCTCTTTTTCGGATAAGCTATCTCAGGATTATCGGATTTATCCTCTATAAACTTCTCAAGATAATCAACTACTGTGTTCCGCTCTACCTTCCCCAGGCAAAAATGGATCTCATCACCAACCGAAGGAAACTTCGCATAGCCGTCCCTGTCATTTTCCAGGATCATTTCCAGATCAATATCAGGAGATGACAAAACTGGCAAATCAAAGAAGACCTCGATCTTCTCTGCCTTAACCTCTTTGCCATTCTTAATATTCTTAATTAGCTTTTTGTTCTCTGTACTTTCCTGTGGAATGTCGGTCTGACCTAGAAATTCTGTGATTTTCCAGTAGTTTAAGATTTCCAGGACTGCGTTCTTTCGTTTGTCTTCCATTCGGTGTGCTCCTTGTGGTGTAACCCCTCGTAATCAGTCTAATCTATAAATACATACTTTCCCTTTTCCTTGCCATTTACAGCTTTAACAACTTCCATATCTCTGAGTTTTGTCATCACGGCTCTTGCTGTAGATGGTGAACAATCAAGTATTTCTGCTATTTCCCTTGTTCCAAAAATCTGATTTTTCTCTATTACATAATATACCTTAAGAATATTTGCTTTCGATGGTTCATTATATTTCTGCTGCGCAATCGCCGACTTTTTTATATCAATCGCTGACTTTTCATGTCCAATCGCCGACTTTTCATGTCCAATCGCTGACTTTTCATGTCCAATCGCTGACTTTTGAGAATCAATCAACGACTTATTAACTACAACATCTACCTTTTCTAATGAAGCCGCATTTTTTTCAACAATAGTTTCTCCTACTTTTAAATTATAAATTACCGCCTGCAACATAAAAGCATTTGTATGATAAACTGGATCTTTTAATCCAACCTGCTCTAACTCATTAAACATCGCCTGAAAAACACTTTCCCACCGCTATTTTCGTCGTATTTTCAATAAAAGCGACAAATTATTTTAATCTACACAACTTACCTTTTGTTTTTTCCTTATCGATGAGTTTACCAAGTGCATTTAATACCATTAGTCTCATCAAGTGTCAAATTTTATAAAACTTTGTTGAGACTATCTCATTACAATGTGCATGTCCAAGTATTTTTATCGTAAAAATTCATAATAAATTACTCATCTTGCATATTGTATTTTGACTTACTGATTTTCCATTGCCAATTTACTATATCGAGTACAACTACTACTTCAAACACTGCTATGCCTCTAAAAACTTGTTATGTACTTACTTTCTCAATATATACATCTTAAAATTAATCAAATTATTATTCTGTATATTTTCTTACAATAACACATTGATCTAAATATTTATGAAGAAATGACACTTGTTGTAATACATCTACCGCTGCATTTTCATCAATGTCCCATCGTATCCTCAACTCATGTGCTGTAACATTACGAACCATGTGTATTATACCAAGTATCATCTCCTTAAGACCATTTTGTTGATTCTGTTCTGATGATGTCCTTAGTGAATTAAGCGCAATATATGGATTCTTACTTGAAAACGCTATCTGAATCAATTCATTTCCATCTCCTGGCAACTCTGTCATTTCTCGTACTCTGTCACATAAACTCTTGGCAGCCTCTTGCACTGCGTGAAAATAGTCCTCTGCCAATAATTCCTCTTTACAACAACGAAGAACATATTGATGTGCCCCATATCCATATAATTTCTGCCTAAGTTCCCTTGTTCTTCTTGTGACTTCCGATACTCCCCGTGCTTTTTGTACTGCTCTGAAATTACCTCCATCATCAATTTCTATACCTTTTAACATGAGAATTTTATTCGTTTCCATTCTTCGCTTAGCATACTTTTCCTCATCCATAAGACCTCTTGCAGGATCCATGCACTTTTGAATAAACATATATATTGAATTACAGGATTCATCACTATTACATCTTTTTACAAAAGAATTATATAATCGCTTGTACTTAGTCATAGTCGGATTCTCATCCGAAAACCCATATTGTTTCAATAACACACCTAATTCTGATCCAGTAAAACCGTACTCTGTATCTGCTAATGCTTTACTTATTGCCAAAATATCTCCTTGCGATAATTCTGGAAACATCAATATTATCACACCTCCTTCATAAATTCAATTTCACGAAAAATCTCCAGTTCTGTATTAATTTCCATTAACACATCATCCAATTTTTCAAAAATACTTTTTACTAATTTGCATGTTTATCATGGCCACACTCTGCATTATCTGCAAGCTATAATTCATTTTGCTTCATTATTATCTTGTACTGATTGAGGAATAAATTCTATTGTTTTGAACTCTCCACCAGTTCTCTTTATAAGTTCATCTTGATCAATTACTCTTACTAAGTTGGAAATTAATTTTTCAAGTGTTCTTTTATCATCTTTCTTTTCCCTATAATAGAAAATCTTTGTATTCACATTATCATTGCAAATTAAAGCGCGTAATATATCCCCATCAGTAATATCCAATGAATGTCCGAATATATATAAGTTTGAACTGCAATGAAAATCCGTTGGTCTTGCTTTTCTTGAGTTGTTTCCCATTTTCCCACTAAACCCAGCAGCCTTATAACAAGCCTCTTCATATGCATCTTTAATTGAATCTATCCAATCTACATAATCACAACCTGTTGATTTAAGAATCCTTTGATAATACTTTTTGAACCCAATAAAATATGTTTCTTTATCTTTTCTATCTTCCGGAAGATATTCATCAATTCCCAAAACCATATTGTTTGATTCTATTGTATTACTTTCCTTTGCCTCCCCATGAATAAAATTATATTCAATACTCTTTCCAATTCCATATTTCTTTTCAAATGTATTAGTATAATTAAAAGACAAAACATGATCTATTTTTAATTCATTAATTTCTGAAATCACAACATCATTATTTATTTTTTCAACAAACTCTGTAAGGTATATTTCCAATGCCCTTACCAAAGACTTTAAATCCTTATATAGTCTACCTGTAAATCTATCAATGTGTTCAATACTACCACATATATCTTTTAAATTTCCCTTTGACTTTTTTATTATTCCCATTAATATACCTTGCATATCTCTTGGAATATCCATAATATCTTTGTGTTGAACTATATAATCCCTTGCTACATCTATTGTCTGTATCACTCTCGAAATCTCTGTTTCAAAATCAATCCAGTTTTCACCAATATACGATGGGCATTCACTAAAATATTCTATCCATACATTTTTATTTATAAGCGGATACAACTTATTTAAAGCATCGTTACTTGTTGTAAATTCATCATGATAAGTTCCATCATCAAATAATTTTCTATTTCTACTTTTATATGCCTCCATTAACGATTCCTTAATTTTTGAATTAATATCCCAATCACGTAAATATTCATCATAATAAAGATTACTTTCTCTTCCATCTATACTTATAAAAATCACTTTTGCCTTAATGCAAAAATCAAGAAAGTTTTTATATTGTGTAGGCAAACCATGAGCAAGATCAAAACCGTTTCCAATAAGCAGAATGTTCATTAAAACCCCCTCTTTCGTACCTTTAATAAAATTAAATCCCCCAGTACAACTGCACCTGTATCCAATATGGTGTATTTTTATATTCTAATCGACTCTTTTCTATTTTTATCTGTTCTAACTTTAATCAATAACCTCTAATATGCGATGTACCTTCTCCGACTGTATCAGTACACTCATTTTCTCATCCCCATCCTCAATCTCAGGCTTACCACACCTCAAGCTATCTGGATGTTCCGACACACAACAATCCTTATACCAACATTCACCCATAAGAGTCCCTTTAACAGACCACTTCTCATTTTGCGTAAATTCGCCCACCAATGACTTCATCACTCGTTCTGTAGAATATCTCTTAAAACCTGCTATATACTGCAAAGTCTTCTCGTCATCAATCTTTGATATATTGATTCTATGATTTTCAACTGCCGTCAAGACTTCTTCGCGAATTTTGATTTTATCTGTCTTTCCAGTGCCTGTCCACTCCACAAGCTTATCAAAGGCAAGAATCAAGTATTCAAAGCAAATCATATCCAGAATTGTAATCTTGCCCTCAGCTTTATCTGCTATTGATTTCAGTATGCGATACTTATTACGAATATCCTGATTATCAACAACATAATCAAATGCAACATAATATGAATCGTCATCTTTAATGTCAATGTCTAACACTGCATCCAATAATCCCTGATTACTTCCTTTACTTTCAACCACAAGTTCATTATCAAAGAAAAGTTGATTTACTAATTTCCAGAAATGAAATCCTGCGCCGGTGTCTTCCGTCCATAAATATCTCATATCACACTTCCTCTTCCAGTGTTATTCTATTGTTATCAAAATTCAACACCTTAAAGCTCTTATCAGATACATTAAGTCCGTCACAGTTTCTTAGAAAAAGCATATACTGATTTGAAAACTCAAAATTAATGAATCTCCTAACGTCATCATTTATCAAGTAATCTGCATTATCTATCACGATAAAACAATCCCGGCACTGCTTTATTACTTCTAAGAAACCATCTGATTTGTAGTTAAATAATTTGATTGCCTTATATTCGTCTGTCAGTCTTATATCTTCCAACATTTCGTAAAGAACTGTTTTACCTGTACCGCTGTCTCCACCAACAAGTGTTATTCTATCGTCAAATTCCAAATCATATGAAAAAGGATCTGCTTTAAATATAATACTCTTATAAATCATCTGCCGCCCTCCTTTCATACTCCTTGCTCCACCAGGCATTATAACCTCTTCCGCCAGTAACTATATCTGAATCATTGAATCTGATTTTTGCATCATTTGGAATGTCAAAAAGCGTTGGTCTAGACATATAAATCTTTATATTATCCATAGTAAAAATGATTCTGAGCACATTCGGGCCGCATTCTTCAACATTTACCACATTATCAGGATGCTTTACAATATTAAGTAAAGTTTTACAGCCTGATGACAAATTACGAATTGTGCCCAAGCCATATTTTGTCTCAATGTGCTTATCTGGCGTCAGTTTTGCCTCATCCACCTGTCGTATTAAATCAATTTCTTTTTGTGACATTTCTTCATTACCTGTATTTAAGTTAAAATACAGGTCATTCTGAAGTATCCAATCCTTTGAGTTCTTTTTTTCTGTATAGATATTTATCATTGATATTTCTCCTTCAATTTACTATCAATTTTGTACCAATGTCTTTTCACCTGATTCCGAATACCACTCTCAAGCACCTTACTTTGACTAAATATCTCATCCGCTTTATATGCATATGTTAAGAAATTCCCATGATCCTTAGAATACTTACTTGCCCCTAAATGTGTATACGAATGATAAACTGCTTTCTTTCCAGCATTAAACGATTTTTCATCCATATTCTCTTTGATTCTTTTAATTTTTCTATATGCTCTACAATAAAACTTTCCTTAAAGAGTACCCTAACATATGAGCTAATGATTCTGCAAGGATAAATAAAAATTATTGATTATCCCTCTACGTCGCAAAATACTATTTAGCATCGGTTACAATCGGAAAGTTCATTTCAACAATAAACTCTTTTTTTTCTATTTTTGCTTCAATCTCTCCATCCATCCGACTAACCAACTCCTTTGCAATAGATAGTCCCAATCCAGTAGATGTTTTACTTCTGGCAACATCTGCTTTATAAAATCGCTCAAATACCTGATCTATATTAATCTGTTCTGGATGTGTAACCTGATTGCTGATTCTAAGCACCGCCTGATTTTGATCACGTTCCAACACAATGCTAATCTTCTTTTCTCCATGATCCAGCCCATTTTTTATCACATTCTGGATAACACGACGGAGTCCCTGCCTGTTTCCATGTATATACAACTGTTCTTCCGTAATCTGAATATCCGGCTGAATTTCCATTCTTACCCATTCATCATAGTATGAAAAAACTGTTTCTTTCAAAATCCGGTTCATACAGCACAATGTCAATTCCAAACTGTAAGATTCGTTTTTTAACTTTGTAAACATAAAAAGTTCTTCCAACATTTCATTCAGACTATGAATTCTTTCGTGGATAATGCTTAAATAACGTTTCTGATCCTCTATATTTTCACATTCTTCCATTAGCTGGAAATATCCGTCCAAAGATGTCAGTGGTGTGCGGATATCATGAGAAAGATTTGTATAAGTGTCCGCAATCAGAGCTTCTTTCTCCTGATAATGCTGCTTCTCTTTTCTTCGCAGTTCCAGAAGCTCATTCAACTTGTCAGAAAGCTTTCCTATTCCACCCACATCAAATTCATGGTTAATCAACATGTTACTGTCATGTTTCATCATAAACGCCAATTGGCGGCAGATGTCTTTCACCTGCCGCTGGTATTTCCACATAATAATAAATTGTAAGATAATAATTCCTGCTAATATCCCAATTACGATATACATCCGTTAAATATCCCTCTTTTGAAAAACAACGCTGCTTACTGATATCATCATAACGATGAACACTATTGCCACACCAAATGCCGCCAAACACTCATTTCCACTCGGATTCATAGGAAGCAGTGATAATTTTCCTGTTATCGTATACTTATAAATCTGGAAATTCTGAATTCCTATTTTTTGAATAGCACTATTGATCACCCCATACACAATGGTCATTACATTCATGCTAAGACAGACAGCAATGACCATGCTGATTACATTATTTTTCAAAATAATTGCAATCGCCATACAAATCAGCACAAGTGCATAATGAAGAGCCAGTTCAGTCACAAAATAAGATAAAATCGCCTTTGTATTTCCCCATTCCAATTCCCCGAAAACAATACCATTCGCCGCTGCCTGAAATAAGAATGCACCTGCCATTGTCAGTACCGTAAAGACAGCCAAGGCAATTGCCCTGGAAAAAATCAAAGTTCCTCTATTTCTAACCTGACCTCCTATATTCTTAATATATCCGCTACTGATATCCGCTGTTGAAAACAGAACAGTAAAAATCACCAAAAGCAGTGCATACAATTTTCCTTGGGAATTGGCAAAAAAGACATCATATACCGTCACCTTTTCTCCCGGCTCCGTAGGCAGCATTACCATCATTCCCACATTAATATTATCCACAGTAGGTTCAGTAACCTGCTCCTGTTTCACGGCATCCTTTTCAGTCAAAAGCTCATAATCTGTCTTGCATAAAGATGTTGTAATCAATAATATTGCTGCCAGTACGATCCAGATTACATACATACTTTTGGTTTTAAGCATCCGGTATAAATCCATTTTAATTATATTAAGCATGATCCGCACCTCCCGTCAGATTCAGGAAATAAGTTTCCAGTTCTTCACTGGTTATGGAAATCCCTTTTACCGGAATTCCTGACTTTGCAAGTTCCATATTCAACGCTGCACTTTCATTCAATCGTTCAAAAATATGAATATGCTCTTTATCTGTTACCTGATAGTTGGTAAATCCCATAGAATCCAGCACCGGAATCGCCTGTTTCGGATGATCCAATGTCAACTCTATCCGTTCACTGCATCTTCTTATTAATTCTTCTCTTGTAATTTCCTGTAATAAACTTCCATTATGAATAATTCCATAATCAGTAGCAATCTTCGATAATTCCTCAAGAATATGACTGGAAATGCATATTGTCATATTCTTCTCTTTCTGAAGTCTCTGAATCGTATCCCGGATCTCTGCAATACCCTGTGGATCCAATCCATTGATTGGCTCATCAAGAACTAATAAATCTGGTTCTCCAACCAAAGCAAGACCAATTCCCAAACGCTGTTTCATTCCAAGTGAAAAATGTTTTGTTTTTTTCTTTCCCACATCCTCCAGACCGATAATTCTCAATATTTCTTCAATATAACTTTTTTTCTTTATTCCAAACAGCTTGCATTTGATATTCAGATTTTCATATGCAGTCATATTTCCATAAAGTCCCGGTGCCTCAATCAGACATCCTATCCGTGATCGAACTTTTTGCAAATCCTTTCCCTTGTATCCGAACATCTCGATTTCTCCACAAGTTGGCTTGGAAAGTCCACTGATCATCTTCAGACAAGTTGTCTTCCCAGCTCCATTCCGACCGATAAAACCATAAATAGCACCTTTTTTAATATGCATATTGACACTGTCCACAGCTTTATGGTGTCCATATTGCTTAGTCAAATTTCTTGTTTCCAATAACATTTCGCTCAAGTTTTTCATCTCCTTTTTCTTATCTGCATTTATCATAAAGGAATAATCCTAATCAAACGCAAATAAATAGTAAAAAAAGAGTAAAGATTATAGATGAAGACGATAACCGATTCCCCAGACTGTTTCAATATATTCCTCAGATGTAACTGTTTTTATCTTTTTACGAATATTGCTTATATGTACATCCAGAGTTTTTGTTTCACCCATATATGGTTCGTCCCACGCATATTCAAAAATGTCCTCTTTACTGAAAACCTGCTTCGGATTTCTGAGCAGTAATTCTAAAATCGCAAACTCCTGTCTTGTTATCTTAGGAAGTATTTTTCCACCAATGCTGACCTGAAAAGTAGCTTTGTTCAATACCATCTCTCTGAACGAAAGGTTAGATTCTTTTATTTCCTTTTCTTCTGTATGACGAAGCTGTACCTTAATTCTTGCCAGTACCTCTCTGATTTCAAAAGGTTTCGTTATATAATCATCAGCCCCACTAGTTAAAACCTTTACCTTTTCATCCAAGCTATCTTTCGCAGTCAAGACAATAACCGGAAGATTTCCCTTTTTCCGTATTTCCTCCAGAACTGCTTCTCCTGTAATTCCCGGCAACATCAAATCCAGCAACACCAGTGCATAGCTATGCTCCTGCATATTCAAAAGCAGCTTTGCCTCAGTTCCGGAAAACGCCTGCTCACAGGAATAGCCTGCTTTGGATAATGCTTCCTGAAGCAGATTATTGATATTTGTATCATCTTCTACAATCAGTATTTTCTGCATGATAGTTCTCTCCTCTATTTTACACTGTGAAAACATTATTTTCTTGCATTATACGCTTTTCCCTTTTTTCCCGCAATTACTCCCCACAGATTCCCGGAATTCTCCAGTACATAACATACTTTTTGTTCCAGCTGAACTTATAATTTTCAGTATCCCTGTGCTTCCAAGATGCATATATCACTTTTTCCTTACCATTATGTCTTTATTTCTCCATCAGTGCTTTCGCAACCCTTATCCCGCCCACAAATAGAGCCAAACTAGAGCCATTTGATAAAACAAATGCCGGAAACCCGCATAAATACAGGTTTTCGGCATTCTAATCCGTTATTCAAACTCGGCTCACGGGAGATTAATTACAATGATTTTAATAGCGTTTTCGCTACTTTTCATCGTTTTATTCGCCATATTTTCTGTCCTGATTTTGACTGGTATAAAAATTGTACTCAAATTGTACTCACGCCAACACAACAAAATTTATTCTTCGATCAGCGGCATATTGATCAATTCCTGCAGTTTTTTCTGCAACACCGCTTTATCCGGCAACTGTAGTTTATATTCCGCTACCATCATCGGAGACAGGGTTCTGCTCATCGCATATTCCACTACTTCATCATCTTTAGAAGCACAAAGAATCATCCCAACACTTGGATTTTCATTTTCTTTCTTCTTCTGACGATCTAATGCCTCCAGATAGAAATCCATTTTAGAGATATATTCCGGTTTGAATTTGCCAATTTTCAATTCAAAAGCAACCAGACACTGGAGTCCTCTATGGAAAAATAACAAATCAATTCGGAAATCTTCGCCACCGACCTGTACCCGGTATTCCTCATCTATGAAAGTAAAATCTTTTCCAACTTCGAGAATAAATTCTTTCATGTTCTGGATCAGACCTTTTCGCAGATCAGCCTCCTTGAAATTCTTTGGTAAATCAAGGAATTCAATAACATACGAATCCAAAAACGGATTCTCTTTCAGTCCCTTTATTTGTTCTGGCAGGAGTTTTTCTTTGGAAAGCATATATCTTTCGTAATAACCACTATTAATCTGTCTATCTAGCTCTCGGGCTGAATATGATTCCTTTATGCAAAGGGTCATATAAAAATGTCTCTCTTCTGCAGTTTTTGCTTTGGACATAATAGCAAGATGGTTACTCCAACTAATTTGTGTCAACAGTGTTGTCACAAATTCATCATTGTAGTAAGTCTCATAAAATTTTTTCATATATGACATGAACTTTGCGCTATCAACAGCACCTATGTCTTTGATACTCCATTCTCCCGACAAGCCTCTATATTTCCATATAACTCTGTGAGTTGTAATAAGAAAACCTTGCTCATGATCTCCTTTGTAATTAAAAATTAACAATGGATCTTCCATAGTTTCTAAAGAATAATGTCGTGTAATATACTTTACAGCATCTCTATCATAATTTTTGTCAAATAAAAGTATTTTTTCGCCAAATACGTTATCCGAAAAATATTTCTCTGCAACTAACCTAACATCATTTGGAGAACTTTCCTTTATTGTTATTTCAGATTCTGTATTATTATAATTACCCCCTACTTATTTTTCATTATTATCTTGTGATTTTACTTCTTTTTCATCAATAAAATTAACTACTGATTTTATGTTTCTTAAAATGGCATAAAGACTTGTTTGCTCAATTTCGGCATTACACACAAAATCTAATTCACCAATTTTTATAGAACTAAACGCCTTTTTTGTTGTTTTATTTTTCAACTCATTCCAAGTGATTTTCCCACATTTATTAGATTGACAATAGTATATTCCATCCGTTCCAATAGCAAATCCAGATTTACCCTTTCCTAAAATAGTAGAATCTAAAATAATAAAAATTTTCTCATCTTCGGGTATTCCAAAATATGTTTTCACCTTATTTAGCTTTGAATTATTATTTTTTATTGGATTTCCATATTCCTAATTGCCATATTTGTCCAGATTATCCTGTCCTATCACATCAACCGCATTTGTCCTGTTCTCAGCATTTACCTTATCAATTATCTTATTGGCCGACTTAATAACAGTTTTAATATTTTCTTTCTCCTGACTTATACCATCCTCAGCCAGTATTGCTTTGAAATCAACCGCCTTCAAATAATCAAGCAGCACACCCATCTCATCATCAAACATTTCCTGTGTATCATAGTAAAGCCGATATAAAAGCATCTTATTCATTCCATCAGAAGGATCTTTGTAATCAACATTACCATAATTTTTCTCTATATCCGAAAATGCAGTTTCATAATTTCCATTGTTTATTTCATCAACTATTTTAAAATAAGTGCCCTGATCTGCCTGTTGCTCTTGTGTTTCATCGTTTCCGCAGCCAAATAATACTGAAACAGTAAGCATGCACATAATGAGCATATATATCTTCTTTTTCATTGCATTTGTCCTCTTTTGATATGTTTTAATCTAAGCTTGTAAATAATCTTATCTTCTCTTCACAAATTTTACGACTTTTTTCATTGCCCAAGCTTTACATTCATAACAGACGTTGGTCTCTTTGTCGTAAATCCATATTCTGCTGGATCTTAAATTCAAATACTTGGAATACCATCCAATTATAAAAGTTTTGAGCTCATACTTACCATCAGGAGATATTATTGATGCCCCCTTCTTCCACGGAGAAAACAGTTTCTTAACTGATGCCTTATACTCATCGTCTGAATTCTGTAAAAATATAGTATCCAGACGTTTGATCATTTCCTCCTTGGATATATTCTCTGTTCTTGCAACTTCACCTTTTGCAGCCTCAATTATCATGTTGTATGTACCAGTTGCCGCCGAAGCGATAGTTATACCTGTCTTATCCATATGTATTCTCCTCTCCTATGCATTGTCCCTATTTACTTATCGTTATAAAGATAAAACTCGCCTCATATTATATATCTATAAAGATAATTTATCAACTCTTTAGATGTAATTTTATCTCAAAAACTTTGATAGTCTATCTCTATAATGAATTAATTGGAGGTTTCCATATATGGCAAATACACATGAACCCTATGAGTACCCTGTCGGAGATAGACTACGCTTTTTTCGCGAGCAAAAGCAAATATCCACCAACAAACTTGCCAATCTTGCTGGAATCAGCCAAAGTTACGTCCGTGATATTGAACTTGGGAACAAAAATCCCACTATAGAAGTGCTATTCCAATTATGTCAGGCACTGGGAATTTCTTTAAAAGATTTTTTTGACGATGAAAGCTTAAATTTGACTAATGATCCTCTTATACAACGAATATACCAACTAAATGCTTCTCAAAAAGAATCATTACTTGCTTTCTTAAATACAATATAAAAAGCTGAACTTGCCAATAATCACAATATTGACAAGTTCAGCTTTTATTATGTAGTAATTTAACTGACTAGTTATTTATTTCCAGAGTGTCTGAATATTCTCCATCAAATCCTAAATCAAGGCTATTTTTCCCCGCACTCTGTGTAAATCCAGCATAATTTTTACCTACATCAAAACCTGCAAAAGAACACAATACATCATATTGCTTGTTCCACGGTGCAGTGTCTTCATCCTCCAAATACAAATCTTTAGAAAAAAGTTTCTCACCATTACAGAATATATCTATAGTACCACATACCAATTCATCATCTGAAGAAGTCATCGTTTCTGCGTACATGGTTACGGTCGCTGTATATTTAGATCCTGTATACTCTCCTGAAAAATCACCATACGAGGTAGAAGTTTCCTCTGTAGCGACCTCATTTTCTGTTGTGGAATCAGTTTCAACAGAATTAGGTTCCGAAGTATCTATCCTTTGCAATACCCACACTGCGCTGCTCACTTGAACTTCTATTGAGTTGACAGAGTTTGCATCGACAACAGCATAAACCCTTCCCTTTGCCTTACGACCGCTATCCAATGAAGTTGTCTGCAATCCATCAGACTCTAAATACGATAAGTCAACTGAATAATCATCGGCGTAAACAGCAAACAAAGCCGTTGATATATTTACCGGATTTTCTCCTACATTGTTAAATTCCGTATCAAACCAGATTATATTTTGCACATAATTATCACTCCATACGCTTCCCCAATTCAATATAGTTAATTCAATCTCTCCTTCCTTTTCACCTTGATCTACAGTAAATGTTGTTGTCTCCCCGACTTTTAGTTCATTAGAATCATCACTTTCTTTTGGCTGATCGACTGTCTGATTGTCTGAGCTACTATCATTTTCATCGCTACTCTTTTTCCCTGAACCATTTCCATCAGTAAAAGCATTATTTTCTATTGCCCACTCCCTATCCTTTTTCATATCATCGACTGCATTATCAACAAAATCACATCCACAAAGACTCATAATAAAACTCGCACTTATAAAAATCATTATTATTTTTTTCATACTCAAATCTCTCTTTCTTCATCTTTATCGTATCATCATTAACACATCTATTTTTTAATCCAATATGTCCCCTCCTCCACCATAATAGTGTTTTAATTAGCAACCATTATAATATCAATAGCGTTAGTAGTCAATCTCTAAAGATATATATCTCTTCGCTTGCACCTGATCTTATAAATTAAAAGAACCACATAGGCAATATTCACCTATGTGGTTCTCTCTAAAATTATTCTCTTTTCTGAAAAGTATTACTTTTTTATTACTTGCTCTGTAACCAAGTTTTCAAAAACTTAGTAAAATCAAAGCCTGCAAGTTCTTAAAAACAACAATCTGTCTATTCAAACTCGACAATCACTAATCAATTTTGTTTAGAGATTATTTGTTGCCGTGTTCGCTTTTCTTTTAATTATTTGATTTATCCATATTATCCTGCCTATACAGGCTAATGTTATCATTTTGTTATCGGCATTGATAACACACGCCCTGTAACTGTGGATAATAGCAATATGTTCCGACTCAAATTATAAGCGGTTTTGCTTAGAAAATCAATAATCTTATTGTTAAAAAAACATCTGCCATACTCTCATAGATAACAATGACAAAATATAAAACGGAAGTATATATAGTAACCTTTGCAGTCGGTTCTTTGCTGTATATATTATAATACTCTGAATCGGTATCCATATCCAAAGGATAATACTAAATAATTCAATTTTATACGCTATCCAATAACAGAGCATTGGAAGTAACAACAAGAACATTCCAATAACTGACTTACATTGTAATTTTTCTTTTAAAGAATATCTGAGCGGAAATCCTTTTCTAACTAAACGTAATTCATTTTGCACATTATAGCTGACAACATTCTGTCCTAATATCAATATAGAAAACAATAATACATACTCAATATATTTTCCGTCTATCTGCGATAATAACATTGTGATTAAAACAATCGCAAAATACTGATACATAATCTGTTTCTTTCTTCTGACAATACTAACCACCTCATAAACCATCAAAAAACGATAGCGGCTGCCATAATATTTCTTCATCAGTCCTTTCATTTCTTTCTGATTATTTTGGAAGAACACTTCATCCTGCGTTTGCAAAACTGTATCATATTCTCTATTCAAAAATCCATATAACATCTGATTATATTGTTGAAAGAACGGGATAATTGCTTGATAGCTAAAATAAGGATATAAAATAAAATATAATCCGTAAATGATCAATAATATACTGGTAACAAATACACTTCCATAAAAAAAACAAATCATTACTACTGCCAACATACATATATTCATAATATCCCGATATTTATATTGTGTTGATAAAACCGTATGCATATTGACGATTGGGTTACAAAGCATAGCCACAATAAACTGTCTTAAGACCATTCCCTCCATTGGAAAAGCCCAAAATAAAATCAACGCAACACACAGCGTCAGTACCATGCTTTTTCCTATCTTCTTCACTCTCCAAATATATGTTTTTTCTATTTTCCAAATATAAGTTTCAGGAGAAATACGCATTCTTGGTATTGTTCCAAACAAATTCATAAACAAGAAACAGAGAATACCATATGGTATAAAAACAGGAATATCCATTCCATAGTTTTTCTGAATCATAGATTGCAATATAAGAATACATGGCACAATAGCAATCAGTATAAAATAAGCACCTATATTTCGTTTGACCATTCTAACTGCAAATTTGAATTTCTGTTTCAAAAGCAACTGATACATACCTACTCCCCTTCAGATAAAATTTTTGCGATTTCCTCCCTGTCAACTTCCTCCATATTGATTTCTCTAATTTGTCCGTTATGTAACAAAAGACACTTGTCACAAACATTTTGTAAACACTCTATATCGTGGCTTGAAATAATGTAAATTCCTTTTTCTTTCTTGTGAAACTCCACTATTACATTTTCTAAAAGTTTCATTTGGACAGGATCAAGCCCTGAAAATGGTTCATCAAAAATAGTAATTTTTTCTTCTTGTATCATTGCACAAGCATTATTTAACCGTTGCATTGTACCTTTTGAAAGTTCTAACGGAGAATAGTTCTCATATTTTTTTAATCCCAACCCATCTAAAATCCTCTCGATTTTATCAAATGCCTCTTGTTTTTTTATCTTTCTGCTTGAAGCAATCAAAAGAAGATTTTCATATATCGTCAACTCATTAAAAAAACTTGGTTGATCCATTGCATAGGCAACCGGCATATCAAGATAATCAACCTTATTCATCTTTTTTCTGTCGATAGAGATTACTCCTGTATAATTTTTTTCATAATTCGAAAGTATATTTAAAAGAGTAGTCTTTCCAGCTCCATTTCTTCCAACAAGTCCATAAATACAAGCATTTTCAAATGTATAGTTTAAGTCCGAAAAAACAACCGTTTCACCATATTTTTTACTTAAATTTGAAATCTGAATCATAAAATTTCTTTTCCTCTCAAATCCATTTTCGTCAGCCCAACGACTAATAATCCAATAAAAACTACTGTGTCCACAAATAACAGTACAACAATATTTTTTACCACTCCGAAAGTAAAAAGTATGGAGAAAATTTCTACCGACAACACAATAAAACACATATAATTTGTCAAATACTCTGTTATAATATCACCATAATAATTGTTCATCTGTAATTTGGCATAAATAAAAGGTTTTAATAAATAACGGATTATGATACAGCTAACGGGACAAATAAAAATCCAGTTTTTATTTACCAAAGATGTTGCCACACCTTTACTCCATTGTACCGGAATCTCTACCGGCAACTTAGAATAAGACAACGCCCCAATAATCAAGCATAATACGGTAATCGTTATCCAAGTAAGCATACTTCCCCATATATACAAAAAGCTGACTGAATCCAATTTGAAAACAGTTTGATTATCTTTCCAATAATCCTGCAACTCTGTTACATATTGTTCTACCTGTAATTTTTCATAACTAATACTTTCTTCATCCAGCATTTTTTCGCACATGAGTTTCGCCTTATTCAAATCAGTAATCTGACTTTTTAATACTTCATTCTGCTTCTCAAGCGTTTCCTGCAAAGTTACTTTCCCAGATATAATACTTCGTATATCCTCAATAGAAATTCCCAATGTACGCAGATATGCTATCTTCTTTATATTTTCCACATCATTTTCAGAATAATCTCTATAACCATTACTTTCATTTCTTGAAGGCTCAACGAGTTTTTCCTTTTCATAAAAACGGACATTAGAACGGGATAAACCTGTTCGTTCTTCTACATCTTTTATTGTCATGTTATGCACTCCTTTCAAGCAACTCTATTTTATCTTAAGAATAAGCTATAAACAAGGTTTACAGTCAAGCATTTATCCAAAATCTCTTTTCTTTTAGTTATAAATCAATTCGGCGTTCACAACCTCTCTTGCACACGCCTGTATATTGTTCATTCTCGATACCCATTCCATCTGATTTTCTGCCTTTAACTGTTCTGTAATGCCCTGCTCCTGTTTCATCTGCTCTATAATCCTTTCAAAGCGTTCTTGTGCCTGTTCTTCTATATCTGCAAGATAACTATTCAGCCTGCCACTTGTAAGTAAATTCAAATATACACTTCTACGATATTCTTTCAGATAGCGTAAATGTCTTTGTCCCCATACGCCGATAAATCTCTGTTCTTCCTCCGTCAAGGTAAGACAGGGGATAAAATAATCCCCGTGTCTGATATAAGTGCCGCCCATTTCTTCAAAAATTGTTTTCTTCATAATCATTTCCACCTTTCTTATCGTTCTCTATCCATAGATTTCTTTTTAACTGACCGTTTCGGCTGCTGTCTGCTTTCCTGCTGATAGCGGTGCAATTTTTCCCGTATACTTGCCTTTTTCGGCGGTTCTGATGACGGCTCTTTCTTCTGCTCTGTCTGATTTTCCCATGCTCGCAGCTCCTCATTATATTCCCTGACCAGTTTTTCCGATTTCTGATACGTCTTTGCAAAGGACTGAACATCTGGATATCCTGCCTGTGTTACCATCTGTTCCATATCTGTATGAATACGTTTTTCCTGTTTCTCTGCCTGTTCAATTTTGCCCTCTAAGGATTTCCGTACTTTTCCTTTGAAAAATCCTGTTGTCTCGGAAAGCTGTTTCTTCAACAAGGAAAGCTCCTGTTGCGTGGACTTCATCGCCTGTGACTGCTTCTGAAGTTTCTCCATCAGCTTCCGCATATCATTCCATTCCTGTAAATCAATCTTCGGTACTGGCTTTGGCGGCAGCTTAAATTTGAAAATCATTTCCTGTAAGAAGTCTTTCGCACCACGGATAATCTGCTGAAACATATCCGGCAGCCAACCATGTGTCCTTATTGATTGCAGCGTTTTGTCAGTGATTTTTTCCCGCTTGACCGTTAAAATATCTTCTTCGGGAACGCCCTCGACTAATGCCACATCAACCGTCCGATTCCATTCCTGCCTTGCCGCATTATCTGCCCGTATTTCTGCTTCTTTCGGATTATTCTTCCCGATTTTCTTCGTTGCCAGATACACACCGCCCTGCTGAAATACAGACAGCTTTTCGGATTCTTCTTTCACATGACTGTTGATGATTTCCGTAAACATTTCCTTCACTTCTCTGGTAAAAGCATCGTTCTTAAACCATTCATCTTTCTTCGTAAAAATATGGCTCTCATAAACTTCCCCTTTGGGAATAATGCTGCATCCTACCCGAAGATTTCCCTGCTCATCTAAAATCTCTTTCTTCGTGCGTCTGTGCTTTCCCTGCTCATCATAAAACATATTTCTGATAGCAATTTTCACTTCGGGATGTTCCAGCATTTTCCGTTCGCTGAATACAAGATGGATATGGTAATTGGTCATTCTTTTGTTATGGTGAAGTGCCGCACTACATTCTACACCATACCTTTTATGAAAGCTGTCCGTGAAAAGCCTTACTACATCATCTGCCTTGTACTCAACAAAACTTTCTGGAAGTGCAATGATAAACTCTCGTCCTTCAATACATTTCCCTGCTGTTCCGCTTGCCTTAAAATCCAACTGATTCTCTCTGGCAAGATTTTTCCAGAACTCTGATGTTGCTCCTTCCGTCTGATAGGTAGCATAGAGATGTTCCTGTCTTTTCGGATTGGAAATATAGTCAATTCTTCCTGCCACATCAGACAGCTTGTTTTGTCTGATAAATGAATGTCTGCCTATAAGCATTCTCCTTTCCGGCTCTCGCCTGCTTTGCTGTGAGTAGGTGCATAGGCACCTGTTTACGAACTATCCGCCTGTCGGCGGTTGCCCCCTGCAAGGGCGAAATACACAGAGCATAAACGAAGTTTGTGCGATGGGTGTATTTCGCTCTCAAACGCCGAGGGCTTTATAAGGTGCTATCTTCCTCTGTCATGTTCCGGCTTGGACTTTTTATTTTGGGCGTATCCGCCCTTTTTATTTGCCCGTATCCGGGCTTATTTTTTATCCCTGACACCAAACCGATTCTTTACTTTTCTGTCTGATTTATTCCGGTATCCTTGCCCGTACATACTCCAGATCACCGCAATAGGGCGTTCCCACCAGATACCATTCCCTCGCCAGATTCATTTCCATCCTGGTCTTTACCCACTGATCATCTACCAGAACTTCCATACACTCTCCGCAGTGAAATCCCGTATCAATCCATAAGTCCATTGACAGCAATCCATATCTTCCCTTTTCACAGTTATAACCTAATCTTCCTTCTCTCATTGCATGATTCTCTTTTCCAGATTTCTCCTTGTCTATGCTTAACAGGGGCGTGCCACGCTCCTGTTCTTATCACCAAGGAAGAATTACCATCGGAAACTCTCCGGCACTCCACGTCTGTCCAGATACTCTTTTCTCGCCCGTTCCCGTTCTTCCTCTGTCGGAGCAGTTTTAAATTTTCCATACAGGTCACGCATGACCATTCTGTCCAGTTTTTTCTCCAATCCCTGCTTGATTTCTTTCTCACAGCTCCCATCTTCAACCAAGTGAAAGCGGAGCAACTGCATAAATAATTCCTGTGATATTTGCACATTTCCCATCTTATCCATCCTTTCCGTGACGGTATGTGACAGTCGTGACGGTTATTTTGATACCGCCCCGCTGTCAAAAATACCGTCACAACCGTCACGTACTGTCACGCATTCTCTGTATTGTCTTTCCAGAGCCTTAGTTTCCGTCCCTCATGGACACGCTCACTCCGAAAGAGAATCCCATGCTCTGCATACAACCTTCCTGCAAGAACATTCAGCTTTCTTGTAATAACATGAGGTTGAATGTCCACATTTATCAGTGCAACAAGTGCCGTTGGAGAACCCTCCCAATAAGGATTGTCTTTCATAACAAGCTCCGCAATCTCATCCAGTAACGGCTCTGGCGGTTCTTTCCATAATTCCGTTTCTGCCTTTTGCAAATCCCACAACAATGTTTCTGTATTGCGGATAAGATACAGCTTCTGGTCTTGCTGATCTCTGCCCGATACTTCCAGTGTTGCGGCATTGCCTGTCCGTTTTTCTTTCTGAAGAAGAAACGCTCCGTCTGCCGCCCCAAGCAGTCCGCTTGTCCCGGAAATCATGTCAAACTTATCATCCGCATTCTGCTTTCTCGTGTGGTGTACGAGCAGTAAGCAAAGTCCGTGAGCATCCGCAAAACTTTTCAGTCTTGCCATAATCTGATAATCATTTGCATAACTGTAATTATCGCCGCCAACCTCACGCACTTTCTGAAGCGTATCAATGATAATCAGCTTCGTGTCCTTATGCTCTGCCACAAATCTTGCAAGCTGTTCATCCAGTCCATTTCCAAGCTGGCTGGCAGAAACAGAGAAGTAAAGATTATCGGTACTTTCTGTCCCGAACATCCGGTACAGACGCTCCTGCAAGCGGCGGTAATCGTCCTCAAGTGCCAGATACAGCACCGTTCCTTTTCGGGTGGTATAATTCCAAAGCGGTGTACCTGTGCTGACATGGTAGGCAAGCTGTGCCATCAGAAAGCTCTTCCCCAGTTTGGGCGAACCTGCAAAGATATAAGTGCCGGGGTAGAGCAGACCGTCAATCAACGGCTGCTTACTCCGATACTGTGTGTCAAACAGTTCATTCATGGAGATTGTCTGGAGATAGGACGGGTCTGATCGCAACTGCATTTCTCTCTGCAATTCCTCAAAACTCTTGATATTTCCACCATTCTCGGATATACTACTTGTAGTGTTTTTACGAATTGGCTGCTCCGTATCTGCGCCAACAGATACATCCGGGGCAGTCTTTTCTTTTTTATTTTCCATCCTCGTCCTCTCCTTTCAGACCGCCCATAATAACAGCGATCAGTTCAATGACATTCAGCAGTTCTTCATCCACACCGTTTCCTGCTTCAATCCGCTTTAATTCTGTGAGCACAGTGGCAAGTTCCGTTTTAAGTGCCTTGAATATTCTGGGATTGCCCTGTACCACTACATCCTGATTCAGACAGCGGCGGTAACAGTATTCCTGCTTTGGCAGTCCCGATAAGGCAACTGCCTTGTTAATGAGTTCATTTTCTTCGGGCGATACCCGAAACCCTACTGTGATGTTTCTCCAACGGTTTTTGTTATCTCTGTTCTTAGCTGACATTTTCAATCTCTCCTTTCCCTAAATCCTCTAATCTATCTGCCATTTCCGTTTGCTTTGACGGGAACAGATGAGCGTACTGGTAAGTGATGTCAATGCTTTCATGCCCTACACGGTCTGCAATCGCCACCGCTGAAAATCCCATATCAATCAACAGGCTGATGTGGCTGTGCCGTAAATCATGGATACGGATTCGTTTTACGCCTGCGGCTTTCGCACCTCTGTCCATCTCGTGATGAAGATAACTTTTTGTGACTGTAAAGATTCGGTCTTTCTTCTTCAATCCGTAAAGCATCTGCAAATATTCCTGCATTTCTTCACATAGGAACTTCGGCATTTTGATGATGCGGTTACTTTTCTTTGTTTTCGGTGTGGTAATCACATCTTCGCCGTGTAATCGCTGATAGGACTTATTGATTCTGACCGTTTCTTTCTCAAAATCGAAATCAGCGGCGGTCAGTGCCAGCAGTTCTCCTTCACGGATGCCGCACCAGTAGAGCATTTCAAAAGCGTAAAAGGAAACAGGCTTGTCCATCATCTCAAATGAGAATTTCTTGTATTCTTCTTTCGTCCAGAACAGCATTTCCTTGTGTTCCTCACTTCCCATATTTCCCGCTTTAGCGGCTGGATTGGAACGCAGCTCATAATACCGCACCGCATGATTGAAGATAGCGGACAACTGATTGTGCAGCGTTTTCAGATAGGTCTGTGAGTATGGCTTTTTCTTTTCGTCCCGATAGGCAAGCATCTCATTCTGCCATGCGATAACCTCTTTTGTAGAAATCTCGCTGATTTTCAACTTGCCGAAATAAGGTAAAATCTTTGTGCGGATGATATGCTCCTTTGTCAGCCATGTATTCTCCTTCAGACGGCTTTTCATATCCCGGATATACAGTTCGGTAAAAGCTTCAAAACTCATATCCATATCAGAGGAGTTCTGCAACTGAAACATTCGCTCCCATTCCTGTGCTTCTTTCTTGGTAGAAAATCCACGCTTGCATTTCTGCTTACGCTCGCCTTTCCAGTTGACATATCTCGCCATCACATACCATGTTCCATTGCTCTCGTTTTTGAATACCGGCATTATTCATCCTCCTTTCCTTATTCCTGTCCTGCCTTGTAGGACATAGTGGTATCCCCTTGGGGATTTCCTGCTCCGTAGAGCCTTTCATAGAAATACTGGCGGTTTACCCGTCCTGAAATAGTAATAAAGCCTTTTTCTTTCAGTTCCTCATTCAACTGACGGATTAGCTTGTAAGCATACGGCTTTGATACGCTTAGTTCCTGTGCCACTTCTTCGGCACAAATAAATCTGTTTTTCATATAATCAGTCCTTTCTTTCGTTTTTGATTGCCGTTCTATCCGAATGAAGTTCCAGCAGGTATTCCCTGTTCGGCACTGTGCTGTCCCGATATACCGTAATAGATCAGGCGCTCGCTTGCCGTCTGGCAAGGTCTTGGCGGTTTATACTGTTCGGACGGTCATTTTGTTTTTATTAAACTTATTTGCTTAATTCAAACTTATTATACTAAGCATATTTGTTTGTGTCAAGTGGCTTTTTGGAAAACATTAAACTTTTTTGTTTTGTATTGTCTTGACTTCTCCTAAACATATCTGCTATACTCATTGTAAAATACATACAAGGAGTGGACACGTTATGGCGATTGGAGAGAGAATACATTTTTTCCGCATTCTGCGTGGGATGACACAAAAATATCTTGGTACGATTGTCGGCTTTCCTGAGCGAAGTGCCGATGTACGTTTAGCACAATACGAAACAGGAACAAGAAAACCGAAGGCGGAACTTACTGCTGCACTGGCACAGGCTCTGGATGTTTCCCCTCATGCCCTCGATGTGCCTGACATTGACAGCTATATCGGACTGATGCACACTTTATTTACCCTTGAAGATTTGTACGGTCTGACTGTCAGTGAATCAGACGGAGAAATCTGTCTGAAAGTTGATACTTCCAAAGGTAAAGACGCTCACGAACTCCGGAAAATGTTGTATGCCTGGAAAGAGCAGGCTGACAAGCTATCTTCTGAAGAGATCAGTAAAGACAAATACGATGAGTGGCGTTACCACTACCCGGAGTTTGATACCACGCAAACATGGGCGAAAGTCCCATCGCAGGAACTTAGCGACGCTTTGGTCGAAGCATTTAAAGATAAACTCACTGATTAGTGTAAGGAGGATACAACATTGATTACCAATCACGATGAAGAAATAATTAGTGAAATTGCTGATTTCAACACACTGACTTTAGTAACTGCTGCATACACCCTATATGAAAAACTCTCCACAAAGAAACCTATATCAAAGCGAGAGTTTTACAAAGAGTTTGGCGATAACTTTCAGAGTTTTAAAAAAATATTTTCCGAAGATATCGACTAAAAATAAGCACGACAAAAAGCCCTTAGCCATGAGTTTTTACCCACAGCTAAGGGCTTCGTTTATAATATGGATTATTGGTTGCACAACCACCTGTCAATCATTCTCTAACCCTAAAACCACTGGATTACAAGAATAATGACGCTCATGCAACTGTTATCAATTTGTTATCAAAAGACTTTTAAAAATGCTGCAAACCCGCATAAACGCTGGGTTTACTAAGCATTTTTGCTTATTCAAACTCGGCGTGTCCCTCGTTGTTATTAACTGTATTTGTTTAATTTTTATGCAAATACACACCGATTTTTACTTCGATTACATCATTTATTCTGGCTTGCTGATTTTCTGTTGCCAAAATGTTGCCACGCCTTTATTATAGCAAATCTTCGCAGATTGACAATACATTTTTGAAATGTTACGCAATAGAAGCCCGTTTTCGAGGATATAGGTATAAAGTATCACACCCTCTCCCACAGCGTTTGAAATTCCTTACAAAACAAGCATTTCAGAATGTCTAAAACGTAACATTACCATTAAATACTCTTTTCATCAATCATTAGTCTGTCATCTACAATTTCGTCAATTTTGTTCGATTGTTTAATCCTATTTACAAAATCGTAATTGAGTAATTCTTCATTCCAAAGACGTACAATATTTTTCTCCGCACAATACTGTAAACTTTTTATAATTCGAGAAATTTTATATAGATAACCTCCCTCATCATACATGGAATCTTCATTTTCCCATTCTTCCATCTGCCCCGAATACTGAATAGTCGGTAAATTATGCACAGATTCTTTTTCAAGCCTCAAATAATTATTAGCCATTAACTTGCAACTATCATGTGCTTGCAGTAAAGCCTTAAAATCTTTGTATACAATTCTTGATTTTACATCATAAGCAAAATATGGTGTCACTTTCCCATCTATCGGATTAACAAACAAATGACAATATGAAAATCCTTCTAATTCATTAGGTCTTTCTACATCAACAATGCAACCATGTATCTTTCCAGAACCGCCAAGATGTTTGATAAATTCGGAAATTCTCTGTTGACCTCCCACGTACCTGTATAGTAGTTGATTTACATTTTCCACATATTTTTTGAGGTTATCATAATAATAAGCTAAATCCTCTATCCTATTTCGTCCTAATCTCCCCAACTTTCCACCATTCATAAGATATAGTGATTTTCCTCTTGAACGTTTGGAGTATTCACAGTATATCAAAAATAAATATATACTATTTCTTTTTAGCATATAAATTGTTCCATCTTCCCTTTTAAATGACATGGAAACCAATTTCCCTCTGTTAAAATCAATATACTGCTCCCGTGTTATTTCATGTATTCCGTCTTGATAATAAGCAAATATATCATAATTATTATCACAATAGAAATATTTTAACCCAATATTCTTTGTTCTATATCCAATTTGGTTATCAGCATATATAGTTCTTCTATCGCTCACTTCATAAAAGTTTTGGTGATTGTGCCCATTCAAATATATCCAATACGGATTATGTGGTTCAGTATTCCAGTCTCCTTTTTTGACGTGTGTAAGGACAATAACTCTGCTTTTGTCTAAGCTTTTTAATATTTTGGTGTATATCGTATTAAAACGAATTGCCTCTTGTATATCTTTCCTCAAAGCTGCTTCTCTTGATAATTCATCAAAACTTTTCCCATATCGAATATTTGAGGCATTGAATTTTTCATTTAAACCACTAAATCCTATTCCACCCAAAATAATGACCGAACAACATTGAGACTTGCTCCTTATTTCTTCTTCACTCATTTTCAATATTTCTACTTCACTGAATATCTCACATTTTTTCCTATCTTCTACACACATTAAATCATTTTGTAAAAATATTATACCTAAATCATCAAAAAATTTCCTATATATTTCTATATTATCTTCCATGTCAATACAAGGATCCCATAATTCGTGATTACCAGGCACAACCACTATCTGATTTGGATTCCACCACTGTATAAGTTCGTTATAAAAAATAGCGGCAAACTCAAAAATAGATGAAGTATCTCCTGCAATCAGCAAATAGCTATTATATGGCCTGGTTCCAATGGAAGAAACCATACTTCTTGCTAAATACTTTATATATGAGCGTATTTCTTCTTTTGTTGCCTTATCCTTAAATTTATTGCAAACTCGATGTGCTAAGTGAATGTCACTAATATAAAAAAACGGAATATGACTAATATCAAATCGCTCATGTTCATCATCATCTATAGGTTTGGGATAACAAAATTCATTAGGTATCATAATCTCATTACTTCCCATAAATTCATCTGAATCTGTTTCCAAAATCTTTTTAATAGATGAAAAATATGTCCCGTCATATAATCCTTGTAATTGCAATATTTCACTATTGATAGTAGCACCATCAATATTATATTGCTTTAAATCTATTCCTTTAAAATCAAAATTTCTTAATTCTGCATCAAAAAGATCTCCATCTAAAAAGCTATAAAACTTGTCAAAGTCTCCAAATTCCATCACAACACAATATGATTCTTCTATCATCTCATTTTCATCAAATATTGAGGCATGTTGTCCACATACAACCTTAATTTTTACACAAAATTTTCCTTCTTCGGAATTATAATACTTGTGTATAAAATGTAATTTTCCTTTCGTTTTTTGATAGTTCAGAATATCATCAGCAATTTTTATCTGCTCTGGCATATACTGTGCAACAGAAAAATCTTCTTCCATACAACTTATACAAAACGCCCTCACATCTGGGCGGTTAGGCATATACATTAACCATTTAGAATTATGCTCTACAACCTTTTTAATTAAATCAATTTCTGTGTTATTGTCAAACAATTCATATCTTTTTTCTCGTGATACATATGATAAAGTACTTACATCTTTTTTAATAGCATTTATACAAATTCTCAATGTCCTAAAATTCTCTGGTACATTATTCAAAAGTTCCGGGTCTGCCTCAACTGCCAATTCGCACATTTTCCTCGTAATAAATTGACTAGGAACATACCGAAATGCCTGTCCATCCTTTTTTACCGCTGCCAAGCACATTTTTGAATCCAAACATTTTCTGGACACAAATTGTAAAGCTAAAGGATTCTGTCTAATAGCCATTTTGCAAATATCTATCGTTTGTTCCTTTTTAGGAATCTTTTTTAGTAACATACCATCCTTTTTTAATTCCTTTGTAATATCCATTCTCCCTTAACCTTTCTTCAGCCTTTATATTTTAATTATAACTTCTTCGTTTGAAAGAGTAAATGGAAATAGCAAATCCCCACCAGCCAGTCAAGAGTAAATTAACGGCTACGCCACTCTTGACTAACTGGCGGGGATTCGCTTCATGCAGCTAAGAGGTCTTTAAGCAGCCCTCCGCCTGTCAGCGGGCTTCCCGATTATGTTTTCTCCTTGCAGCCCGTTTCTGCTCGGCTTCTATCTGTTCCTGCTGCTTTACCCGGTCAATCACAGCATTAACCTGTTCAGAGCCGACCACAGCTTTTATACGCCCAAAATCTTCCACCACTATCCTCAATTCCCGGTTTTCCTCCAAAACTTCTTCCAGCCTGTTTGTCAGTCGCTCGTTTCCGCTCCGTTCCCTGTTATACGCCGCTTGCAGCTTTGTAAACTTATTTGAAATATCCAGATATGCCGAATAAACGGAGCGCATAACTTGTACAATTTTCTTTACCAGCGGTTTTGCTTTCTTTTCCCGATACGACTTTGCAGATTCCATAACCGCCGCTTCTGGAAGCGTCTGCTCCGGATCTGCGGAAAAGTCTGCCGCCAGCTTTTCCATGTTCTTTACCATAGGAGCAAGTTCATTCATGCGCTTCTGATATTTGTCCGCCTGTTTCTGTGCTTTCTCTGCTTCCTGCCGGGACTCCTGCAAATCTTCCTGTAAGGAACGAATCTCATCATCAACCTGTAACAACTGTTCATGCAAATCTTCGTTGATTTCTTGAAAAGTAGCGTTTTCTTCCTGCAATTCCGCTTTTTTCGTTTCCAGTTCTGCAACTTCCTTTGCCCGCTCCTTTTTTTCAAAATCCAAGACAGATAAATGCTTTTCATGTGTGCCTTTCTTCTCCCACTCAATCCCATGTTCCAGCATGACAGCGGCAAGCTGTTCTTTCTCATAAGCCACCCACTGATTTAATTCCGTTTCCCGTCTTGCGCCGCCTTTAAATCCGAGAGCAGATAACGCCTGTTTCAAAGAAACTCTTGTATCAAGTCCCCGCTTGCTTCCTGTCGTATACGGTACAAAATCTATATGCAAGTGGGGCGTTGCTTCGTCCATATGAAGATAGGCACTGAACACCCTCAACGTAGGATTTCGTTGCTGAAAGTCCTGCATATATTTATCCAACACTTTTACCGCAAGCTGTCCGTTCTCCGTTTTCGCTCCCATGTTGTCCTTATCCCCGATTTGCAGGATAATCTCATGGAATGGTTTTTCCTGCTTGCCGGAACAGATTTTCCCATAATAATCATCAATCCGGCGGTCACTTCTAGTCTGCTTCTCATTGTACCGGGCGAGTGCTTCATCAAACAATTCGTGATATACGTCCTTAATATTTTCGTTGCAGTATTCCACGTTCCGACAGCTTCTTTCCGGGTCAGTATTCTTTGCATGAAATTTTCTGCTGTTATGGTTGACAGAGCCTTTTCCTGTCATAAAGCTGATTGTTCGCTTCAATCAATATCCTTTCTCCCTGTTCGGGTAATCAGCGCCGGATACGGCGCATAAGCTTTGTTACTTTCGCCGAAAGTAACGCAAAAGCACTTTTGACAGCCGTTCCGTCCATCAAAAGCTGCCTTTGCGCTCTGCCGAGGGCTTTTCCGTCCTACGGACGGGCGGCTGTTCCCGCCGCTTTGCTTCCGCCATAGCTTTTCGGATAGCCGAAAGTACGTTTTCTACTGTACATTCCTCCCACCCACACAGCCATACCAGCGTCCGCATTTCTGCCGCAGTCAGTTCCACATCTCCAAAGATTTCATTGAATGCGGCAATCCTACGGGCTTCATTTTCGTAAAAATATTTGTTCACGTTCCGGGTTCCCCATTCCGGCTGAATTATCATCAAATCACACCTTTCTCGTTATCTGCTATCCACAGGAGCGTGACACGCTCCTGTCTGTTATCATCAAAGGAAAACTACCAGCGGAAGCTATCCGGCACTCCACGTTTTTCCAGATATTCCTGTCTGGCATTTTCCCGTTCTTCCTGTGTGGGCGCAGTCTTATATTTCGCATATAATTCATGGCGCACCAGAGAATCCAATTTCTGCTCCAATCCCTGCCGGATTTCATTCAGACAATCATCATCTTCCATTAGATGATAGCGGAGCAGAGATACAAACAATTCATAAGGAATTTGCACGTTTTTCATCACTTAATCCTTTCTGCGTCGGTTTGCGTCGATAGCGTCAATATTTTCTATACCAGCCCACTGTAAAAAATACCGTCGCAACCGACGCATATCGTCGCTTTTACTCTCTCGGCTCAAGCCGTTTCAGAACAATCTTCCTTTCATGCCCTCGCTTATTGTCATAGAAAATTCCATAGTTATTAAGCAACTGACTATTGACTACATTCAATTTTCTGGAAAGCACGTTTGCCTGTATCTGCATATCCGGCAACTGGCTCACAAGTTCTGTTGCTGTCCCCTCCCATTCCGGCTTATCCTCTGTCAGAAAATTGTTGATTGCTTCCAGCAGAGGATTCGGCGGTTGTTTCCACAGTTCCGTCTCCGCCTTTTTAAATTTCCAGACGCAGCACTCCCGGTCAAACTCTATGGTCAGTTCCTGATCCGGCTGGTCACGCCCCACAATATCCAGCACCGCCTCATTGTCAGTACGCTTTTTCTTGTGCATGATAAACGCCCCGTCTGCCGCTCCAAGCAACCCATTTGTGCCGGAAATCATATCAAAGCTGTCCTCGGATTCCAGCTTGCGTGTGTGATGAACCACCAGCAGGCAGATACCGTATTTATCGCTGAACGATTTTAACTTTGTCACAATCTCGTAATCACTGGAATAGCTGTACCTGTCCCCGCCAACCTCACGCACTTTCTGGAGCGTGTCAATGATAATCAGCCTTGCGTCTGTATGCTCTTTCAGAAATTCCTCTAATTGCCTGTCTAATCCCTCATTCAAGGTCTTTGCCTGTGTCGCAAAGTACAGGTTATCCGCACATTCCACACCGAACATACCGGAGAGTCGGCGCTGAAGCCTTGCGTAATCATCTTCCAGTGCCAGATACAGCACCGTCCCCTTTCGGACGGGATAATCCCACAGTGGAAGCCCCATTGCCACATGGTAGGCAAGCTGCCCCATAAAGAACGATTTTCCAACTTTCGGCGCACCTACAAAGAGGTAAGTACCGCCGTAGAGAAACCCGTCCACAACCGGTGTTCTCGGTGGATATACGGTATCATACAGTTCCGTCATGGAAACGATTTGAAGCCCGCCGCTCCTGGATTTCTCCGGGTTTTGTGCGGCTTGCAGATTGATTTGTGCTGTTTCATTTGCTATAATTTCTTTGTGATTTTTTGTATTCGGCTGTTCCCTATCTGCGCCAACAGATAATACGGGAGCAGTCGTTTTTATTTTTTCTGTCATTCATCTTCTCCTTTCAGACCGTCTAATGTGATTCCGATTACCTGTAACGTATAGAGCAGTTCGTCATTGTCCGGGCTTAATGCTTCCAGCCGCTTCAATTCCTCGTAGATAGCCGCCATTTGATTTTTCAGAGCCTTATACACCCTCGGATTACCCTGTACCACCACGTCCCGGCACAGCAGCCGCCTTGTGATGTAGTCCTGCTTCGTCAATCCCGACAGTGCCACCAAATCGTTAAGCAGATTCGCTTCCTCGTTCGATACCCGGAACGCTACTGTATGATTGCGCCACCGCCCTTTGTAATCAAGTGTTCTTTCCATTTGTATCCTCCTTTGTCATTCGCTCCATTTCCAATTTTTCTGCCATTTCCGTCTGCACCGTAGGGAATAAATGAGCATAGCGGTAAGTGATTTTCTCCGCTTCATGCCCCATGCGCTCCCCAATCGCCAACACCGAAAATCCCATGTCGATTAACAGAGAAACCGCACTATGACGAATATCATGCACACGAATCTTTTTCACTCCTGCCTGCTTCGCCCCTCGCTCCATCTCATGGTTGAGATAGGATTTCGTGACCGTAAACAACCGCTCGTCTGGCTGAATGTCGTAAAGCATTTTGATATATTCCCGTATTTCCTCACAGAGAAATGGCGGCATTTTGATTGTACGGTTACTCTTTTTTGTTTTCGGACTTGTGATAATATCCCGCCCTTTAGATCGGTGAAACGTCTTGCTGATTGTGACTGTCTGCTTCTGAAAATCAAAATCAGCCGGAGTGAGTGCCAGCAGTTCGCCGGAGCGGATTCCGCACCAGTAAAGCATTTCAAAGGCATAATAGGAACGGGGCTTATCCATCATGGCTTCGGAGAATTTCAGATATTCCTCTTTCGTCCAGAAGTCCATTTCTTTCGGAACCTCATTTCCCATTGTGCCGGCCCGCCTTGCCGGATTGTAGGGCAGGTTATAGAAGTTCACAGCATGGTTGAAAATTGCTGTAAGCTGGGCGTGTATGGTTTTCAGATAATCCGCCGAATAAGGCTTCCCTTTCTCGTCCCGGTACGCCATGAGTTCATTCTGCCATGCGATAATGTCTTTTGCTTCAATCTCCGCTATCTTCCGATTTCCGAAATACGGTAAAATCTTTGTGCGGATTACATGGCTTTTGGATTCCCATGTGCTTTCCTTGACACGCTGTTTCTTGTCGGCTTCGTAAACCTCAAAGAAGCTGGCAAATGTCATATCCAGCTTTGCACCTTGTTTCAGCATGGCTTCATGTTCCCACGCCTGTGCTTCCCTCTTCGTAGCAAATCCTCGTTTCTGGGTCTGCTTCCGCTCCCCTTTCCAATTCGTGAAACGATAGATTACCCGCCACGTTCCTGTAGCATTGTCTTTGTATACAGCCATTCAAATCATCTCCTTTCCGCTTAATCGCTGTAACAAACCTTTTTATGAAAAAATGTAGCGTTCACACGACCAGCCACCGTCAGATAGCCCTGTTTCTGTAATTCTGCGTTTAGTTCCCGCACAATCTGGTAGGCTTTTGACTTTGACACCCGCAGTTCCGCTGCCACTTCCTCCACAGTCATAAATGATTTTTCTGCCATTCAGTTATCCTCTCCTTTCTTTATTTAACTGTTTTTGTTTAAGTTATATCCATGATACTAAATAAATTCCGTTAAGTCAAGTGGTTTGCAGAAAAATCTTAACTTTTTTTATTTAAGTTCCTCTTGCTATTCCTATTGCACAATGTTATACTAACTTCAACAGAAATGTTTAAGTCAAGAATGGTTGTATCACTATAACTACAACGGAGGTTTTATTATGGCAATCGGCAAACGAATCCGCTTTTTCCGTAATCGGAAAGGCATGACGCAAAAGCAGTTAGGCGAAATCCTCGGTTTTCTCGGAAAGACCTCTGATGTCCGTATGGCACAGTATGAATCAGAAGCCAGAACGCCGAAGCAAGACCTTGTAAAAGAAATGGCAAATATCTTTGATGTCAGCCCACGAGCAATCACAGTCCCGGAGATTGACAGCTATATCGGGCTTATGCACACACTTTTTGCGCTGGAAGATATGTATGGACTGAAAATCGGAGAGATTGACGGGGAAGTGTGTCTGCGGTTGGACAAGTCCGACTGTTCCACCTATTCCTCCATGTTCAAAATGTTCCACGCATGGCAGGAACAATCTGCCAAGCTGGAACGGGGCGAGATTAGCAGAGAAGAATACGACCAGTGGCGATACAAGTACCCAGAACTTGACACCTCTGGACATTGGGGGAGTGTTCCCTCGCAGGCGGTCAGTGATATGCTTGCCAAAGAATTTCAGGAAATCGAGAAAGAAGAAAAGAAAGCGTCTAAAAAGAAAAAGCAGAAATAAGCATAAAAAGACCTTGCCGATGTTCAGTTTCCATATCTGAAAATCAGCAAGGTTTTTCTCTTATTGAAGTATTCTGTTATTCAGTGAGTGATACCCAAAATGTTGCCAAATCGTTGCCAAGACTTAAACAAATTTGCTTGCAATCAGCATAAATAAAGGCTTTTTCAAGTTCATTTCATCACTCAAACTCTACAAAGACTAACGCTTTTTGTTTAGGAATTATTCTCTGTAATGTTTCTCGTTCTTTTGATTATTTGATATATCCATATTATCCTGCCTATACGAGCTAATGTTATCATTTTGTTATCGGCATTGATAACACCTACTCGATAACTGTGGATAATAACTATATGTAGCATGTCAAATTATAAGCTATTTTGCTTAGAGATTCAACACAAAACTGAAATTTTACTTTTCCTTATATTCATCTGGTATTGCTATTTGAAATGTTTCACACAACAGCATCACATCATGCACATCATTTTTATCGTGTTCATATCCCAAATGAAGCATTACCTGACTCAATGGTTCAATACAAGAAACAGTTATATCTCCAACTTTTCCAATACCGGAAAAAGTTTTTGATGGAAATATATCTCCCTCATAAACAATTCCGTCATCTGTAAATTCAAAACAATGTAAATCAATGATTCTTTGTTTATCATCTTTCCAGACAGTATGACCATCCGTTGTATAATCAGTATTTACTTCCTCAAATCCATGCTGCTTAATCACATAAATATAATCATGATAATGTTTCAGTTCAACAAACAAATCAATATCATTGTGTATTCTTGATTCTCTTTTAAGAAGTGCATCAACACCCCATCCGCCATCTAAATATACTTTAATTTCGTTTTGCAAAGCATATTTTATAATTTCACATGCATCTTCTGTACGTACCATAATCTATCCTCCAAATTCAAATCTTTGTATGCTTTCCAACTCACTAAAAGCCTGAAATTTGTCAGTCTTTCATCCTTTTTGTTATCAATCACCAATTAGCTGTAATCCATTAGGATTTAGCTGATATATTTTATCGCACACCTCTTCAATATACTTTCTATCGTGAGAAATGCTAATGACAGCCCCCGGAAATTCTCGGAGCATTTTTCTTATTACCGGACCGGACAATGGTGAAAAATTTCTTGTCGGTTCATCCAGAATAAGAACATTTGCACCACTTAAGCTCATCCTCAAGAGAAGCACTTTCGCCTTTTGTCCGCCTGATAACTCCCGAATCGGATGCTCCATTTCATCTGGTGTGTATTTAAGTGAACCAAGGTATGTTCTAATTCTTGTACGCTCTTCTTTATCTCCTGTTTTATCAAGGTAATCAACCGGTGTAACATCCAAATCCAGCAGGTCTTCATAAGTTTGAGGCATATATTCTGCTTTAATGTCATTCCGATTTAGGAGTTCTTCCGCTATCTTTTTTAGAAGAGTCGTTTTTCCTGCCCCGTTGGCTCCTATCATACAGATTTTTTCTGAACCTTTTATTTTTAAATGAATTCCTTCTGCTAAAATTCTTTTGCCATCCGGAGTCACAAGCTTTGAAAGTTCATATTCTATGACCGTTTTTCCTGCGGGAATGTGTGAGTTTTCATCCCCTAATTTGACAAAGATTGCTTCTTCCTGTTCCGGCATCTGAGTCATATTTTCATCTTCTTTTTCAAATCTTCGTTCCATTGCCTTAACCGTATGCATTTTGTCCTTTAAGTTTTTGGCAACAGACGGTGCTTGTCTGGTACAACTTCTTAATGCACCTTGTACACTCTGCATAACTCTTTGATATTTTTCATCGCGAATCTTTTTCTCCCTACGGTCACTCAGTGCCCGCTGTTTTTGGATTTCAAATTTATGAAGCCGTTCTTCCACATAGCGTCTATAGGGAAGCTTTGCCACGGTATATCTCGCCTTTGTTTTTCGTATAATCTGCTCGATATGTATCACCATGTTGGCAGTACGCTCTATCAGCGTTTCATCGTGTGAAATAAAAAGCACAATGTGCTTCCAGTCATTTATGATTTTTTCCAGTAATGTAAGCGTCGCAATGTCGATGTCATTGGAAGGTTCGTCCAACAACAGCACAGAAACATCGCGAATGAAAAGCCTCATAAGTTGTGTCTTGACTTTTTCGCCTCCTGAAAGACTACCCATTGTCTGGTTACTGTAGAAAAAATCATTTTTCATTCCAAATTTTCCCGCAATAACAGACAATTCTTTAGGCGTTTTCTCCCAGAATATTTCCTCTTCAGAAAAATATTCGTATATTGTTTTTTCCTTATCTTCATCGAGCATCTCCTGCGGAAGATAACCAAGACGTTCGTGTCCCATTATCCTTTCCCCATCTGCTTCTATATAGTTTTCTACAAGCGACGGATTGTATATCCACTTCATTAATGTCGATTTCCCATTTCCCTCTTCTCCAATAATAACTGCCTTATCTCCATCATTTAGCACAAGGTTGAAATCATTAAGAATTATTCTCAGGTCTTTTTTATGTGTTAAATTTAATTTTTTTATCTGCAACATTAAAGTTTCTCCTTTTCGAAGTCTGAGCCAATTATTATTTTGAACACACAAAAACGAGTCTTTTTTGCATACGCAAAAATAGACTCGCTAAATAGCCCCTTATTTCTTTTCCAAAAGGAAAACAAAGGAAATGCCTCTTGCGATAATCCAACTTAAGCGTACACAAAACAAACCTATTCTCTACAGGCTCAATAACTATATGTGTCTTACTTAAATCAAATTATCTATTAATCATTTCCTCACCTTACACAAAATGTGCCTTTCTTTCTTCTAATGGCAATACTATCATACTGTATTTTTTGTGTCAATACATTTCACCTTATGGAAGTGCAAATTAAAATTTTCACTTCCTAATTATACATCCAACCATTACGAAATTCAATCTTTCACAACCTCTTTACAACCACAACCACAGCACTCCAGCAAACGCAGGAGCACCATACCGTAAAACGCTTATGTGTAAATCAACTCCGTTCCTACAACTTCCCTCACACAAGCCTGAATATTATTCATTCTTCCAATCCATTCGTAGGGATTATCTTTCTTTAATTGTTCCGTCACATCTTGTCTGTCGGCATATTCCTTTACCAGTCGAAGAAACATATCCTCTGCTTGCTTATCGACTTCTGCAAGATAACTATGCAGCTTTCCGCTTGTCAGCAGGTTCATATATAACACTTTATAGTGTTCCTTTAAATGCCTTGCATGTCGTTTCCCCCATAAACCAATCGGCTCTATTTCTTCTTCGGCTGGTACTGTGATGTTCGGCAATAAATAATCACCCACCTGTCTATAAGTTCCGCCCATTTCTTCAAAAATTGTCTTTGTCATTTTCCTTTTCCTCCTGTGATTTTTGTCTATCGTGATCGTGTATTATCACGCTTGCGACCTTTAACTGTTCTTGCCTGCTCCAACAAATCATCTATCTGTTTGCGACCAAAAACCTTACGGAGCAGGCTGTAATCTTTATTTTCTGCTTTTAGGATTTTGTTTTCTTCGGTCAATCTTTCATTGACTTTCTCCAAACGCTGATTGGTGCGGTATAACTGTGCATTCGCTGTATTCAGCCTATGATAGTTGTCCCACCCCTCAAAGCAGCGGGCAAGCACCGTTTTGACAAGTTGCTTCAATTTCCTTACAACCGGCTCTGCCATTTTGGTTTTATATGCCTTTGCAGTCATAAATTTCTCTGGTTCTGGCAACTGATATTTCGGTGCAGTATCAAGCTCTATTTCAAGATTTGACAGCTCGTCTTTTGCCTTATCATAGTTCAATACTCGTTCCGACAACACATCAAATTCAATCTGTTTCTGCTCGATTTTCGCACCTAATGCCGCCACTTCTTTTTCTCTTTCCTGCTTTTTATAATCCAAAACAGAAAGATGTTTTTCGTGTGTGCCTAAATGTTCCCACTCAATCCCATAACGTTCCATCACCGCCGCAAGCTGTTCTTTTTCGGACTGTATCCATTGCGACCACTCCGTATCGCCACGACTGCCGCCCTTAAAACCTTGCGTTGCAAGAGCCTGCTTTAGTGACACTCTTGTATCAAGTCCACGCTTGCTGCCTGTGGTAAAAGGTACAAAATCTATGTGCAGATGTGGTGTAGCTTCATCCATATGCAGATGAGCCGAGAACACCCGAAGCTGTGGATTTCGCTCCTGAAAACCCTGATAGTATTCATCTAAAATCTGCTTTGCCAGTTCTCCGTTTTCCGTATCGGCGTTCATATTTCCCTTACCGCCCACCTGTAAAATGATTTCGTGGAACGGTTTTTCCTGCTTGGAACTTCGGATTTTTTCATAATAATCTTTTATCTTTCGGTCTGACCTTATCTGCTTGGCATTGTATCTTTCCAATGCTTCATCAAACAATTCGTGATAAACTGTCTTTATATTTTCATTGCAGTAGTCGATATTGAGATGAGTACGAGTTCCGTCTACATTTTCTGCTCGGAACTTTCGGCTATTGTGATTGACCGAGCCTTTACCGACCATTGCACTTATCGTTCTCTGCATTTTTTCATCTCCCATCTGTAAATTTCAACATTCTCAGGTTTTGTTACTTTTGTCAAAAGTAACGCAAAAGCACTTTTGACGGGTACACCCATCAAAAATGCGACCTGTAAACAGGTTTTGCGTTCTCCGAAGGCTCTCCGAGGGGTGAGCGTGTGCCGGTGGCACACACGCCTGCGAACCGACCGAGCCAGCAGGCGAGACCAAAGAGCCGCCTTTGAAAAGGCACTCTCTGCACACTCCCCTAAACTTTATCCGGTGTCAAAGTGTGACGATGGTGACAATGTTTTTCACAGCGTGCTGCTCTCAAAAACATTGACACCTTTGACACCGTTTGTCACGCCGTCTGCTCGGTTTCTTTCCAAAGTGAAACCTTTCTTCCGTCGTGTGTGCGGCTGTTCTGATAACGGATACCGTAATCACGAAACAGCCTGCTTGCGTTGATACTGAGCCTTAAAGAAAGTACATTCGGCTTTATATCCACCGCAAGCCTTTCGCAAAGTTCCGAAGCAGTTCCTTCCCATCTGTCACTTTCCGAAAAGAGCGTATCCGCTATCTTCTCAAGCAGAGGTTCGGGCGGTTCTTTCCACATCTCCGTTTCCGATTTTGCAAAGTTCCACACCAATCGCTCGCTGTCCCTTACAAGATGGATTTTCATATCCTGCTGGTCTCTGCCAGCAACATCAAGTGTGGCATTGTTGGAAGTACGCTTGTCCTTACTGAGAACAAATGCACCGTCTGCCGCACCCATCAGACCATTCGTGCCTGAAATCATATCGAATATATCTTCCGATTTTTGTTTGCGTGTATGATGAACAATAAGCATTGAAACCTTGTAACTGTCTGCCAACGCTTTCAGCCTTGCCACAACATCATAATCACTTGCGTAGCTGTAATCTGCTCCGCCTGCTTCACGCACACGCTTTAAGGTGTCTATGATAATCAAGCCTGTGTCTGGGTGTTCCCTCATAAACCCTCTTATCTGTTCTTCCAGTCCGCCATTGACCGTTTTACATTCCGTTGCGAAATACAGATTGCCTGTCTCCTTTGCACCGAACATCTGAAACAATCGCTTCTGCAAACGTGGGTAATCATCTTCAAGGGCAAAATAAAGCACCGTTGCCTTACGCACCTTATACTCCCAAAGCGGTGTGCCTGTGCTGATATGATAGGCAAGCTGTGCCATCATAAAGCTCTTTCCCACTTTCGGGGAACCTACGAAAAGGTAAGTTCCCCTTTGGAGCAGACCGTCGATAAGTGGTGTCTGAACCTCAAACACCGTATCATACAGCGTTGTCATTGATACTGTTTTCAGATAGGAAGGGTCTAACTGTCTGAGTATTTCCCTTTGCATTTCTTCAAAAGATTGCTCGTACCCCTTGAAATCCGTATCCTGATTGACTATACTATTGTCAGTACATTTGGAAAGTGACTGTTCCGCATCTGTTGCCGCAGATACATTTGGAATAGTCATTTCTTTTTTATTCTCCATTCGCATCCTCTCCTTTCAAACCGCCGAGAATAATGGAAATCAGTTCTATTACACTCAGCAGTTCATCATCCACACCTTTTCCTGCTTCAATCCTTTTCAGTTCCGCAAGGACTGTGGCAAATTCCGTTTTCAACGCCTTATACACTCTCGGATTGCCCTGTACCACCACATCCTGATTTAAGCAACGGCGGTAACAATACTCCTGTTTTGGCAATCCTGATAGAGCTACAGCTCTGTTAATGAGTTCGTTTTCTTCGGGCGATACTCGAAACCCTACTGTGATATTCCTCCAACGATTTTTGTTATCTCTGTTCTTAGCTGACATTTTCAAAATCTCCTTTCCCTAAATCATCTAATTTTTCTGCCATCTCAATCTGCTTTGACGGAAAGAGGTGTGCGTACTGATAAGTAATATCAATACTTTCGTGACCAACTCGGTCAGCAATCGCCACCGCAGAAAAGCCCATATCAATCAAGAGTGAAATGTGGCTGTGACGGAGATCGTGAATGCGGATACGCTTCACGCCTGCCGCCTTTGCCCCTCTGTCCATCTCGTGATGAAGATAGCTTTTCGTCACCGTAAAGATACGGTCTTTCTTCTTCAATCCGTAAAGCATACCGAGATATTCTTTCATTTCCTCACACAGAAACTTCGGCATTTTAATCGTGCGGTTGCTCTTTTTCGTTTTCGGAGAAGTAATCACATCCTGCCCTTTCAAACGCTGATAGGATTTATTGATTGTGACTGTTTCCTTATCAAAGTTGAAATCTGCCGGAGTCAAAGCTAACAGCTCGCCCTCTCGGATACCGCACCAGTAAAGCATTTCAAACGCATAAAAGGAAACAGGCTTGTCCATCATCTCAAAAGAGAATTTCTTGTATTCTTCCTTTGTCCAGAACAGCATTTCCTTGTGTTCCTCACGTCCCATATTTCCCACCTTTGCCGCAGGATTGGAACGCAGTTCATAGTAGCGGACAGCGTGATTGAAAATGGCGGACAACTGATTGTGCAGCGTTTTCAGATACGTCTGTGAATAAGGCTTTTTCTTCTCATCACGATAGGCAAGCATTTCATTCTGCCAAGTAATAATCTCCTTTGTGGAAATCTCGCTGATTTTCAGTTTCCCGAAATACGGAAGTATCTTTGTGCGTATGATATGCTCTTTGGTAAGCCACGTGTTTTCCTTCAAACGGTTCTTCACATCATTGATATAAAGCTCCGTAAAGGCTTCAAAACTCATATCAAGGTCTGAAGAAGTCTGCAATTTGAACATTCTTTCCCATTCCTGTGCTTCTCGTTTGGTAGCAAAGCCACGCTTGCATTTCTGCTTGCGTTCCCCTTTCCAGTTCACATACCTTGCCATCACATACCAAGTACCGTTATCTTCATTCTTAAATACCGGCATTTACATTTCCCCCTTTCCTGCTCCGTAGAGCCTTTCGTAAAAATACTGGCGATTTACACGCCCTGCAATCGTAATAAAGCCCTTTGCTTTCAATTCCTCATTTAATTGTCTGATGAGTTTATATGCATAAGGTTTTGATACGTTTAGTTCCTGAGCCACATCTTCGGCTCGGATAAATCTGTTTTCCATATCCTTTTTCTTCCTTTCTTAAAATAATTTTTTGCTTGCCGCTTTCTCCGTGTTAAAGTTCCAACAGGCACTCCTGCTTGTCGGCAGGCGCTGTGCTGTCCCAATGCACCGCAGTACATCAGGCGCTCGCTCGTATAGGGGTTCCCGAAAAGTCGGAGACTTTTGGGGAAGAGGAGGAGCAGTGCAGCGAATGAGCTTTTGTGCTTGCACACAAGCGAACGATACGGAACTTGCTCCGACGAGGTCTTGGCGGTTTGGCTTTTCGGACGGTCATTCAGTTGTCGCATTAAGCATATTTGTTTAATTCGTAATTTATTTTACTAAACATATTTGCTATTGTCAAGTGGTTGCAAAGAAAATATTAAACATTTTTGTTTCGGTTTTTCTTGACTTCCACTAAACATTTCTGCTATACTTATTTCACTAAATATAAAAGGAGCGTATCATTATGGCTATCAGCGAAAGAATACATTTTTTCAGACTAATGCGTGGTATGACACAAAAGTATCTCGGTACAGCAATCGGTTTTCCAGAAAAGAGTGCTGATGTGCGTTTGGCACAGTACGAAACTGGTACACGCAAACCGAAAGCAGACCTTACAAATGCATTGGCACAGGTGCTTGATGTTTCTCCACAGGCTCTTGATGTTCCTGACATAGACAGCTATATCGGTCTTATGCACACTCTGTTTACCCTTGAAGATATTTACGGTCTTACTGTCAGTGAAGCAGACGGAGAGGTATGCTTAAAGGTCAACAAGGACAAAGGCAGAGAAGCATATGAACTCCTCAAAATGCTGTATGCTTGGAAAGAACAGGCAGACAAGCTATCTTCCGAAGAAATCAACAGAGAAGAATACGATAACTGGCGTTACCATTATCCAGAGTTCGACACCACACAGCGTTGGGCAAAAGTTCCATCACAGGAATTAAGTGACGCTCTCGTGGAAGCATTCAAAGACCACTTGAAAGATAAATAAGCACCTACAGGACCTGCCACTGGCAGCTCCCTACAGATGCTTTGGCAACGACAAAAAAGCCCTTAACTATGGTTATTAACCACAGCTAAGGGCTTAGTTTATAATATGGAATTTGTTCAGAGCCAAGCTCCGAACTTTAGTCTGCAAGCCACCTGTTAATTGTTCCGTTACCCATAAACCACTGGATAACAAGAATAATGGCACTTGCTATGACTGTTATCAATTTGTTATCAAAAGACTAATCGAAATCGCTGAAACCCGCATAAACACTGGCTTTTTTAAGCAACTCGATTTATTCAAACTCAATCGTTCCAGGCGGCTTACTAGTCAGATCATACATTACCCTGTTCACTCCCTTGACCTCATTGATAATCCTGTTCATTACCTTCTGAAGCACCTCAAATGGTATCTCTGAACAATCTGCTGTCATGAAGTCTGTTGTGTTTACAGCACGGAGTGCTACGGCATAATCGTAGGTTCTGAAATCTCCCATGCAACCGACTGAACGCATATTAGTCAGGGCTGCGAAGTACTGACCGAGACTTCTGTCGAGGCCTGCTTTTGCGATCTCCTCGCGGTAGATGGCGTCGGCATCCTGAACGATCTTGACCTTCTCGGCTGTGACCTCTCCGATGATTCTGATTCCGAGGCCTGGGCCTGGGAATGGCTGACGGAATACCAGGTACTCTGGGATTCCAAGCTCAAGGCCGGCCTTGCGGACCTCGTCCTTGAAGAGAAGACGGAGTGGCTCCACGATCTCCTTGAAATCTACATAGTCAGGAAGTCCGCCTACGTTGTGGTGGGACTTGATGACCGCTGACTTGTCAAGGCCTGACTCGATGACATCAGGATATATGGTTCCCTGTACGAGGAAGTCAACGGCACCGATCTTCTTGGCCTCCTCCTCGAATACACGGATGAATTCCTCGCCTATTATCTTTCTCTTTGCCTCAGGCTCGGTTACTCCGGCAAGCTTGCTGTAGAATCTGTCCTGCGCATTTACTCTGATGAAGTTCAGGTCGTAAGGTCCATCTGGTCCGAATACCGCCTCAACTTCGTCGCCCTCGTTCTTACGGAGAAGACCGTGGTCTACGAACACACATGTGAGCTGCTTGCCTATCGCCTTGGACAGGAGAACTGCAGCTACTGATGAGTCCACACCACCTGACAGGGCGCACAGCACCTTGCCATCGCCTATCTTGGCACGGAGACTCTCTATTGTATCTTTTACAAATGAATCCATCTTCCAGTCGCCTGCACACTGGCATACATCCATGACAAATGCTCTGAGCATCTTCATACCTTCCTCGGTGTGCATAACCTCTGGGTGGAACTGAGTCGCATACAGCTTCTTCTCAGCATTCTCCATGGCTGCCACTGGGCATACAGGAGTGTAAGCTGTCTTCTTGAAACCCTCTGGTACCTCTGCAATATAATCTGTGTGACTCATCCAGCAGATGGTCTTGTCATTCACATCTGCAAACAGCTTGGATGTCTTGTCAACCTCAACCTCTGTTCTTCCATACTCGCTGACAGGGGCCGTGCTGACCTTGCCGCCCAGCAGATGAGCCATGAGCTGTGAACCGTAACATATTCCGAGAATAGGAATACCCAGTTCGAATATCTCCTTGCTGCAGCTAGGTGAATCGTCTTTGTATACGCTGTTTGGTCCGCCTGTGAAGATGATTCCCTTTGGATTCATCTCCTTGATCTTCTCCAGCGGCAATGTGTACGGATGTACTTCGGCATATACATTACACTCTCTTACACGTCTGGCGATCAGTTGGTTGTACTGTCCGCCAAAGTCCAATACGATAATCAGTTCCTTATCCATGTATATCTCCTTTGTTGCCTTTTATTACTTATAACAGATTTCTGAACATTTCCTAGTATAACACAATATGCAGCACTTTTGTGCTGCATATTATCTAAAAATTATGTTGTTTTAATTATTTATGCATTTTACATATACGATAGCATTCGAACAGATACTTCACTGACAAATTTATATAACGCAGTAACGTCATCTGCCCTACCCACTCAATATTGAAATCTATTATATAACTATATTTATACCAATCTCTATCTTAATCCCTACTTCAGCTTCTCCTTCAAAACCTCAATGCCCTTCTGGTACTGGCTGTCATTCTTGCCCTGGAAATCCTCATAGGTATAATCATCTGGAAGATCCACTTCAATATCAGGCGCAACACCCTTCTTGTGGATATCGTTGCCGTCGTGTGTGAAATACTTCTGTGTCGTGAGCTTGATCGCTGTGCCATCACCAAGTGGTATAACGCTCTGCACGATTCCCTTACCGTAGGTATTCTTTCCTACAACAGTTGCAGCCCCGAATTCCTTGAGTGCCGATGTAAGTATCTCTGACGCACTGGCACTGTACTCATTTGTCAGGACTACCATAGGCATATCGAGGTATTCATCATCTGTCGATTTATACTCGTCCACAACCTTGCCGGTCTTGTCCTTGATGGACACTATGGTTCCCTCTGGGAGCAGATAGTCGCAAATGTTTACGACCGTGGTAAGCATTCCACCCGGATCACTTCTGACATCGATCATCAGTGCCTGCATGCCCTCATTCTTGAGCTCCTCAACTGCCTTCTGGAAAAGCTCGTCTGTGTTGTCTATGAACTGCGTGATCCTCACATATCCGATCTTGTCGTCTATCATAAATGATGATACCGTGCTGTACTCAACGATCTCCCTGGTGATGGTGACATCGTGGTAAGCCTTATCACGCTCCCTGTATATCTTCAGCGTAACATCAGTTCCAGCATCACCTCTTATGAGTGATACGAGGTAGTCAAGATCATCGTCTGTAGTGATCTCGTGATCATCTATCTGTACAATAATGTCATCAGGCTGTATATCCACCTTCTCAGCCGGTGCACCCTCAAGGATATTTACCGCACGGACATATCCCGTATCCTCATCCTTGCTGACCGTAACTCCGATTCCGGCATACTCACCTGAATCATCCTCCTGCAGCTTGGCATACTCTTCCTTGGTGTAATACTGTGCATACGGATCGTCAAGGGATTCCATTATACCCTTGTATATGCCCTCCCTGATCGTATCATCGTCAATATCATTGTAATAATAATTGTCTATGATACTCTCGATCTTCTCTGTCTTGTCAAGTACGTCCGCATCCAACAGATTGCCATCATAGGTTATCTTGGTGGAACTGCCGGTTTTGCCGCTGAGTGTGCCACTGAACACACCTGATGTACCGCAGCCCGTCAGACCGATCACCGTACTTGCCAGCACCGCTGTCACTACTGTCTTCTTCAACATTTTCCTCATATCATTATCTCCTAACCTTGTATTGCCATCAAATACCTGAATCTCTCCATATCCCCTGCCCGGTCTACTGTCCAAGGAAGTCATGCGGATTGACATACGTTCCGTCTATCGACACGCCAAAATGGCAATGCGGACCTGTCGACACACCCGTACTTCCTGCCTTTGCTATGACCTGACCTTTCACAACCTTGTCGCCAACATTTACACATAGCTGTGAGTTGTGCATATATACCGTACATATTCCGCCGCCGTGGCTGATCATGACCATGTTACCACCACCGCCATTGTAGCAGGACATCACGACTGTGCCGGCCTCCGCCGCAACAATATCTGTTCCATAATCACAGCCTATATCAATTCCCTGATGATATGTACTTGCTCCCGCTGTAGGAGCATCTCGGTAACCAAATTCATCCGTGATAACACCTCCGGTCGATACCGGCCACATGAATTTGCCCTTATATTTGGAGGTGTCGTATACCTTTCCATCTTTCGTATACGCACCCGTACCATTTGCATTTGCCTTGCCCATCTCCTGTCTGGATATCTCCGCGATACGTCTCTCGGCTTCCTCACGGGCCACAGTGAACTTGTTCATCAACGACTTCTGGGCTTCTATATCACCATCATATCTGGTGATCTCTTCCTGCTTCTGATCTATAATGGTCTGCAGTTCAGCCTCGTTACTCTCCAGATCCGTCTTGACCGACTCCACCTGTCTGAGGTCAGATTCAAGCTGCGCCTCATAATTGGCAATATCTGTCTTGGTCTTGATCAGCTTTGCAAGCTGCCTCTGATCGTATTCCGATATCTGGTCTATATACTCTGATTTGTTCAGGAGATCGCTGAATGATATGGATGTGAGCAGGGCATCGACATATTCCGTCTCCCCCTCCTCATACAGATACTGTATTCTCTGCTTCATCGCCTCATACTGCTCATCCTCTGCCTTCTGAGCTTCATCCAGACTTTTCTGAGTTGTGTCTATCTCCGTCTGGAGCTCGTCTGTCTGCTCCTGCAGGCTCGTTATCTGAGTCTGGACGGATGTCATCTTGGCATCCAGATCCGCAACGTCCTGAACGATCTTGTTCTGCTGTTCCTCCAGAGAATCCAGAACGTCCTTGGCATTCTTCTCGTTTTCACTGGCATCATCCTTCTGACGCTCAGCCTCTTCCTTCGTCATGGCATATGCCATATTTCCCCCGGTCTGAGACGCAGCCATGCCCCCCATGACTACACATCCCGCAACAAGCAATGCCATCCTTCTGATATTCCCTTTTACATTGACTTTCTTTTTCATAATCTACTACTCCTTGTTATCCCCATCTAACAATTAACTAGTATATCTTATGTCGTCGTGCGTGAGCGCGATGACCTGCGCACGCATCAGCGTGCTTCATTATATTATATCGCCTGCCGGCTCAATGAGGGCATTCGCATTATGACGTCTTGCGCAAGCGCATCCGTCGCAATGCTCATTATATCATACTCTCAAATGCTTCCTCGTGGTAAGGATACTTCCTACCAGTCCAACACCAATACCAAGCACAAGTCCAACCGGTATCATGGTCTTGAACAGGTCATGCTGGCTCACAAATGCAAACAGCGTTGTGACAACCTTAAACCTTCCGGCAACATATGTCAGTATCTTATCATACATGTAGTACAGAAGGACCAGTGGTATAGCCGAACCGACCGCACCTATGATCACACCCTCTATGATGAACGGCGCCCGTACAAATACATTTGTCGCACCGATCAGCTTCATGATCCCTATCTCTTCCTTTCGCACCGTGATACCTATGGTGATAGTGTTGCTTATAAGGAAGATAGATACCAGCATCAGTATCACAACTATTCCTATGGATGCATATCCGACAAGGGATGACAGTGTCGTGATGCTGTCCGCAGTCACGTCAGAGCTCTTGACCTTTCTGACTCCTGAAAGCCCCTGGGCAAATGCCACGAACTCCGGCTGTCTGGCCACATCCTTGAGCGTAACCTCATATGAGTCCGAATTCTTAAGTGGATTGTCCTCGCCAAATGCATTCTTTGCCGCCTGTGGATCATCGTAGTTCTGCTCAACAAATTTATTCCATGCGTCATCCGCCGACACGTAATCCATCGTGTTTACATAATCCAGAGTTCTTATCTGTGATCCGATAAGCTGTATCGTGTCGTCCGACACATCCTCGTCAAAGAACACTGATATTGTAACTGTATTCTCAAGCTCCTGCATACCGGACTGGAAGTTTACAACCACCGCATATATGATTCCAAAGAGGAACAGACATGATATGATGGTTCCAAGTGATGCAAGTGAGAACAGAATATTTCTTCTTATATTTGCAAAGCCCTGTCTGAGGATATAGAAAAATGTACTAATCTTCATCTATATATCCTCCTTCCTTCTCGTCGCTGATAATTACACCCTTCTTCAGGGTGATAACTCTCTTCTTCATCTCATTGACGATATCCTTGTTGTGGGTTACCACGACAACTGTGGTTCCTCTCTTGTTGATATCCTCAAGGAGGTTCATGATATCCAATGAGTTCTTAGGATCGAGATTTCCTGTAGGCTCATCCGCCAGTATGATGTCAGGATTGTTGACCAGTGCTCTCGCCATGGCAACTCTCTGCTGCTCACCACCTGAGAGCTCCTTCGGGTATGATTTGTATTTGTCTGCAAGTCCAACCAGCGTCAGCATGGCCGGAACTCGTCTTCTGATATATCTCGCCGGGGTCTGGATGACTCTCTGTGCAAATGCGACATTCTCGTATATAGTCCTGTCCTTGAGAAGTCTGAAGTTCTGGAATACGACTCCAATCCTTCTTCTGACCTTCGGTATATCTTTTCTCTTTATCTTGCCATAGTCGTATCCGGCAACAGTGATATTGCCCTCCGTAGGATCGAGCTCCTTGAGCAGAAGCCTAAACAGAGTGGTCTTGCCTGATCCACTGCTTCCAACTATAAATACGAACTCGCCTTTTTCTATATTGATGTTCACATTCTTGAGCGCCTGATTGCCCCCAGGGTATGTCATACTCACGTTCTCTAACTCTATCATCTCATGTCTCCTATATTGCCTCTTTACGGCATAAACTGTACATTATCTTACATTTGTCCATAGTCGGATGATTCTGATTCATTTCATCCACGCTTCATTATACTACATATTGATTGTTTTGTTGTGTATAGTTTGTGAATTAAAATTAATACACGATGCGGCAGTCTTCATATATCCATATGTAAGGCTGCCGCTTCTATGCAATCTATATTCCAGATAACTGTCCACCGGACATTTTAATAATCCAGTGACTCCATGTACTTCATGTACTTTACAACCATAAGAGCGATCTTGAATGTGATGGCGTCCTCGAATACTCTCAGATCAAGGCCTGTGCTCTTCTGCAACTTATCAAGTCTGTATACCAGAGTATTTCTGTGGATGTACAACTGTCTTGATGTCTCTGATACGTTCAGGCTGTTCTCAAAGAACTTGTTGATAGTTGACAAAGTCTCCTCGTCAAACTCATCAGGGCTCTTGCCGTCAAATATCTCTCTGATGAACATCTTGCACAGAGGAAGTGGAAGCTGGTAAATAAGTCGTCCTATTCCAAGATTGCTGTATGCTATGATATCTGTGTTCTCATAGAATATCTTTCCAACATCCAGAGCCATCTTAGCCTCTTTGTATGAACGTGAAACTTCCTTTATCTCATTGACAATTGTTCCGAATGATACATGTACAGATGACATCGCCTCGGTATTGAGCATGTCAACGATGACCTTGGCAATCTTGTTCATGTCGTCATATGTCTCGTTGGACTTGACTTCCTTGACAAGAATGATGTTCTTCTCGTCCACAGCAGTGATGAAATCCTTTGTCTTGGCTGAGAAGATATTACGTACTGTCTCAAGTGCATTGGTATCCTTCTCATTCTTTGTCTCTATGATAAATACGATTCTTCTCACATCAGTATCTATGTGGAGCTTCTTTGCTCTGTTGTAGATATCAACCAGAAGGAGATTGTCTAAGAGAAGGTTCTTGATAAAGTTGTCCTTGTCAAATCTCTCCTTGTATGCGACCAGAAGGTTCTGGATCTGAAATGCTGCAATCTTGCCGACCATATATGTATCATCGGTCTCGCCCTTTGCCATGAGAATATGCTCTAACTGGTTATCGTCAAACACCTTGAAGAACTGATAACCTCTTACAACCTGGCTCTCTGCTGGTGAATCAACAAATGCACGAACTGAATCCTCGCAGTCATCTATATCCTTAAGTGTTGACGCAAGCACTTTTCCCTCTGTGTCCAACACGCACAGGTCAGTTCTTGTTATACCTTTTAATCCGTCTATTGTATCCTGAAGAATCTGGTTTGATATCATTCTTTTCACTCCTTATACTCATTATACGTTTTATCCCGTAATCCATTACTCTTATTTTAAAGCAAAATTGTAGAAAAAAAAAGAGAAAATGCAGATTTTTTATATGTATTTTCTGCATTTTCTCAATTTTCCAAGAATTAAACTACTGTTTCCAGTTATCTGGAGTGTAATTGTAAGTTCTATGTGTTATCTAAGACTAGTTAACAAGGATCTCCTCTGTCTCCTTATCGAAGATATGGATCTTGCTTAAGTCAAATGCGAACTGAACTGTGTCGCCAGGTCTAGCTGTTGTACGAGCATTTACTCTTGCTGTGATATCGAACTGATCGATTGTGAAGTATAAGTAAACCTCGGCACCAAGCATCTCGTAGATGTTGATTCTTGCATCGATTACGCTCTCTGGTGATGACTCGATGAAGAGCTGCTCATCATGAATATCCTCTGGACGGATACCAAGAACAACTTCCTTATCGATAGCATCAAGTGCGATAAGTCTCTCAGCCTTGCTGTCTGGAACCTTGATTGAATGTGAACCGAACATAAGGAGAACGTCAGCACCTGACTTAACAACCTTACAATCGATGAAGTTCATAGGTGGCATACCCATGAATCCGGCAACGAACAGGTTACATGGCTTGTCGTAGAGGTTCTGAGGTGTATCTACCTGCTGGATGATACCATCCTTCATAACTACGATTCTTGTACCAAGTGTCATAGCCTCTGTCTGGTCATGTGTTACGTAGATGATAGTTGTCTGGAGTCTCTGATGAAGCTTTGAGATCTCAACACGCATCTGTACACGAAGCTTAGCATCAAGGTTTGAAAGAGGCTCGTCCATAAGGAATACCTTTGGCTCACGGACAATTGCACGTCCCATAGCAACTCGCTGTCTCTGTCCACCTGATAAAGCCTTTGGCTTTCTGTCAAGAAGATGCTCGATATCAAGAATCTTAGCTGCCTCATGTACAGCCTTGTCGATCTTCTCCTTTGGAACCTTTCTTAACTTAAGTCCAAATGCCATGTTATCATATACTGACATATGTGGGTACAGAGCGTAGTTCTGGAATACCATCGCAATATCTCTGTCCTTTGGCTCTACATCGTTTACGAGCTTGTCGCCGATCCATAACTCACCTGAGCTGATATCCTCAAGTCCTGCTATCATTCTAAGAGTTGTTGACTTTCCACATCCTGATGGTCCAACAAAGATGATGAACTCCTTGTCTTCGATCTCAAGGTTGAAGTCCTTAACTGCGTTGAATCCGTTAGGATATACCTTGTAAATGTTCTTAAGTGATAAACTTGCCATTTGAAATTACCTCCGTAGTGTATATAATCTTGTTTTTGTTCACCCTAAAAACTATTGTTATTCTACATCATTGGCATTTTTCATTCTATGTGATTATTGCTCAAAAAAATTTTTGAACTTTTGTCTAAATTGTATACATGCACAAATTTTGCAACATTTTGACGGTTTTCGAACCGTTTTCCCTTGGTTTAAACTTCCTTTTTTGTGAAACCTTCACCATACCCATTTATGTCAATAGGGTTTTTCGTCACGTTTTCGGTATATTTTATTACTTTTGCCTATTGTTTTTACTCATATATATACTTGACAAACCAGAAAAATGTAGAACAGCCGGCAAAATCTGTAACATTTTGTACTACAGTAAAAAAACTCTACTGATATCGGTGTTTTCTATTACGATATCAGCAGAGTTTTCTATATATTTTCTACATATTCTTCTATATCTAGTTGTTGGCTGCGTTGTCCACACCTATTACTACGACAATGTCTGCACCTGAAATGTCGACATCTGATGCAACAGATGAGTCAATATCTGATCTGTCTGCCGTTGCTGCACCGCCCAAAAGGCTTACAAGTCCGCTCACATCATATGAATCTGATGTGTAGATAACTGTTGTTGACTGATCTCCGTTGTCATATGTTCCTATATCTACTGATGTGTATCCATCCGCTGTGAGTGTTGTCTGCCATGTAGCTGCCACACCTGACACGCCTGATGCGTTGAGCACTACTACTTTTGCACTCTTGGAATTTCCCGCTCCTGCATCCTCTGTTGAAGCGTCCTGTGAGCTGTCATCCGCTGATGTGTCTGAACTGTCTGCAGCATCGCCTGAACCTCCAAATGTAGGATCTGACGGATCTGACTCCTCAGTCACGATGCTTGTCTTATTGCCCGTGTCCGATGCGTCTGATTTCTTGCTCTTGCTGACGGTTCGTGCAAGCAGTACGAGCATGACAACTATAGCCACTGCAAGTATGATAACCGCTGCTCTGAGCATTGTATCTAAGAATAATTTCATTACTTTCTTACCCATTATATAGCCTCCATCTCAATATAAATGTATATTCTCATTTGTTAACAAAAACAACTAGAGTATACCAAAGTGCTTTTTTATTTTCAACATTTAATTCGCATGATATACTAGAATTAAATTTTTGTTCACAAATAGCGGAGGTACAGATTTGAAAACAGCGATAATAATTGGCGCCTCTACGGGCATCGGAAGGGAAACGGCCCTGGCGCTTTCAGGCAAATATAACAGCATATCTATCACTTCATTCAAACACAAAGAAGAGCTTCTCTCTCTGAGAGACGAACTTATGGCAAAAGGCTGCATCTGTTACTGTGAGACCGGAGACGCCGGGGATATGGAATTTATGGAGAAGTTTATACAAAATACCATAGATCATCTCGGCAGCGACATCGATCTCCTCATCAACAATGCCGGCATATCTTATGTGGGGCTTATAAACAATATGACAGTCCAGGATTTTGACAGAACCATGAAGTCAAATGTATACTCGGTTTTCAATAGCTGCCGACTCGTGGTTCCTCACATGATCCAGCACCACAAAGGACACATAATCAATATCTCATCCGTGTGGGGAAATGTCGGTGCGTCGTGTGAGGTCGCATATTCAGCCTCCAAAGGTGCTGTAAATTCCTTCTCAAAGGCTCTTGGAAAGGAGCTTGCTCCAAGCGGCATAACCGTCAACGCCATAGCATTTGGCGCAATTGACACCTCCATGAACGGTCATCTGTCACCGGAGGAACGCCAGATGCTGGAGGATGAAATACCTGCAGGAAGAATGGCCACACCTTATGAAGCGGCAGATTTCATTGTGCACATTGCCGAGTGTGGAGAATACCTGAATGGCCAGGTGATCACATTTGATGGCGCATGGCAATAGGTGCTTTTCATCAAATTTTACAACAGCATAGGCGATTTTGTCCAAATTTCTATTGCTTAATTGTATATATTGCATTAGAATATATTATATATGTTATAGAATCGGGGTTATAAAATGGGATTTGGATTTGGGAAAAAGAAGAAAAATATTTCATCGGACACAGCTCCCGCCGCCGCAGATATCAAGACTACTCTTGACGAGGACGGCAATGTGGAGATTGTTTCCAAAAACTTCAAGATGAAGCCGACACAAAAGCTGGAGGAGCAACCATCCAGTGAAGGGGACACTTGGATCTGCTGGGGATGCGGACAGCCTACGGATCAGGATATCTGTCCTGTCTGCGGTAAGAAACGCACAAAGTAACAACACACACACACGGGGCTGTGAAAAAACTCGATTGAGTTTTTTCGCAGCCCTTTTTTACTTTATTGCAATGCGGTCACTGCGCATCGCTTACATTTATTTTCTCTACACTCTGCTAAAATGTGATTCCAAGAGCATTTATTATGAGTCCCCACGCAAGTCCTGCAGCATACAGCACCACTGCTATCCTTATATTCTCCGCAGGTCTATGCCTGTTCATCCTAAAGAGCACCACAAGGCCTACTCCTGCACTCACCAGAAGTCCTGACATCATAGCACCCGCGCTGAGTATTCCCTGAAGATACAGCTCGGTTATTATGACTGATGCCGCACAGTTAGGAATAAGGCCCACCAACGCTGCTGCCGCCTCTCCAAGCACAGGCACATCATTGAATATGCGGGCTATGGATTCCTCTCCTATAGCCTCTATGATCACATTTATCACAAGTGAGAATATAAATATAAATATCGCAATCTTTGCAGTGTGCACCAGAGCAGATCTGAATATTCCCCCCTCGCAGTCGCAGTGTTCCTGTTCGCACACCTCATGGATATTCTTCTCTCCCAAATGTCCGTGGTCGTGACTGTGCTCATGGACATAGTCATGCACATGTCCCTTTCCTTTCTTCTCAGCAGCATCCTTATACACTATATTCTGTGTGTGCAGAGAGCTTTCTGCCGCTTTTGCAGAGTCACTGTGCGCATGTCCGCTATGGTGTTCGTGCTCATCATGTCCACCATGTCTGTGAACCGGATCTATCTTCTTTACCTGGACCGGCTTTCTCATTCTGTCCAGCACAAATCCTACCATATAGCCTGTTATTACGGCTATGACCGCCTTTGTCGCAAGGATCTTCACTATTGTCCCCACGCTTATCGCGTCATTTGACAGCATGATCGGCAGCATCTCGTCCGAGGTTGACATGAACACGGCTATGAGCACGCCCGCCCCTATCACGCCTCCGCTGTACAGGTTGGATGCCATAAGTGAAAATCCGCACTGTGGCACTATTCCCAGCACTCCGCCAATCAATGGCCCAAGCTTCTCTGCCTTTCCAAGCACATGTGCCTGTCGGCCTGCAGTTTTTCTCTCAAGCCACTCCATGACCACATAGGTGATGAGCAGAAACGGGATGAGCTTCACCGTATCAAACAGTGCATCCTTAAATGAATCTATAAGCAATTCCTTCATATTATAAAACACTCCTTCTCAGATCAGCACTCGTAGATATTGTACCCACAATTGTCCTGACTGAATCCAAAATACTCCTCGTTGGTCATATCCATGAAATAGCTGCATATCACCCTGCATATTCCGTTATGGCAGACAAACAACACCGACGAATCCGGATATGTCTCGCGGGTTTCAATTATCAGATCGTACGTTCTCCTGGCGATATCCATCATGGATTCTCCTCCGGGATATCTGTATGCGAACATCCTTTTGTTGTTCAGGAAATCCCTGTCGTCCCTCTGAACACCCTCATACACACCGTAATCCTGTTCTATAAGCCTCTCATCCGTGATGACAGGCAAATGCTTTCTCTCCGCCACCGCCCCGGCCGTCTCCTGTGCCCTGGAGAGCGGCGATGCTATTATCACGTCAATAGAGCAGCTATCCAATCTCTCTGCAAGAAGCTGTGCCTGCTGAAGTCCTTTATCTGTAAGAGGGGAATCTGTCCTGCCACAGACCTTATTAAGTCTGTTCCATTCCGTCTCTCCGTGTCTTGCAACATATAACTTCATATGTTTTCTCCTTCCAGTCATATTGAATATCTGCTCTTTCTCCCAACTGTGTATTAACTACAAAAATCTCATATCTTTATAGTATTAAGCATTTTTGCAAATTAATCAACTGTTTTCGGCTGTTAAAACGTCTGGAATTATCTTCTATATACTCATGCTGTCTGAGCTCGAACTATTGTCTTTGTTCTGTAAACTGCTATTTGTGCTGTCATTCTGCCCATTATCTGAATCACCATCCGGTCTCTGCATAATTCCATCATCTGAATTGCCACCTGGTCTCTGCATATTTCCATCATCTGAGTTGCCACCCGGTCTCTGCATATTTCCATCATCTGAGTTGCCGCCCGGTCTCTGCATTCCGCCATTATCTAAATTGCCACCCGGTCTCTGCATTCCCCCTGAGCCCTCGCTGTATGTAATATCATCCAGTGTAAATGTACTGCTCTGGTCACCGACAGTCAAAGTGTAGGTATTTCCCTGTTTCATGTCTGATGTGCTGATAACAACCGAGTTAAATTTCTTATCCACCTTATAGCTGAGCACCTCCTTGCCATCTGAATCAGTAAGTGTGATCGTTTCGCCGGCGTCAACCCACTCATCAAAGTTAACAAGAGCCGAGCACTGTGTGGACTCATCTCCAAATCCCTGAGCCATACCGGAACCACCCACAGCTACGATCTCGCCGCCTGTTATCGCAGCACAGATTCCGTAGTCCATCGCGCCATTGCCATTGTCCGAAGGGCCGAGTACATGTACGCTGCCTCCTGTAATTCCAATGCAGCCATTGGAATCTATTCCATCACCGTTGGCATTTATATTTATCGTTCCTCCTGTTATAAGAATATATGCATCATTGTCGGCATCCATGTACACTCCGCCCATGCCTGGGCCGCCTCCAAAACCATCATGGTTGTCTCCCGAGCCTGAGCTGCCTCCAGCTGCATTGAAGCCGTCATCACTGGATATCACATCTATATCACCGCCAGTCACAAGGATCTTATACCCATCTACCCCCTCACAACTCTTAGATACATCTATATCTCCACCAGTTATTATCAGAAGTCCCTCCGCATGGAGCGCGTCATCCCCAACCGATATGTTGATGTCTCCGCCTTCTATATATACATATCCATCCTGCTGGTCGTCATTTCCCGCATGTATACCATCCTCATCACAACTCAGGTTAAATGTTCCATCCGCAATTCTCACGCTATCCTTGCCGTTTAGGCAGTGATCCTGACTGTCTATGGTATAAGTGCCACCTGTAACCACCAGGTCATCCTTGGACACGATTCCATGTCCCGTAGTGTCTTTGACCGTCAGGCTTCCGGTGCCGCCCAGTGTAAGGTCGCATTTGGCAAATATCACGGCATCCACATTGTTGTCATCCGTCTGAACGTAGTCTCCGGACACCGTAAGACTGTTCTCTGCCCCTTCCGCCAACGTCACAAATACCTTGTCAGCGTTCTTCGCATATATTGCCGCATAATCCGCAGCCGTGATCGATACTCCGTCAAGTACAAGTTGAACCTTATCGTCATCGCCCGCATCCACCACGATGGTGCCGTCTGTGAGTGTCCCTGACAGAACGTATACACCTGCCGCTTTGATCGTCACCACTTCATCCTCGATCTGAACATTTGAACTATTACATGCGGCTGTCTTTCCCGATAATGTTATCTTTACAGCCTCGCTCTCATCATAGGTTCCCGCCAGATCCCGCTTCGTGAACATATCTGTTATATCTATAGCCGCATCGCTCATGGCTTCATCTATAGCCGCCTGCATTTCCTCAACTGTCTTCTTTGTATTTACACTGGTATTCTCTGCATCCGCACTGCCATTTGGGCTTTCTTTATCAGCGTCCGTCTCTGTGCTCACTTCACTTGTCACCTCAGTTCCTGAAGTCGAGCTTGTGCTCTGGCTGGTCGAACATCCGGCAAGCATTGCCATGCACATGGCCGCTGTCACACCTATCGCCAGACATTTGCGGGTTCCCGCTCTATGTCTCATATATTTATTCTTCCTCATACGATCATCTCCTTACTAAGTATCTGCCTTATCAACTGACTTCTACAATGTCGTGTCCCCCGAATCCACCTGTGCCAGCATGATCTCAAGGTTGCCATTTCTCACTCTGAGCTTATCTATCATATCCTTCTGATTTGTGTCCTCCTTAAGCTTCACCACATATGTAAGCTTGAACAGGCTTCCCATGTTGGTCGTCTTCACATTTGTCAGTCTGTAACTTTCTGTACAATCGGCAAGTATCTCATCAAATGCCTCTGTATAGTCGAGATTTTCAGGCACGGTGATCTTCAGGGTTCTCTCTTCATCCCTTCCGCCGCCAAATCCAGTAAGGCTGCAAATGAACATCGCTCCGCCTAGTATGGCGGCAAATAATACTGCATATCCTATAAATCCCATTCCGGTCACAAGTCCAGCTCCCATCGCAAGGAATATGGCGCATATCTCCTTTGCCGAACCTGGAACCGATCTGAACCTTACAAGGCTGAATGCACCTGCCACAGCAACACCCGCGCCAACATTGCCATTTACCATCATGATCACCACGCACACAACCGCAGGTATAAGTGCCAATGTCACCAGAAAACTCTGGGTGTATTTACTTCTGAATGCGTAAACCAACGCAAGGAATACTCCTATTATAAGGGATACCGCTATGCAGATCAGAAACTCCTGCACTGATATCGTTGTCGCCGTTCCAAATATACTGTCAAATAATCCTGTCATCTTCTATCTCCTCCTGTCTATGTTTGCCACTTTATCATTTACATAATTCGTCTTTTTTATTTTCTGGCTTTAAATGTATATGATCCACTTATGTCAGCCTACCATCTGTTTATACGCCTCTCCATACTTTGAAAATGATATCTTGTATGCTCCATACTTTGTGAGCAGATGTGACAGCCACAGCGGGAACCCGCCTGCCATCTTGATCTCCATCAACACCTTATATTCTGGTATAACCTTGTGCCCATATGGTTCTTTCTGAAGTGTCAGATCGTCATTCTGCCACAGTATATTGTAATCAAACGTGATCCTGAGCTCCGGATCATCTATTCCTTTGTAGGAATCCCTCTCATATGAGAGAACCACCGCAGGCTCCAGATCCTTGTACACCTGCATGAAGTAATCTATCTCCCTTCCTATCTGACAATCCTCGTACAGCGGCTGACCGCCCACCAGATAATCCATGGCCTCCTGTTCAGACACCTCCAGCCTCCTTTTGTACACAACAGATTTGTATTTCTTCTTGAGCTCGATAAAAACCTCTGAATCGTCATCCGGGACTCCATAGCTTCTGAGCCTGAGCTTCTCTTTGTAAACCGGCTTTTCTATGGAGTCTCTGATGAGCCTGTGGGAAGGAGTGTCAAAATATATGTTAATGATCTGGCTATGCGCAAACCTGTCCGGCTGCATATACCTTATCATTTCGCTCTTTATCTGCTTGTACTGGTATCGAGTCAGCATGTATTTAAGTTCATATCTTTTAAACGTGTTGTCTGCCATAAGCATCATCCTTTCTTGTCTTATCTCCTCTTGATGAGGCTATAATAACCTGCCAAACTTAAACGAAGTTTAAATATATAAAAGTATCCTGCGCTTACTTTTGGGGTATGTTCTCTATGTTGTATCTCCAATCGGTAGTGCCGGCGACCGAGCTTTGACGCTTCTGTGCCGCCGCAGAGAGCCATGCGTCCTTATCGTGCTTGGCGCGGCGTGCATGATAGAAGCTAAGTCAAAGTGAGGGTAGACAAATATGATTGGATATACAACATAGAGATCACCCCAAAAGTAAGCGCAGGATACTGCTACAACGCAAAAACGCCCATCTGCGGATCACTCCACAGATGGACGTCTATAGTCTTATATTATAATCTTATGTCTAGTTGATTTGAAGATATGGCTCTCGCCTATTACCTAGGATTAGCAAACGCCCTGAGCAAGCATAGCGTCAACAACCTTCTCGAAACCAGCGATGTTAGCACCTGCAACATAGTCTGCGTTTCCGCCAACTGTCATGTTGTATCTCTTTGCTGCATCTGAGATGTTAGCGTAAATTGTCTCCATGATTCCCTTGAGCTTGCCATCAACTTCCTCGAATGTCCATGAAAGTCTCTCGCTGTTCTGGCTCATCTCAAGAGCTGATGTAGCAACACCACCTGCATTTGCAGCCTTACCACCAACGAAGAGAACACCATTCTCCTGAAGGTACTTAGTAGCCTCAAGAGTTGTAGGCATGTTAGCGCCCTCTGTTACTGAGATAACGCCGTTTGCAACAAGCATCTTAGCATCGTCAAGGTTAAGCTCGTTCTGTGTAGCACATGGAAGAGCAAGGTCACACTTGATTGACCATACGCCGTGATCATTTGCATCCTTCTTTACATGGTACTCAGCTGATGGTCTAGCAGCAGCATAAGCATCAAGACGTGCTCTCTTAACTTCCTTAACTTCCTTAAGAAGTGCAACATCGATTCCTTCTGGATCGTAGATCCAACCTGTAGAATCTGAACATGTAACACACTTAGCACCTAACTGATGTGCCTTCTGGATTGCGTAGATTGCAACGTTACCAGCACCTGATACTGCACAAGTCTTGCCTACGATATCAATGTCATGATCCTTTAACAGTGCGTTTGTAAGGTAAAGCAGTCCGTAACCAGTAGCCTCTGTACGAGCAAGTGATCCACCATATGTAAGTCCCTTACCTGTGAGAACTCCCTCGTATGATCCACGGATTCTCTTGAACTGACCGAACATGAAACCGATCTCTCTAGCGCCTGTTCCGATATCTCCAGCTGGAACATCGACATCAGCACCGATATACTTACAAAGCTCTGTCATAAAGCTCTGGCAGAATGCCATGATCTCTCTGTCTGACTTACCCTTAGGGTCGAAGTCTGAACCACCCTTACCACCACCGATTGGAAGTGTTGTAAGTGAGTTCTTGAAAACCTGCTCGAAACCAAGGAACTTAATGATACCAAGGTTTACTGATGGGTGAAGTCTGAGACCTCCCTTGTATGGTCCAATGGCATTGTTGAACTGTACACGGAAACCTCTGTTGACCTGTACCTGTCCGTTGTCATCTACCCATGGTACTCTGAACATGAGCTGTCTATCTGGCTCTGTGATTCTCTCGAGGATAGCATTCTTTCTGTAAAGCTCCTCATTTGCCTCGATACAAGGTCTGAGTGAATCAAGAACCTCTGTTACTGCCTGTAAGAACTCAGGCTGATCTGCATTCTTCTTCTGTACTATCTCGAGTACTTCATCAACATATGACATAGTAAAAATCCTCCTAAACTGATTATATATCGTGACCTGTTAATTATTTCCTGACCACGTTCCCTATTATAGTATAGGAAATTAAGATTGTAAAGAAAAAACTTGTGAAATCTAAGTATTTTTTTGTTTTTGCTTAATTTTCCCCTGTTTTTATCAATTAAGCTTATTATTTATAAACATTCTTCTTGTTTTGGGGTATTTCCCGCTGAGTTAAACGTCTAGAGTCTTTTCGACACAGTTTTCACTTTTTACTTCTTCTCCTCATCGTGGTGAAGATCATTCTTCCAGTATCTGCATCTGTGCTTTACATTTGTGGAGAATACGATCTGAGTCTTGGTCTTGCCAAATCTCTGAAGTTCTCCAACAAAATGATCGAGATCCGCTGTTGTCTTGAAACGTACCTCGATGAGCATTGAGTAATCTCCTGTCACACAGTTGCACTCCACAACATTTAACACGCTGTCTATATATGGATAGAACTCAGCCTTCTGCTCAGGTGAAACCTCCAGATTGATAAATGCCTTGATATAATGACCCATAGCCTCCGGGTTGAGCTTGGTCGTAAATCCCTCAAGCACGCCCTCGGCAAGCATCCTGTCTATTCTTGTTCCAACTGCTGTAGGTGACATAGACACCTCAGCGCCTATATCCTTGAGTGATACACGTGCATTGTCCTGAAGCATGGCAAGTATCTTCTCATCCACCTCATCCAGTCTGTAGTATATCAGTTCTTTCTTTTCCATAAGATGTCTTCTCCTTCTCACTTTCTAAGGCAATTACAATATTATCCTACATAACCGCAATTGTCCTTTTCCCTATTCAAGCACCTTATCTCGTGGTGCAACTTGTGTTTCACAATCATATTAGCATATTTACTTAAGATTATAAATATGTAGTGTCATTATATACCCTACTCTACGCAAATTACAACCTGATTTTTATGTATATTTGTCGTCCTATACCGCCAGCTTTTTACTCCTTATCATTTGATGATCGTACGATACAATTATCCTCAAGCCAGTGCGCCACCCCATCCTCATCATTTGATGATATAACCGATGTGGCATACCTTTTTAGCTGTTCATCAGCATTTTGCACTGCGTAGCTTTCGTCAGCAAGTTCAAACATATCTATATCATTCCTGCCATCTCCAAAGGCAACCACCCTGTCGCATTCCAGAAGTTCCTGCAACTGTTTTATTGCATTTGCCTTAGATGCTGCAAACGGCATGATCTCCAGCCATTGTTCATCTGTATAAATGTCTTTCTGATATACACAGTGAAATGTTTCTTTATATTTATTGTACATTGGCTTTAATTTTTCCGGACTGTCAATGCAGGTTATGTAGAAAATATCTCCCACTTTCAAGTTCTCCGCAGACTTTACGACATTTGTCCTGATATCCCCCTGCCTGCTGAGCAGGAACTTCTTCATACCATCTGTGCACAGCTCCGGGACATATGAAAACTTCTCCTTGCCATCTATCCGCGCATACACTATCGGAAATATCTGATTACCGAATAGATCGTCAAGCACTGATCCTACCGATTCATCAAAGTAATTCGCAGCAAGGACTTCACCGGTAACATTGTCTAAGATAAACGCTCCATTGTATACGATCAGTGGAATTTCTGCCCGCAGTCCGCTTGTCACCTTCTTATCTGTGATAAGGGAGCGCGCCGTGGCATAAGAGAATATCATTCCTCTATCTGTCAGATTATTGATTACACTGTTTGTATACTCGGATGTGGTCTCATCGCTGCGAAGAAGCGTACCGTCCAGATCTGATACATATAAAGTTCTCATGTTGTCACCCACCTATCACAATTTTTCTGCAATACATACTATATTTCTACAACTCACGCATTTTCATACAACGTGCATTATTTCTTATAATGCTTTCGTTTTCCCACAATTCACTCGATTTCCTACTACCCACTAGATTTTCAATTTTCTACTACATACTAGTTTCCATAACACTCTATCTTCTGTACAGGATTTCCACATCGCCGTCCACAAATCCAGCGGCAACAGCCTCGTACTTCTTAAGTTTCTCAGCATATTTTCCTTCTGTGAGATACTTTCTGATCATCTCACAGGAAATATCAAGTATCTTCTCCCAGCCTACACCCTGCTGCCATTCGTACAGATCTTCCCCTGTCGTGAACTCCTCGTAACAATTCCAGTCCTCGTCCTCCTCGTCAAAATAAGTTGAACTTATCAACTGGATCGACCAATGCAAGTCCACCTCTTCATATATATTGAAGTTGATCGCCACCCCCGGCAGCGGCATATTCTCATCTAAAATTCTGTCTAACCATTTTGCAAATTCATCATACATAACTAATCCCCCGTATATAAAACAAAGGCTGATGTGAAGTATTCCCTATACACATCAGCCCTGTTTTTATGACTCTATATAATTATTACTTGTTGTTCTTGATGTACTCATCAATTCCCTTTGCACCAGCTCTACCAGCTTCCATTGCAAGGATAACTGTTGCAGCACCTGTTACGGCATCGCCACCGGCATATACGCCTTCCTTGGTTGTCTGTCCGTTTGCCTCTTCTGCAACGATACACTTCCACTTGTTTGTCTCAAGTCCCTCTGTTGTAGATGAGATAAGTGGGTTTGGTGAAGTTCCAAGTGACATTATTACTGTGTCAACGTCCATTGTGAACTCTGAATCTGGAATCACAACAGGTCTTCTTCTGCCTGATGCGTCTGGCTCACCGAGCTCCATCTTCACACACTTCATACCGCATACCCAGCCGTTCTCATCCTCAAGGATCTCTGTTGGGTTTGTGAGTAGATCAAATATGATTCCCTCTTCCTTAGCGTGATGAACCTCCTCAACTCTGGCTGGGAGCTCCTCCTCTGAACGTCTGTATACGATATGCGTCTCAGCGCCAAGTCTGAGTGCTGTTCTTGCTGCATCCATAGCAACATTTCCACCACCGACAACGGCAACCTTCTTACCTCTCATGATAGGTGTATTTGAATTCTCGTCAAATGCCTTCATGAGGTTGCTTCTTGTGAGGTACTCATTTGCTGAGAATACGCCGTTGGCATTCTCGCCTGGGATACCCATGAACTTAGGAAGTCCTGCACCTGATCCGATGAACACTGCGTCAAATCCCTCATCCTCAAGGAGTGAGTCGATTGTGACTGACTTTCCTACTACTACATTTGTCTCTATCTTAACACCAAGTGACTTGATGTTCTCGATCTCCTTGGCAACTACCTTCTCCTTTGGAAGACGGAACTCTGGAATTCCGTATACGAGAACTCCGCCCGGCTGGTGAAGTGCCTCGAATATAGTTACATCGTAACCCATCTTTGCAAGATCTCCGGCTGCTGTCACACCTGAAGGGCCTGATCCGATGACTGCCACCTTGTGACCATTCATCTCCTTTGCAGGCTCTGGCTTGATTCCGTTCTCACGGGCCCAGTCAGCAACAAATCTCTCAAGCTTACCGATGGATATCGCCTCGCCCTTGATTCCTCTGATACACTTCTGCTCACACTGTGTCTCCTGTGGACATACACGGCCACATACAGCAGGAAGTGCTGATGACTCGCTGATGATCTTGAACGCCTCAGCGAAATTGCCCTCCTTGACCTGAGCTATAAATCCAGGGATATTAATAGATACAGGACAGCCATTCATACATGGGGCATTCTTACATCCTATACATCTTGAAGCCTCAGCCATAGCCTCCTCTTCATTATATCCGTAACAAACCTCTTCAAAATTCTTTGCACGTACCTGTGGCTCCTGCTCGCGAACCGGCACTCTCTTCCAAACATCTACTTCTATAGCCATTACTTGTCACCTCCACAGTTTCCACATCCGCCATGATGTGTATCGCCCTCTTTTGCTGCAAGGAATGCTCTGCCCTCTACAGTCTTGTAGAGCTGCTGACGCTGCATAGCCTCCTCAAAGTTCACCTTGTGACCGTCGAACTCTGGTCCATCTACACACGCAAACTTAACCTCTCCTCCTACTGTCACACGGCAGGCACCACACATACCTGTTCCGTCTACCATGATAGGGTTAAGGCTGACAACTGTAGGAATCTCAAGCTCCTTTGTGAGCTTACATACAAACTTCATCATGATCATAGGTCCGATGGCAACACACACATCATACTTGTTGCCAGCATCTACAAGCTTCTGGATCTCATTTGTAACGACACCCTTGCTTCCATATGAACCGTCATCTGTTGTGATATACAGGTTGCCGGCTACCTTCTTCATCTTATCCTCAAGAATGATGAGTGACTTGTTTCTTCCTCCGACGATGACATCAGCTTCGATGCCCTGCTCGTGGAGCCACTTTACCTGTGGGTATACAGGCGCTGTTCCAACACCACCTGCAACGAAGAGAATCTTCTTTTTCTTGAGTTCTTCTATATCCTCCTTGCAGAACTCCGATGGACATCCAAGTGGTCCAACGAAATCCGCAAATGAATCTCCTGCCTTCTTATTCTTCATCATCTCTGTAGCAGCTCCAACTACCTGGAATACTATAGTGATGGTTCCGTCCTCTCTTGAGTAATCGCAGATAGTGAGAGGGATTCTCTCTCCATCCTCTGAACCTCTGACAATTACAAACTGTCCCGGAAGACATTTATTTGCAACTCGTGGTGCAACCACGTCCATGAGGTATATGGTCTCTGTCAACTGTTCAACCTTAGTAATCTTATACACTCTGTGCTCCGTCCTTTCCGACAGCCAAATTCTGACTGTTATGATCATTTTATTCTGTAAATGGGTGCAAACGCCCCTATTTATACACGTACGTACTTAATTTAGCAAAAAATATCAACAAAATCAAGGTATATGTAAAAATATCACTGTTCTAAAAATGATCCTCAGGTACAAAAAATCCCGCCAAAAGAGAAATTTTTCTCTCCGGCAGGGACTATTATATCTTACTTTATATTACTGTCTCTTTCTCTTCGCCTTGGCCTTGAGTGCTTCCTCTTTCCTTCTCTCGTTCTCCTGAATTATAAGCTTCTTCATTCCCTCCAGCTTTTTCTGGTTCAGCCTTATCTGCTCAAGCTCACTCTCAGCCATCTGCTGTGCCTCTTCACTCTGGAAGCTGACAAACTTGTCAAATGCTCCCGGATAGGCAAATGTCTTTTCTACATTATTATAAGAAAATACAATTCTTATATGGCTTCCATCACATTCCATCACACTGCCTTCACCAAACTTCACATGGTTTACTTTTTCATTCTCAAACATTATTACATCCTCCTATCCATATTATTTCCATCTACAATACTGTTAAAACAAACTCACTAAAATTACGATATGATGCACCTGTCTGTTTCGATCTGCAAGGCTGACTCTGTTCACTATGTGTTCTTCCTGCTACTAATTATACTGTAACAAAAAAATCGGCACTTTTTCCAGTTAAAAATGCCGACTTTTTTATTTTCGTGAAAATAGTCACTGCGAGTCATGGTTTTTGTTCATTATTGATTTCTCAAACACATGAACCATACAAAAATGTACTCATATTTTTACCAAGCCATATTGTGCACTTTTAATCTATCTTGCATTTGCTTTGAGAAGTTCCGCAACCTCCGCCTCTGTTGCAAGTGAGAGTGCCTTTGCTGCCAACTCATCTGCTTCAGCCTTCGACCACTTGGCTATCGTTCCTCTTGTCGCAAGGACTGAAGTGGCACTGACCGAAAACTCTCCCAGTCCAAATGATATGAGGAGAGGTATGAGCAACGGATCTGCTGCCGCCTCACCGCACATGCCTACCATGATGCCCGCTGCATTTGCCGCCTCGATGATATTCTTCATGGAGCGGAGAACTGCAGGATTGTAGGACGAATACAGATACGCAACCTTTGCATTGCCTCTGTCGACCGCCATGGTGTACTGTGTCAGGTCATTTGTGCCTATACTGAAGAAGTCTGCCTCCTTTGCGAGCAGGTCTGCTATGAGACTTGCCGCAGGAGTTTCTATCATTGCACCGACCTGGATATCCTTATTGTATGCTATATTCTCTGCATCAAGCTCAGCCATGAGCTCCTTAACAAGAGCCTTCACGCTTCTGATCTCATCAACACATGTGACAAGCGGTACCATGATCTTGATATCGCCAAATGCACTTGCGCGGAGAAGTGCCCTCAGCTGTACTCTGTATGAATCTTTATTCTGCAGACAATATCTCACTGCTCTGAAACCTAAGAACGGATTGTCCTCTTTCTCAAGTCCAAGGTATGGGATATCCTTGTCACCACCCACATCAAGTGTTCTGATGATGACTTCTCTGCCCTCCATGGTCTCGGCAGCCGCCTTGTACGCCTGGAACTGCTCTTCCTCAGATGGGAGCTCCGATGCGCCCATGAACAGGAACTCTGTTCTGAAAAGGCCAACGCCCTCTCCATCACATGCAGCAACCTGCTTTGCATCCTCCGGATTACCGATATTGCCATACAAATGTACCTTTGCGCCATCAGCTGTGTCTGTGTCTTTGCCTCTATATACCTCAAGAAGAGCCTTATCACTTAAGTACTTCTCTCTCTTTGCCCGATATTCTTCTATCTCTTCCTGGGACGGATCAAGTATGCAGATTCCATCGCATCCGTCAACTACTGCTGTCATTCCATCTGAAACCATGTCAACTATTCCATCCACGCTGAGTACCGCCGGTATCTCAAGTGCTCTCGCAAGAATAGCTGAGTGGGATGTCTTGCCGCCAACCGCAGTGATGATTCCTGCCACATTCTCCTTGACGATTCCTGCTGTCATGGATGGGGTGAGATCCTCAGCCACAAGGATAGTTCCAGCTGGAACCTCTGATATGTTCACATCAGGTGTACCTGTGAGTATCTTGAGCATTCTCACCTTGATGTCGCCAATATCAGTTGCTCTCTGTCTTGTGAGCTCATCATCTGCCATCTGGAACATTCCGGCAAACATATCACATGTACTCTCAAATGCAGCCTCTGCACAGGTTCCGCTCATAATCGCGCCCTTTGTGATCTCATCCATCCCCGGATCTGTGAGGAGCAGTATGTGTCCCTCAAGGATCTCCGCATTGTGCTCTCCGACACTCTCCTTCATGGCCTCTGCCATGGCATGTGTCTTCTCTGTAAACGCTGCAACTGCATCGTCATATCTCTTAATCTCTGCATCTGTATCTGTGATTGTTCTGTTCTCATATTCCGGCTTTGCGTCAGATATGATCACAACCTTTCCAACGCCGTAGCCGGCTGAACCCGCGATTCCTTTATTCATAAGAAAACCTCCAATTATTCTCTATACAACAAATGGTACTCAATCTGAGTACCATTTGTCCGTAACATTTACTGAAGTCTGATATCAGATTTCACTTATCATTTCCCTGCTGCGACGTCAGAACATCTACATGTCCTACTCGCCGAATCCTGACTCGATGAGCTCAACTGCCTTTGCAAGAGCCTCCTTCTCGTCTGCACCGTCACACTCTACTGTAACCTCAGCACCACACTTGATGCATGCTGCGATGATGAGCATTACGCTCTTGGCATTGATCTTCTTGCCTGCTACGTCGAGAGTTACTGCGCATGAGAACTTTGTCATCTCCTTTGCAAATACTCCTGCTGGTCTCATGTGAAGTCCCTGTTCATTTACTACTTTTACTGTCTGTGCTACCATAATTTCTTCTCCTTCTTTAAAATACGGGCCGCAATTCCAGTTATGCCACTGCAAGTGATTGTTTATATCATTTTCGGGTCGCTCCCGCTTATTTCGGCCTACAGCGTATGCAACAACTGGTGGTTTTCCAGTTGTTGCCGATAATCGTCAATATGTTTTCCATTGACGATTATCTGAGTACCGGCGGCCTCAAATTCCCTTCAAATGATATAAACAATCACTTGCAGAAATCCTCTATCATAAGCAGCCCTTGTTTTGTTTAATAATATATTGTGACTTGTAATTATCTGCTTTATGGTTCTGTTTCTTATCAACCCTCGGATTTAGCAGAATTTTGTAAAAACATTTGATCTGCATTTTTCTGTTATATGGTATCACAGCCAGATGTTCCCCACACCTTTTTCGTTATTCCATATATCCGACAGATTTTCACAAACCCCAATTGTATAAATTATAACATTCTGTCGTTTTTTGTGCATTACTTTTGTGCATTTTTTACTCCTGCACGTTTCTCTTGATAAGACCGAGCATGATACATGTGATCACTGATCCTACAAGCCATGAGATGATGTATGGTAACCAGTTGCCTACGGTTGCGAATACGAAGATTCCGCCGTGAGGTGCCATCAGTGTACATTTGAACGCTGCTGACATTCCACCTGCAACTGCTGCACCGACAAGTGTACATGGTATTACGTGGAGTGGATCTGCTGCTGCAAATGGTATTGCACCCTCTGTGATGAATCCACATGACATTACAATATTTGATACTGTTGAGTTTCTCTCTGCCTTTGTGAACTTCTTAGGGAAGAAGATACATGCAAGAGCAATTCCAAGTGGAGGTACCATACCACCTACCATAACTGATGCCATTGAGATATAGCATGCCTGAACTGCTGGATCTGAGAGCTGTGCGCCGCCTGCGACAAGCTCTGACGCTGTTGCGAGAACCATTGTTCCGTATACATAAGCTGCCTTGTTTATAGGGCCGCCCATGTCTATCGCCATCATACCGCCGAGGATAATTCCAAGTGGGATGAGAAGATTTTTATTTGCAAGGGCTGTCAGCATATCTGAAAGTCCTGTATTGATCAATCCAATAATTGGATTGAGTATAAATATCATAAGTACTGCAACTATAAACATACCAACAAGTGGATATATAAGTGTTGGCTTAATTCCCTCCAGTGACTTAGGGAATTTGGAGCAGATCTTTCTAAGAAGAAGAACTACATATCCTGCAAGGAAACCTGCTGCGATACCGCCGAGGAAACCTGATACTGTATTTCCGCCGCCCTCTGCGACGAATCCAAACTTTGATATAAATGACTGGAATCCGCCAAGGTTATCTCCTGCCCATACATAACCTGATAGTGCTGCATTTCCAGAGGATGCCAGGATACCGCCGAGGAAACCGACTGCAAGTCCAGGTCTATCCGCTATGGACTCTGCTATAAATCCTGCAAGTACCGGAACCATCACGCCCATCGCCAGGCCACCGGCATACTTGAAAAATGCTGAGAGCGGCGTCATGGAACCGAAGTTGGATCCACCTGTTGCACCAAATCCGCAAAGTGTATCTATAAGGAATGCAAGAGCTGTGAGGATACCACCGCCGATTACGAATGGGAGCATGTGTGATACTCCGTTCATAAGATGCTTGTATATTCTGCTTCCCACACTGCCATTTGCACTACTCGACTCTTTTCTGTCACCCTCCTCGTGGTGAACAGGGACCTGACCATCCACGATCTTCTGTATGAGTTCCTCAGGCTTGTGTATTCCATCTGCCACTCTTGTGAAAAGAACTGGCTTTCCATCAAATCTTGCTGTTTCAACATTCTTGTCAGCTGCAACTATGATACCATCACAGTTTGCGATTTCTTCATCAGTAAGTATATTTTTTGCTCCGCCTGAGCCATTTGTCTCAGCCTTTAATGCATATCCCATCTTGGCGCCGGCCTTCTCAAGTGCCTCGGCTGCCATATATGTGTGAGCTATCCCTGTAGGACACGCTGTAACGGCAAGCACTCTAAAGCCTTTCTTCTCAGGAGCCTTCTCAACTGCCTTTTCCTCAGGCTTCTCTGCTGTCTCCTCTGGGAACTTTGCGTTCTCATATTTGTCAACGACTGCAAGGAATGCATCCTTGTCTGCTGCCTTCAGAAGCTCTGCTCTGAAGTCCTCATCCATGAGGAGCATAGACAGTCTTGAAAGCACCTCAAGATGTACATCTGATCCGCTCTCTGGTGCTGCGATCATGAAGAACAGGTTTGATGGCTGTCCGTCAAGTGAGTCGTAATCAACTCCATCTGGAACTGTCATAGCTGCAAGTCCAGGTCTCTTGACTGCCTTGTTCTTGGAGTGAGGGATTGCTATTCCTTCTCCTATAGCTGTTGAGCCCTCTTCCTCTCTCTTAAGTATTCCTTCTTTGTATGTTTTCTTGTCTGAGATGTTGCCTGCTGCATCGTGCAGGTTTACAAGGTAGTCGATCGCTGCATCCTTTGAATCTACCTTTACACCCAGAGCAATGCTTTCCTTTGATAAAAGCTCTGTAATTCTCATAAGCGTAACCTCCTCTTAAATAATCAGCCGCATCCACATATGCTACTGTGCGATATCTGAATCTCCTAAGTATTCCCTCTCATGACGGAACACGTACAATTTACTATAACTGCTTATAGAGTTCTTCTACTTTGTCCGCTGTGGCGAGGCCTTCTGAAAATGCTGTGGCACTTCCGGTTGCTGTTCCTCTCTTCAATGCTTCCATGTAATCGTGATCCTTCAGGTAGCTTGCTGTGAATCCTGCCACCATAGAATCACCTGCCCCTACTGAGTTCACAACTGTTCCCTTTGGAACTCCGATCTTGTGAACCTCTCCTGTCTCTGTGATGAGTATTGCTCCGTCCCCTGCCATGGATATGAGCACATTTCTTGCACCCATGACCTGGAGCTTCTTCGCATACTCAACGATCTCGTCATCGCTCTTTAAGACTACTCCGAACATCTCGCCAAGCTCATGGTTATTCGGCTTGATGAGGAATGGACGAAACTTCAATACATTGAGCAGAAGATCCCTTGTCGCATCCACCACGATGTCGATGTTCCTGTTCATAAGCTTCTCCATGATCTGCTCGTATATGTCAGATGGAAGTGAAGCAGGGATGGTTCCCGCAAGTATCAGGCAATCTCCCGACTGGAGCTTGTCCAGCTTGTCAAACATCTGCTGAAGCTCATCTTTCTTAATGTCGGGTCCCTGTCCGTTGATCTCCGTCTCCTGTTCTGCCTTGATCTTGACATTTATCCTGCTGAGACCATCCTTCAGCTGGATAAAATCTGTCTTAACTCCCATGGCCTTGACTCCGTCCTCAATCTCCTTACCGGTAAATCCGGCAACAAAACCGAGAGCTACGGAATCAACTCCTATGTTCTTAAGTACGGTTGAGACATTGATACCTTTGCCGCCATAGAATATGGCTTCTGACTTACTTCTGTTCACCATTCCAAGCTCAAGGCTGTCCATCTTGACAACATAATCGAGCGCTGGATTGAATGTCACCGTATAAATCATTATCTGAGTACCTCCTTTACAACTGTGGCGTCTATGTACTTATCATTTACAAGTCTGTCCGTGATAATACAGGCTTTTTCGATTGCCGCAAATGTCACCGCTGTCACCTTGTCGAACTTGCTGCTGTCAGCAAGGACTATGCTGGCATAAGATCTGTTCACCGCTTCCATCTTCACCATAGCCTCTTCCACATCGACCGTCGTGAATCCATAATCCATATGGATTCCATTTGTTCCAAGAAAGCACTTTGTGAAATTGAACTTTTTCATGGAATTGACCGCCTCGGCTCCGATGATCGCCTCTGTGATTGGCTTTACAAGTCCGCCTATCATATACGTTCTGAGGTTCTTCTTGAGAAGCCGCTTGGCATGTGCTATTCCATTGGTGACAAATGTAGCATTTGTTTCGCCGATATAGTCGATCATGAGCTCCGTGCTGGTTCCTGCATCTATAAATATGAAATCTTCATCATTGATCATCGTTGCCGCATATTTTGCAATGGCACTTTTCTCTTCGACGTTGAGCTGTGCCTTGGCTGAAACCGGTGCCTCATTGGTGATATATTCATGCTCGATCGCCTTGGCACCACCATGGAATCTCTTGATCTTACCCATATCGTCCAGAGCTATCAAATCTCTTCTTATAGTAGATTCTGACGCTCCCGTGATCTCCGTGAACTCTGCAACTGTCATAGACTTTTTCTCTTTCAGTGCATCTAAAATCGTTGTGTATCTATCCTCGGTCATCATAATAATTGCCTCCTGCCTTTTAAGTATGTCTCCTGTATATGTGTTTTTCGTGTTTGTGTATTTTCTTTTTTCGTGGCTTTTCAGAATGCATATATCTGCATCCGGTGCTTTTAACTTTTCTTTAGGATAACATATTTTTTGACTGTTTTCAATTATTTGTGATTGTTTCAAGGTGGTTTTCACTTGATTTCAGTCACTTTCAATCAATCTATATGCATAATATCATCGCAAATGAAGATTGTCAATCATTATTCTGCATATTTTTGAAGATTTTTGAATTGTTTTGATTGTTTTTGACTATTTGCAGGTTTGATACTCGTTTTGCAGCTTCCAGCACACAAAATAAGACACCGACCAAATCTGATCCGTGCCTTACTCTGCGTTATCAATCTATGATTATTCTGCCACATCCGCAGGATTGACATGCACCATCACATGCTTTACCTTTGGAAAATTCTTCTCTATTCCCTCATGGACCTCTTCCGCTATCTCATGCGCATGTCTTAATGTATATGAACCGTTTACACCTATCTCCACATCTACATATATTTTGTTGCCAAATATCCTTGTGTGAAGAAGATCAACACTGAGAACTTCTTTCTGGGCGAGCACAAAATCCCTCATCTCTTTCTCTGTCTCTTCATCGCAGGAGTGATCCACCATCTTGTCCATGGCATCCTTGAAGATATCGTATGCCGCCTTAGCTATGAATACAAAAATAACAATACTTGCAATGGAATCCATAACCGGGAATCCCATCATCGCACCACCGATACCAACAAGCGCGCCGACCGATGACAGCGCATCTGATCGGTGATGCCATGCATCTGCCATAAGTGCGCTTGAATCTATCTTCTTCGCATAGTGTCTTGTGTACCAGTACATTATCTCCTTTGTGACAATGGATACAACAGCCGCCACCAGTGCCAGCATCCCCGGTTTCTGCAGGCTTTGGTAATTGCCACCGATTATGTCCTTAACCGCCTGCGAGCCGATCTTGATACCGGTATACAACAGCACTATAGACAACACGATCGCTGCCACACACTCAAGCCTCTCATGGCCGTAAGGATGTTCCTTGTCGGATTCCTTCGACGCCAGCTTCACCCCGATTATGACTATTATGGTGCTGAACACGTCTGATGCTGAATGTACCGCATCACTTATCATTGCATTTGAATGTGCAAATATTCCCGCAAATAATTTGAATACTGACAACAGTACGTTCTGTACTATCGTTATAAACGATACTTTATTTGCAACCTTTTTAAACTCATCCTCTGATACGGCAGATGCCGCCATCGTGTTTATTTTGTTTGCGCTTTCCATATAATCAGCCATCCTTTCTTAAATGAACACCAGTCTATTGATAATCACCTTAATCAAAAGACCGATGCTGTGCGATCAATAAATTTCAGAAAGCTCTTATCACTAAATATATGTGGGAGATTTTATAGAATGTCTAAAAGAGTATAAAAAAACACCCACGACTCAGTATTAGTAACTACTGTCCCGTGGATGTAAAGATTCCACTGCCATGATGGCCCGACTCCTTGGCTTTCGCCAATGGTCTGCTCAGTTTGTACTGTAGATTTATATGCAGTGCAAAGAGTTAACTTAGGTTACCATCTATGGCAGTCTATGTCAATATTTATTTTCAGATCAAAACTCTTTTTCAAAACTGAACTTAATATCCTTGAGGTCAAGTCCATTCGACTTCACATACAGTCGGAGCACATTGAATCTGCCGTAAAATTTGACCTCTTTCCTGATCACAACATCCTTGCCGTCAGTTCCGTTAAATGTGAAGTTGCTCACAGGGAATCCGTTGAAAAACAGGGTACACGGCAGCTGGGCAAGCTTTTCGAGTGTCGAGCTTCCCCTCAGGCTCACCTCATACTCTCCCGGATGTTCAACATCAAGTGCTATGACATAATTCGTGTCGGCGGTGCTGGCCTTCTCTGTCAGATCTATAAGTATGTCTCTGTCGACATTGATGTATTCCACATCATCAATTGAAAAATCGTCCGCCTGCTTTGGACGGTTTATTATCTCTACCTCTGCAGGCTCTCCCACAAGACGCTTAAATGCATTCGTATTCATGGCAAAGTTACACACATTCTTTGCAATTCTCTGAAGCTCAGCTCTCAATATACGTCCGTCCTGAAGTGCCTCTATGACATTATCTCCGCCCATGTTCTTCGAGCCGTCCGGGCAGCACATATACATGTCATTCTGTGCCTGTATCATAGTCGCAAAGTCATTTGCATCCGGCTCCATACCCCTGCGGTTGATGGATGCCCACCAATCTGTCATGACCACGCCTGTAAATCCCCACTCATTTCTGAGTATCGTGGTATTCAGATCATAACTTCCTGCGGTGTAGAGACCATTTACCAGACCATATGTTGTCATAACAGAGTCGGCATATCCCGACTTGACAGCTATCTCAAATCCCTTCAGGTATATCTCCCTGAGTGCCCTCTGGGAGATGACCGAGTCCGTCGTATGGCGGTGATACTCCTGATTATTTCCACAGAAATGCTTGATCGTTCCGGACACGCCGCTGGACTTAAGTCCCTCTAACTGTGCAGTTGCAATGGAACCCGTAAGGTATGGATCCTCGGAGAAATACTCAAAGTTTCGTCCATTAAGCGGGTGACGGTGGATATTCATTCCCGGTCCGAGAAGAACCTCAACCTTATTTGCTGTCATCTCAAGTCCGAGAAGTGCATACAGTCTGGTGTTCAATTCTTTGTTAAATGAACATCCGCACAGAGCGCCATTTGGAAGTGAGAATGCCTTCATACCTGAGTCGAGTCTCATTCCCGATGGTCCGTCATCACAGCACACCGACGGAATCTTATGTGCGATCAAATTTGGCGATACCCCGGCAAATGCTGACGCTGTTCCCGCCGTCACAAGAGAACTTCCCATTCCCTCGCCGCGAACAAAGCATGCCAGATCCTCATCATCAAACTGCGCTATGAACTCATCCATGGAAGCCTTGCCTTCCCTTACATCAAGAAGCGTAATTCCCCTGTCACCAGTAACCGGTATCTCCTCCGGCAGTTCCTGCTCTCTCCTGTCATACATATCAACAGTGACTAGAGGTGTCTCCTCATACTCTATAAGCATCCTGCCGTTCTCATCACAGAATGGTTTCATGCGGTCAAACTTCTCATATGGTGCAAGTGCCTCCTGAAGTTTCTGAAGCTCCACTGTCTCAGCGAGCTCAAAGAACAGACACTCTGTTGTATTTCTTATGCTGTTTCCTACATGGATAGTGTAGTCTCCAGCTTCAAGCACATAACAGTTTCTATGGCCTGTCGCCCCTGAATCGTCAAATGATGCCATGCGGTCAAGTGGTATCTCAAACTTCAGCTCATCGCTGAGTCCCGGAACAAGCTCCTTTGTCTTCGCAAAATCAATGAGCACTCTGGATGGCTTGCCAAGCCTGCCCTGTGGCATCTCACCGTACACCTGGACAACCTCCTTGCCAAGTCTCTTTCCTGTATTTGTGACTTTGACACAGATATTCGCCACGCCTTTTTCAAAATCCAGGCTTGCATGCTTTACGCCGATCTTGAAGTCTGTGTATGACAATCCGTATCCAAACGGATATCTGACCTTATCCTTTGCAAATGTCTCAAAGTAACGGTATCCCACATAGATATCCTCAGCGTAGAAATTTCTCTCTTCGCCGCCGAAATTGTCATACGCAGGATAATCCTTGATATCGTAGGCTATCGTGTCTGTGAGTTTTCCTGAAGGGCTGACATCTCCTACGAGGACATCAGCCACTCCATATCCTCCGACCATTCCACCCTGCCATACATACATACAAGCATCCGGGGAAATCGTGTCGAGAAATGACATATCTATAAGACCGCCGACATTCAAGAGAACGACCATCTTCTGGAAATTCTCTCTGACAAGTCTAAGCATATCAGTCTCTATATCAGTGAGCATAAAAGCTCCTTTTTCAAGTGTATTGTCCTTGTCCTCGCCTGCCGTCCTAGCGATTATCACTATGGCCGAATCCGACTCGCCGGCAGCCTCCTGCACGAGCTCCTCTGTAACCGGCATCTCTGCCTGTGACCACGGCTCCTGTCCCCAGCCAAGTCCCAGCTCCACAGGATGTTCCTCATCCCATGCGGCATAAGTCTCTGCCAGTTTCTGATTGACATTTACATCCTTGCACTCATTAAGTGCATCAAGGATTCCCACCACTCTGGCAACATTCACCATGCCGCCTGAACCGGTTCCACTCTTATAATAATGGTTCTGCATACGTCCAAATACAGAAACCGTCTCTCCCTGCTTAAGTGGCAGAGCCTTGTTGTCGTTCTTTAACAGAACCAGTCCCTCTGCAGCCATCTCACGGGCTGTCTTCTCATAGACCTCCCAGTCAAGTACTCTATCTTCCATCTGCCTACCTCCCAATATATCTTTGCTCAATTCCATATGGTGATATTGTACATCATACAAGTAAACTTTGATATGGAAAACTTTAACTTTTTGCTGTGCAAAACGCAAGCGAGTCAGACAGTTTGCTCCCCATTCATACTGCCGGAAACGGAAGATATAGTTGTTTGTCATCTGCCACGCTTTATATAATCCTCATCAAGCTTTGTACTCCATTCCCTGTCATCGAGGGCGGCAGCCCCCGCCATCGGCTCGGATGAGCGCATCGCATGCACCGCATTCCCTACAGCTCCATACACATTCTCTGTTCCAGCCTCGTCGCACACATAATTCACCGCCCGCTCCGGTCTTATTCCAAAGCGTCCTGCCTCCATGACAGCATCGATATTTGCTCCGATGAAGATGAATTCCCAGCCATACTTTTTCTGCTGGCGCTTAACCATCTTCTGTATCATCTCATAGCTGTAATTCCGGCTGGCGTTCTCCATTCCGTCTGTGATTATCACGAACAATGTCTTCTCAGGCACATCCTCTTTTCTTGCATACTTGTGGATATTGCCGATATGGTGAATCGCACCTCCAAGCGCATCAAGCAGTGCTGTGCAGCCACCCACGTAATAGTCATTGTCCGTCATCTCTGGTACATTCTCAATAGGAATCCTGTCGTGCAGTACTCTGCTGAAGTCGTCAAAGAGCACAGTCGAAACGTACGCCTCTCCATCATCACCGCTATTTTTCTTCTGCTTTTCCATCATTGAATTGAATCCACCTATCGTGTCAGCCTCAAGTCCGTGCATTGAACCACTTCTGTCCAGAATAAATACTATCTCCGTAAGTCCTTTTTTCATAATCATCAACCTCACATTCTTTTATCTTATTGTTTTTATGTGTCAGGAAATGCAAATGTGTAAACAATCTGCATGCACGTGCGTTTTAGAAATTAACCTTGGCATGTCCACTCTGCTTTCCCTTAATATGAGTTAATAATAACCTGTATAACAAACAAAAAGGTCACCCCGCAGGCGACCTTCTCATTTTACTTTGTTTTATTCTGACAGCGAGGCAAGTCCATAGTCGAACAGAACTATATTGATCTTTATGACGCTGTATTCTTTATGTACTATATGATACTCCACGATCTTGTCCGTCTGAGAGATCGGTGAGAGTGCGTATCCGGCAAGCCCCAGGAAGTCAACAGTCTCATCAAGATTCAGGCGAAGCCCGACTGCCAGTGACAGAACTTTTTCCTTCGACGGCTTTATCCTGCCCTTCAGGAGCTTTGAGAAATACTGCTTGCTTATATTTGCCGCAGTGTAGACCTCTGAATTCTTAAGTCTCTTTTTGTTGATTAACTGCTGCAGATGTTTTTCAAAGCTGTCCGTATATATGCCCTTAAGCATGTCGTCCAAAGAACCATTTGAGTTGTTTTCATGTATTCCCGAACTCTTACCTGACTGTGCCAGTGTTCCATATTCCATAAACTGAGGTCTATGTTGACCGCAAAGATATTCTTCATCGAACCTTGCAGTGTCTTGGCATTCATCATACGATGACAAAGTACGATATTCACTCAGATTTTTTTCAGCAACATATTCGTCATCTATTAAACTCTTCACATCATCATACCATTTTCCTGATACATGATATGAATGATCATCAAACACCACAAGCGTAATGTCCATCTCATGCTCCTGCAGAAATGATGTAAATGCATCAATTGCAATCTGAATTCCAAGCTCTTTAGGAAAGCCGTAAGAGCCCGTAGCCATCAGTGGAAATGCAATCGACTTGCATCTGTGTGCATATGCCATAACTAATGCTTTGTCATAACACCTTCTGAGAAGCTCCGGCTCCTGATGTCTTCCATCCACCCAGGCAGGTCCGCTTGAATGAATGATGTATCTCGCCGGAAGATCAAATGCTTTTGTGATTCCAACCTCTCCAGCCGCCAGAGTTCCAACCTTTGCCCTTGCCTTCAGAAGCCTGTCACGCCCCGCAGCCGCATATATTGCAGAGTCCACGCCAGCTCCCACGGCAACGTGCGGATTTGCCGTATTTACTACTGCATCTGCATGAACTTTTGTTATATCACTTCTAATAATCTTAAATGGCATTCGGCTGTCTCCCTGATTTGTTTTATATATTATGAACGATAATCCCCATTGATCTTCACGTAATCATATGTCAGGTCACAGCCCCATGCCTTGGCTGTCACGTCACCGATTCCGAGATCTATGTTGATGTGGATTTCATCTGAGCTCAATACCTTGGCTGCCTTCTCCTCTGAGAATGGTACGCCTGCGCCGTTGCGGCATACTGGAACTACGCCAAATTCTGACTCAAGGTCAACTGCAACCTTATCTATATCAAAGTCTGCCTCCGCATATCCGATGGCACAGAGGATACGTCCCCAGTTGGCATCCTCGCCGAACATAGCACACTTTGTAAGTGGGGAACGGATAACGCTCTTTGCCACGATAATGGCTGTGTCAAGGTCAGGTGCCCCTGCAACTGTACACTCGATCATCTTGGTTGCTCCCTCACCGTCTGATGCGAGCATCATAGTCATACACTCCATAACTATATAGAGGGCCTTCTTGAACTTCTCATATGCATCATTCTCTGTGTCGATGAGCTTGTTGCCTGCAAGGCCATTTGCCATGACTGTAAGGGTGTCATTTGTGGACTGATCTCCGTCTACGGAGAGGCAGTTATATGTCACCTTTACGATCTCTGAAAGAGCCTTCTGGATCAGCTCTGATGTGATCGCTATATCTGATGTGATGAAGTTAAGCGTTGTCGCCATGTTTGGATGGATCATTCCGCTTCCCTTTGCCATACCTCCGAGGGTGCATGTCACTCCGTCTATGTCAAACTGGACAGCAACCTGCTTATCAACTGTGTCTGTGGTCATGATAGCATTTGCCGCCTTGTCGTTGCCGTCTGCCGAGAGACCGTCTGCAAGTTCTTTCATATGCTCCTCAAATGGCTCGATAGGGATGATCTGTCCGATGACGCCTGTTGAAGCATTGATGACAAGGTTCACATCTATACCCAGGGCATCCGCTGCAAGCTGGGATATCTTCTCAGCCTTCTCTATTCCATCTGCGTTGCATGTGTTGGCATTCTTGGAGTTCACAATGACTGCCTGTGCCTTGTTGCCAGATTTCTTCAGGTGTTCCTTGGTAACTGTGACCGGTGCGCCCTTCACCTTGTTCTGTGTATACACGCCTGCTGCCACACATGGCACCTCTGAAAATACCATTCCAAGATCATTCTTGTTCTTGTCAGGGTTCAGTCCACAGTTAAGTCCATTTGCCGTGAAACCCTTGGCCGCGCACACGCCACCGCCTACATATGTATAACCGTCATATATCTTCTTGTTCATAGTAATCCAATCCCTTCTAAAATGTATTTTAACCAATCTTCATCAATTGGATGCCAACTTAATGTTCGCAACCAATTGATACATCCTATCTATTCACCCACGCAAGGAACTTGTCCAGTCTGCCCACGGTCTTGTCTTTTCCTATCACGTTCATGATCGTGAACAGGTCAGGTGAGTTCTGCTTGCCTGTTATGGCAACTCTTACTATGGTACATACATCTGTGATGCTGCCCTTGTATCCGTCAGGATTCTGCTTGTACTCCTTGACATTTGGACAGTAGCCGATCTTCTCACCCATGACCTTCATGCTTGAGAACCAGTCTTCTGAGTCAAGGAAGAGATCCTTCTTGTACTCCTCGATAACCTCTGTGATCATCTCCGGTGTGTACTTCTCGTCTATCTCATACTGGAGATCCAGCTCATCCTCAGGTGTGTACAGATAACCGAACATCGCGCGCAGATCTGACCATTTGCCGACGTCCTTGCGGACCTTCTTGCCTGACATCTTCCACAGGTTGATGGTCTTCATGAAGCCGTCCTTGTCCTGTGTGCCAAATGTGTATATGTTCTCGTCATGCTCCTTTGCCCACTCCATGATGAGGTCGTAACACTCCTCGGCTGTGAGCTTTGAGATCATCTCCTTGCTGACATCATTAAGCTTCACCATGTCAAAAAGTGCGCCGCTGACAGGCATCTTCTTGAGTGATAATGTAAAGTCGTCTATTGTCTTGTCTGCATGTGCTGCATGCCACTCTTCGTAGTTGGAGTTTGCTATTGTCATAAGGTACTCAAGCACGCTGACTGATGGGAATCCCTGCTCTGCATAGAAGCCAACCGCAGCCTCCGGGTCCTTTCTCTTGCTGAGCTTTCTCTTTCTCTGGTGCTCGCCCTCCTCGTCCACTGTAACCTCAAGCTTCATGATAGGTGCGATGTGCGCATACTTTGGAAGCGCAAATCCACACAGATCAAAGAGCTGCTTGTGGAGTGGATATGATGCAAGCCACTCGTCACCTCTGATGACAAGATTTGTCCTCATGAAATGATCGTCAACTGCATGTGCAAAATGGTATGTAGGTATTCCGTCTGACTTCAGAAGTACCACATCCATGACATTCTCAGGCATCTCGATCTTGCCCCTGATAGGATCGCTGTAGATAACAGTCTTTCCTGCCTCGCCCGGACTCTTGAGTCTAACAACATATGGCTCGCCCGCTGCAAGCTTCTCCTCTATCTGCTCGTATGTCAGATTTCTTCCTACTGCATACTCGCCGTAATATCCTATGTCAACCTTTGCAGCCTCCTGCTTTGCCCTGATCTCATCAAGCTCCTCGGCTGTTGTAAAGTCAGGATATGCATATCCCTCCTGCATAAGCTTCTTGACACAGGTCTGATATATCTCTTTTCTCTCGCTCTGCTTATATGGGCCATATATAGTCTCGCCACCCTCAAATGGTCCCTCGTCAAATCCAAGGTCAAACTTCTTCAGCGAATTGATGATCTCATTTACACCATCCTCAAGCTCTCTCTTTCTGTCAGTGTCCTCTATTCTGAGGTAGAACACGCCGCCACTCTGCTTTGCAAGCTTTCTTGAGATCATGGCTGCATACAGTCCACCGATGTGCATGTATCCTGTAGGGCTTGGCGCAAATCTTGTTACCCTTGCCCCCTCTGGAAGCTCTCTCTCCGGAAATCTCTTCTCAAGGTCATCCACTGTATCTGTTATATCTGCAAATATCAAATCCGCTAATTTGTTGTAATCCATCTCCTGTTTTCACCTTTCTGCTATATCACTTATCATCAAGAGTCTGCTTGATGATCGCTTCATTATATCCTGTCTGATTATAATTTGTATTATGTTTTACGTCAATTCCTTAAACCACAATGGCAATTGCATAGATTCCATATACTTATCGCCTTGACTTACACGTAAAATTTTCCACAACTATCTCATACACATTTACCGCTGCCAGCATCTGGTCTGAGTAGTTATACTTCTTCTTTTCTACCTTGTCAAACGATCTCATATTCTCGGTATTTCTCGCAAGCTGATGATTCATAAGGCAGTTGAGTGCCTCGCACTTTTCCTCAGGATCTGTCAGCTTTCTGGCTGTGCCATTTCCCATGATACTGCTGTAGAGATAACCAAAGCTGCAGGCATTTGGTCCCTCAACCAGATAGTGATCTGTATCCATCTCTATGGCCACATTCGGATCCGCTGCCAGAGCATCCACCTTCCTGCCCTCACCGGCAGAGTGGAAATAAAGCTTCAGAACATCCTCCTCGTAGGTATAACCGAAATTCAGCGGAACTATGTACATTCCCTCTTCATCGTGAACCGCCATCCGGAACACCTTACACGAATCAAGTACATCCACTATCTCTTCACGATCTGTTATCATCCTGTCACTTCTCCGCATCTCCCGCATACAATACCTCCTTTTTCAGCGTACAATCTATTAAAATAGTATAAATGACGTCAGCATATTTGCAAGTTTTTTGAACTTTATATTATTCGGATTTTCAAAACTTTTTTATTTCTGATCCAGGCTCCACGCTTTAACTTTATATGATGTAACTCCAAGTATCGTCTCGCCGTCTATCTGAAGTGGTGTCGGACGATCAAATTCAACCTCAACCTCTTTTGCGTTGAATATATCAACATACTTTTCGTACTTGACATGCTCTCCCTTGAATATAGAAGGAAAGATCATAAGGGTTCCAAGCTTGCCCTTGCCGCGGAACACCATAACCGAAACTGTATGCTCCGGATTCAGTCTGTCCTGCCCGGGGGCAGCCATCATTCCGCCGCCATAATATCTGCCATTCATGGTTGGCACGAGCCAGGCATTTTTATATTCATGACGGACTCCATCCACTTTCACCACAGCATTTCTCGGTTTGAATGCGTAGAGCAGGCCTTTGATAGCTATAGCCGTATAGTTCACAGGCTTGTTCTTATGAGTTTTCTCATTCTTTGTCCTCTGGCGGTCGCCCTCCTCACAGCAGTAACCGTCTATTCCGAATCCAACATTGTTGATGAACAGCCACTTTTTGCCGTTGATCGTCACCTCCGGGAGATGCTGTATGTACTGATTTATCTGGTAATCCGGAGTGTCATGACTGTTATGTCCTATGTCCTTTGCAAAGTCATTGCCGCTTCCGGAGGCATAATAGTAGATGGTATTCTTCACATCCATGTCCTTTATGTCATTCACAAATATGTTCAGCGTTCCGTCACCGCCGCACAGGATAACCTCGTCATCCTCTGCAAGCGATCCCATGAACTCCGCATATGAAGCGATCTCTGTCATCTTCTTGAGTATCGCATCAGGATATGTATCTGCAAGTGCCTGCACGTCATACATACATTTGCCGTTGCCCGCCAGTGAATTATATAAAATGTACTTCCTTCCCATAGTTTTTACCCTTTTCATCTTTCTCAAGAACAAGTCTCACCCTGTCGCTGATCTCATTCTTCTTCATTGCTTTTACCTCATCGGCAGGTATCACATCCACCGCATCTATATAGACGTCAGATCTGCGCCTCAGCACATTCCTGTAGATGTTCTCCGTTCCATGTATCGCCATGACGACTATCGGCGCATGCGCTTTCTGGGCTATTCTGAAAACACCCGTGTGAAATGGCAGAAGTCCGCCCTGTCTGTTTCTCGTTCCCTCCGGGTATACTCCAACTGCCATATCTCCCTTCTGGAGAATCTCGGTAGCCATCTTGATCGTAGACAATGCCTTACCCGGATCTGATCTGTCTATCGGCATAAAGCAGCATCTTCTGATGATCCTGCCGAATATCGGTATCTTAAAATTCTCCGGCTTGGATATAAATGCCACATCCCACTTCTTAAATACCTGCCATTCTATCAGCGGATCATAATTTGACAGATGATTTCCCACAAAGAGTGGTTTGACATCCACTGGAATCTTCTCCATGCCAGTCACATGCATTTTCACGCTTAGAAACCACATGGCAAATCCGGTGACACCATACAGCAGATGCCTGTAGAACCTGCTGTCCTCCGTATACTGCCTGTCAGTTCTCACGAACAGACTGCACACGAAGAGAAAAAGTATGTACATCAGAAATATGGCTATGATTCCGCCAAGTATATATATAATTATCACTTTTTATTCCACCCTTTTCTAATATCATCCATAAGCTTCATCATATATATAGACTCTGACAAAGGCATCGATTTACTCTGGAACTGTCCCTGTCTGATCATATCAAGGCTTTCCATGACCTCGTACTCGTAGCCGCTTATCTGCTTTGGCACATCCACATGTCTTATCAGTCTGTCCTCGCAGTCAAATACATCTATCCACTGTGGATTATTTATATTCTGGACTATCATGTATCCCTTCTCACCGTAAAAGATACCTTTTCTGTCTGATCTTCCGTACATGCTGTGGGTTGTCACTGCCATCCTGCCGTCTCTGTATTTGACGGTTATACTCTCCTGTCCGTCTACTCCAGTCTCGTGCATCATGACAGACGATTCGATAGCTGATATCTCCTTACCCATATGCATGACAATGAAATTCAGCCCATAAACTCCCACGTCTAAAAGGGCACCTCCTGCCAGTTCAGGTCTGATCAGACGCTCTATCTTTGATATCGGATAGGACAGGTTGCAGGTCATTGTCCTGATATCCCCTATCACACCTGATCCAAGAATTTCATTTATTATCTGTCTGGACGGCATATACCTCGTCCATATCGCCTCAGCCACATACACCTTCTTCTCCGCTGCCAGAGCTGCGATCTCCTCAGCCTGTGCAGCATTGTAGGTAAATGCCTTCTCGCATAGCACATTCCTTCCATGTTCTATGCAGAGCTTCATATGCTCATAGTGATGTGAATGCGGCGTTGCAATGTATATAAGATCTATAGCATCATCACTTACCAGTTCTTCGTAACTCCCATAAGTCTTATCTATATCAAATTTCCTGGCAAATGCATTTGCCTTTTCCAAAGTTCTTGAACCTACCGCATACAGCTCCACATCATCCATCTTATTTATCGTATCTGCCATGACACCGGCAATCTTGCCTGCGCCCATTATTCCTATGTTCACGTGCTGTCCTCCTGTTATTTCTGTATGTTTTCAAGTACTGTCGCTGCTCATATCAATCTTCCCAAGTATTTCTCTTGTTGTTTTTTGACAAATTTTGACACTACACATCCGATTATAACACACAGCCCGAAAAAAAGAAGAAAAACTCCTGATGCCAGCGATAACTGACACCAGGAGTCCTCCCCTTTATCTTGAGCACCATAATAAGCACCCAACCCACTATATATGTTGTACTATGCATCTCTATCGGCTACACATATTCTACAGTGTAAAATATGTTGTTCCACAATCCGCATGTTACTCTCTGTACATAAGGTAGCTGTACATATCTGCATAATCATGTCTTTCATTCTTGATGAAATCGATGGCTTCCCTTGGATGCTGATTCAGCATTCCGGTCAGCATGTATGGCACATCATAGCCCCATACTGCATCTCCCTTTGCCTTGAGCGGAACCATGTACTGCTCTATGAACTTCAAGATGTGGTACAGGTTGTACTTTGGATTTCTGAGGAATCCAAGAAGAAGCTCAAGCGCACAATTTCCTGCGCCCCTGCCCATACAGCTTACAGTTCCATCGAGCATGCTCGCACCACTCCTCATTGCCTCAACAGTGTTGGCATAGGCAAGCTTTAAGTTGTCGTGTGCATGTATTCCTATCTTCTTGCCATACTTCTCTCCAACTGCGACATATTTCTCCGCGAGTTTCTTGATCTGCTCAGGGTACAGTGAACCGTAGCTGTCAACAATGTATATTCCATCTACATTGCTCTTACCAAGCAGCTCAAGGGCAAGATCGATATCCGACTCCTGATCCTTTGAAACTGCCATGATATTGCATGTAGTCTCGTATCCCTTTGCATGTGCATCCTCAATCATCTCGATGGCTGCAGGCATGGTGTTGATGTATGTCGCCACCCTCACCAGATCGATAACACTGTCGGCTCTGTCGATGATATCCTTCTTGTAGTCGCATCTTCCGACATCAGCCATAACTGAAATTTTCAGATCTGTATTGTTCTCTCCAACGATGGCTCTTATATCCTCCTCGTTGCAGAACTTCCATTTGCCGAATTTGTTCACATCAAACATTTCCTTGGAGGCCTTATAGCCGAATTCCATATAATCAACCCCCGCCTTGATGTTCGCTTCATAGAGGGCTCTTATAAACTCGTCAGTAAAATAGAAATCGTTGACAAGTCCTCCATCTCTTATTGTTGCGTCAAGTACCTGAATGTCAGGTCTGTAGGTGATCAGATCTCCGCCTATCATAATAGTGTCCTCCTTCTTGTTTTTTGTTTTGATTTTCTCCTCGGTTTTCTCAATTTAAACTCACGTCACTTTAACGCGTTGGTGTATGTTAGTAACTTTATTTAGTATAGCACATAAATAAATTAATGCAAGGACTTTATTTTATCTTTTACGCAAGTAAATCTACGTTTTAGCACAATTATATCGCAAATAAATCTCAAGCAACTCTCACCCAGTCTCCCAGTGCTTTTACTCAACTACAAGCTAGCTCAGATCCTCGCCGTTAGTCTCGATGACCTTCTTGTACCAGTAGAAGGAATCCTTTCTGTATCTCGCAAGATCCTTCATGTCAAACTCATCTCTGTTGACATATATAAAGCCGTATCTCTTGGTGATTCCCTCGTGGGTGGACACGAGATCAATTGCTGACCAAGGACAGTAACCCATCATCTCTGCGCCCTCGTCTGCTGCCAGCTTAATCTGCTCTATATGCTTTCTTAAGTACTCTATACGATAGTCGTCGTGTACCTTGCCGTCCTCTGTAAGCTTGTCATATGCGCCAAGACCATTTTCTGTCACAATCATAGGAAGGTGATATCTGCTGTACATCTCTCTTATAGTTGCCCTGAAGCCGTCAGGGTCTATCTCCCAGCCAAACTCTGTGCGGAGAAGATTTGGATTTGGATACGCCTTGTATACCCCCGGCTCAATACCGGCTGATTGCTGATCCTTTTTTTCTGAGTCCGTCACAGCAACCGGGCTGTCATCCCACTCAACCGTTGCAGTGTTATAATAATTGAAACCTATAAAATCAGGCTTTGCCTGCGCCATGATATCCATATCTCCAGCCTCAATAACAGGGATAGCGTCATGCTCTTCAAGGAACTTCCACACCAGGTCGTTGTATCTTCCATACACTGCCATATCAAGGTAAAGCCAGTTTCTTATCGCGTTGAAGTTCTGTGCTGCCAGGACATCCTTCGGCTTACATGTGGCAGGATATACCAGAGAGATGTTCGGGGCAGGACCAATCTTTGCTCCAGGGCACATCTCGTGGAGAAGTTTCATGGCCTTTGCCTGAGCAAGGAGCATGTGGTGATTCTCCTGATAAAGCTTCTTGTATTTATTTGTCACGCCCTCCATGTTGCAGGTTCCGATCACGTCACCCACAAGTGTGAGCATGTTCTGCTCATTGATAGTCAGCCAGTACTTTACTCTGTCGCCATAATTTGTGTAGAGAAGCTTTGCAAATTCAACAAACTCGTCAACACTCTCTCTTCTCGACCAGCCACCTTTTTTCTCAAGAGCCGCAGGAAGATCAAAATGAAACATTGTGACAAGCGGCTCGATTCCGTACTTGAGGCACTCATTTATCACATTGTTGTAGAAGTCAATTCCCTCCTGGTTGACTCTGCCGGTTCCCTCTGGGAGGACTCTGCTCCACGCGATGGAGAATCTGAATGTCTTGAATCCCATCTCAGCCATGAGGGCTATGTCCTCTGCATATCTGTGATAAAAATCAGCACACACATCCAGCTCACTTGTTCCCGCTGGAACTGTCTTGATATCCTGCACACTTGGACCCTTGCCGTGTGACAGATTGGCACCCTCAACCTGATATGCGCTTGTCGATGCTCCCCAGAGAAAATTCTCCGGGAGTCCATGTCTCTTTGTGATTATCATAATTTTCCCTCCATAGATTTACATTTTCAGTAGTATTTATAAAAGAGATGAACCATCTGTTCCAGTTCATCTCCACCTTACGTTTGTTTTATTGCGATTTTATTTCACACCCTCATACTTCTGCTTATAGTTGTAAAGCGCGCCAAGAAGATTCGAATCATTGCGGAACTTGCATGTGTCGATAACCATGCCATCGTAGGTCTTTGTAATCTTTCTTATCTTGTCCACATACTTCTTAACCCCCGGAACAAAGTTCGGGTTGGCACTCATTCCGCCTCCAATAAGTATGACATCCGGATCTATCGTCATGTACAGGTTACAGCAGAGCTTTGCTATGGAGAAGTATGAATCCTCAACCATATCTACGATCTCCTGATTGCCCTCATCTATCCACTGATATACCATCTCACCGGTCACCTCCTCAGGCTTCATATGCATGATCTTGGATGCCTTGTATGTAATGGAACTTGCAGTACATGTTGAGGTTACCATGAACGGGTTATATTCAAATGTCTCCTCAACAGTCAGCTCTTCACAGCATCTGACATTATCAGCTTCTTCCCTTGTCATGTTCATGAGGGAATATGACAATTCACCTGCCAGAAGTCTCTTGCCTCTGTGGATCTTTCTGTCAATGATTATTCCACCGCCGATTCCTGTACCCACGACAACGACTGCTGCATTTGTAGCCGTGCTGGCATTGCCCAGCCACAACTCTGCGAGGGCCGCACATTTGCCATCGTTCTCAAGGGCTACAGACACACCGCCGCATGCCTCTGATATGAGATCACCAAGATGTGCACCATCAAGATACTTGATCCCGCCACCGCCGTACACTATGCCGCGCTCGACATCTATCTGTCCAGGAAGCCCCATGGCAATTCCTGTTATGTCACAGTCCAGTACCTTCTCGTCATACACCTTCTTGATCTGCGCCACAAATGCCGGAGTTCCAGCCTCGGCATATCTGTCGGTTGGAGTCTTACCCTTTCCCGATATATTGCCCTCATCGTCCATTAACGCATACTTTATAAATGTTGCCCCTACATCAAATACTAAATACATAAGTCCCTCCTACTTTTCTCATTACCCATTGTTTTTTTCTTTCTATATATATTTTTATATTCACCTTGTCACTCTCGTTCTCTCCACAGCATCCTTCCAGCCTGCAAGGAGCTTCTCCCTCTTATCCTCAGTTATCCCCGGCTTAAATCTTCTGTCGGCCTTCCAGTAGCCCTTGATCTCATCCAGACTGTCATAGTAGCCAACCGCAAGTCCAGCCAGATATGCAGCTCCCAGAGCTGTTGTCTCCGTGATCACAGGCCGCACTATCTCGGCATTCTCTATATCTGCCTGGAACTGCATCAGGAAGTTGTTGGCACTTGCACCACCGTCCACTCGAAGGCTTGTGATTGAAAGTCCTGCATCCATCTCCATAGCCGCAAGAACATCCGATGTCTCATATGCCAGTGATTCAACTGTCGCCCTGACAAAGTGCGCCTTATTTGTTCCCCTTGTGAGGCCGAACACTGCCCCTCTGGCGTACGCATCCCAGTAAGGAGCGCCAAGGCCAGTAAACGCAGGTACCACATATACACCATTACTGTCCGGCACCGACAGAGCAATGCGCTCAGTATCCGCCGCACTGTCTATGAGCTTCATCTCATCCCTGAGCCACTTGATGGCTGCTCCAGCCACAAACACACTTCCCTCAAGCGCATAGCTGACTTTTCCGTCAAGTCCTATGGCTATGGTGGTGAGAAGTCCCTGCTGCGAGTCAACTGCCTTATCCCCCGTATTCATGAGGAGGAAACAACCTGTTCCGTAGGTGTTCTTCACATCACCGGCCTCAAAGCAGCACTGTCCGAACAGCGCGGCCTGCTGATCTCCGGCAACTCCCGCTATAGGCACCTCACCGCCAAATATCTCTCTGTCCGTGTATCCGTATATCTCACTGGAATTTCTCACTGCCGGAAGCATGCTCTCCGGTATGTTGAACTTTGCAAGCAATTCCCTGTCCCACTCCAGTGTATGAATGTTGAATAGCATGGTACGCGATGCGTTTGTGTAGTCCGTTGCATGGACTCTTCCGCCTGTGAGCTTGTATATAAGCCATGTGTCAACAGTTCCGAACATCAGCTCCCCTGCCTCTGCGCGTTCCCTGGCTCCCGGCACATTGTCAAGTATCCACTCTATCTTCGTTGCAGAGAAATACGGATCTACTATCAGTCCCGTTTTCTCTCTTATCACCTTGTCATATCCTTCAGCCTTAAGCTGCTCTATCCTGTCCGCAGTTCTCCTGCACTGCCACACTATGGCATGATACACCGGATTGCCGGTCTTTCGATCCCACACTATGGTTGTCTCTCTCTGGTTGGTGATTCCTATGGCGGCTATGTCCTCGGTGCGGATTCCCATGGTCTCCCTCGCCTCCATCATCACCGACATCTGGGTTGCCCATATCTCCATTGGGTCATGCTCCACCCAGCCGTTATTCGGGAAATGCTGGGTGAACTCCTTCTGTTTCACTGAGCATATCCTGCCTTCCTTATCAAATATTATCGCCCTTGAGCTGGTCGTTCCCTGATCCAGCGCCATTATATAATCTGCCAAATTGCCCTCCTATTAACACGGACGCTCGGTTCTAGTGTTTTGCAACCAAACTGATGGGTATGCCTTCTCAGGGGACGCTCCCGCTCGTTTCGCCCTGCAGCGGTACTAAGATGCTGCTTAGCGCACCATCTAAGGACCGGCGGGCTCAAATGCCCCTGCGAAGGCATACCCATCAGCTTGGTTTATATACACTGTTAAGCCTCGCTGTTCTCCGTAATTATGTATGGTTCGTCGGGCATTTTTGCCCTGACAAACCTTTTTTCCTTCTTTCTTTTAAGTATCTATCAAATAAGCCAGAATCAAATAGTTCAGCTTAATTGTTTTGATCAAATTTTCTCAATCGTTTTTCAGATAGTTCTCTCTCAAATGTTCGTTCACCCTCTCAACCTCTGCCTTGAAGTCCCGTGAGGACATGCGGATCGCGCCCTGTCCCATGGTGACTATCTGCTCCAGTCCGTCCGATGTGACCACAGTGACCTTGTGCTTTCTCGCAAGCTCATGTGTGAGCTTTTCTATATGCGCATCCGCGGTCTCACCCTCCTTGGTGTACACCACCTCTATATCATCATAAGGGAATCTCTCGCCCTTGTTGTCCTTCACCTTGTAGCCGTCAAATACCACTATTAACTTACAGTTCATATATCCCTGATAGTTTGACAGTATGTCCATGAGCTTACCTCTGGCGGAGTCTATGTTGTGCTCCGACAGTTCCCGAAGTGTATCCCACGCAAATATGACGTTGTAGCCATCCACTATGACATAGTCCTCGCCACTCTTTCTGCGCTTGAATGCTCCAGGCGTGGCTATACCTCTATCAGCGGGTCTGCTGCCCACAAACGGTCCATTTCCGGGCTGCCTGTCTCTCGACTGACTTCTATTGTACCGTGCACCGCCTCGATATTCAGACTGGACCGAGGTCCCTGCGGCACCAGCAGACATACCGTTTCCGGCTGTGCCATCACTTCCTCTGCCGGAAGTTCCATTTACCTTATATTCAGATGTAGTTCTCCTGAATCTTCCGTTCAGTGCCACATCCTTATCCTTGTAATCTCCGCCAAATGTCCTTGCAAATATCTCGCTGAGTTCCTCGTCCGTGATAGACATATCCGACACGCTCTTTCCCGGCCTGTTCACAGGAATATCCGTAACATCACCATCCTCTGTATACCCCAGCTGACCTGAGATCTCAAATCCCGGATCCTCCTTCACATGCATGTTCTCATACACATCGTACCAGTCAACCAGATAACCTGCACCGTGAGCGCAGAATACCGATGATGATGGATTAAACCTGTCAAGCTCAGGATCATAATGTCTCTCAGCCAGAACCTCTTCGGTGTTGTGGCACGGCTGATAGCCGTCTATATCCACCTGAAGCCTGCCTGTACCTCTGGAAAATGCTGTGAGTTCACTGTAATACTCTCTCATGGTATATACCGGGGCATGTCCCGTGATGACTGTCGTCTCACCGGATATCTCCTGACCATCCATAGTTCCGCTCATCTTCACTATGTCTGCAAGAACCCTTCCGGCATACTCCTGTGGTACCTCTATTTTAAATGCATACACAGGTTCCAGCAAGACACTTTCCGCCATCATAAGGCCCTGTCTCACCGCCCTGTATGTCGCCTGTCTGAAATCTCCACCCTCAGTGTGCTTCTGATGTGCGCGCCCCGCAGTGATGCTTATCTTCATATCCGTGATCGGGGATCCCGTAAGCACTCCCCTGAACTCACGCTCCTGAAGATGGGTGAGTATCAGTCTCTGCCAGTTCTTATCCAGTACATCCTCGCTGCAAATGCTGTCAAAGCACATTCCACTTCCATTCTCCATAGGTTCAAGCAACAAATGTACCTCTGCGTAGTGCCTGAGCGGTTCAAAATGTCCTACACCCATGACTGGAGCCGCGATCGTCTCCTTGTATGATATCCTGCCCTGTCCGTATGTGATGGCAATTCCAAACCTGTCTCTTACCATCTGAGCCACTACCTCAAGCTGTACCTGCCCCATGACCTTGATGTATATCTCTCCTGCGGTCTCATTCCACTGCACCTGGAGCTGGGGATCCTCTTCCTCAAGCAGTCTGAGCTTTGACACCATCGTGACCGCATCCACATCAGTCGGGTACATGACATTATAGCTGAGAACCGGCTCCAGACTTGGAAGCTCTCCATCCGGGCAGGCACCGATTCCCTGTCTGCCGTAGGTATTCACCAGTCCCGGAACAGCACATACACAGCCCGCAGTGACATGATCCACCATGTCATACTTTGCACCGGAGTATACCCTTATCTGGTTGACCTTCTCATGGCTATCCTCCCCCTGACTGTTTCTGAGCGTCAGCACATCCTTGAGCTTCAACACTCCTCCAGTGACCTTCATGTAGGTAAGTCTCTCGCCCTTATCGTCACGTCCTATCTTGAACACTCTGGCGCCAAATTCTTCCCCGCGCACAGGTTCCACTACATATCTGTTCATGCCGTCAAGAAGCTCTGACACGCCCTCATTCTTGAGTGCAGAGCCAAAGTAACATGGGAACAGCTTTCTGCCCGCAATGGCATTTACCACGTCCTGTTCATCATTTGCCCCAGTCTCAAGGAAATGTTCAAGCATGGCCTCATCGCACATGGCGATCTGCTCTCCTGAATCTTCACATAAAAAATCGACACAGCCATCACTCAGTCTGTGTCTGATATTGTCCATGAGATACTCCCTGTCATACCCCGTCATGTCCATCTTATTTACAAATATAAATACAGGAATCTCATATCTCTCAAGCAGTTTCCACAGCGTCTCCGTGTGGCTCTGCACTCCGTCCATGCCATTGATGACCAGAACTGCATAATCGAGGACCTGAAGAGTCCTTTCCATCTCCGTTCCGAAATCCACATGTCCTGGAGTGTCAAGCAGTGCTATATGCATATCACCAAAGTTAAGCTCCGCCTGCTTGGAAAATATCGTGATCCCCCTGTCCTTTTCCTGACTGTCCATATCTAGATATGTATCCTGATGATCCACCCGCCCAAGCTTTCTTATCTGTCCTGCCTGATAGAGCATCGCCTCCGACAGGGTGGTCTTACCCGAATCAACGTGGGCCAGTATGCCCGCGACTATGTTCTTCATATGTATCTTTTTCCCTTCACCAGCCGATATATATCACCTGCCACGCATCTTGCTGACCATTGATATATATCGGTTCTTTATAAACTCATTTAACGGTTCAGCTATGAGTCTGTATCCGCCATACTATCGCCATACTAGATTCCCTGTTTTTCATTCTGCGCCGCCTTATATCTCTTGAACCTCTTGAAGAATATGGCTGTAAATGCACCTATGATAAAAGGGAACATGAATGTGGCAAATCTATAGAGAAGTGCCATGGCTCCGGCTGCAGCAGAACCAACAAGTCCCGAATAGATTGCTGTCATAACAAGCTCACTTGATCCGATTCCTCCCGGCATAGGAATGACTGCCGCCAGCATGACACTCATGGCTGTTATACCTATTGACGTGACAATATTCATATCACACAAGTTGTGACACACTATATAAGGTATGGCAAACCAGCACGCGAACTTGCATATATCAAGCAGCATGACTACCACTATAAGCCACGGTTTCTTAAGTACAACCCTGGTGGCATCCTCCATCATAGCTGTCTGCCCACTTAAACTGTCAATCTGCTTTGCAAATCGTCCTTTAAACAAAGCATCAGCTTTTTCAAGAAGCCATCTGAGGAATCTGTGAAACGGCGGCCAGCACGCAAAGAGCACTATCGCCATCGTTATGAGTATGGTCGCTATAACGCCGAGGACAACATATGAACTGTATTTGCCAAATACTCCAAGCATATATTCTCTGTTCGCAAGAAACAATGCCACCGCCATAACACATATGGTCATCTTGTGTATCGCATAATCAATAGAGTACAGACCAAGCGCTTTCGACGGCTGTATTCTGCAGTGTTTCATGAACAATGTGGATGCCACTATGGTACCGCTCCCAAGCGTTGACACCCTGTAAAATGACACAAAATACGTCATAATATTTGCATCGAAAAATGTCATATTATTCTCCACCTGTCGCATGAGGATAAACGTTATGCAGCTCTCTATCACTCCGTATAAAAGTGTCGCTCCTAGAATAGCTGCCACGACCACAGGACTTGTCTTTACAAGCTGCGACATTATAGGGCCTGCCATGTCACGGAACACATATATGATAAGTCCGACCAGCACCAGCACACACAACCATTTTATAAGTGTTTTCTGTCTATCTGATAGTTTTTTCATAGTCTTATATCCCTTTTCCCCTAATATCAATTCATTCAGATCAGTCTTATCCCAATCTGCCCACCATCTCAAATGCACCGGCAATTAGCGGCTGATCTCATGTTTCGTACAATAGATTAACAAGCTAAGGTGAAAAAAACAAGCATTTGTTATTTCATTCTGACATAATAGGTAGACTTGCCTGTACCGCCTCTGCCTATATCGCCCTCTTTTACGAGTTTTCTGAGTGCTCCCTCTACCGAACTGATGCTGAGAGACGGACAAAGTTCCATTATATCCTGCTTTGTAAACTTTCCTATTTTCAGCAGTATTGCTTTTCGCACCATCTCAATCGCCGGCAACTTTTCCTCTACGATTTCAAAGCGCTCATCAAAATCCTTATAAGCAGCAAGTATCGTTCCAAGGAGATACTTTATAAACGGAATCGCATCCTCCGTGCCCTCATGCCAGCCTGCCTGCGCTTTCCCAAGCGACTTATAATATAACTCCTTATTCCCCGCTATCTTTGCCTCAAGAGAAATATACTTTCCAACATAGAATCCACTTCTATATAGCAGAAGCGTTGTGAGCAGTCTGCTCATTCTGCCATTGCCATCATTAAACGGGTGTATGCACAGAAAATCATGTATGAAAACAGGAATGACGATCAGCGGCTCCACCTCGAAATTACCGATCACCCTGTTGTATTCCCCACATATCCTGTCCAGCGCTTCCGGTGTCTCAAATGGAGCCATCGGCGTGAACAGGACTTCCGTTTGCCCATCAGGATAAGTTGCGCTGATATAATTCTGCACCGTCTTTGTTCTTCCTGCAAATGGGTTATTCATATGACTGTACAACATCTTATGCAGCTGAAGTATATAATTCTGAGTTATAGGTATTGCATCAAAGCTTTCATGTATAATCCCCAGCACATCCCTGTAACCTGCTATCTCTTCCTCGGCTCTGTTCTTCGGTGTGGTCTTCTCCTCAACCAACTGCTTTATTCTTGTATTTGTTGTGACTATACCCTCTATGGCATTGGACGCCTCCGTGCTCTGGATCTTTGCTATCTCAACAAGCTTATCCAGTTCATCCGGACGCTGTCTTAAATACAGTTCCTGTTTACCTGCATATCTATATATTGCAGCTATGAGTCCAAGCACTTCAGAATCCCATTTTTCTTCTTTTATTTTACTGTAATTAAAAGTTCTCATTCCCTTAATTTACTCCTTTTCCCTTAAATATTAGCACATTTTAAGGGAAAGTCAACTCAATTAAGGGCATTTCCCCTCAAAGTTCTATCAGTTTTAAGGTTATCCAATTGTATACTATTTATGCAGCTAATTAAGGGTACTTTCAAAAAAAGCCACCACATCAAAACACGATGTGGTGGCTTTTTCATATAAATTCTATATCACAGCAATTACTATATATCCATTTAGCCGAATAACGGAGTTGAGTAATATCTGTCTCCACTGTCTGGAAGAAGTACTACGATATTCTTGCCTGCATACTCAGGGCGCTCTGCGATCTGCTTTGCTGCAAAGTAAGCTGCACCTGATGAGATTCCTACGAGGATTCCCTCTGCTGATGCGATCTCCTTTGCTGCTACAAATGCGTCATCATTCTCAACGGCGATGATCTCGTCATATACCTTTGTGTTAAGTGTGTCAGGAACAAATCCTGCACCGATTCCCTGTATCTTGTGTGCTCCTGAAACGCCCTTTGAGAGGACTGGTGATGTGGCAGGCTCAACGGCGATGACCTTTACATCTGGATTCTTCTCCTTCAGATACTCGCCAACGCCTGTGATAGTTCCACCTGTTCCGATACCGGCTACAAATACATCTACCTTGCCGTCTGTATCCTCCCAGATTTCAGGACCAGTTGTGAGTCTGTGTGCCTTTGGATTGGATGGATTTACGAACTGTCCAGCTACAAAGCTGCCAGGGATCTCCTTTGAAAGCTCATCAGCCTTTGCGATGGCTCCCTTCATTCCCTTTGTTCCATCTGTGAGAACTATCTCAGCACCGTATGCCTTGATGATGTTACGTCTCTCAACGCTCATGGTCTCAGGCATAACGATGATCGCCTTGTAACCCTTGGCTGTTGCTATGGATGCAAGACCGATACCTGTGTTACCTGATGTAGGCTCGATGATGGTTGCACCCGGCTTAAGTGTTCCATCCTTCTCAGCATCCTCGATCATCTGGAATGCGATTCTGTCCTTTACACTTCCTGCTGGGTTGAAATACTCAAGCTTTGCAAGGATATTTGCCTTGAGATTATTCTTCTTCTCTATGTTTGAAAGCTCCAGAAGTGGAGTCTTACCTATAAGCTCTGCTGCGCTCTTATAAATATTGCTCATTGTATAAAACCTCTCTTTCTAACTGCAAAATTTTAATATATGATTTGCGGTGCGAAAACCAAGTATATCTGTCGCAAGCCGCACCGCAAATATATTACTCCTGAATTACCTTGAATGCCTCGTCAAGATCCTCGATGATATCGTCTATGTTCTCAGTACCGATTGAAAGTCTGATAGTGTTCTGCTTGATTCCCTGGTCGATAAGCTCCGCCTCGTTCAGCTCTGAGTGAGTTGTTGATGCCGGGTGGATAGCCAGTGACTTAACATCAGCGACATTTGCAAGAAGTGAGAATATCTCCAGATTGTCAATGAACTTCTTGGCTGTCTCTGCGTCACCCTTGATCTCAAATGTGAAGATCGAACCACCGCCGTTAGGGAAGTACTTCTTGTACAGTCTCTGCTGCTCAGGATCTGTGGATACTGAAGGGTGATTTACCTTCTCAACAAGCGGATGGTTGTTCAGGTACTCAACTACCTTGAGTGCATTTGATACATGTCTCTCAACACGGAGTGACAGTGTCTCAAGTCCCTGAAGGAATATCCATGAGTGTATTGGTGAGATCGTAGCACCTGTGTCACGGAGAAGGATAGCTCTGATCCTTGTGACAAATGCTGCAGGACCTGCTGCGTCTACAAAGCTTACACCGTGGTAGCTCTCATTTGGCTCAGTGAGCTGTGGAAACTTGCCTGATGCCTTCCAGTCGAAGTTACCGCTGTCGATGATGACACCACCGATAGTTGTTCCGTGTCCACCGATAAACTTTGTCGCTGAGTGAACTACGATGTCCGCACCGTACTCGATAGGTCTTACGAGATATGGTGTTGCAAATGTGCTGTCGATAACAAGCGGAATCTTGTGTGCGTGAGCGATCTTTGCAATTGTCTCGATATCTGAAACCTCTGAGTTAGGATTTCCAAGAACCTCGATGTAGAGGGCCTTTGTGTTCTCCTGAATAGCATCCTCAAATGCCTGTGGATCAAGTGGATCAACGAATGTTGTATCTACATTGTAATCCTTGAGTGTATGTGCAAGGAGATTATATGTTCCGCCGTAGATATTCTTTGCTGCTACGATATGGTCTCCTGCAAGTGCAAGGTTCTGAATTGTATATGTAACTGCTGCTGCGCCTGAGCCAACTGCCAATGCTGCAACGCCACCCTCGAGGGCTGCGATTCTTCTCTCAAATACATCCTCTGTTGGATTTGTAAGTCTTCCGTAGATGTTGCCGGCATCCTTGAGTGCAAATCTGTCAGCTGCATGCTGTGAGTTGTGGAATACGAATGATGATGTCTGGTAGATTGGTACCGCTCTTGCATCTGTAACCGGGTCTGCTGTCTCCTGTCCTACGTGTAACTGTAATGTCTCAAACTTTAAATTTCTCTCTGCTCTTGTCTTCTTTGCCATGATCTTATTCTCCTTAAATTCAAATATTTTATCTGTCATGCGCACCTGCCTATTCATCTTGTCATGTATATGAGCTCATGTGGCATTATACTCTTCTTTATTATTCTCTGTCTATTATGTATGATCTGTTATTTATATCTGTGTCATGATTATTTGTTCTGTGTTCGCTTTAACAGCAGCAACACATGACTTCTATGAAACACATTCGTCTGTCTTCGTTAAGGTACTGTGGTTTAAATGTACTTCCCTGCATATCAACACCTCTTTCTCAATTTTCGTCTTTGAAATTTGACTTGATCGTATCATTTCTGTGATTATTGTTACTTTTCACACAATTCCTACTCGGAAACTATGAATTAAGCATAGCTGTATATTACAGCCTAATTCCCACTTTGTCAATAGGTTTTTTATGAATTATCTTGATTGTTTTTTTTCAGATGTTATAATAGACATGTAAATGATGTAAAATCATCAGTAAATACAGGCATTTGGGAGGTTTATATTATGAAAGTATCCACAAAAGGGCGTTACGCTCTGCGTTTTCTTATAAATATAGCATCGAGGACAGACGGCAAGCCCGTGAGCATCAAGGATGTTGCCGCACAGGAGGAAATATCCGAGAAATACCTTGAGCAGATCACTTCTGTGCTGAACTCCGGCGGGCTGGTGAAGAGCACCAGAGGACCGCAGGGAGGCTATCTTCTAAGGAAAGCACCGGAGGACATAACTGTTGGAATGGTTTTAAGGCTCACTGAGGGCGGCATATCTCCTGTTGCGTGCCTTGATGCAGATGAATTCCAGTGCGAACGCGAGGCAAGATGCTCCACCATAGGTCTCTGGCGCAGACTGGACAAAGCGATCCGGGACGTGGTAGACACCACCACCATCGCTGACCTTGTGGCAGAAAGACCTGAGGCGGCAGATAACTATTGCATTTAAAGCACATTTACCATATCAAAGCATAAAAGCATGTATATATGATTTCCAGCAGGGCAGCTGGGATTCATATATACATGCTTTTGTTATATTTTTATATTTTGACTTCAAAATCCGTACAACTTTCTCAACATACGGCCTTACACCATCCCCAGGGAACACATCTTCCGGCATCTCAAATCCGTGTTCCTCACGGTACATATAATACCTGTTATCTATTTATTCACCATATTTTTCACAGAGATCATATACCTCCCTCAAATTATGCATTTATTTACAAAAATAATACCCTGTCCTTGCGGACAGGGTAAGTGAACCTGTGGTGTAAAATTTTCGCTCTTACTTGTGAGCCATTGTCTTGATCTCTGTGTCGATCTTCTGTACGAACTCGTCAAGTGGAAGAACTGTTGTGTCAGCCTCACCGTGGAGTCTGTATGATACTGTTCCGTTCTCAGCCTCATTGAATCCGATTACGAGAAGGTATGGAACCTTCTGAACCTGACCCTCACGCATACGATAACCAAGCTTCTCTGCTCTGTCATCAAGCTCTACACGAACGTCGATGGCATCAAGGGCATCAACAACCTTGTGAGCATAAGCCATAAGATCCTCGTTGTCTGTCTTTACAGGCATAACTCTTACCTGTACAGGTGCAAGCCATGTTGGCAGATTGCCCTTTGTCTCCTCAAGGATGTAAGCCATGAATCTGTCGAGAGATCCAAGGATAGCTCTGTGGAGAACTACAGGTGTCTTCTTCTCGCCGTCCTTGTCGATATACTTCAGATCGAACTTAGCTGGCAGACAGAAGTCGAGCTGACATGTCGAGAGTGTATACTCATTTCCTACGGCCGGCTTAACATTTACATCAAGCTTTGGTCCGTAGAATGCAGCCTCACCGATCTCCTCTGTGTAATCGATTCCTATATCATCAAGAACTTTTCTAAGTGCATTCTCTGCTTTGTTCCACATCTCATCGTCATCGTGATACTTTACCTTGTCCTCTGGGTCACGGAGTGACAGTACGCATCTGTAATCTGTGATTCCGAAATCCTTGTATGTGTCAAATATGAGCTTAACAACTCCTGCAAACTCTTCCTCGATCTGGTCTGGTGTCACAAATATATGTGAATCGTTCTGACAGAAGTGTCTTCCTCTCTCAATACCCTTGAGTGTACCACTTGCCTCAAATCTGAAGTCGTGTGCGATCTCAGCGATCCTGATAGGAAGATCCTTATATGAGTGCATCTTGTTTGCATATATCATCATGTGGTGCGGGCAGTTCATTGGACGAAGTACAAATGACTCTCCCTCCATCTCCATTGCCGGGAACATGTTGTCCTTGTAGTGATCCCAGTGACCTGATGTCTTGTAGAGGTTTACTGTACCTACACAAGGTGTCATAACGTGGAGATAGCCAAGCTTTCTCTCCTTGCGCTTGATGTAGTTCTCAAGCTCCTGCCATACTGTATATCCCTTTGGAAGGAACATTGGAAGTCCACGTCCTACAAGGTCATCGACCATGAAGAGCTGCATGTCCTTGCCGATCTTTCTGTGGTCTCTCTCCTTTGCCTCCTCAAGTAACTGAAGATGCTCCTCAAGCTCCTCCTTTGTAGGGAAGCACACACCATATATTCTCTGGAGAACCTTGTTCTTGCTGTCGCCCTTCCAGTAAGCTCCTGAATGTCTGATGAGCTTGAAGTTACGGCAAAGCTTTACATTGTCTACGTGAGGTCCACGGCAGAGGTCTGTGAAATCACCCTGCTCATAGCATGTGATCGTTCCATCCTCAAGTCCATTTATAAGATCGAGCTTGTACTCGTCATCCTTGAACATCTCAAGAGCTTCTTCCTTGGATATCTCCTTGCGGATGATCTTCTTGCCGCTCTTGGCAACCTTCTTCATCTCTTTCTCGATGGCTGCGAGATCTTCCTCGCCTCTGATAACGTCATCGCCGAGATCTACATCGTAGTAGAATCCTTCTGCAACTACCGGTCCTACCCAGAACTTTGCCTGTGGGTACAGATGCTTGATAGCCTGTGCCATAAGATGTGCACAGGAATGATTCAGTGTCTTAAGCTGTTCGTCTTCTTTGAAATTAACCATGTCAGTTCTCCTTCTTACTTCTTATAAAGTGAAAATAAATTGCATGTAACAACTAAAAAAACACCCTTAGATATAATCTATCTAAGGGTGCGTATGCACGTTTCCACCTTAACTTTTAACTCAATTATGCCTTTAACGCAGCTACGCGGTGACGCTTATATCGCGCACGGCTCGGGAGTGGTCTTCATGTGATATATCATAAGCTGCTCCCACCATATGTTCTGGCTCACGTCTGATTCATATCTGAGTCCGATTCACATATGCAGCTCTCTCTGGATGCATCCACCACACTACTCTTTCCGTCTATGCCTTTGTCTTATCTGCCACCTAGTGTAGCACGATATATTTTTTTTCACAATAGTATTTTTTATTTTTTTGCCTTTATTTTTTCAACCATTTTCAGCCTTTTTCAGCCAATCAAACAGCCAACAGACTTCTCTCTACCTCATTTCCATGGAAAGACTCATATCCTGGCCGTCCACCATAAGAGTTCCCATGCTGCCGCATACCACAGGCATCATCGGTGACAGATGTCCGAGATCCACATCCATCACGACAGGCACATTGTATTTTCCTATGATCCCCAGCACAGCCTGATACTGATCAAGGCCCATCATCTCCTGTCCGAACTGCAGCGGTCTGCCGATCATAAAGCCCTTACAATATCTGAACCATCCGCCGTTGTCCATCTGCCACATGGCTCGTCTTATGGACATGACGTTCAGATCACAGGACTCGAGGAACCAGATAAATCCATCATCCTTATATCTCTCAAGGAATTCGCCAACATGGTCAAACTTTGTTCCTATAAGGTTCACCAGACAGTCCATGCAGCCGCCTATCATTCGCCCGCTCACCTGAAACTTCTCAGGATAGCCCTTTATCACTCTTGGCTCTGTGATGTTGTATGGCAGGAATGGATGTTCCTCATCCCTGAGGGATTCCTTCTCCCATCCGTCATATCCGGCAAATGACAGTTTCTGTCCCTGAAGGACCGCCATAGCATCCGCAACTGATCGGTGCCACGGCTCTTGTCCAAATGCCGCCGCACACGGACCATATATGGACGCCGTATCGCACAATGTCGTGAGCAGGAATGTGAGATTTGTGTTGTCCGAATATCCCATAAACCACTTCGGATCTGCTGCCCTCAGTCTGTCAAAATCAACATAGTTAAGTATCTCGCACATGAGCTCTCCGCCGCCGCAGGATATGAGTGCATCGTTCTTCTCCGATGTGTAATAGTCATTTATCTCCTGACCACACAGCTCCGGCTTGTTGCTGATTCCTATGCCCTCACCGGTATAACAATTTGGCCCGATCTGTATACCAAAACCCATATTCCTGAAGTTCTCCTGCGCTCTGCCAAATGCAGTCTTATACGGCTCTGTATCACAGCCAAATGATGGCGCAACGAAACCTATCGCATCGCCCTTTTTTATAAATTTCGGAAATCTCATATATCATACACAGGTATTTCCTGCTTACCTCCTTCTTATCGTTTTATCATATTCAGCCATCCGGTCCAAATCTCCAGACATCATAGATTTCTACATCAGTTTTAATATCCACTCAACCACGAACACCGTCACACACGCCGCAGCAGCCACAACTATAAGCCCCTTCTGCTTGATTCCAAGTATGAGTGCTACCACAAATCCACATACAGCGCTTATGATACTCTCCGTACTGTATAAAATTGACGGAAGTGTCAATGCCGTGAGACATGAATACGGCACATAGTAGAGGAATGAATTGACAAATCTGTTCTCTATCTTCTTGCGGAACGCCACCAGCGGCACCATTCTTATGAGGTAAGTGACGACCGCCATGGTTATTATATATATGTATATATTCATCACTGCACCTCCTTTTTCTCAGCAGTTCCCACTGGGAAGAATATAGCCCCTATCACAGAGGCTGCCACCGTGCTTATGATTATGGCAATTCCCGTCGATATAAACTTGAATATCGGAACGTAATACAACACGCATGATATGGCAGCAGCCACAAGTGCCACTATGGCAACCGGTCTCGATTTCTTAGCGACCGGCATGACTATGGCGACGAACATTCCGTAGAGTGCCAAGCTTAATGCGCTGCTGATGGACTTCGGAAGGATCCCGGATGCCACCGCACCGAACAGCGTTCCGCCCGTCCAGCCGACTATCGGAAGGATCTGAAGTCCTATCATATACCCAAATGTCAATTCCTTCACATGGCCCATCGCCACCGCAAATATCTCGTCAGTATTTGCAAATGCTATTACGAGTCTCTCCTTGATTCCAACTGCCTCCCCAAGCTTCTGTGAAAGTGACAGGCTCATGAGAGAATATCTCAGATTGATTATGAACTGGGTGAGTATCATCTCAACCAGCGTTCCCCCTGCAAGGATAATCTTGAGTCCTGCAAACTGTCCCGCACTGGTTACATTTGTCAGGCTTATGATGACCGCCTGAAAACTTGTGAGTCCGCCCTTTACCGCCAGCAGACCAAAACTAAAACTTACTGCGAAATACCCCAGTGCTATCGGTATTCCATCCTTTAACCCTTTTCTAAATTCCATCTTAAATACTACTTCTTTCGTGACAAATTATGTTATCTCTTCCTTCTGCGTCCTCCGCAGTCGTAACACTTTACATACTTCCACACAAATCTGTCCTTGAACCCAAGGCCAAGATATGTGTATGCCCTTACCTTTGTATACAGCTTTCTGGCAGCCGCGATCTGCCTGTCATCCGGCTCAACGCGTCCGTATACAGCAGCCTGAACCCATTTTATAAACTCTGTGAACTCATCGCCCTTTATAAAGCTGCACGACTCCGTGACAGTGTCGGCATACTCCGTGTCGTTCTCACTGACGTTCTGTATGGCACCAGAAAACACCATCATATCATACATCGCCGTGGACATCTCGTATATAGCTGATATCCTGTTTCTTCCTACAAGCCTGCGTCTCCTGCGCGCAACTATCGTCCTTCTTCTGAAGATGACTACGCCCCACAATATCAGTATCACGGCAAGCACAACAACTACTGTTCTGAACACTCTGTTCTGTACAAGCTCCGACAGACCATCCCCGGCATCCCCTGGTGATCCCGACTGCGCATCTCCACTGCCATCATTCGGGACATCGACCTGATTACCATTTTCTCCTGTGCCATTTGAAGAATCACCATCCGTCTCCGTAGTGACTTCTGTATTCTCTGACATCTGGGTTGTCGAATCAGTTGTCGCTTCCGTTGTTACATCCGGACTTGAAGTCTCCTCAGAAGTCTCCGGCTTCTCTGTATCATCCGATGAATTGTCCGCAGTATTATCACCGCTGTAATCCGGTTCCTTCGGTATCCCCAAAGTATCCGCCCTGTCTCCAAGCGGTGTGGCATCCACGATCACCCAGTCACCGGCATCCTCACTGTACGCTTCAATCCACGCATGACTGTATTTATCCAGAACCACCGCACGGTATGTTCCATCCGACTGCTTTATCCACGCAGACGACGGCACCACATAACCCGTATTATACACGGTGGAGATTCCCAGTATCCTGAAGCCCACCGCCGCCGCAGAAGCAAAGTGAACACAATATCCCTCATGAACGTCATACATCGCACTGTTGACCGGATCCTCACCATCGGTAAATTTCTTTGGTGCTGTGGTATATGACATATGCTGTCTTATATATGTCACCAGTTTGTCCATGACCTCATTGGAAAACTTCTTATCTGGCGCATATCCCTGTATCTCTGATTCGTATCTTGCAAATGTATCCTTATCATAATACACCATGACCTCATCATCAGGGCTGTGTCCATCCGCCCTTCCGTGCCACGACCCATTCTCATATGTAACATAGCTTCTCGACTTGACGTAGAGATTTCCCTGAGGCTTATCCTCCCTGATTATCTCATCCACAACTTCATCACCGGGATTGACCTCAGAATCATCCACCTTATAGTAACCTGAATATCCTTTGTTACTTTCCCCCGACAGAAAATATTCCATGTTGTCCACCATGTCGAGCAGTTTCCCTTGTTCCTTCACACCTCTGTCGTATACGCTGTCATATACAAGAAGGGTGACAACAAGGCACGCGGCAAATACCGTCACAGGAACTGCAATGTTCCACACCACCGACAGCGGCTGCCCCATTCTCATGAGAACATATCTCGCCACGATAAGTGACAATACAGTAAGCACTACTCCGGGTGCACTCACAGGTACACTGAGTGTTGCGCCAGCAAGCATAAACAAAAATGCAAGTCCGATAGCTATCATCAGACTGTTACACCTGTATATCATATAAGTGGCAAAGAACATTGACACCGCCACTATAAAAAGCACAAATTCCGTCACAGCACTCACGCTGACATAGTCAAGATCTATGAGTCCTGTCTTTATCCCATAAACCTTTTTCAGATCATATGCTATGCTGTATACCATGCCCTTTCCTCCGGCATAGAGCAGCTTTCTTCTGGCAAGCCCCCATCCCAGCAACACAGTAACCGGAACCACAATATCCAGTATCCTCTGTTCTTTTCTCAAAATGTACCACAGAGAATAAACCAGTGCTATCACCAGACTTCCTATGATATACGCACCCACAAGATTGGTGGAGTCCATATATTTATTTATATCCGAGCTGTATGCGATATCGCCCACAAGGTATGTCATACCAAGCGACAACGCCCATACAGCCAGTCCCAAAACAACTCTCAATTCCACACCTCTGTAATTCTATGATGATGCCTGGAGAATCTACACCGTGATATAGGATTTTGCAAGATCCTCCTTTATGGTTTCAAATCCCACCTGAAAACTTTCATCTCCACACTCTATATTGCCATTCATGTCTATGTCGATGAAGCTTGTGAAATCCTCACCTCTGTATCTCTCTCTGTACATTCCTATCACATCGTAGCTGTCATTTGTCCTGGCATCCACATACGACAACCTTGCAGCGGCATCGTACACATCCTCCTCACGGACTATGCGGTATCTCGTTATGGACATCTCCTCCGGATCATACCACGCTATAAAGTGAGGGACTTTAACATCTATCAGTGAAAAGCTCACCGATACCATGGATTCCAGCGCAACAGACATTGCCTGTCCATAGTGACGGCAGTTTCTTCCATCGAGATCCATACAGATGATGACCGGACACGACAATGCCTTTGATGTATCCCTGACCATTATCTCATCCTGTCTGGCCGACAACTTCCAGTGGATACGGGTCATCCTGTCTCCAGGTCTGTACTCTCTCACCTGATACACCTCGGTCGAGTCATCGCTTCTCACATCCGAATAATATACATCACTGTCCGTCACAAAATCTCTTGTGTTCTTCGTGACCTCCACCGGAACAAGATAGCACTGAGGCAATACGTAAATGTACGCCGTTCCACCAACCTTTTTCCTGATTGAGAAAATATGGAAAGCATCATATATCCTGACGCCCGATGCCTTTATCTCGTATCTTCCGCTGACATCCAGCTTCATCTTTCCCACGCACTTTCCATACCTGTCATCTATCTGTTCAAATGTACTCTTCCTCTTTTTCTTCATACCCGGAGCAAGAACACTGAACACCGCTGCCACATGGGGTACCTGACCACCGGTGGCAGATACCGCAAGTTCCGGACAAAATGTACTGTTCTTCTCAACCACAGGTATATTCATCTGCATCTTAACACTGGTTCTTATGTATCGCACGATCAGCCCGGCTATAAGACTCAGCATGACAGCAGTCATGATCACCGCTGCGAAAAAGTATGATTTTTCTTTATTGATTATTCCTATATATACACATGCCCCTATCAGGACAATATACAATATTCCTCGTCTCATACGACATCCTACCACTACACGCTTCCAAATCTCATGCTACTTTTTCGCCGAACTTCTTCGTCTAACCGACGGTTTGTACACCCTCTCCATTATGTCCTTGAGCACAGCCTCCTGTGTTATGTGGTTCACCCTTGCCTTGGCACTTAAGACTATCCTGTGTCTTATGACGTCCGTCCACACCATCTGCACATCCTCAGGTATGACAAAATCTCTCCCGCTTATATATGCCCAGCTCTTCGCCATCTTGGTGAGGGCTATCGTTCCTCTTGGACTCACTCCTAGCTCAAGGCTTGGATTCTCTCTGGTTCCAACAACAAGCTGGCCTATATAAGAATACACGTCATCACTGACCTTGACATGCTTTACTTCCTCCCTGATAAGCCGCAGCTCAGATGCACCTATTACAGGCTGTACATCCTGAAAGCCATCAGCGGAGGTCCTTCCCTTAACTATATCCAGTTCGCTCTCTATGGATGGATATCCCAGCTTAAGGCACACCATAAATCTGTCGAGCTGGGAATCAGGAAGAAGCTGTGTTCCGGCACTGCCGATAGGGTTCTCCGTGGCAATTACTATAAATGGATCCGGAACCTGATATGTCACTCCATCCACAGTCACATGCCCCTCCTCCATAACCTCGAGAAGTGCCGACTGTGTCTTTGGAGATGTTCTGTTTATCTCATCTGCGAGGAACAGATTGCACATAACCGCACCCGGTCTGTACACAAACTGATTTGTCGCCTTGTCGTACATCGTAAATCCCGTTATATCTCCCGGAAGGACATCCGGTGTAAACTGGACTCTCTTGTTCTGGAGCCCCATTGCATTTGCAAATGCAAGAGCCATCGTCGTCTTGCCGACTCCCGGTACATCGTCCATGAGAATGTTACCGCCTGCGATTATCGCCGCCATTATCTTGGCAATACACACATCCTTGCCTATGACGACCTTCTTCACCTCATCTATAACGTCCATTACCTTGTCATTATAATTCATCTCGTTCTCCCATCCTTCAGATTATCTGTCTACATACGCAACAGGGAGGAAGCTCTTCCACTTCCTCCCTGTTATCATTGCTGCTGAAGCTTCGCCTTTACCGTCTCTATATTATTCATTATAACTCTGTATGTATCATTGTCCCCATAGACACTGTAGAGTTCTTCTGCCGCAAGCTGATAAAATTTGAGTGCCTGCTGGTAGTCCTCCTGTCTGTACCACACCTCTGCAACAGCAGACAGCGCAGCACTGTAGTGATATCCTCTGACACCCTTGAGCTGATATCTGCGCACCGCCTCCGTCAGCTTGTCCTGAGCTTCCTTGAGCCGACCTGCCCTGAGAAGGCTCTCGCCGAGATTGGCATATGTGGCAACAATCTCCGTACCGGCATTCTCATGTCTTTCTATGATGCTGAGCGCGTGCTCCAGTGCATCAACAGCCTTGTCGTAATCGCCAAGCTCCTGATAAATGAGCGCCACGTTGTTATAATAACCCGCCAGCAATATATCATATGGACCGAGCTGCTCCGAATATATGTCATACACCTTCCTGCAATAGGACAGGGCTTCCAACAGGTTACCTGCAGCCCTGTTCTCATTTGCAATATTCATGAGAGCGGTTCCATATGGAACTGTATCTTCAATCCCCATCTTATGAGCGAGCCTCATGACCTGCCTGCAAAAATACAGTGCCTTGTCGTGTTCTCCCGTGGTGCGGTGAAAACCGATAAGCTCATTGTATATCGCAAGCATGGAATCAGTATCCTTTTCATATTCAGCATCGCTGAGTGCCTGGGTAAGGTATCTCTCCACCTCCGGTAGTCTGTTCTCTGCGAACAGCTTATCAAGCCCGCTAAAAACCTCATTTATATTCATATAGTCAACCTCAATTTCTCTCACAATATCCTGTCATCACATCATAACACAATATTCGATTCATTTACAGACCCATTAAGGAAATCCATGGCATTGTCCAGAGTGGTCCTGCTTATCGCCTCCAGTGCCTCCTCTGTAAGGAATCCCTGATGAGACGTCACTATCACATTTGGAAATGACAACAGTCTCGCAGTGATCGAGGACTCCAGTATGTCATCCTCCCTGTTCTCAAATACATTTGGAGTCTCCTCCTCGTATACATCCAGCCCGATTCCGAAGAATTTTCTGCTTCTGATCCCAGCTATGAGATCGTCGGTCTTGATGAGTGCACCTCTGGAGGTATTCACCAGGATCACGTGATCCTTCATCATGCCAATGGTCTCTTCATTTATCATATGGTAGGTCTCGTCGGTCAGCGGACAGTGAAGCGATATAAGATCAGATCCCGCCAGAAGCTCAGGGAGCTCCACATATCTGACAAAATCAAGGTCCGGATTCTTATACATATCGTAAGCGATCACATCCATTCCAAATCCATGACATATCCTCGCCATGGCAGCCCCGATCTTACCGGTTCCGACGATACCGGCTGTCTTGCCGTAGAAGTTCATGCCTGTAAGTCCGACCAGACTGAAGTTGTTCTCCCTCACCTTTATATAGCTCTTGTGCAGTCTCCTGTTCACCGCCATGGCAAGTGCCATCGCATGCTCCGCCACAGCCTCAGGCGAATAGCCCGGAACCCTCATCACAGTTATACCGCATTTTTTTGCCGCATCCATATCCACGTTGTTGAAGCCCGCGCATCTCATCAGTATAAGCTTCACGCCTGCATCACTCAGCGCATTCACAACGGGTGCACTCACATCCGAGCTGACAAATGCACATATGGCGTCATACCCCTTTGCAAGTCTTGCGGTCTTCACCGACAGATCTGTGTCCACATAATCTATGGTCAGCTTGTCGTACTGATCTTTTATCGCATCGAACGACTCCATGTCATAACGCTTTGTATCATAAAATAATATATTCATATCTGTTCCTCCTGTTTTTTCCTCTATCGGTATAATGTGTAGCATTGCTTTTTTCTATGTACAAAAACGGAGATTCTCTGAACTGTGTACAGAGGATCTCCGTTTATTATTTGCGTGACAGTATAGCTGTAAGTCCCTGAGTCGGAACATGTGAGTCATCGTTATCCAACATGTTAGGCAGTGTAAGTGTCGCCTCATACACCTTGCCCTTTCTGCAGGTCGTGAATGATCCATTCATCTCCTCCGCCATCTTCTGACATGTCAATGTTCCTATGTGTGTGCTCTCCGCCTTGCCACCTTCTGGATTTATATAATTTCTGAAATAAATTCTTACCTTTCTCCGGTCTATATATACCCTTATATCTATAGTTTTGGACTTGTCCGAATACTTTCTGATGTTGGTAAATACATTGTCGGTTATCCTCTTCATACCCTGAAGATCAACGTAAATTTCGGCTTCCTTGTCCGAGATATCAATGTCGAACTGATATCCATTCTCGCCCAGGAGCACAACATACTCTCCAAGCATCTGGTCAAGGAACGGCCCCGCCGGGAACATCTCCATGTTGAGATCCTCACCGCCCTTTGAATATACATAGAAGTATCTGAACATCTTGTCCGACATCGTCCTGAGCTGCTCCGCCTTCTCAGCACTTATCCTTATGTATTCGTCAAGCTCCTTCTGGGATGAATACTCCTTGTTCTGCATGAGCTCCAGATATCCCGCCATGACTGTGAGCGGAGTTCTTATATCATGGGCCATGGCTGTGACCAGATCACTGTTCGCCTGCCATGCCTCACGCTCCCTGCTGAGCTGCTCAATAATGGTCTGCCTCATGGTGTCTACATTCTCCGCCAGCATACAGATCTCATCCTGACCGTGTATTGTTATCGGCCCATTGATATCCACATCCTTGATATCCATGACCTCATTTGTGAGGCGTCTCATTCTGCCTATCTCTCTTCCGAAATAGACTATTATCACACCGATGAACAGGATACAGCATATGACAAATATCGCTATCTCTCCGACATCCTTGATCGTATCATCCGAATAGTCAACTATGCAGACATCAAACACTCCATCCTTGAATAGCACAGGATAGAAATCGTAGTCAAATTCATTGAGGTCTCCTCGCGGCATGCTGGAATTGCCGTAGTAAGCTCCCTCATCCGCGGTCACCGCATCGGATTTCTTCTGGGATTCGCTGCTCGAGGATGCCTTCCTCTTGATCTTTCTGATATTTCCATAGTTGTCCTGTAACAGAATGATTATCTCACCAGTCTCCGAATTCGTTATGACATATTTGTATGCGCCCTTCTTCTCTATCATCCAGTCAGAGTCGAATACTATATCATTGTTGTTATAAATCAGTATGTACACATTGTCGTGCTGCTCCTGCCATGCCCTGAGTGCCTGCGTATCCGTAGCCTTTATGGAATGGCTGGTCACATATGAAGCAAAGCTCTGGATCTGTCTGGCGGATCTCTTCTGTGTATTCGTGTCACTCATGTATACATTTTTCATGTAGCTGTTCAGTGCAAATGTTCCTGCAAAAAAAGCCGATATGGACAATATTAGCCCAAGCAGTATGATCACAAACAGCTTTACCCTGAGTGTCCGCTTAAATGGCATCTTCATATCAGTCTACCTGATATCCCTTTCCATATATGGTCCTAATGATCTCAGGCTGCGCTGAGTTGTCCTCTATCTTCTGTCTGAGTCTGAGTATGTGTACCATGACCGTATTGGAAGATGAAGGAAGATACTTCTCCTGCCATATATTCTCGTAGAGTGCCTCGAGTGACCATGGCTTTCCTCTGTGCTCCACCAGGAAGAACAAAAGTGCATACTCCTTGTCGGTGAGCTTGATGACCTCACCGTTCTTGATCACAATCCTCTTAAATGAGTCAATATTTATATTGCCGACTGAGATATTCTTTGGATCGGTCTCTGATTTTCCGCGGTACACCTTGTATCTTCTGATAAGAGCATTCACCTTGCGGTTAAACTCGCTCTGGGTGAATGGCTTTGCCAGGAAATCATCGCCACCCACATCGTATGCCTCGTTCTGATCCGGCTCCTTCGTCTTCGCCGTCAAGAAGAGGACTGGGATAGATGAAAACTCTCTGATCTGCTGGCATGCCTCAGTACCTGAAAGCTTTGGCATCATTATGTCCATAACTATGAGATCGATGTCCTTGTCCGCACGCACGGTCTCGACAGCCTCAACTCCATCGGCAGCCTCCACAACATCGTATCCAAGTCTCTTGAGATATATATTGAGCAGCGTTCTGATGTCCTGCTCGTCGTCCACTATAAGTACTTTTACAGATTCTTTTTCGTTCTCCATATCGCATTACTCCTTATCCACACCAAATGTATGTACATTATAACAAATACTCATATCTTTATTCCATTCTAAACTTCTTTGTAAGGAAATTTAAGTCATAAAAAAACGGGAACCCTCACTATGTGAGAAGTCCCCGCCTTTTCTTTATAAAATGATTGGAAGAGCTATAGTTAGGTGTGTCTAACTGTTTCTGAGTATATCCAAATTGCCAGCATATGTCAATAACCTGCCCGCCATTTGTAATGATATCATTTATCAGTTCGCTCTTCTCTCCTGTCTTCTTCGCTTTATGCCTCTCCATGCCCCCATGATCATGTCCCTGTACACGCCAGGATTGAATATGAGCAGCAATGGGAAGAGCTCCAGTCGTCCCGCAAGCATGTCAAACATCAGAACATACTTGGTAAATCCCGTCAGCCCGCCAAAGTTTCTGGTAGGTCCTACCTCGGAAAGACCCGGTCCTATATTGTTGAGACACGATGCCACCGCAGTGAAGTTGGTCACCAGATCCCTGCCCTCAAGAGACACAAGAAATACAGACAGGGTAAATATTCCCATCAGCGTGATGAAGTATACATTTACCGCCCTGACTACCTCGTGCTCCACCGGTTTGCCATCCATGTTTATCTTCTTGATATTCTTCGGATGGAAATACGAACTCAGTTCCTTGACAACGGTCTTGAACATTATCACGAGTCTCGACACCTTCATACCGCCACCGGTGCTTCCCGCACAAGCTCCGACAAACATCAGGATGACCAGCACCGTCTTACAGGTCTGTGACCACTGGTCAAAATCCGCCGATGCGTAACCCGTCGTGGTGATGATCGATGCCACCTGGAAGGCCGCATGTCGCAGGGCATCCCACATATTTGACATGGTGTTCATCAGACTTACAAACAGTATCACCACCGATGTCAGGATGATGAGGAAATATGTCCTGACCTCCTCCATGGAAAGTGCCTTTCGGATGTTCCTGAACAGCACAAAATAATAAAAGTTGAAATTCACACCAAACAATATCATGAATACTGTTACAACCCACTGTATATATGGTGAGAAGCTTCCAAAGCTGTCATTCTTTATTCCAAAACCGCCTGTTCCGGCTGTTCCAAATGCCGTACACAGAGCATCGAACAATGACATATGTCCAAACATAAGGAAAATGACCTCCAGAACCGTCATTCCGAAGTAGATAACATACAATATCCTGGCAGTGTGCTTGAGTCTTGGAACAAGCTTTCCAACGGATGGTCCCGGGCTCTCCGCCTTCATCAGGTTCATATTTGAACCGGACGCACTGTTCATCGGAATGATGGCAAGCAGGAACACCAGAACTCCCATACCGCCTATCCAGTGGGTAAAGCATCTCCACAGCATCATGCCGTGTGACATACTCTCCACATCGCTCAGTATGCTGGCTCCCGTTGTGGTGAATCCCGATATGGTCTCAAACAGTGCATTTGTGAACGAAGGGATCTCCCCTGAAATGACAAATGGCATGCAGCCAAATATACTGAGCAGTATCCAACTGAATGCCGTAGCTACACATCCCTCTTTGAGATATATGGTCTGATTTGCCGGTTTTCTAAGTGTCATAAGCGTTCCTATCACAAGACATGATATTATGACTATAAGGAACGCAAATATTTCATGTTCCTGATATATGAGAGATGTCAGGCATGGAATGATCATGAGCAGACCCTCAAGTCTTATGATCTGGCCAAGTATAAATACTATCATGGAATTATTCATAATCTTCTCCTAATCAAACTGCCTTAAGCAAGTATATCTCTTATATCCGTAAATCCTGTCTCAGTGGTGACTATCATGGCCGTATCTCCAACCTGTATAGAATCCTGACCTGTTGGAAGCAGGATCGAACCGTTTCGATTTATAAATGCTATGAGGAGGTTCTTCTTGAGATTGAGATCCTTCAGCGGTATATCCGTCACCTCCGACTTCTCATCCACACGGAACTCTATCGCCTCAGCTCTTGAGTCAAACATGTGGTAGAGTGTCTCTATGCTGTTACTGTTGGAATTCTTCTTCGCACGGACATATGCGACTATGGACTCCGCAGTTATACTGCATGGATATACAACACTTCCCAGATCGAGGCTGTTTATGACCTCTCTGAAATTGCTCCTGTTTATCTTGGTTATCGTCTTGGCATTTGAATGTTTGCGGGCGTGGAGAGTCAAAAGTATATTCTCCTCGTCGATTCCTGTCAGGGATACAAATGACTCAGTCTCCGCAAGGCCCTCCTCGTTCAGAGTCTCCTGATCCGTTCCATCACCGTTTATGATGATAGCTTTTGGTAAAAGCACAGAGAGCTCCTCGCATCGTTTCTTGCTCTCCTCAATGATCTTGACAGATATTCCCATGTTGACAAGCTGCCCAGCCAGATAGTAAGCGACATTGCCGCCTCCTATTATCATGGTGTCCTTGACCCTGGCAGTCTTAAAGCCTATATGCTCCATGAATTTTCTGGACATAGGTCTTGTTCCCACACATGACATGATATCTCCCGCCTTGAGCACAAAATCTCCGGAAGGGATATAGAACTCCCCGGCTCTCTCAACTGCCGCTATAAGTATATTTATCGGCTTCTGTTTATTTGCAAGATCCTTACCCAAATCAGCTATGCTCTTGTTGTCAAGCACGTTCTTCTCCGGGATCTTTATCCTGGTCATCTCCGCCTGTCCGTGTGCAAATGAATTTATCTCAAGAGCCGTTGGCAGATACAGTACCCTCGACACCTCGATTGCGGTCTCAAGCTCAGGGTTTATGATCATGGTAAGTCCAAGCTTCTCCCTGAGATAGCTTGCCTCCTTGCTGTAATCCGGGTCTCTGAGTCTCGCTATGGTCGCGCAGTCTCCGACCTGCTTGGCTATGGTACAGCACAGGATGTTGAGCTCATCCGACGACGTGACTGCAGCTATCAAATCTGCGTTCTGTATTCCCGCTTCAAGCTGCACGCTGTGATTTGCTCCGTTTCCAACTATTCCCATAACATCATACTGATTTGCGTATGTTGCGACCTTCTGGGGATCCTTGTCTATGATAGTTATATCATGCCCCTCATTTGCAAGCTGCTTGAGTATGGCCACGCCAACCTTTCCACAGCCCACTATTATGATCTTCAATCCCGTCTTCTTGCTTGATCTGCTACCAAACACGGATTTATCCTCCTTGATTACCTTCAATTAACTAAGCCAAGTATAGCATGCTAAATATAAAAATCAACACCTGCCATTTTTCTTTACTGAAACCTTACACGAACAGTCTTATTATGCAGCACACCAGCACAAATATGACAAATGCTATGCCGACTATCATATTTGTTCTCTTGCTGAAACCTTTGGTGGGTTTTCTGTAGATTCCGTCATCTTCTTTGTTCTTCTTCATAGCCTTTTCTGTCTCCTGTTTTATTGTTATGAGTTTATTTTATATGTGATTTTCCGCAATAGCCTTAAGCCTCTTTATGAGCAGATTCACATTTGTGTGCCTCTTCAAAGAATTTTCCCCACTCTTTATGAAATCCCATGACTCCCCATAAGTCATATCTGTAGTCACAGTCTCATTCTCCTCAAAAAAACGCTCCAGCGATCCCGACGTCTCATGCTTCATCGAGAACTCCGCCGCCCTCCGCACCTTGCCGTGCTCATCTGAATTTGCATCCCGATACAGGAAATGATCCAGGTTGCTCGAAAAATAGTATACGGAGTATTTTATCTTTTTACTTCCTATCTTTATTGATGACAGCGAAGTGAGCACATCCAGATTCGCACTCTTGCAGAGATTGCGCTCCTTCACGTGATCCGGATTTGCCGTCACAATGATATCCGGGTAGTATACCGGCTTGTCTTCATTTCCCCCATCAGTCACGACCAGATTGTCATCTATGTACGCCCCATCCATATCCACAAAATGAATTATCTCCACAATATCCTTCGGATACAGGCCCGTCCTCTTTAGCAGAGGACTGACCATTATCTCATCTATAAACCGCTCTATGTTGTCAGGATGTATGCCATTCTTTGAGGTTATATCACCGCCAAAGCTTCCGTCATCCTGCATGAGCATGGCAAATTCCAGAACAATATCAGGATCTATATCCTCAAGGAGCTGTCCAAATGGCACCTCAAGAGCATTCCGGTCCGACACTCCCTCGACAAGGAACAGGAAGATCTTCTTCTTAGGTCGTTTCCCCATGATCCATACCTGCCTTTCTGAATGCCGATACAATCTTGAACCTCTTCGTATTCCTATACAGCTCCTCGTCCTGTTCTCCAACCACAATCTCCCTGAAATAAGTATTTCTGAGATTGTTGCTGCTTCCGATTCCCTTCATACGGATATACCTATTTCTCGGATTTGTCGTGGTGAAATATATATAATCCTTGCTTATGACCTCCAACGGTCTGAGGTTATGCGATGTAAATATAAACTGCCCCTTGCCAGACTCCTGGAACGTCTGCAGCACCTCTCCCAGAAGATACTCAAACACACCGGCATCCAGCTCGTCTATGGCTATCGTGCACGACTGCTCATTGTACGCATCTATTATCAGACTGAGCACCGACACGATCTTGCGGATACCGTCGGACTCGTACCTGAATGGCATGTGTACTCTTCCGTCAGGCGCAGCCTCCTGATTGTGGAACACACTCATGTCCGTCTCATTCCTGCTGGACACTATCTCCACCACATGTCCCATACTGCCATCCTTCATGAGGGCAGGCGACAGCTCGTGAAGATCAACATTAAGTCCCGGAACTATCTGGCTGAGGACTATGTTTATATTCTCAAACTGGCTCTTTATCTCGCTGAAGACTATCTCCGGCATGATGTTCGGCACATCCGTCTTCAGAAGGAATTTACCGCTCTGTGTGTATAGCGGAAGTCCGTAGTTGAGTCTTATATATCCTGTTGATTTCGTGTCTACCACATGAAGATAGAGCTGACTGTAGTACGCCAGCTCCAGTATAACCTGATAAAACTCAGAGTATAACCCGCACTCATCGCACACCTTTGCAGTTCCGAGCGAGAAGATAAACGACGCCGACTTTTCCTGCGCCAGTCTTCTCACCACATTCAGCTCATCCACGAACTTTCTGTCATTTGTTATGAAATATTTCTGCTTCGATACAGGCCCGAACGGCATGTCGTCAGTGCATGTGTCAATCACAGGCTGAAGTATCATCTTCCTGCCCTCAAAATCACCTGACATACTCAGTTTCTCACCCGATATGCGGACTCTGTAGCTCGGCTGGCCACTGTTCTGATCCTCTCCTCCGTACTGTCTGAATCCGTTATTTGTCTCATTCTCCACGGCGGACATGAGGAATTCGTACACAACCTTTCGGATGCGTCCGTCCTCGTACTGAAGGTCAAATGTAAACTCCAGTCTGGCCATCTCCTGACCCTTTGCCACACATTCTGCATACACCGCCGGAACCTCAGCTCCAATCATCAGAAGCTTCAGTATGGCAAGCGCCTCTATAAAACTCGTCTTACCCGAGCCGTTCTGTCCATAAAGTCCCAATATATCTGATTCTGTTCCATACGGAACAAACTTCTTTCCACAGGCAAATACTATCTCTCCATGCTCCACACTCTTGAAGTTATCAAGCACCGCTTTCTGCAGTCTTATCGTGGGAAGCCTATCCCAGTGATCTTCTCTAAATTGTCTGATTCTCATTCACGGTCTCCTCAGATGCTCTTAATATAACGTCATAAAACTGTATTACCATTATATTGTTATCTCCAATTTCCGTCAACAGCCATCAAGTTTTTCGAATTTTATATTCTGTTTTTTTGATCTTTCACAGCTTTACCATTTCTATATCTTAACGGTGGTTCTCCCACCGCCGCAGAAAATTTCCTGATAAAATAACTTACATTTGGGTAACCTGATTTCATGGCAATCTCGGTAACCGACAGATCTGTGGACTCGAGAAGATGCCTTGCATACTTAAGTCTAACATAGTTCACATACTGTGTGAGCGTCATGTGAAATCTCTCACTGAAGAATCTTGACATGTACTTTTCCGACAGATGAAAATGTTCAGAAAGCTCAGCAAGACTTATGTGCTCATGATAATTATCCTGTATATATATAAGTATCTCCTTTTCCAGTCCACCTGACGCTCTTCCTGTCTTCGCTTCAAGCTGATCGTATTCCACTAAAAGATCTACAACCTGCAACAGTCTGATTCTCACCTGTATCTGTCTGTGTGTTCCAAATTTCCCATTTTCCTCTGACAACTCATCAAGAATAGGTATAAGTTTTTCAAGCAGATTCCGATTCGTCACTTCAGGTCTGAATTCCCGTGTGTGATTCCTAAGAGGAAAAAATATCTCATCCTCCAATTCATCCTTGGTCTGAAATGATATGAATTCCATCGGAAACAGAAATGTAAAATAATCCACCGGTGTTTCCGGGGCGGCCATCATATGCAGCACTCCCGGACTTACTATATATACAGCTCCGTCATCCCCTATAAATTTCTGTCCATCAATCTCAACCATAAGTGGACCTTTTCTTACATATATTATCTCCACCTCATCATGCCAATGAACCGGGATCTGGAATGCATGTGGCCAGTATCTCATATGATACTCACAAAATGGATATTCTCTTGTCCCGTGTGGATGATTTTCCTTTAATTCTGCGTACATCTTAATCTCCTGCCTCCACATTTGTCTCATACTATGTTGTCATACTACCCCATATGTGGAATATGTGCAACTTTTGATTGATATAGTACAAGATTCAGCCTGTGAAAATGCGATATTATACAATTTAGTTACAATATATAATTTGGCACTAGTCTGCAAAGGAGCAACGGTTATATGAAGAAATTATCTGCACTTTTTATACCTATATGTTTTGAAACACTTTTCTATATGTTGTCCGGTATGGTTGACACACTCATGCTATCATCAGTTGGGGACTATGCCGTGGGTGCTGTCGGAACCGCCAACAGTTATATCGGAATGTTCATCATCATGTTCTCCATCATATCATCCGGCATGATGACGGTCATGACTCAGAATATCGGCGCAGGCAGACCTGGGATTGCTTATCAGGCACGCCAGCTTGGTCTTATATTCAACTCAGTCATAGGTATGGGAATGTCTATATTCCTGTTCATTTTCTCCGGAAATATTCTTGATCTGATAGGAATAGCCGGAAACCTCAGAGAACCTGCCATGAGCTATCTTGAGATCGTGGGTGGCGGCTGTTTTCTGAATGCTCTGATTCCAATCTTTGCAAGCTACCTAAGGGCATTTGGACACACAAAGCAGCCTCTTATCGCTACCATAATCGGCAACCTTGTAAACTTTGTTTTAAATGCGGTATTTCTCTTTGTACTGCACAGAGGAGTACAGGGCGTTGCCACAGCTACGATCATATCTAAAGTTATCAATCTGTCGATAGTTATTATTTTCTCCTGCACCCTTGTAAAAGCAGGCAGAAGCCCTGAAAGGCTCTCAAATGGTACTGTTCTTTCACAGATTATCAAGGTAGGTCTGCCATCCGCATTTGAATCTATGCTGTACAATGTTGCAATGATGCTGGTTGTCAAATTTCTAAATCAGATGGATGCCGACGGATTAAATGTCACCGCCCGCTCATATGCCTCCCAGATAAGCAACCTCTCTTTCTGTGCAGGATCAGCCCTTGCCCAGGCAAATGCCATAATGACCGGATGGCATATCGGTGCTGGTGATATAGAGGCATGTAAAAGAGACACCAAAAAGGCCGCCATGATCGGTGTGATCGTGGCGACCTGTCTTGAATCTTTATTTGCTGTTACTGCCCCATGGACCATGAAGCTGTTCACCGACAACCCGGACATGATCCACATTGTTACAAGGCTTCTTACCATTGACATCATACTTGAAATAGGCAGAGTTACGAATCTTGTCTACGGCCAGGCCCTTAAGACCAGTGGCGATGCAGTATTTCCCGCTTCTATAGCCGCTGTCTTTATGTTTGTATGTGCCGCCGGCGGCACATGGCTGTTCGGATTGCATCTTGGTCTGCTCGTAACCGGAGCCTACATCGGCCTTACCTGTGACGAATGTGTGCGTGCGGTTGGCATGATTCTGCGCTGGCGAAGCGGAAAGTGGACAGAGAAGAAACTGGTGTGATAATACACTAATACCAAACGTATTCCAGAATGTATCAGCCCCATACTTCAGGCTTTTATCACAGTATTCCCCCTATCATATACACCACAAATGCTGCAAGCCACGCCACAACGCACTGCCATATCACTACGGCGATAGCCCAGCGGTGCCCCATCTCTCTCTTGATGGAGGCGATGGCTGCTATACAAGGCGAGTAAAGCAGGCTGAATACGAGCAGCGATGCTGCAGCCCTGGTTGTGATAGCTGCGGTCACTGATCCGTTAAACAATATCTCAAGTGTGGATACCACACTCTCCTTCGCCATGATACCACTTATGAGCGACGTACATATTCTCCAGTCGCCAAGTCCAAGAGGCTTAAATATCGGCACCAAAAGTCCGGCTATCGCAGCAAGTATGCTGTCCTGCGAGTCTTTCACCATATTGAGGTGCATATCAAAGCTCTGAAGGAACCAGATACATATAGTTGCAAGAAATATAACTGTGAACGCCTTCTGAAGAAAGTCCTTTGCCTTCTCCCACAGGAGCTGGCCTACGTTCTTCGCACCCGGAAGTCTGTAATTTGGAAGCTCCATGACAAAAGGAACCGCATTGCCCTTAAACAATGTGCTCCGATAAACCATAGCCACAATTATTCCTATCGCAATTCCAAGGAAATAAAGCCCTGCCATAATAAGGCCGCCCTTTCCAGGGAAGAATGCGCTTACAAAGAACGCATATATAGGAAGCTTAGCTGAACAGCTCATGTATGGAGTGAGCAGAATAGTCATCTTTCGGTCTCTCTCACTCGGGAGTGTCCTGGTTGCCATGACGGCCGGAACCGTACAGCCAAAGCCTATCAGCATCGGAACTATGCTCTTGCCGGAAAGTCCGATCTTCCTTAGCAGCTTATCCATGACAAATGCAACTCTGGCGATGTATCCGCTGTCTTCCATGAGCGACAGGAAAAAGAACAGAGTCACTATGATTGGAAGAAAACTGAGCACACTTCCGACACCCGCAAATATTCCATCCATAACAAGGCTCTTGACGACCACATTTACATTTGCTGCGGTGAGAAGCTTTCCCACCTGAACCGTGAGTGCATCTATCCCCATCTCTAAAAGTTTCTGAAGTCCAGCTCCGATCACGTTAAATGTCAGATAGAACACCGCCAGCATGATACCTATAAAGCATGGGATTGCGGTATACTTACCCGTAAGAATGCGATCTATCTTTTCGCTTCTGATCCTCTCCTTGCTCTCCTTTGGCTTGACTACACAGTTTTCACATACCTTTTCTATGAAATTAAATCTCATATCAGCTATGGCTGCACTCCGGTCAAGTCCTCGCTCTTTTTCCATCTGGATTATCAGATGTTCTATCGTCTCTTTCTCGTTCTCATCAAGTCCAAGCCTGTCAAGTATGAGATGATCTCCCTCTATGATCTTGGTAGCAGCGAATCTAAGCGGCAGATCTGCCGCCTTTACATGATCCTCTATAAGATGCGCCACCGCATGTATACATCTGTGAACAGCTCCGCCAAACTCATTCTCATCACAGAAGTCCTGTCTTCCAGGCTTTTCCTGATACTTGGCTATATGTATGGCGTGTCTTACAAGCTCATCCACACCCTCGTTCTTTGCCGCAGATATAGGAACAACCGGGGTTCCAAGCATGGCCTCCATCCCATTTACATCTATGGAGCCTGAATTGCCTGTGACCTCATCCATCATGTTGAGTGCAACGACAACCGGTATCTCCATCTCGAGAAGCTGCATCGTGAGATACATATTTCGCTCTATATTAGTAGCGTCTACTATATTGATGATAGCCTTTGGGTGATCGTCAAGCACAAAGTTTCTGGACACGATCTCCTCGCTGCTATAAGGAGACATCGAATATATTCCGGGAAGATCTGTCACGGAAGTATTCTCCCTGCCCCTTATCGGACCATCCTTTCTGTCGACAGTTACTCCGGGGAAATTGCCTATATGCTGATTTGATCCGGTGAGCTGATTGAACAGTGTCGTCTTTCCACAGTTCTGGTTTCCAACCAGGGCAAATGTAAGTCTTGTTCCTTCCGGAAGCGGATCGCCGTCCCCTTTGACGTGATATTTTCCTTCCTCGCCAAGTCCCGGATGTTCCTTCTCCTCTATTGTCTCAACCCTGGTGTGAGCTCTGGATCTTGTCTCTATCTGCTCTGCATCTATCTGCTCTGCATCTGCCAGTCTGAGTGTAAGTTCATATCCATGGATCTGAAACTCCATAGGATCGCCCATAGGAGCAAGCTTCACAAGGGTGAGCTCCGCACCGGGGATAACACCCATGTCAAGGAAATGCTGTCTTAGCTCTCCTTCACCGCCAACTGCCTTTATTCTGGCACTCTGTCCCACCTTCAAATCTCTCAGTGTCATAATTGATTATCCTTCTTTCATCATTCGTCCAGATTCATCCACGCAGTCTTTCAGTACCACAAAATCGTCTGTCGAATGCCGTCTATTTATGTCTATTGATATTTTTTCTCAATTATAGCACGATGCGTTGTATGCGCAATATATAGATCCTGATTATCGTCTATATTTTCACGGCTTTTTCATGTGCATCTCTGTCTATAGAAATCAGTTCCTTAAGTTCCCTCACCGTAAACAAACCACAGACAATCGCAGTTATTCCGTCCGCTATCGGTCCCGCATACATAACACCATCGATTCCCATGAATATAGGGAATATGATGATGAGAGGAAGCAGAAATAGTATCTGTCTTGTGAGTGACATGAACACACCAAGTCTCGCCTTTCCTATAGAGTTGAAGAAGTTTGATGTCACCGGCTGGATTCCATTTACGATGGTAAGAAACATATATATCCTGAAGTATCTCTCTGAAAACTGGAAGTACAGCTCGCTTCCCTCTCCAAATGCGCTGATGATCTGTCTGGGGAATATCTGGAATGCTGCAAATGCCACCACCGACAGAGCCGATGCTGCTGCCAGCGCCAGAAGATAAGTCTTTCTCACCCTCCTGTACTTTCCTGCGCCATAGTTGAAGCCTATGATCGGCTGGGTTCCCTGTGATATTCCTATAACGATCGCCATGAATATCATGTTTACCTTGCTTATTATTCCTGAACACGCAAGTGGTATGTCGCCTCCATACACCGACTGTGCTCCGTATCTTGAGAGAGTATTGTTCATGACAACCTGGACTATCGCCATGGCTATCTGATTGAAACACGCCGACGCACCGAATCTGAATATATTGCCGCAGGGCTCTCCTCGCATAACAAAACTTTCCCTGGTAAGATGTATTGTCTTGAAATGGAACATATATCTGAGGCTTATGGCAAATGATATGATCTGTCCTGTGATAGTTGCCAGCGCCGCACCGCGCATACCCATATCGAGCCCGAATATAAGTATCGGATCAAGTATAGTGTTGATGATGGCACCTGTCAGCATGGATATCATTGAATACCTCGGACTTCCATCAGCCATGATCAGCTTGCTCATTCCGGTATTCGCTATCAGGAATGGGAAACCTATCGCTGTTATCCTTGTGTACTCCTGTGCAAATGGCAGAACCTTGTCAGTTGCGCCGAATGCCTTTAGCATAGGTGTCAGGAATATTGTCGTCACAAGGAAAAGTGCCACGCCAAATATCGCCATGAGACAGATTCCATTTCCTGCTGCCTCAGCCGACTTCTTCTCATTTCCGGCACCAAGCTTCAAAGAAAAGCTGGTCGCACTTCCTATGCCAAGAAGAAGCGATATCGCAGTACATGCCGTTGAAAGAGGAAATGCTATATTTGTCGCAGCATTTCCAAGCATTCCCACTCCGTGTCCTATAAATATCTGGTCAACTATATTATAAAGTGCTGTCACCAGCATGGATATGATACACGGTATGGCAAAGGTTGTGAGCAGATGTGCCTCATTCTCATATCCAAGGGGATTGTTCTGATTTTCATTTGTCTTTGTGTTATCAGATGTCATGATTCTGTATTGCCTTTCTGTCTGTATTGCGACTCAGTTTTTCATTCCATATTTCTTCAGGTCTACCCGGTCATTTTCAACCTCTATGCCGTCTGCCCTCAGGCGGTCCGCCTGGACATTTGCTCCACCGAACGCAAATGCTCCCGCAAGCTCACCCTTGGAATTCACCACGCGGTAACACGGTATATTCTCAGGATCAGGATTCTTATGAAGTGCATTGCCCACGGCTCTCGCCATCTTCCTGTCACCTGCCATCTCCGCAACCTGGCCGTATGTTGCAACACATCCCTTCGGAATCTTCTTCACCGCATCGTAGATCCTCTTTGTCGGACTGTAGGTTACTATGTCATAGCTATCCGCTATCATCTGCTTCACCGCATCATCGGGCACACTTCCATCAAGTATGATCGTATTCCAGTGCTCCTTGTTCTGGTGCCATCCAGGTATAACTGATTCAAATGCCTGCCTCCAGAAATCCAGCGACTCTGAATCAGCTTTAACGTTCAGATTGATATATCCATTCCTCTCATAAGTCCATAGAAATGCTTTCTTACTTCCCTTGACTCTCACAAGCTGCCAGTTCTGATCGTGAAATGGAGCCTCCTGGTAAGTGTCCGGAAATGAGAGACCATATGCCAGAACTTCCTCTCTTGTTGTCATGTGTATTTTTCCTTTCCTGTGTTGCGATTATGTAATTATCTGTATCCCTTAAGATATCTCTTCTGCTCATCCGTTATACGGTAACTCTCCACTGCCTTCTGTATCGTCTTTCGGTGAACCCAGTCGGACATGCGATGCTCTTCTATATATGGAATGACTGTATCCCACTGCTTTGCCAGTGCTGTCGCCATGTACCATGCAATCATCATGTTGACATAATACTCATCAGACTCAACTCCCGCCACAAGCTTCACATACTCAGGCTCAAAATTCTCGTCAAGATAAAGTCTCATGAGCATTCCTATTCCGTACCTTATAGTATAGGTCTCGCTTGAGGCAATCCAGCACTTGATGACCGGTAGCAGTTCTTCCTTGTGCTTTTCAAAACACTTCGGCGCAGGAAAATCACATGTCGCCCAGTTATCTATATATGGAAGAAATCTTTCTATCTCCGAGATACATCTGTCATAATCCTTTATCCTGGTTATGAGCATCATGTGGAGATTGTTTTCCTCGTAATAACGGTGTGGAAGTTCTTTTATAAACTTTTCTGACAGTTCTGTTCCAGCTATACTCTTCGCATACTTTCTGAGCACTGGAACTCTTATGCCTATGACAGTCTCCTTGTCGGTGTCAGGCATAAGCCTGCTGTGAAAATCTCTGTACTTTATATCCTGAAGTTCAAACAGATGCTTTTGAATCTCCTCCATATTTTCACCTTACGCTTTCTAATTTTCTCGTTGTTAGTTTTCCATTTTCTACATTTTTCTATTCTAACTCATAATTGTATACAACTATTATATCTAATACTATCTGAATTTCTTCACATGCTCCGATATAAACCGAAACAGTTCGATATTGACCTTCTCATTCTTCTCCTCCGCCTCAAGATATTCAGGCACTGAAATATCTGTCTGAACCTCTCCGCATACATCAACACCCAATATTCTTGAATGTCTTATACCACCGGCATATCTTTCATCATTACGACAAGCGTCTGTATTTTTTTCTTCACCCTGACCGCCAAGAAAGACACCGAGCAGGTGTTCAAGTCCACCGATTGACATATCCCCCTGACTCCAGTTTGTCTCCGTGTATTCTGTTCCGAGGACGTCTTTGTCTATAGATATGTACAAAGGCAGATCTGTTCTGATATGGTTCAGCTTATCCTCAGGCAGTCCACCATGCAGGTCTTTGGCAGAAAATATCAACAGTCTTCCGCTTGAGATATCCCGGGAAATATCATACGAATCATCGTACTCAGCTTCTTGTACATTATACCCACATTTATAGCTTCCCACATTTTCTTGTCTCCCCTTGGAACCTTTATAACTTTCCAAAGTCTGCTCTATATCTGACTCCGGCGGACCTACAACCACCAGCTGTCTTAGATTTTCATTCTGTATAAGAGTCTGTCCCGCCCAGTCTCCGCAGCTCATCATTTCTGGAACCATAGGTATCTGCATGTCTGTATGATGATCATACATAACCAGCCCAAACGGTTCGGTTATATGATCTGTTATAATCTTCGTTATATAATGATAATTTCCCGAATCTATATAATGTATACCCTGGATTCCGTACGGCTCTATCCTGCCCCATATTTTTTCATACGCATTTTTTGAACAATACATATCTGTCTCTTGTATATCAGAGCAATCTATGTATCTGAATCTATCTATATCTTTTATATCCTCATCACGATATACGTGAGTAAAATCCAAAATCATATTCTCATTTTTCACCTTGCTGTCACCCATATACAACCCCCATATATACAATAACAAGTCAATTTCGCAGCAATATCGATTAACCTGTCAATAATAAAATAATCTTAATATAAAAATCGCCCGACTGTATTCTAACACAACCGGACGATTTTAATCACTATTTGTCTTTCTTTTTCCTTATGTGGATCTCCGGGATTGCCACCGTGTCATATGTCACAGACGAGTCATCCTCACCCACATTATCCTCATTGTCATCATGGCTCTTTGTGTTCACCTCAGGAATAGCCAGATTGTCAAATGACATGTTGAATCTGTGATGCTTTTTATGCTGTTCTTTATTTTTTTCTCTCATAGTTGGTTATACCCCCTAAAGTATGTTTATGAAAAATGTAATTACCAGGCTGTTCAGGAAGTCAGCAAATAAACTTCCTATAAGCGGTATTATCAGATATGCCTTGACCGAAGGAACATAGCGGTCGCATATAGCCTGCATGTTCGCCATGGCATTTGGCGTTGCTCCCATACCGAATCCGCATGTTCCGGCGGACAGAACCGCCGCATCGTAATCCCTGCCCATCACGTTGAACACAACAAAATATGTGAATAGCATCATGAGTATGAGCTGCGCCGAGAGCAGTATGATCAGCGGAAGTGCAAGTTCTGCAAGCTGCCACAGCTTCAGTGTGATCATCGCCATTCCAAGGAACAGTGACAGGCAGATACCACCAAGGTTGTTGATCTCACCCATGTATATATCAAACTTACCGGAATACTCTCCGATATTTCTGATGACCGCAGCCGCGATCATCGCACCTATATATATAGGAAATGTAAGTCCTGTCTTTGTGAGAAGTTCCGATATGATGGTTCCTATTCCTACGGCTATGATGAGCTGGAACACAGCTGCCGCATACATATTGGTATGGCGCTCGTGTTTCTTCTCATCCTCAACCAGTATACTGTCGTCCTCGGCAACTGCAGTGTCCAGAAGCTTCTTCCTGTCTATGAGTCTCTTGCCAATAGGTCCACCTATAAGACTTCCTGCGATAAGTCCAAATGTTGCCGCAGCCGTGCATATAGTTGTTGCCCCCTTGACATCAAAATCCTCCAGCACCGGTCCAAACGCTCCTGCAGTTCCATGACCACCTACCATAGGTATAGATCCCGTGCAGAGTCCAACAAGCGGATCAAGATGCAGCAGCTTACTCACCCCGAGTGCCAGAAAATTCTGGGACACTATAAGCACCACAACCAGTCCAAGGAATATGAACAACGACTTTCCTCCGCTCTTTAAAACCTTGAGATTCGCCTGGAATCCAACGGATGTGAAGAAGAATACCATGCACACCTCTCTCAGCGTATCGTCAAATGTAAATTCTGCTATGCCAAGACTGTAACACACACAGGTCAGGACTGCGAAAAGCAGACCTCCTATGACCGGCGCCGGTATGCAGAATTTCTCCAGGAAATTAATTCTTTTCTTCAAAAACTGTCCCAATATAAGTACCAGAACTGACACCGCCAGTGTCTGATACATATCTATCTGTATCTCCATGTAAGACCTCTCTTATCTATATTATATACACATGCAGACATCCGTGATCAGATACCTTCTTAATCCAATATCATCTGCATATATTCTTTTCCGCATTCAGTATATTTATTATCAGCAGCTGACAACTACTGTTCAGCCGGGATCTCTATTCCTTTTTTCTGATAATAAGCTTTCGCACCATCATGAAATGGAATGGTCACGTTCTTCACAGCCTCACTCTCATCTATCTGGAAGGTGAGTGCTATTGAATACTGGATATCCTGCGCATGTTCAAAGAGAAGTCCTGTGAGCTCCTCCACTATCTTCTCATCCATATCATCCCTGGCGAGGAGCACTGCTCTGACACCGAGTGTCACAACATCCTGAGTCTGTCCCTCGTAGGTTCCCGCTGGTATGGTGTAATCCGTATAGAAGCCGTACACGGATTTTAGTCTGTCCCTGCATTTGTCATCTATTCCGATGAGCTTTACGTCACATTCCTTAGACAGCTCCTCGATCACCGAGGTCTGTATACCTGCTGTACAAAAGAATGCATCTATCTGTCCTGATTTGAGTTCATTTGCCGCATCCACATAATCGAGATTAACCGTGTCCACAAGGGATTCCACAAGTCCGGTCATCTTAAGTATCTGCTCTGCATTTCTCTGGGTACCGGACTCCTCCTCACCCACAGAAATCTTCTTGCCCTGAAGATCATCCAAGCTGTCTATTCCCGAGTCAGATCTCACCACGATCTGACACGCCTCAGTGTACAGGCTGGCAACTGCCGAGTACCCTCTGTACCTCTTCTTGTCCGTGGCGCCTGTTCCGTTGTAGGCCGCATCCACCAGATCCGCCTGGGCTATCGCCATATCCACATATCCGTCGGACAGAAGCCTGATATTCGCCGTGGAGCCTGCAGTAGCCTTTACCTCAAAATCAAGATCCTCATCCTCCGAGGATGCTATCTGCGCAAATGCGTTGGAGAACGCATAGTATCCGCCGCCAACTCCCGCGGCTCCCAGCTTCACGGAATCACTGCCGATGCCACACCCGGTCAGCGAAAGTGTCACCGCCATGATGGCCCCTGCCGCCATCAGACGTTTTATCAAATTCCTCTTTATCATGTCGTCCTCCTTGCTCTTCGCACAGCATTCTGTCTGAATCTTCTTTGTTCGTTTATTCATCACACGAAATAAAGGGCTTTTCAGCCCTTTATCACCGCCATCCATTTATTGAAAATACAATTTAAAATACATATTATTATTTTATCTGATTGTATTTAAAAGTCAACTCAGTATTACTATTTACTTATTATTCCCTGTCCATGCTCTTTAAAGTACACCATCATCTCATGGGTAAGGCTCAGGTGCTCCGGATAGTCCGGGATATCCTCACGCTTTACCCACTCTCCAGTTGCAAGCTCCTGTCTGTCTATTGTCAGGTGATTGTCACTGCCCTCCGGTATGTCTGCCTGACAGAAATAACCCATGAGAAGATTGCTGTCATAGCCCCATGGCTGTGACTTGTAATAAGTGATATTCTTAACGCTGATGCCGACCTCTTCCATGACTTCTCGTCTGACTGTCTGCTCAGCGCTCTCTCCTATCTCGGTAAATCCCGCAATCAGGGCATATCTCTTGTATTCTCTTCCAGCATATGTGGTAAGTATTATCCTGTCGCCGTCGATCACGCCCACTATGACAGCCGGGGCTATGACAGGAAATATCAGCCTGCCACAGGACGGACATCTGAGCATCCTCTCTTTTTCATCATATACAGTTCTCTCTCCACAGGCGCCGCAGAACCTGTTGGTTCTGTACCACAGTGACAGATGCCAGCCGGTAGCCGCCGCAAGCACCGCAGCCTTCGGTTGGCACGCCCTTGTCTTATACATGCTTCGGTAATCATATCCCGGAGCTGTCAGTCGGTTATCTCCATTCCACAGAAAATATGCAGTATCATCTATTGAAAAGAGATAAACCAGATCCCCTATTTTCCTATCGCATCCGGTTATTTTCTGCAGTTCTCCATACGTCATAAACCCAAGCAGGTTCTCATCATCCATAACTTTCGCAAATATCATTTTCTCAGAAAAAGAGAGAACCATATCGTGATCCTCTGGTTCTCTCCTGTTACTATATTGATTATTAAACCTCTGTGGTTCTATATCCTGTATCATACCTATATTTCCTCCACTATTCCAGATGCCCAAAGATCTCAAAGAGAATGACATCCCTCATTTTCCCTATTATTTTCCTTCAAAGACTTCAACCTGTCAATCCTTAATGTTGGTTACAGCCATGCCATGTAAACATAAAAAATCAGGCAATCGGTATTTCGCCAATCGCCTGATCTTTTTTATGTAGATATTGTATTTAAAATCTTTACGGGGAACCCCCGCTCATCTATTAAGCCTCTGCCTTCTTAGCATTCTCCTTCTTCATATTAACAAGCTTCTTGATACATGTGATAGCCACGATGATACCAAGTACGATAAGGAATACTGCTACAATAAGCTGAAGTCCCTCTACAAGGAATGTTGCTGTTCCAGCCTGGAACTTCTGTACATTGCCTATTACATTGAGCACGATAGCTGTAAATGTAACAGCAAGCATTATCAGCATAGGTGGGTAGAGCATTGCGTGCTTTCTGTTTGTTGCCTTGAGGAATACTGCTACGCCTATAAGTACAAGGGCTGCAAGCATCTGGTTTGCTGATCCGAAGAGTGGCCATACATTTGAATATCCACCCTTGCAGAGAAGATAACCAAAGAACAGTGTTATAACTGTTGCAAAATACTTGTTTGTAAGTATCTTCTGCCATACAGGCATCTTGGATGTATCTGTTGTGTCTCCCATGAAGAGCTCCTGGAATGACATACGTCCGATACGTGCAACTGAGTCAAGTGATGTAAGAGCAAGTGCTGATACACACATTGTCATGAATACATTTGCAACTGAGTTTGGAAGTCCGAACTTCTCGAGGAATCCTGCGATACCCTGTGAGAAGATCTGGAAAGGTGTAAGACCCTCTGGAGCCTTGCCGCCAACTGCGACAGCACCAACTACTATAAGTGAGATAACTCCGAGGAGTGTCTCAAGGATCATTGCGCCGTAACCTACGAAAAGCATATCTTTTTCATTTCTTACCGTCTTAGATGATGTTCCTGATGAAACAAGGCTGTGGAAACCGGAAACAGCACCACAGGCGATCGTTACAAACAGTGTTGGGAACAGATAACTCTTAGCTCCTGTTGATGATACAACTGTGAAACCATTGAATGCATTCAGATTCATATCAGGATGTCCTACCAGAACTCCGACAAATGCACCAACTAACATACCGATGAGCATGAATGTTGTCATGTAATCTCTTGGCTGCATGAGTAACCACATTGGAAGCACTGATGCAAGGAAAAGGTAAGCCATGATTACGTAATTCCACTGGTCACCATTTAAGTACCAAGGACATTTCATACCTACTGCAAACATTGCAACGATGAGGACGATGGCTACTATAGCTTTGAGCCACTCCCTCATATTCCTGCATGTCTTCATAACCACACCAAATACCATGGCAACTACGATGAACAGCATGGAAACTGTAGCTGCTGCAGCGCCGTTGAAGTTCTTTGTCACAGCTCCATCAGCTCCTGCTGTGAAACCGTTAAATGTCGATGAAACCATCGATGTAAATGCTGCTATAACAAGAAGTGTAAAGAGCCAGCAAAATAATGAAAAGAATCTTCTTCCTGCCTTGCCTATGTACTTCTCAATGACAAGTCCTATTGACTTACCCTCATTCTTGACCGATGCGTACAATGAACCAAAATCCTGAACTGCTCCGAAGAACACGCCTCCGACAAGCAGCCAGAGCAGAACCGGCACCCATCCGAACATGGCTGCAATGATAGGTCCCTGTACAGGGCCTGCACCTGCTATCGATGAAAACTGATGTGCAAATACTGTAAGCTTTGACGATGGTACATAATCCTTGCCATCCTCATTTGCAACTGCCGGGGTCTTTGCATTTGGATCTACACCCCATTTCTTGGCAAGCCATCTTCCATAGCCCAGATAGCCAGCACCTAAAACTACTACTGCGATAAGAATGATAACTAAACTATTCATATCTTTCTCCTTTCTCCCGCCTTGCAGCGGCTCCTTTTTTTAGTATATACCTGCTCATGAATCCGTAATGACCTCAAGCTGGCTGATACATGATTTATTCGTACAAAGAGTTTATACATAAAAAACACATAAAAAAAGGCTTCCGTCTCTATGCAATCTCATAAAGACGAAAGCCTGTATACTTCCGCGTTACCACTTTATTTGCCATCATAAAAGGATGACCTCTCTGACCTTATCTCGCCTGACCACTACTCACTGTCTATTGAAATAAGCTTCTATGTAACGGTAGAAAACCGGTGACACCTAATGTCTCTGGCATCTCATGACCAGGGAATTCAGTGCACTGCTCGCAGAGGATAATCATCAAGGACATACACCGTCTCACACCAACCGGCGGCTCTCTGAAGTATGCGATCTTTGACGACCGTATTCTGTTCTTTGCATTTGCTCTTTGTTCGGTACCTAAACTAGCACTGAAGTATTTTAATGTCAACCCATTTTTGCAAGTAAACAAAAACTCGCATTTTTTTCAAGTGTTTCAGCGATATATGTACGCCTGCGGCATATTTTTTCTTGTGAAAACAAAGTAATTTTATAATCGGCTCTCAAGACGTTCATGCCATCTCTTTCTTTTCTCGTCCGACCGGGATCTGTGCAAGAAGTATTGCGGCAAATATCAGCCCGCATCCTGCAAGCTGTCTTACCCCCATACGTTCTCCAAGGATGATCCAACCGGCAATGACAGAGAATACCGACTCAAGGCTCATGATCATTGAAGCGACAGTGGGATTTAGTCCGTTCTGTCCAACTATCTGAAGTGTATATGCCACGCCACACGACAACACTCCTGCATAGAGTATCGGAATCCACGCACTCAATGTACCGAGAGGCTGCACCCATGCCGCAATTCCAGCCACACTATGATGCATCTCCGAGAAAAACGCCGGGAATATGCTGAGAATCCCGCATACCCAAAACTGTATACATGACATTCTGACTCCATCCACAAGCGGTGAGAAATGGTCTATCACAAGTATATGTACTGCAAAAAGCAATGCACATACAAGCACCATAAGATCACTGCTCTGAAATGACAGTGAGCCGCTCATACAAAGCAGATAAAGCCCCATCACAGCTATAACTATTCCAAGCCATATATTCCAGCCACACTTCTTCTTCAAAAACAGACTCAGAATTGGAACCAGCAATATGTAACACGCTGTGAGGAATCCCGCTTTGCCCGCCGGTGTTCCCATATAAAGTCCAAGCTGCTGTGCAGAGCTTGCCAGAAACAGAACAGTTCCACAGCATATACCTCCAATCACAAGTCTCTTTCTATCTGATCTACTACATGGTTTCCTGTCAGATGGTTTTATCCTGTCAATTATAAATATGACCGGTATAAGAACTGCACCGCCGATCAGCGATCGTATTCCGTTGAAAGAGAACGGTCCAACCGTATCTCCTCCCTGTCTCTGTGCAACAAAGGCTACGCCCCATATAAAAGCTGTCAAAACCAGCAGCAGTGAATTCCTTACCTGTCTACTCTTCATCTCTGAAACCTCTCGTTCTTTTTAGTCAGTGCCACAGCATACAACATACAGGCACTCTATTATGTGTTGAGAATTGAACTGAGAAACGCCTTTGTCCTGTCATTCTGCGGATCCCCGAACAGCTGCTCTGGAGTTCCATCCTCAACTATGATCCCGTTAACCATAAATATAACACGGTCAGCCACTTCCCTGGCAAACCCCATCTCAAGCAGCAGTTTTTGCTGTGTTTCTTTATCAATTCTCTCAACAGTTTTATCATTTTCCCGGTGAAGAAACAAGTCCCCATGTATATATATTTTACCGTTTTACTACATACACAAAAAGCGGCAATGGAGTTCATATGGCTCCATTGCCACTTTTTAATATCCCGATTCCAGCCTTTGCTCAAATTCATCCTTTGGCAGGGGCTTGTCAAACACATATCCCTGTACTATATCACAGCCAAGCTTTTCCAGGTAGCCAAGCTGCTGATGTGTCTCAACGCCCTCCGCAACTGACTTTTTCCCGAGTCTTCCTATGAGGTCTATTATGCTTGCAAACATCACTATATCCTGATGCTTATTATTGTTTACATCGTCAAAAGGTATCAGCGATTTGTCTATCTTGATGGTATCAAGGTCAACCTTTTTGATCATGTTGAGCGAAGAAAATCCTGTACCAAAATCATCTATAGATGTACTTATGCCTCGTTCCTTGAGTCTTCCTATCACGCTGGACATGATCTCATAATTCTGATAATCCTCACTTTCTGTGAGCTCTATCTCAATATAGCTTCTGTCTATCCCAAATCTGTCTATGGTACCGGTTATTCGTTCTACCAGATCGCCTTCTTCCAGATGTCTTCTGGAAAAATTGACTGATACAGGCACAATCTTCAGACCTTTATCCAGTCTGCTCTTCAAAAAACCGCATACCTGCTCAAGCATATAATAGTCAAGTCTGCACACGCTGCCCTCTCTCTCAAGCTGCGGAATAAATCTCGCAGGTGTGACCACCTGTCCATCTCTCACCCAGCGTACAAGTGCCTCCGCACCATATATGCTTTTGTCTGCAATCCTCACCTTGGGCTGATAATATACTACAAACTCACCCGCAGCAAGTGCCTGGGGAAAAGCAGCCAGAATCTCCTGGTCATCCATAAGATGCTTCTGAATCTCTTTTGTATATACAACTATGGAGCCCGCTCCGGTTTTTCTTGCTGCCTGATACGTAATGCTGGTTCTGGCCATAACTTCCCTCGGCTTATCAACGCCTTCCAGGCAGGCTATCCCCGCTGTAACTCCCAGCTGGAATTCTCTTTTGACAGATCTGAACTCATGACTCATATGAACATCTTTAATCTTGCTTATAAAATCAGACACATTCTCATTACGACAGATTACAACGAAATTATCTCCTCCAAGCCTTGCTATCTCCTCATCGCTGTCAAGATATGACTTCACCATCTGCGCATAATTTCTAAGTATCACATCTCCCTGTGAATAATCAAAAACCTTATTCACATACTTGAAATTGTGGATATTAAAAAATATGCCTGTATAATCACCAATCCGTCCGTTTTTTATCAGATTCACCGCATAATACATCAGGGAATCCTGACTGGCAACACCCGTGTTGATATCTGTATTCATGATCTTTTCAAGCATGCACTGAGCCAATGTCCGGTTGTACTGAATAAATATCTCCCTAAATATAAACCTGTGTGTCTGTATCTCCTCTTCTGAATAACCCGGACCATATGGATAATCCTTGATAAACACAGTACCACCGGTTCTGATCTTCATCTCTATATCAACGGGGGTACCCAATTCAGTCACTTCTCTCTCGTATAATACCGCGCTGCTTCTTTCTCCAAGCGGCATAAACCTGTTTTTCGGAATATCAACAGTAATCTCCGCCTTTCCCAGCCTGAGCCTGTCAGCAATAGCAGCAAGACCATTCCTTATACACTGGATTCTCTGTTGCTGTGTATCCGCGTCCCCGCCTATGCACTCGAAGAATTCTTTCATCTGGCTGTCCATTTGTATGCTTTTATCAATTGTATTATCCATTCTCTCTCCTCCAGCCTTCAACACATAGCCTATATCGTCCGGTCTTAAATATCAAAATCGACCCAAGCGCATTAAAAATTAATAAATATAAACTCTTCCTACATTATAGCAGGGGAAAAATGAATGCACAATGTATTATCCTACCCCTGGCGCCTTTTGCCCCAGAAAAACAAGGCAACTGTGCCAGGTCCTGTATGGCTTCCTATGGTAGTTCCTATATAATTGATCTCCACCTTGCCGTCAAGTTTTGGAAATCTCTCCTCAACAAGCCTTGCCACAGCCTCGGCATCCTCCATACATGCAGACTGCGATATATAGCACTTGCCGGAATAATCAAGCCCATCCTGTGCATTCTCCTCCATGCGCTTTACTATCTCCTGAATAACCTTCTTTTTACCTCTTATCTTTGATCTCGGTATCAGCCTTCCCTCATCATCCATGTTGAGAAGTGGACATATTCCAAGTATTGTGCCGACTGTTCCAGCAGTCTTGGATATTCTTCCGCCTCTGATATAAAACGTGAGATCTGTTGAGAAGAACCAGTGGTTCAGGTCCAGCTTATGCTGTTCTATCCAGTCATGCAGCTCGTCTATGGACCTGCCTTCATCTCTCATGCCTGCCAGCGTGTCCATGATGAGCCCATATCCCGAGGAAGCCCCCAGGGAATCTACCACATAGAGTTTCCTGTCAGGGAATTCTTCCTCCAGATCCTCCCTGGCAATATTTGCAGAGTTTATAGACCCGCTTATTCCCGATGACAATGTCAGGTGAAGTATGTCATACCCCTGTTCAAGATAAGGTTTCCAGAAATCATAATATTCATCTGAATTCACCTGCGAGGTCTTCGTAGCCGCACCCTCTGTCATCTTTCTGTAAAATTCCTCAAATGGCATGGTCTGTCCCAGGTCATCAGGATGCTCCACACCATCAAGCTCGTAGTGAAAGCATATATATTTTACGTCTATTTTGTCAAAATGCTCCTTTGAAAGATCTGCTGTTGAGCAGCAGCTCAAGATATACTTTGCCATGTTTGTCCACCTCTCCAATATATTTATGATTACTTTTTTACATTCGCGTTTTCTTTTGATCTAGTATTAGCATTTTCTTTCGATTTAACATCCACTTTTTCTTATCATCGTTTCTTGCTTACTATTGTATCATCATCTGTACTTTATTCATAGTCATAAATACGATAAAAAACGGGCAAAAGCACCCACAACACGTTGTTTTAAAAACCATGTCATGGGCGTTAATATATATGATCATTTGTCATTTAAAATACAGTTGTTATCGCAAGTCGTTCCTCAATCAGTTTTTTCGCAGTGTTGAACCGGTCAAGATAATCTCCCGATATCATCTCACAGTGTACCCCATACTTGTCAAACCACGCCTTGAGCAAATCGCTGTAATATCTTCTCTCCCGCATTATTTTCTCATTCCGGGTCCCATCCTGGACAAAATCCGTTCCATCAAGATCAAGGAACAACACAAGATCCCACTTATTTGTTGCATTTATCGCGCCCGCCATATCTGTAAGCCTGCGTTTTTGTTCATCATCATCCATGAGCAGATCACAATAAAATCCCGTAGTCAGTGCATCGGTATCCACAAACAACAGTCTGTTGCTATGCCTGGCTGCCCTGCGTACCTCGTCCTTCTGTCTGATGAAGTTCTCCACCAGATCATCTTCAACCATGAAATTCTCGCCACCCGCGTACTCACAGGTGTCACGTCCTATCTCCCGTACAAAATTCGTGTTATATGCCAGCGCAAGATTCTCAACCAGTGTGGATTTTCCTGTGGATTCACCGCCGACAACCAGAATCTTTCTGACGTAGTGATCCCTGCACACCTCTGGAATATACTCCCAATGCGCCGTCGCCCACTCACGGATCTCTGTCGAGGATACCGGAACCTCCGCCCTGTCAAAGTACACGACCTCACTCTCCGGACAGTACAGGCTCTCAAACCTGCCGGTTCCAAGATAATCCGAACCACAGAACACTGCATCTATAGGCTTTCCTATCGTGTCCTTGATATCCTGTGCTCCCTTTTCCCAATAATAATCCGTATTATATTCTTCTTTTGAGACCGCCTTATCCTCTATCATGATTATCTTCACATTTGGCAGATGTCTTGTACTGTTAAGTATCCAGCGATATCTCAGTTCCTTTGAGGCAGACTCTCTGCCCTCACACCAGCTTATCATCACATACAGTTCCTCACACATCGCCGCAGCACGTATGATGTCGTGGATGTGTCCTATGTGAAGCGGATCAAACGAACCCCCATACATTCCTACCTTATATCTATACATAACTTGTCAGCCTCCCTTACTCTGTTGCCGTGCAGTCTTCGAAAACGTGTACTTCGTCCAGGCGATTTCTTCTGACCTCGCGTTCCCATCTGACACACATAATAACGGCATTTCCAAGGTATACTATCCACATGAGCAGCGTTGCTATGTTGTCATTGCCACTCACAAAGTTTTGTGCCCACATATATATTGTAAACACATCTACCGCAATCCATATCCACCACTGCTCCGCGAACATTCTTACAGATACAACCATCGCCACAACCGATGAAACCGTTGTAAACGCATCCACAAATGGCATGGCATCCCCGAGTCTCTTTAACAGCAGCCCATACAGAAATGTGCCAAGTGCCACCGCCAGCACCATGAATATCCTTCCCACCGCCTTCATGTGTTTCTTTCTGACCTCATGCGTCTCATCATTCATATGCCTTGACCACACATAGAATCCAACAAACTGCATAGGCACATAATATAGCGCATTGAGCATCGTCTCTCCGTACAGTGCAGCCTTATACGATATAACCGCGTAAAGCACAGTATTCACAAGACCGAATATGTACGCTGACAACTTCCCTTTTCCCGTGCACACTACACAGACCACGCCTGTGGTGGACGATATGATCCCCATAACCGTATCATCCCAATATATGGACAGCCCCACGATGACTGCACATGCGATAAGCAGCCAGGTGACCTCCAGCTTCTTCCAGCCCTCTATCTCATTTTTTATAAATTTCTTAAATGTCATCTATTCATTCCTCCCTTTTAAACATCAATCCACTACACTATAGTCTCTACTTCCTTGCATCATTCCTTCGCGTGAACAGTTTGGCAGGTCTGTATCTCTCACCGGACTGATATGCATCAGTCTCCTCAACATATTCCACAATCTTTCTTCTGAAGTTAGGTGTGGTAAGTTCCATGTCCCATATCTGTTCATATACATTCTGAAGCTCAGTGAGTGTAAATCTATCCGGCAGCAGGTCAAATGCCAGCTTCATATCTCTCCTGACATCCTCCCGCAGTCCTAGCACCGCCTCTGTTATGATTCTTGCGTGGTCAAATGCCAGTCCTTCACATTCCTCTATGTCGTAGCTGTCCGAGCTTCGTCCGCATGAGCTCATATCTGTTTTTCGCAGCACTGCCGTAAGTTTTATATCAGAGTCTGCATTCTTGAGAACCAGCCTGTATCTTTTCCCGTTTTGGACTTTATATGAAGCTTCAACTTCATTTTTCGCAATTTCTTCGCCTGTGCCTGACACCTCTGTCAGTTCAACCGTAAACCATCTTGCATCCTGTGCATCATCTCCTGCCTTAAGGCTACAGGCTCCGGCGTTCATAAGTGCCATATAAGTTGATGATATGACCCAGCCTCTCGGGTCTCTGCCCGGCTCGCCATACACTCCAACAAGCTTTACATATGCATCTCCTATACCAGTCTCTTCGCAAAGCTCTCTTCTGGCCGAATCTATGACATCCTCACCTTTTCTGCAGAACCCACCGGGCATAGCCCAGCTTCCTTTATATGGGAATCCACCTCTTCTTATCAGTAGTATCTTGAGCTTCTTCTCCTGAAGTCTTCTTACATCCTCGCACTCGTCATCCTTCATAACTGAAAATACAACCACATCCGCGGCAACAGATGGCCTGTCATATTTTGTCAGGTCATATCCGGCAAGGAATTCCTTCTCTTCGTCACTCATCTCATATGTCTTCATACGTATGCTTCATCCTCCTTTATATTTCCGCCGTTATCTGATTATGTCCACCTGACACATCGACATGGTGGCGAGCGCAGCCTCATGGCTCTCCGGCGTCACTCCTGCACAGCACCTCGCATCAACCTTGACATTTATCTCAGGGTACAGAGCCTTGATGATCAGAGCATTCGACACGACACATATATCCGTACAAAGACCTACCATCTCAACATCCTGAAGATCGAAGTCTCCCCATCCTGTATATCCAAAGCTGGTCTTGTTGATGTATATAGCGCCCGGGACTTCAAGACCTGCTGCGATCTCCCAGCCCTCAGTTTCCTCTATACAATGCGGAACCGGGAGATGACGACCTTCGTTTGTCTCCATGTAATCCTCATAATGCGTATCCCTTGTGAAGATAATCTCATCCCCGCGGTCAGCATACTCCTTTATCTTCTTTTTCACATTCTCCACGATGGCTGCAGCCTCCTTTGTTCCGAGAGCCCCATCAATGAAATCATTCTGCATGTCAACCACTATAAGCGTCTTTTTCCTGTTATCGTCCATAATTCTTCTCCTCCTGCATCTGCATGCGTTCCAACTTATTATCTTTTTGATAATATCTCCCGGTTATTTGTATGATATTATCATTTTGATAATATGTCAACCCATTATTTGAAACTTACTAAAAAACGGCAGTCCTGACATGCCATGTTCCAAGCCGAACCCGCATGCCAGCACTGCCGCGCTATTATATTTCAATTACATTTAATTATATGCAAATACTCTGTCAGTTCACACTCTGTCTCAATTTTCTTAGAAGTACAAATGCAAAGAACAGCACCGATATAACCGCGAACACCGCACCTACAAAACCGATATATGATATCGCGCTCTTGTCGCACACAATTCCGCCGATCCAGCTTCCACCTCCGATACCGAGGTTGAAAAGTCCTGAATATATGGCAGTCGCCACTGCGGAGCTCTTCTCATCAACACTTCTGATGACCTCCGACTGCGTGGTCACATTGAACGCCATGGCTGTTATTCCCCAGAATGCACATAGGAGTACCATGGTCGCCAACGTCTTTGACGCCGGAAGCAGAAGCAGCAGCCACACAAGAAGAGTTGCCATGACTGTACCGATAAATGCAAATCTGTGCTTGTCATAAAGCTTTGAGAACAGATAGCTTCCGAGAAGTCCCATCGCTCCAAATATCAGGAGCACTACAGTGATGACATTGTTCTGGAGCTTTGCAACCTGCTGCATGAACGGCTCTATATAACTGTACACCGTGTAGTATCCAAGCACGAACAGTATCGTCTGAATATACAGGCAGATGAGCACCGGATTCTTCAGAAGAGCAGGGAGATCCTTCACATGGAACTGCTCTCCGCTTGCGATCTTAGGGAATACAAATGCCATGTACACCAGAACCGCAAATGCTATGATTCCAACGATGAGGAATGTAACTCTCCATCCCATATACTGTCCAACAAGTCTTCCAAGCGGAAGTCCGGCTATAGTAGCTATGGACGTTCCAGTCACGACCATGCTCAGTGCAAATGATCTGTGTTCTTCATTTACAAGTCTTATGGCAACCGGTGAAGCTATCGACCAGAATATCGCATGGGTACACGCAACGCCTATACGCGATGCCATGAGCACTCCGTATGTCGGCGCGATCACGGACATGATCTGGCATATTCCAAACAGTGCGATCGTTCCCATGAACAGCTTCCTGAAATCTATCTTCGACACAAGAAGTATGAGCGGCAGGGACAACAGCATGACTATCCACGAATACACTGTGATAAGCATTCCCGCCTTCGACTCCGATATGCTGAACGACTTTGCAATGTCTGTCAGCAAGCCAATTGGCATAAATTCCGATGTGTTGAATATGAACGCCGAGACGGTCATTCCCACAAGCGGAAGCATTTCTTTTCTCGTCAATCTACTCTTCATATTTATTCCTCTTCCTAATAATATGTGGTATATATGATTATTTTTTTGTTCACCAGCCACATATTATAGGAAATGGAATTATGAGTCAATGCACTTTTGAATGGTTATACTGTCCAAATGTTAGATTGTACAAAAAAGAAGGCCGGAAACTCTCCGGCCTTCAGGGTTAAGGGAAAATTTTATGTGAAAAATTGTAGTACACTTACTTTACTGCGAGTCTCTCAAATGTCTCGCTCTCTTCAGGAATCGATCTGAGTCCTCCGCGCTTCTCGACACACAGGCTCGCAACCGCATTTCCGTATCTTGCACACTCTGCAAGCTCATCTATACTGAACTCCTCCAGTCTCTTATCCGCTCTGACAAGCTGTGATACAAATGCTCCCCAGAATGAATCTCCAGCCCCCGTCGTATCTACCACATGGCTGACGAAGCCGGGAACCTTCCGGCTTCCATCCCTGCTGCATATCAGCACACCCTCACTTCCCAGGGTGACCGCAACAAGTCTGACGCCGCTTCCCAGAAGATACTCTGCTGCCTCTTCCGGATTGGAAAATGGTGTGAGTAGCGCTGTTTCCTCGTCCGAAAGCTTCATTATATCTACAAATGGAAGAATACTCTTCATCCTCTCCATCGCATTTTCTCTGCTGTCCCACAGCGGTGCTCTGTAGTTCGGATCATACGATATCACCGCGCCGTATTTCTTTGCCTCCTTCACCGCCTGAAACGTGGTGGTTCTGGCCGGTTCATCCGTGAGAGACAGCGAACCTATATGGAACACCTTTGTGTCTCTTAACAGGTCGGCATCCACTTCCTTGTAACAGAGCATTGTATCCGCTCCCGGCTTTCTGGCAAATGAGAATTCACGCTCTCCGTTCTCATCCAGAGTGACAAATGCCAAAGTGGTAAATACCGTATTGTCAACCACTATACCTCTGGTATCTATCCCTGCCTGCTTTGCCGTCTCAACAAGGAAATTGCCGTGCATGTCATCTCCAACCTTACCAATGAAGGCAGTTTTAAGCCCGGCTTTACCGACTGCCGTGAGCATGTTCACCGGAGCCCCTCCGGGATTCTGCTCGAAGAGCTTCATCCCGGAATCAGTGCTTCCGGCAGGAGTAAAATCTATCAGGAACTCACCAAGAGCCACAACATCATATTTCTTTTCCATGTTGAATCCTCCTTGTGAATTTTACTTTCCTGTGATCTCTATGTCATAGAATTCTACTCTTGCATCCTGTGCCAGAAGTCCCGTCTCAAACTCAGGCTTCGCATATATTCTGTATGTAAACGCCACCTGTTCTCCGACAAATACCTCCACCATATCATGGTCAACGATGATCTTCACATCTATCTCGCTGCCCTCTGTTATGTCAAATGTCTTCTCGCACACTCTGACACCATCAGGGCCCGGCTCCGTTGCAGGAGGCACAGCCTGACAGGACTGAACCCAGAACGGGTCAACTCCCATAGGAAGATTTACCAGTGACACTCTCTGCATGGCCACATCGAACTCAAGGAGAAGGCATCCGCTTGCTTCCTTGTCTGACTTGAGCAGTATACCGAAATGGTCATACACCTCTCTAGGCATGATCTTGCACTTCAGCATGTAGCTCTCCTCGTTGTGTCCAAGGAATCCGTATGTACATGTGCTTACTGAATCCATCTCAACCAGTCTGTCTCCGTGAAGCTCTGCATTTCCAAGTACAGGGATGTAATCCCATGCCACAGGCTTCTCAAATACATGCTCATATTCCTTTGGAAGCTTTACGTCAAGTCCTCCATCCGCTGTGGCAACTACCTCATGCGGCACGCAGAAGGTTCCGCCCCAGTACCATTCACCTCTGTCGCTTCTGTCTGCTCTGTCGTGAGCCCAACCGAAGTAGAAGCGTCTGCCGTCATCATCCTGCATGGACTTGGCTGCGTAGAATCTTCTTCCGCCTATGCCATCCTTCTTTGGCTTTCTCCATGGGCCAAATGGTGACTTTGCAACTCTGTATATTGTATTTACATATTCTGAGAATCTTGAGTATGAGAGATACCAATTATCTCCCATCTTGTACATCTCAGGGCACTCAGGACAGTTGGTGTGTCCCGGCGAATATATCGGTCCGTAATATTCCCAGTTGACAAGATCCTTTGATCTGTAGAGAACTATACAGCCCCTTCTGGTTATCGGCATATCCAACCTTCTCGCTGATATGAGGATCCAGTAACATTTGTCCTCCTCATTGTAGAATACATATGGATCTCTCCAGTCAAGCTTCTCGTAAAGCTCTATCATAGGTGTGATGACCGGATTGGCTGCATCCTTCACCCACGTGATTCCATCGTCGCTTGTAGCGTGGCATATGGTCTGCTGATACTCTGCGGTGAGGCAGTAGCCTGTATAGAATGCATGGTATTTGCCCTCGCCATATATAACTGAGCCTGTCCACACTCCTGATGCATCCGGCTCGTCGCCCTCGCCCGGATAGAGCGCTGTAGGAAGCTCCTCCCAGTGCACCAGATCATCTGATACACTGTGGCTCCATGTTGTTCTGAGTCTTGCCGGGTACACTGTTGTTCCCGGAGGGGAAGTCAGTGAGAATATATGATATTTGCCCTCGTGGTAGAAAGGTATTGCATCTCCCGTGGAATCCGCGAAGGACATCTTTCTAAAAATCTCCATATTATCAGTCCTCTCTTTCTACTAGTTTGCTGCCAGTTTCTTCTTCTTGAGAAGCTCAAGCTTGCCCTTCTGTCCATCAAGGAGTACCGCACATGCGATGATAAGACCCTTGATGATGAGCTGCCAGTATGATGACACTCCGATAAGGTTAAGACCATTTGAGATGATTCCGATGACCATGGCACCAAATACGGTTCCACTGATCCTTCCTTTACCTCCTGTCATGGATGTTCCGCCAAGTACGCAGGCTGCGATGGCATCAAGTTCGTATCCGCTTCCTACTGAAGGCTGGCCTGAGTACATTCTTGAACAAAGTACAAGTCCTGCAAATGCTGAGAGAAGTCCAGATATTGTAAATACTATGATCTCTATCTTCTTGATAGGTACACCTGAGAGTCTTGCAGCCTCGCGGTTACCACCTATCGCATATATATATGTTCCAAACTTTGTCTTACTGAGGATGAAGCTGAACAGTATGATGAGCACTACCATGTACACTACAGGGAGTGGGATCACATTGAACAGGTATCCTGTTCCGATCTCGATGAAGAGCTTGTTGGTGATACGTGTTGACTGTCCACCTGTGTAGACATAAGCTATACCACTTGCTATGTTCATCATGGCCATTGTGATGATGAATGCAGGCACCTTGAAGTTAGCAACTATAAAACCACTTATAAAGCCCGCTGCTGTACCAACCAGAAGTCCTGCTACTATTGCAACGCCGAGAGGGAGTCCCTGGTTAACTATAAATCCTACGGTCAGGGTTCCCGACATGGCTACTATCGATCCAACTGACAAGTCAATGTGTCCAAGTATTATTATCAGTGTCATTCCAAGTGCTATGTATGTGTTGATCGATATCTGTCTAAGCACTGATATGATGTTGTTGGTCGTGAGGAACTTGTCCGTGGCAAGTGCTACCGCCACACACATGATTATCAGAACCACTATGATTCCTATGTTGCCCTTGACTATGGATGTCAGGGGATTGTTCTTTAATATAGAAGTTGCTTTTGAATTCTTCTTTGTCTCGCCCATATTATTCGATACCTCCTGCAGCGTATTTCATTATCTCTTCCTGTGAGAGCTCGTCCTTTGACAGCTTCTTCACGAGTCTTCCGGCTCTGACCACACATACGTTGTCGCACATGTTGATGATCTCAGGAAGCTCACTGGATACCATGATTATCGCTATGCCTTCCTTTGCCAGTTCATTGATTACTGTGTATATCTCAAATTTTGCATTTACATCCACGCCTCTGGTCGGCTCATCCAGAATAAGTACATCCGGCTTGGTCGCAAGCCATTTGCCCAGAACCACCTTCTGCTGGTTTCCACCTGACAGGCTGCCCGCCTCAATCTCTGGCGATGCCGCCTTTATCCTAAGTCTCTGTGAATAATGGTCTATTACCTCGCCGCGCTTCTTCTCGCTTATTGCGATTCCATTCATATAGAATCTGAGGGATGAGAGTGTGAGGTTGAATGCCACGCTGTTGCCGAGTACCAGTCCCTGTTTCTTTCTGTCCTCCGGAACCAGTGCTATGCCTGCCTTGATAGCCTGCATTGGATTCTTGAAGTGAACCGGCTTTCCTCCGAGTATCACCTCTCCCGATGTAAGCCGTGTCGCGCCAAATACCGCCTCCATGATCTCACTTCGTCCGGCACCGACCAGACCTGAGAAGCCCAGGATCTCGCCCTTGTGTACCGAAAAACTTATATCTTCAAAGACACCTGTCTGGGAAAGATTCTTTACCTCCAGAGCAACCTCTGCCTTGTCCATGTCGCAGTAATCTCTTGCATAGAAGCTCTCCAGATCTCTTCCTACCATCATCGCAACCAGCTCATTCGGGCTTGTCTCTGATGTCTTTTTTGTTCCTACGTATGCACCATCCCTGATGACGGTAACTCTGTCAGATATCCTGAAGAGCTCCTCCATTCTATGGGAGATGTAGATTATACTTACCTGTTTCTTTCTGAGATTCTCAATGATCTCAAATAACTGCTCCACCTCTTCATTTGAAAGTGATGAGGTAGGCTCATCCATAACTATGATCTTACCGTTGAATGAGACCGCCTTGACGATCTCCACCATCTGCTGCTGTGCGATGGTCAGATTTTCTACTATAGTGTCTGCTTTTATATTCACACCGAGGGATGATATCATCTCCTCTGCTCTTCTGTTCATCTCTGCAAAGTCCAGCGTTCCGAGCTTTGTCCTTATCTCTCTGCCGAGAAACAGATTCTGTGCCACCGAAAGATATGGAACAAGTACGATTTCCTGATGTATTATTCCTATACCATTTTCTCTGGCAGCCGGAACTCCGTTGATCTTGACCTCCTTGCCATTTACCTTGATGATTCCGCTGTCGGGCTGGTAAATTCCGCCGAGGACCTTGATCAGTGTGGACTTTCCTGCACCATTCTCACCGAGCAGTGCATGTACCTCTCCCAGCTCAAGGGAAAAGTCGATGCCACTTAAAGCATATATTCCGGAGAAGCTTTTCTTTATCCCTATCATTTCCAGAACTGTCTGTCCCATATTAAACCTCCAAGTTTCTAAAATAGATCTTTTGTTATCCTGCTTTTTCGGGATCTCGGCCGGAGATCTAAGATCCCCGGTCTCTCCCGTGTTATATACACCTACGTTGTGTCATGTATGTCCAGCCGGGGGCAGCCCCGTGCTGTTACTGCCGGCTTCGATCCGGCCTTACTGCCAATCGTTAACTGTCTGCTCAGCCTCATCCTTGAGTACGAGGTGTGAGTCAAGATATACCTTCTTCTCGTCGATGGTTGTATCTCCGCCCACATACTTCTGTGCTGCGTTGAATGCGTACTCAGCAATCTGTACAGGAACCTGACATGCAACTGCTGTGAACTCACCGTCAAGGAGTGCCTGCTTGCCATCTGGTGAAGCATCGATACTGTACACGCCGATCTTGCCAGTCTTATTTGCTGCCTTAACCGCTGCTGCAGCGCCAAGTGCTGAAGGATCATTGATACAGAAGAATGCCTGAAGATCTGTGTTTGCTGTGATGATATCCTCTGCAAGGCTCATTGATGCATCAAGTGCTGCCTCGCCATCCTGCTGTGCTACGATGTTGAACTTATCCTTGTTATCACCGAGTCCGTCAAGGAAACCATTTACACGGTCTACACAACTCTCATTTGATGGGAAGTCAAGGATCGCAATGTCTGCTCCGTCCGGATAATCCTTAGCCATCTGCTCACCGACAAGCTGTCCTGCCATGTAAGCATTTGTTCCAACGAACTGTGTTACGAAGTTCTCTATGTCATCCTCGATAACTGCTGTATCTACATTGAAGATTGGGATTCCTGCATCCTTGATCTCTGCAAGACCTGATGTGATACCTGCTGAATCAACCGGGATGATGAACACTGCGTCGTATCCACTATTTGCCACGTCTGATAACTGGCTGAGCTGTGTGTTCAGATCGTAATCAGGGTCAAGACAAGTGTATGAAATTCCATTTGCATCGCAGAGCTCCTTGAGCTTTGCATCGATCGAACTCTGGAATGTGTTGTTGAGTGTGTTTGTACAGAATGCAAATGACAGGTCAGATGACTTTGTGCTCTCCTGTTTTGTACCTGATTCAGATGAACCGTTGCCCGAAGCGTTCCCTGAACCTGATCCACAACCTGCCAGTAAACTGAGTGACATGCACAGGCATGCTCCAACTGCTAATAACTTTTTAAATTTTCTCATAATTTTTACCTCCAATATCATGCGTTTTATTTTGCTAACTCGTTGTCGAAAAACTGTTTACAACCGGTTTAATTTACGTAAATTTTAAACTGTTTTTCGTCCCTTGCATGTTTTGATGATATAGCCTTTGTCGGTTATTGTCAATATCAAGTGTTTTATTTATTGTTTATTCGTCATTATGTACAAATAACACCCGATTGCATTATAGGGTTCGCAGGTCTTTTATTATTTTTTACGTAAATATTTTACGATATGTCATATTTATGGGATTTGTAGTGTATGATTGACACCCGTTACTTGTCACCTTGTATCTTGTAATCTTGTCCTTTGTCTCCGGTACCACTTCCCCGGGAATTTTCTCTTTTGGGTGTGGTTACAGCAACTTGGACACAAAATTGTATCCTTTGGAACTTCTCAGGCGAAAAAGATACAATATTCCGAAGTCTTGTATCTAAACACAAAAAATCCGCCAGAGAGATATTTTTCTCTCTGACGGATGTCATATCACCTTAGTCTGTCCGGCATGGACTCATGAAAGATTTCCTTCCATGCAAGCCTGAGCTGTTTCGGCTCGACCTGATACGGCTGAACTCCCACATACTTTGGAAGCTGTTCTTCACTTACCAGGGACTTGGCAACGACTGCCGCGGCCGCCCTTCCCTGCTCGTATGGTCTCTGTGTGCTGAGTCCTTTGACTATTCCTTCCTCCATGCACCGGGCTATACCATGGTCAAGATCAGTTGTGAACACCGCCACATCCTCCCTGCCAAGCTCCTTGAGTGCCTTTATAGCCAGAAGTGCCGGGCGATCCCAGCTCACATACATTGCCTCAATTTCAGGATTGGCAGTTATCACGTCCTTGGCTACCTGATATGCATTGGATATCTCTCCAAAACTCCTGATCGTAACTATGTCAATATCAGGATAACTGTCCTTGATTATCCTCTCAGCGGCGGTATCCCTGACTCTTGTTCCGTAGAATGCCGCACCATGAATAATGAAGCCTGCCTTTTTTTTCTTATTCTCCTTGCAGTATTCCCCCAGCATTCTTCCAGTGTTCGTTCCGTTCTCCGACTCATTTACTGATACACAGGACACATAGCTGTTCTTGGACATGCCATCCGGAACATTGCTTATGAACACCAGCTTTGACACCTTGGAAAGCTCCTGAAACTTCTCTCTGGTACGACTGTCATCCGCCGGAATAGCTATAACTGCGTCCGGCTTCTGAAGCCTTATTCCATCGAGCTGTGCATTCTGAAGTTCAGAGTCAAAGTGTGCATCCATAACCGACACCACATCTATTCCGAACTGCTCCAGCTCCTCACGTATACCCTTCTCATGAAGCTCCGCCCAGGACGTACCGGTATAATGAAATGATATGGCCACTCTGAAATGTCCTGCCTTCAGCCTCTGTTTTTCCTCCTTCGTCAGCACCACGGAATCCGGGGCAGCTGCCTTATCTCCAAATGGTCCATTATCCAGCATCTTGGTGGATTTCCTGACAACCAGTTCCACATCGGCATAGCAGTCATGGGATATGGCCGCACCTGTGTTGATCTTCTCAAAAAGCATTCCAACTGCCTTGGCGCTTAAGCCCTTCACATCTCTTCTGATTATGGTAAGCGGAGGATATGTAAGTTCCGACCAGCTCTCATCACCAAACCCAACCACAGATATCTCTCCCGGACAGTCGATTCCCATATCTCTCAGCGTCTTCATGAGATAGAGCGTTATTCTGTTGCCTCCCGCAAGGACCGCGGTCGGCCTGTACCTGCGGAGCGCCTTCTGGATGACGAGCATACAGTCATCCTCGCCATTTTCCAGGGTCACATCCACTATATTTGCATCATTTGTATTGATGTTGTACTTCTCCAGCGCATTTAAAAAGCCCCTGGTCCTCTCGTCCTTCGTCGTGCTGTCCGTGCTCTCCCGGAAGAACAATACATTCTTGTGTCCGCTGGACAACAGATAATCCGCCCCTTTGAATATCGCCTCACGATCCCTGAACTCAACGGAATCTATTCCCTCACCGAGTATATTTCTCTCCACACAGACAAATGGAACACCCGACTGTATGAGCTTTGTATAGTTAGATGCCACATCGCTCACCGGCGCATGTATGATACCCGCAACCTTCTTGTTCACCAGAAGTCCGGCAAGCACCTGCGCCTCCTCCTTGAGATCATTATCTGTTATCGCCACAAGGAACTGATATCCTTGTACACTGACAAGCTGCTTCACATAAGCTACCACATCTCTGTATATCGTACTTTCAATGTTTGGAATGACTGCAACTATCGTGGACTCCCGGCCAACCAGCAGTTTTCTCTCCTTATCTGCTATCTTATTCTGATATCCGGTCTCTACTATGATCTTCTCTATCTTATCCACAAGCTCAGGTCTTACATACCTTGTCCTGTTTATAACATGTGATACAGTGGCTATGGACACCCCGGCCATATCCGCTATTTCTTTTATCGTAACCTTGCTTTTACTCATACAGCATCCTTTCTCCCTTGTAAGCCATATACATCAGTTCTGCCAATTGATATTCTCCCCCTGGATAAGCGGATATCTGGCAAGCGAACTGCTATCCAGATCCTCTCTGTTCATATCCACTGCATTTATCTGATGACCCTCGTAGGTATTGTAATAGTATATTCCCTTGTCAGCATTGCAGCAGGACGTGTATATGGTGATCTCATATTTGTCCGCTGCCACCTCGCAGCAGCCCCTCTGCTGATCCACAGAGCCAAGTATGTGGAAGAACTGGCTTACACTCTCAGCCTCTGAATCTGCGGACATACTGTTCTGTTTTACAAATGCCACCCGGGCAAATCTCGACGTGGATGACAGGTCTCCCGGAAGTCCTATGGCCCCCATGCCACGGCTGTAAGTGACAAGTCCCACCTCTGGTGCAAACGTGTTCACCGGCTGCTTTGGTGACAGCCCCATATACTGATTGAGCAGGAACATCTGCTGAGGAAATGGCGGGTTGTTCGTGAGAACCCCAACCGGATTCTCATACACATGCAGCCCATCTGCCATACACTCCACTGTTATTGCACCATTTCTGTCTGCAATGATCCAGTGGAGCTGCGCTGTAGGAAGCTGCTCAGAAAATGGTGTGCCGGTCAGGTTCATCCTGTCCAGAGCTACCCTTGCCTCACCCACGCTGGCGCAGCTTCCGAGTATCCACGGGATGAACTCGTACTGGGCTACATTGTCCCTCTCACCACTCTCATCCGCTTCCTGATACACTGCATTTCCGACAAAATTCAGGCCTGCCATTCCAAGCCCCTTCTCATTTATAGCATCGTAGTAGAGAGGATATCCCCCCGCCACATGCGCCATGCCTATCATTGCATAGTGACTGTTTTTCCTTCCCATATATCTGAATTCAAACGGATAATTTCTCGGAGTCACGGTAATCTCATCGCCGTACGAGAATTCATAATCCAGCGTTCTTCCAAAATAGAAATCCTTTGTCTTATATGTCGCTGCTGTACACATATTTTGTCTCCTTTCAAATCTCTGCAGATAATCATATCGTCAGTTCAAAGCCATAACAGCTCTTTTCAAATCCATAGTGTTCATAGAAGCCATGTGCCCCTGTCCGCGGAAGACCGGAATCAAGGGTGATGGCCTTACAGCCCCTCTGCTTTGCAAGCTCCTTTGCATGATCCAGGAGTGCCACACCATATCCCTTGCCGCGGTCCTCCTCTCTTGTTATGAGGCTTGACACATAGCATGTGAGTCCCGACATCCAGAATGTATTGAAATAGTCTCCATGGCACATGCCCCTGCAAATGCCTTCATCCCATAATAAAAACGCAAAGCTGCGTTCGTCATCTATAACGTCCATATATACTTTGCGTATTTCTTCCCTGTCATATGTATTATATGTCCATAATTTTTCTATAAAATCAAATACAATATCAAAATCCTCTGCTGCCGCTTTTCTGATCTCTATAATGACATTCTCCTTTCCATTGAACACCAGCCATGCAAAATTTGCCTTCGGCAAATGGCTGGCGCTACATGTCAAGTTTTCATAGAAAACTTGACACATCCATTGAACACCAGCCATGCAAAATTTGCCTTCGGCAAATGGCTGGCTTAAACTGACTTTGCACCGTCAACTAAATTACAGCCAATGCTTACATTATAGAATATCAAAGTGATTATTAACAGACCACCACTCATAAATTTATTATAAAATATCCCGGTAAAAAGTGAGGAGGCAGATACGCACAACACTGTATCTGCCTCCTCACTTTTATATCTTTGTCTCCACATCCGGGAATTCAAGTACTATCTCGAATCCATTCTGCCACTTTGAATTTGCCGTCACTGTGATACCCAGATCATGCGCCATCTCACTGACAAGATACAGTCCCATGCCCGTTGCATGCTTCCTGTTCTCACCCGAATCACCCGTGACACCCTTCTCGAATATGTATGGCATGTCACAGCTCTTTACACCTATGCCATTGTCACTCACGGACAGCAGCTTTTTGTTGCCCGCCGTCCAGAAGTCAAATGATATCTCCGGCTGTTCATTTGTGTATTTCATGGAATTGCTCACAAGCTGACCGAGTATAAACTGCAATCCCCTGCGGTCACTGTACACTGCTCCGTTCTCAAGACATTTTCTGACCCGTATGCCCCTCTCCTCAAGCAGTGATCTGTAGTCAGCTATCACCTCATCCACGCATTCTTCCACATCTATGCTCTCCATGAAATAATCCTTGGAATCGCTTTTCAGTCTGGCGTAGTAGAGCATCTGATCCACATAGTTCTGCATCTGGCTGGTCACATTGTCCATCTTCGTCACAACATTATGAGGCAGCTCATCTCTCCTGTTGTCCACCACAAATGTCAGCAGAGAGATGGGGGTCTTGATCTCATGTGCCCAGTTCTCCACATACTCCTGATAGTCCCTGAGCTGTCTGCCACTCTGCATCACTGAATCTCTCAGATCGTGAAGCTCCTCCGACAGCACGCTCACATATTCCTGTTCAGAAGCCCCGCACAGGCTCCTCATTTCTATCTCGCCCTGTTCATCCGGGGCAGCGACAAATCTCCTGAACGCCTCAATTTTCTTCCTGTCCTTTATACACAGCACCGAGCACACCGCCGCGAACAGTATCACAGTGAACACGCCAACCAGCACCCCTATTCTGACAAATGCCTCTGGTGCCACAAGCCACATGAAGAAGCAGAACGCCACGTCTGTCAGAAGCAGCAGACCAAGCCAGACAATATTCTGTTTTATAACAAGTCCAAATCTTTTCATATTCTCTCAATTACTCAAGCTTGTATCCAACGCCTCTTACAGCTATGATCTTTGCCTTTATATCCAGTCCCGCCATTGTCTTTTTGAGTCTTGTAAGATTCACCTGCAGGGCATTTTCATCTATATACTCCGATGTGCCCCACACTGCCTCACAAAGCTTCTCCTTAGACACGACATCTCCTCCGTTTGTCATAAGTGTTTCAAATATACGTCCCTGATTCTGTGGAAGCACCGCAGATCTCCCATCTATATACAGAGTGTATGTCTGAGTGTCCAGAAGAAACCCTTCTCCTTCGATCAGGTTCTGTCTGCCCTCGTACCTCTTGAGCACATTTGCCACCCGGGCCAGAAGCCGCTCACGGCGACATGGCTTCGTGAGGAATTCATCAGCGCCCAGCTCCAGCGCATGGAGCTCGTCCTTTAGCTGGTCCCTCGATGTGAGAACCAGCACAGGGACAGAGCTCCGCCTCTTGATCTCCCGGCATATGTCAAAGCCGCTCCTGCCAGGAAGATTGATATCCAGCAGAAGAATATCCGGAGCCATGTCCAGTATCTGTTCTATTATGTTGTCAAATCCATCTGGCTTAACTGCCCTGTATCCTGCCTTTGTCAGCATATCCAGAAGTTCATCGCACATGAGGACATCGTCCTCAACCACCATCACACACTTCACCGTTTACTCAACCCTTTCCGGTGTCATCATCGCCATGAGATATCTGTTGCTTGAGCGTTTCACCGCTGTCATATAGATATATTCTACCACACACAACAGGATTATCATAACCGCAGCTATGATAAGTATCTGTTTCACTCTGCCGCGCATGAATTCTGACAGGATTCCCGTGAGCAGAGCACGCACACCGAATATACTGCTGACCGCCGCCACGGCAACCGGGATTCCAAAATACCAGCCCACCTGTCTGTTTGCTGAGCTGCAGAGCATTTCGTATGTCGCGCCAAGCTTCACAAGGGTTCTGTACCTTCTGCCGGACTTTCTCTGTCCCATCAGGAACTGAACACCGATTATGGTATTTGCAATTATGAGGAACACCACCGCCAGATAAAGCGTTATATATCCTGCAGCCACCGTGTAGAACATATTTCTTCCTATGTTCTGCAGATAACTCTCGCAATCAGCGTTTATGCTCTCAAAATCTATGCCGTCAAGCTTCTCATTTTCATCCATTATGGCTTTCATGAGGCCCTTACCGTCCACGATATCCTTTTTGAGAATGGCATTTACATATAACTCGTAATTGTCATTTGTCAATCTGGCAAATGTATCATCGTCCACGATAAGTCCGAACGACAGGGTTATCGATGAATCTGTCACGATCTTCGTGGTCTGGACCTCTCCGATCAGATGATACTCATCTCCTCTTACATCCACCTCCGGACTCTCTGCCAATACCTCATTCAGTAAACCCCTGCGGTAATCAGTAAAGAAATCCGTATAGAGTGCCAGTTCATTTTCTCCGAGCTCCAAAGGCTCCTTTCCCGCAGCCTCAAGCACCTTGTTGTACGCACTCTCCTGGATCAGGTAAGGGTATGTCATGTAAGACATGTTATTTATAAGCACATCCCTGTCCTCTGAAACTTTGAGTTTTTCAAGCTCAGATATGACATTCCCCACGTTCACAGCATCATCATGGGACTCATTTTCACCCATCTTTATATAACCAAGCTTCATATCGAATACGTCCGAGAAATCCTCCAACACGCCGGCTTCCTCCAGCTTCGCGCGGATATTCCTGCTGTCCGCCTCAGCGTCATCCCCATATGAGGCAAATGTATAATCGAGCACATGATACGTATTCTGTCTGGATATACATATGCCAACGCCCGAACCGCAGCAGCACAGAGCGCCGAGTATGAGTATCGAGCTTATTGCAAGCGTTCCAGATTTTGTTACCACATTTTCGTGTATCTGCCTGAAACCGAACACAGCAAGTGGTTTTGAGCCATTTGCACGTCTGGCCAGTGCATCAACAAAGAGCCTGAGACCGAAAAACAGCAGGAACATGCCAACAAATCCCAGTGTTATGGTGACCGCCATATATTTTACGCTGATCCACGAATAGCCGCCTATTCCCTGACAGTATGCAATGACCAGCGCAACAAGACCGAAGACTGCACTCACACCATACACAGGAGCCGGAAGCTGTTTCTTCTCTGTCTCCGGTGTATCTACAAGGAGATCGCCTATCTGCTTTCTTGCAAGCTTACCGCTCAGTATGAGAAATGCTGCAAGCTTTATCGCTACAAATCCAACAGTTGTCAGTATGACTGCCTGCAGTGAAAATGATACGTGATGACCTATAACGCCAAGACCTACCAGTCTGGCTGTGAGAAGGCTGACCACCTCAGACACCAGGATCGCTATAGGAAGTCCGATGAGCAGAGCCACTACGCTGCTGCCCAGATCCTCCGCCATCAGCAGGGCAAAAAGCTTTGATCTTCTCATCCCCATCATTATATACATTCCAAGTTCGTGCCTCCGTCGTTCGAGCTGGTATTTGCTTGCATAGTATATAAGAAAGAACAACATGACCAGTGAAAATACATAGAACACCGCCGCTATCTGAAGAAGACTGTTCACCGCATCGCTTTCAAGACTTCTCAGGAATATCATCACATCCTGATGGGACAGCGCCAATATGATATAAAATGCCACTATGGACACAACCAGCGAAGCGAAGAACAGACCATTCTCTTTCCTGCTTCTCCTGCTGTTCCTCATTGCGAGTTTAAAGAACATTTGCGCTGCCTCCTCCCATCTGCGCCATCAGCTTGAGTATCCTCTCATAAAACTCCTGCTGCGACTCTCTCTCCATATCTCTTCTGAGCTCATGGAATATCCTGCCATCCTGTATGAAGAGTATCCTCTTGCAGAAGCTGGCCGCATTTGAGTCGTGGGTCACCATAAGTATGGTAGTGTTGTCATCCCTGTTCAGTCCCAACAGCTTCTCCATGAGTGACTTTGCATTTCTTGAGTCGAGTGCTCCGGTCGGCTCGTCCGCAAGAATGATCCCCGGATTAAGTATGAGCGCTCTGGCGGCCGCAACCCTCTGTCTCTGACCACCAGACATCTGCGACGGGAATTTGTCAAGCACGTTATCTATCTCCAGATATGATGAAAGCTTTTCCAGTCTGCTTCTGCTCTCATCCTCGGATACACCGTGTATTGACAACGGAACCATAATGTTCTCTCTGCCTGTTAGATTGTCCAGAAGTTCAAAGTTCTGGAACAGATAACCTATCTCCCTGCCTCTGTACTGCGCAAGCTTCGCACCTTTAAGCACCTGTATCTCTTTGCCCTGGAGCTCTATGGTTCCGCTGTCAGGCTTTATGACCGTTGCGATACAGTTCAGCAGTGTGGACTTTCCCGATCCACTGCTACCCATGATGCCAAGGAACTCCCCCGGCATGATCTGAAATGATATGCCGTCCAGAGCCTTAGTCTGGTTTGGCTTTTTGCCATAGTATTTCTTCAGTGATTCTATCTTTAATAAACTATCCATATTGTTCACCTTTCTTATTTTCATGGGGTCGGAGTGCTATCACGGACTTTTGCTCGTTGCCCACGTTAATACAAAAGCAGCGCCGCTCTGATATCATAATATCAGAACGACGCTGTGATTAACACTTACACCTCTTGTAAGTTTTCCTCTCGGATAATCTGTATGTTTTATTGGACCTACTCTGCATCCTCAGTCTTTGGGGTCTCGTGGACATCCATGTTCTTAGGAAGCACAAGATTCAGAATGATGGCAACTATGAATACAACAGCCACACAGTTCTCAGCAAATACCGTCTGCACAATCTTAGGGAAGATCTGGATAAGGGAGCCTATTCCTGCAATTATCATCGCGCTCCGAATTTGCTGTTTTAGCTTGTTCTTTACTCATTTTCTTTCCTGTATTTTTTTGTCCATTTCAACAGAAATGATTATACCATAGTTCGTGCAATATAGACATGTTTTTTTGTCGCTTTTTCCTAATTTTTTTAGTATAATGTAAATGCTAATTTTAAAAAATGGAGGGATAACTATGGCATGGTATGATGAGGCAGTATTTTATCACATTTATCCATTGGGACTTGCAGGAGCCCCTAAACAGAACGACTACGGTGAGCCTGTTCACCGCTTAAACACCCTGCTTCCATGGGTGGATCATATAAAGGAGATCGGCGGTTCAGCACTGTACATCGGACCACTCTTTGAGTCAGTCGGACACGGCTACGAGACTACAGATTACAAGAAGCTCGACTCCCGTCTCGGAACAAATGAGGACCTGACAGCATTTGTGGCTTACTGCCATGAACAGGGAATAAAGGTCATCTTCGACGGAGTGTTCAACCACACAGGCCGTGACTTCTTCGCATTCAAGGACATCCAGGCAAACAGAGAGAATTCACAGTACAAAGACTGGTACTGCAACGTGAATTTCTGGGGCAACAACGAGTACAACGACGGTTTCTCTTACGACAACTGGGGAGGCTATAACCTTCTCGTCAAGCTGAATCAGAAGAATCCGGCTGTCGTTGACTATATATGCGATGTGATTCGTTTCTGGGTGAGTGAGTTCGATGTGGACGGAATCAGACTTGACGCTGCGGACGTCCTTGATTTTGATTTCATGAAGGCACTGCGCCGCACAGCAAATGAAGTGAAGCCGGATTTCTGGCTCATGGGTGAGGTCATCCACGGCGACTACAGCCGCTGGGTAAACGGCGAGACTCTTCACAGTGTCACCAACTACACACTTCACAAGGCTCTGTACAGCGGCCACAATGACCACAACTATTTTGAAATCGCGCACACTGTAAGACGTCTCCAGAACATGGGAACATTAAAGCTCTACAACTTCGTAGACAACCATGATGTGGAGCGTATCTATACAAAGCTTACCAATAAGGCTCATTTTGCACCTGTACATGTATTGCTCTACACTCTTCCGGGTGTGCCTAGCATATACTACGGTTCAGAATTTGGTATTGAGGGACGCAAGGAATATGGCTCGGACGATTCCTTAAGACCAGCTCTCAATATAGAAGATTACAAAGATTCAGTAAAAACTAACCCTTGCACGGCACTCATTGCCGCACTCGGCAAGGTACGTCAGGCTGTTCCTGCACTGTCATATGGCAGCTACGATGAGCTGATGCTCACCAACAGACAGTTCGCATACGCAAGAGATCTTGACGGAACACGTGTCATCGTGTCAGTGAACAATGACGATGCACCGGCCGGAATGCACCTTGCAGCAGGGAACTGCACAGCATACATCGGCGCCCTGTCAGGCGAAAAGGTATCTGTACAGGATGGTCATATCAACATAACCCAGCCTGCAAACAGTGGTGAGATCTGGGTGCCTGAGGTAACAGACCTGGATGTAAAGCCGGTTAAGGTTGTGACGAAGACTGATAGCGAAGCTAAGACCAACACAGAAGATAAAGCAGCATCTGAAACAGCTACCGATGCAAAAGGCAATAAGGAAGCTGAACCAAAGATAGAATCCAAAGAATCCAAAGACATTGTGACTGCTACAGAATCTGCAGATGCTAAGAAAAACACTACTGATATTGAGAAGAATACTACTGCCGCCAACGAGGTAAAAGATTCAGCCAAGGACGCTTCTGCCCAAGCTGCCGCCGACACCCCGGTTGATCCAGAAACCATCACAGTTGACTGGAGCAAGTCTCCGGAATCCATGACAGTTCCAGAGCTTCAGGCTGCAGTCCTTGCAAAGCTTGCCGGAAACGGACCTGTTGACGCACAGATGAAAAAGACAGTCGTAGATAATATCTGGCACGACTCTCTCGTCAATTGGCTGAAGAGTTTCAGATAAAATTACGTAGAAACAGCCAGGTACATATTCTCCAAATTGGAGAACATACACCTGGCTATTTTTTCACCTAAAAATCAACAAATTGCAGCCTGCGGCCATCAAACCTGATATAACCATCAAAAAAACTGCTGACCATATCGCCTGACTGCTGAATATACCACTGTTTTCCAGATAAAATTCGTACGGATTTTCTGGATTGATATAAAGATATACCACATCGCCTTTACTTATATTCAGTCCATATACATATGTCTGCTCATACACTTTATACTGCTTATCCCTGTATGTAAATTCAAATACTCCCGCCTCCGGATATCTTCTGCCGGCTCTCATATCCTGTCTCATATCTGCACGTACATCATGGCATACAGCTTTCACAGTAAATGAACATCTTCGCTCAAGCGCTTTTCTCTTACATATCACAGAGAGCAGTGTTATTGCACTGACCACAAAGAATGCACAGACAAATATCTCTGCATAAAATGCTCCAACATTGCAATTTTCTCTCCCCAATATCCGTTCCGGGAGCAATACTATCTTATCCGCGAAAGAGCCATCTTTCACAGCACACGCCGCCCATATCAGCGCCGATGCAGCACCGGCAAACACAGATATGAACACTATACCGATGATGCTCCCCCGCTTTCGCTTCTTAATCATCGGAATAAGAGTCTTTAGAATTATGACAAGAACTATCCCGGCAAAAAACTGCCCCACAACAAGCATAACAGCATCCGTTCCGATCTCACTTGCAACAAATCCGGCTATAATACTGGCAACAAACCATATGCCAAATATTACGCCTCCAATTTTCTCAGGCATAGAAACATTTTTTTCTTCTAAATTGTTATTTCCCATATACCCCACCTCTCAGCAAATATCCCACAGCGATCCTACTGCTCCCTGAACTTTATCTCGCCCGTAGCAGCGTCCATGCTGTCCACTATCGCAAGCGACTCAAGATGATATCCGAGATTCCTGATGACCTGACCACCTGTCTGGAAGCCCTTCTCAACTGCGATTCCGATTCCCTCTACGCTGGCGCCTGCTGACTTGACTATGGAGATGAGTCCCTGAAGCGCACATCCATTTGCAAGGAAATCATCTATGATAAGAATCTTGTCCTCCGGATTTATAAATTTTTTGGATACGATAACCTGATTCTTACACTTGTGTGTAAATGACTCAACCTCTGCCACATACACATCGCCCTCTATATTAATGCTCTTTGACTTCTTCGCAAATACAACAGGCACGTCAAAATGTCTGGCAACAACACAGGCAATGCCTATTCCGGATGCCTCTATAGTAAGGATCTTGTTGATCTCTGTTCCCTCAAATCTCTTCTTGAACTCCTCACCGATCTGATCAAACAGACGTATATCCATCTGGTGGTTCAGGAAACTATCCACCTTGAGAACATTGCCCTCCTTTACTATTCCATCCTTAGTTATTCTCTCTTCCAAAAAATTCACGTCGTAATTCCTCCTTGAATACCTGTCAAATACGAATCCGTCCGTACTCGCTCATTCTCTAAGTTCCAAACGCCATCTTCACCAACACTTTTATGCCATACGGAAATTATCCTCATCTCAATCTGACGTTACTGATTCGTATGTAATCATAATTATAGACATAATACAACAACAATCTAAGTTTTTCCACCCTAATTATATACATTCATATACAACTTTTACATGCGGTGTATTCAAGTAAATCACCACCGAACACAAATCTCACAATCACTAGATAAGTCCCCTGTTAGATGCCTCCCTGACCGCCCCGGCCTTATCAGTCACCCCGAGTTTCCTGTACACCTGGTTCAGATGATACTTTACATTCGCCTCCGACATGTTGAGTCTGTCCGCTATCTTCTGTCTGGACAAGCCCTCTGCCTGCAATTTAAGTATGGCTGTAGCCGTCTCACTGAGTTGAACATCATCCACTCCCGCTTTCATATATCCGGGGTAGTATCTCGTCATACTCTCAGTCTCCTTCTGCAGTTGTCTGAAATATGCCCTTCTTGCGGCTATCTCCTTATCGTCAGCACCATCTTTCTCGACTTTCCATCCACAGGTATTTATAAGAGTATTCACCGCCGCACCTTCTCTGGATATAATCCTTGTGAAGCTATATTCCATCGCAGTATCCATAGCATGGCACATTGCCTTTTTCCAGTCATCATTTTTCAATCGCTGCAAAGCTACAGCCATCAGCACACTACATTCTATCCCTATATACGTACGGGACATCATCTCAGCATAATATCTCAGCTTTGTCAGCAGCGAATATGCCTGTTCATTCCGTCCGCTTTGAAGGTATACTCTCACTTTGGTTAGATAGATAAACCTGTCATATATCCTGAATTCAACATTTTCATCCGGAGCATTTTCCATCCAACCTGTAACACAGGCTCTATCTCCTCTGTACAGGCTGCATCTGGTCTCAAATGCATATATATTGGGAAGGAGATTTTGTCCTTCCTCTTTTTCAGCCTTTCCCTCTATTCCATTCAAAACCTCAAGAGCCTCCTGTGGCTTTCCGTTCTGCAAATGCAGCCACGCCAATATACCATCAGCAACAAAGCACTGCTCGATTTTTCCTCCTGCTTCCGCCTGCATTCTGCCCTTTGCCGCAAGCGTTGCCACCTCGTAATTATCTCCGCTCTTTTCAAGAAAACTCTCCGCCAAAGCAAGATTTACAAGACCTTTTCCGTATTTTCCAAGCACAAACTCCACTATCCTGCCAACCTTCGATGCCAGCTCTCTGTCTCTCTTGCTCCACTCACAGAAATCTTTTCCACCGTTCATCATTGAAGGCAGATTGGATGTAACCGACCATTCCTGTATTCTTACCTCCTTATTAAAGACCATTGTGTATGCTGACTTCAAAAGCTTTAATACATCAACACTTCCTCTGTGCGGCAGACCAATATCCAGATACAGCAAAAGCCCCTTTGCATTTTTCCTGGCACTTCCCTGGTTTTCATCTGCATATAATTTTAGTCTGTCGTACCATCTTTCACTCTCATCAGGATTTAGAAGGAGTGACTGCAGCATGCTCATACCACACATAAGCTCAGGACTTTTCTCGATGACATGATCCGGAAGTTCCAGGTAATATTTTTTCAGATCATAGTAATAACCACTGTTCGCCGCATGTCTGGCATTATCGACAAGTATTGAAACTATTCGCTCTGTAACTCCTGCATTTTCATACATCTCTAGAGCTTTCCTTATATCTCCGTTAAGTCTGTAAAACAGTCCGGCATTCTCATACAGGCCTCTTATACGCTCTTTCTCGTACTTCCGCTTAAGACGTCTGCGCATAGAGACCCTCATGTGAAACTGCAGTTGATATTGTGTATTGCCATCCTTATCCATCCGGCTGGTCATAAAGTTTCCAAGCCACTTTGCCCTCTCGATCAAAAGCTCACTGTCACTTCTTCCGGTTATCATCTCAGCCTGTTTTGTTGTAAACTCATCCACCACGGATATTTCCATGAGAAATTCCTGCATTTCCACATCCCAGTTATCATACACATGATACTCAAGGTAATTACACATCTCATCCACAACGCGTCTCGAAAAATCACAATACATATCATCTGTCATCTTGCTTGTATATGCCATTTCCATGTATTTGATGTGGCACATCTCCACAGCCAGCGGAAGTCCTGTAGTCTCATAGTACATTCTCTGCACTTGTGCCTCATTGATACTAAATCCAGCGTATTCAGCATACTTCTTTATATCCTCCAGACTGAACATAAGCAGCTTGCTGTCCACCACATAAAATCCTTCTTGAAATCTTACAGCAGAAAGCCATGGGGGAACCGGACACCGGCCAACGAGTATAACCCATACGTCTTCTCTTCTAATGAGTTCTATGATCTGCTCCCTCACTGTGTCCACATCCCCCCATGAGAGCTCGTGCAGATTATCTATGACAATTATTTTTCTTGCGTTGCTGCTTTCTACCACAAGGTCATCCGGTCTGATACCGCCGGCATCCACCACCATGTACTTACGTGTTCCAAGATATCTGCTGACAAGAGTCGTCTTTCCCGAACCACTGACCCCATAGATATACGATGTTACATTCTCATCATCCGCCGTTCTGAGAAGTCTCCATGCTTTTTTCGGTTTTATAAAACAGCCTTTATTACCCGAAGCCGTATTCCCCATATGTACAAATCTCCTTTTCTCACTTTTTAATCCCGGTATAGATAATCAACACCCTGTATATATCAGCAAAGGTGCCTGTATCCAGCCCCAACGGGCCGGATATCAAGCACCTCATGCAGCTACTATTTTTATTTTACTATAATCTGCACAGCCTGTGTAGTGCCATTTACAGCAATTACATAGACCGTACACTTTCCTGCGGCCTTTGCCTTTATTCTTCCTTTGGCATCAACTGTGGCAACATTTTTATTTGTACATGCATACAAATACCTTGCACCATGTGTGCCATCAAGCACCATCTTGCTGGCGTCCGCCTTGGTAAATCCAGGTTTAAGCTGAATCGTCTGCTTAACTCCCAACACATAGCTCTTCCGTGGAAGCAGAACCTTCTTGATGTTGGTATATTTGCCGCTATTGGTAACTATATGAAGCATGACACTATTGTCTATATACTTCTTCTTACCATTTACCAGCTTATATGCCTTTACTCTCAGCTTGATCATATCTAACTTAGCAAGTGATTTGCCATTAATGCCGGATATTGTAACTCGGGTTGCCGATGCGCCCTTTACCGATTTAATAAGACTTTTCGAGTCAAAGTTTACATAGCACTTCTGTGCATATATATCATATCCGTCAGCCCTGTTAACCTTACCCCACACAACTGTCACTTTGTTTCCAGATACTACTGCATGGATATTCTTATTGATACCAGCTGTATTTTGTGCCGGTATTTTTGCTACAAACCTGGCATTGATTTTCATATTCTTATTTGCAGCAACCTTTACCGAAGTTTTTGTACTCTTGAAGCTTCCTGTCCAGCTTCCAAGTTTACAGTTTTTTGCCGCCTTTGCTGTGCAGATAAGAACCGTTCCCTCGATCACTGATGCACCATTCTTAACTGTTTTGCCTTCCGCAGTCTTGATTGTGATCGATCCGTTTTCAGTCTTTCCAATAGCTACCTTCACATACCTGAACTTGAATGCCGCGCTTATATTCATGTTCTTTGTCACCGTAAGTTTCACTGTAGTACCAGTCTTGCCTTTGGCATCTCCGCCCCAGGCTGACAGATCACAATGCTTTGCAGGAATTGCCTTGCAGATGATATCTGTGCCTTCCTGAACCAGCTGTCCGTTAGATATCTTCTTACCGTCAGCTGTTGTGACAGTTACCGTACCATTCTTCACTGTGGCAATACTTACCTTTGCATATCTTGCCTTGAAGGCTGCTCCCACTGTGATACTTCCGTCAAGGGCTTTTTCAAATGTGCTCTCAGCCTGATCTGCCGCATCCTCTGTCCATGCGTCAAAGTCATAGTACATATCCGGTGTTGCTGTGTATGTAAGAACAGTTTTCTCGTCAATCATTTCACCGTTCTCCACCTCTGTGCCATCTGGCTTTGTCACCTTTATGTTTCCATGCTCCGTATCTGCTATTGTTACAGAGTAAAGCTTAACTGCATCAACCTTAAACTCCATATTCTTTGTGACGTTTACATCACTTACAAGATATGCTCCTGTCTCAGTTCCATCCTCTGCAAGCACTGGCTGGACTGACATGATATTCTCTGACTCCTCTGAATTTTCAGCGTTCTCTGGTTCATCAATGATTATATCTCTGATTCTCCAGCCCTCAGCAGGTGTAATAACAACACTCGCATCTCCGTTCTCTCTTACCATATTATCAAGAACTACGCCATTGTCATTCTTGAATACCACATTGTCTGGTATCTTTGTAAGGTCTGTTATAGTGTAGGCTGTCTCCGGTGTGCTTTCACCACCTGCAGTCTCTATCAGATTATTATCTCTGTCATAATTTCCCTCTACAGGAATGGCATATCCAACTCTGTCAACAAGCTCTGCACTTACCTCTATGCTGTTTGTAACATCATTTAAAAGTATCTCGTTGGTAAATCCAAAGTCAGCGCCAGACTCTTCCTTGACAACCTTTCCGCCTCTGATGTACTTGACTGTCCATGCCTGGATCATATAATCATCAGAAGGTGTTATGGCAAATCTTACATCCTTGCCAGAACCTATTCTCACTAAGTTATTCTCAGCATTTATTGGCTTAAGTCCGCTTATATCTCCATCCTCGCCGGCATAACCTGTACTGATGTCTATATTGTCATATTTCTTAACTTCATCCTCATTCTTGAATATTACATTTACAAGAAGTGATGGTGCGATATATGCATATATCTCTGCATCCTTTGTTATGTCTGTCAGCTTGTATGTGAGTTCATCTGAATCAACATCTACTCCGTCAACTGTCCAGTGCTCAACTGTGTTGTATTCATCCTTAGGGGTAACTGTGATCGTCAGGTCCTTATGTCTCTTGAGCTTAACCTCTCCTGATACGATCTCAAGTTCCTCGCCGTCAGAAGATGCTGTGATCTTCGCCGATCCGGTTCCTGTTGTACCTACCTTAACTGTATACTCTGGAATCTCCACAAACTTAACATATACTGCCACATCTGTGTAGATAGTCTTCACCTCATAGGTAGTCTGCTCCAGTTCAGTGCCTTCTATAGCCTGTGTACACTCAGGATCAAGATACCAGCCCTCGATCATCTGGCCATCTGCAGGAGCTGCCGTAAATACTGCATCTCCGCCGGATACCTGGCTATCGCCACTTGTGATCTCAGCCTTCTCGTCCAGTCCATATACCGCTGTCACAGTTCCAAGAGCAGCATCATTTGCCTCAAAGGTTATAACTGACTTCAGCTCCTGCTTAGCAAAGTGAGCAACAACATCTATGTCAGATGCCACCTTGTCAACCACAAATACGTTGCTGCCAAGCTCCTCTGCTGTGTAATCCTTTGTTCCCTCTGCTGTCTTTACTGTGTATCCCGTACACTCCATATACTGATCCGGAATAGCCGTAAACTTAAGCATTCTGTCGCCTCTGATATCCGCAGACTCTCCATCAAGTGTTTCTCCTGATGTCACGTTCTCTGCCTCTATCTGTCCGGCTCCGTCCGCCGACCATGTTATCTTATACACAGGTCTGTCAAACACCGCCCTCACATCAACTCTCGTATCCTTTGGCACTTTGTATGCAAATATCTTCTCTGCCACACCCTGGCTGATTCCATTTACAAGCCAGTCTGCAACTTCATATCCTTCTGCAGCCGTCGCTGTGAATTCCACATATGAAGCAGCACCTATCATATCTCCTGATTCGAGCACCAGCTTTGTAGATGTGATCATGGCGCTCACCTCACCTGTTCCCTCTGTCTCAGGACCAAATGTGAGTACATCACCAACCAGCTCAAGACCAGCCATAACTGTCACATCAGATGAATCTCCGTCAACCGTGATCTTAAGGGTATCATTTACTTTCTTGTCTGAATATAACTTTATATTCTCTGTCTCGCTTGTCAGCTTATGTCCATTTATAATCCATTCTTTTACATTGTATCCATCATCAGGCACAACCTTGAATGTGATGACAGAATCTCTGTATATGTCTGTGATCTGCGCAGATTTGCTCTCCGTCGCATCACTTATGGTATCTCCTATCTGTATGTATGAAGGGAGATTTTTTCTTGACACATCTGCACTTATAGAGCCGTGTGTCTTTCCTGACGCTTCTCCAGCAGAAGCCTTCTCTATCACTTTCAGAGAATACTCAGCCTTCACGGATGGTGTGATCTTTCTGTATGTGACATTTACTGTCACATCACCTGTAAATCCATCTGCCGGAGCACTCCACGTAAATGTGTATCTCTCTGTTCCGGACTCAGCATCCGCAGTCTCAGCCAGCTTTCCTTCTCCGCTGTTCTCCGCAAGACTGAATACATCCTCTCCTGCGTAATTTACCTTTATGTCAGCTATCTCATAATTTCTCTTCACCGCAAATGTGAATTTCAGATCATCCTTACTTGCATATGCGATACATCCGCCATTTGCCAGATCAGAATCTCCTGACTTTGCAGTCATCTCTGTGTCATTTCCTGATGTCCACGACACAACCGGCTGTTTGTAGAAGTATACGACAACCTTTGTATCCTTGCCGAGATATTCTAGTTCATACCTCTGGGCATCAGCACCTTCTGCCTCAGCATCAACCTTCTCGCCATTTACCTCCCAGTATGCTATCTCATAGCCTTCATTTGGAGTTGCTGTAAATACTATGTCACTTCCCTGAAGCTGCTTGTCACCGGATACAAGTGCGTCTGCACTTCCTGCAGCCACAGCATCTACCACACCAGCTGCATCATCATCCGCACCATATGTCACCTTGTATCTGTTCGGCGCAGTGTACTTAACTGTATAATCGAGGTCTGAAGCTATATCATACACTGTCATCGTCCTGAGATCCGCTGATACAGTTCCAAGTTCCTGTCCATCTGCTGCTGACCATCCGTCGAGAAGAAGTCCTGACGGAACTGTAACCTGAATGGTTACGTTGTCGCCTCGGCTGACTTCATATATACCGTCTTCACCGCTCTCTATAATCACTGTGCCGTCAACTCGCTGAGCCTTGACTGTGACATCCACACCTGTTGTCACTGTAGTCTTTCCATCGCTTCCAACAGTTACAGGTGCGACTGATATTTTGAAATTCTGTGCCTCTGCAAAATATGCCGTGATAAGTGTATCCTCGCTGATCTCCTCTGCATCATATGTGAGAGATGTGTTATTTGTCACTCCATCTTCCGCGAGAACGGTCTCTGGAACTCCATCTTCTCCCGTAACAGTCCAATGATCCAGAACATATCCTGCTGCCGGAACCGCAGTGAGTCTCACCTTCTGTTCTATATGAATGTTTGCACCTGAACCGAACGATTTTCCAATTGTTCCATCCGTCACATAGTTTGCCTTGAGTGTTCCATGAGCCTCATTGTCAGGCTTGTATGTCAGCTTGTGATATACAGGCTCAAAGTTTACTGCTACATTCATGTTTGCTTTCAACTTATCCATCTGGATCTGGTCATCGCTGCACGCCTTGCCACCAGATGTTCCACACTGTGGATCCGTAACTGTCTTTCCATTTAACGACCAGCTCTTAACCTTATATCCCTTATGAGGAGTAGCAGCTAAAGTGATCGTTGAGTTCTCAGGGAGTCTTGTTCCACTGTCAACTGTGAGTCCGTCACTGTTTTCATTTCCAGGCTGCTGGTACTTGATTGAAACTGTACCATGTGTATTTGCCGGTCTGGCAGTAACGGTGTACACGTTTCCTGTCAGTGTGTATGATGCTTTAACCAGGTTTATTATATAGTTCTTCTCAAGTTCATTCATAACCTGTGAATGCTGATCGCCCACCTTGACGTATGCAACATCTATATCATATATACCCGGCAACAGCCCACTTACTCCATCTGATCCGAGCTCGTAATCCCTGTCTCTCTGAGGCATTATGTCGGTATCCCATGCCTTGAGACCTGTTATCACCGCATCCTCGCACTCTCTTACAGAATCATTTACACTTTTCTCTGTATCCTGGGCAGCTATCTCAAGCTGTGCCCTTCCAACATTTATATTCTTCTGGGTCTTGTCTCCGCCATTTGATGCCGTTATCTGGAACATTCCAATAGACTTCGGTATAAACACACCGTTTGCAAGTTCGTATTTGTCTGTGTCCTCAAATTTTCCTGTCTTATTATTCTTTATCTTAACTGTGTATTCTGAATCGTCCGTGATATCCTGAAGCTTTCCTGTATTGTCGTATGACACTCTCTCCAGAGACATCTTCACTGAATCTCCATATCTTACATTATCCTGCATGGTCAGATTCATGTTCGTCTTTCCCTCAAATGAGGTATATATAGCCATCGAGTCAGATATACTGTCGTTGTACTGTTTGTTTCCTGCAAAGTATACATATACGTTGTATATTCCCTGTCCGGATGGCTCCCACTGTGCAGTATAGCAGCCATTTGCTCTGTCGTACTTACCAGCTATGCGCCTGCTCTCAGGCCCTGTGATGACAAATTCCACATCTCCCTGTACATTCTCACCTGACAGTGATTTTGGCTGACAGCTGAGTGTGATCTTGTCTCCTGTATATGTGACCTCTGCTCCTGTGGTCTCAGATCTCACCGTCTTGGTCTGATATACTGATTTGAGATCAGTCTGGACCACCTTGACAGTATCTGACACATTCAGAGTCTTCTTTGAAGTCATCGTAAAACTTCCGCTTTCACTATCTGCCACATAATAGTACACCGTACTGTCTTCACTTCCCGATGTGTTTCCGAGGAGATAGAAGTTCTTGCTGCCATCCTCTGATACCCATTTTGCGAGTATCCTGTCATATGTAACATCATCAGATGCATATGACACCTTTTCACCTGCATAGTCATCTGCATTTACGCTGGTCAGCTTATAAGTATTGCCATCAATATCTGCGATGAAATCTGATTCACTCACACCATATGCCGCGCCGCCCACATCAGATGCTTTAAATGTCTGTGATTCATCCACGTAACCATCGCTGTCCTTTTTGACGCTTACGCTGCATGGATAGTAATTCTCGTCACTATCTTTCCACATATAGTTTGTTCCGTCGCTGACAAGAATATATTCCCTGACTCCGGATGTTACTGTTATAAGATTTCTCTCCTTAGTCACGTTCTCCACCTTTGTAGTCTCTGAGCCCGATGCCCTGACTACGCTGCCATCCGACAGATCTTTATTCTCGGTATCGTTGTGCGCCAGAAGCATGACCTTGCTGTCTGCCTTATTTACAGTGAGTGTCGCAGTCTTGGTGTAGAGTGTGATGTCGTTGTAATAAACTCTGCATCGATATTCGTTTCCATCCATTTCATCACTTACATCAGTAAGTCTGAGCGTAGGATTGCTGCCTCCTGTCGATACGCTTCTCCATCCATTATCTGTATTAACCTGCCAGTTGTATCCAACGCTCTGGTTTACTCCATCCCCATCATAATAAACCGCATTTGCCGCAAATTCTGCATTTCCACCCGCAAACGTATTTGTATCATCAGGGTTCTTTGTTATATGGAAATTAGAACTGTCCTGAAGTGTCGTCGCGGTTGCCGGACGGCTGAACAGACTCTTTGAACCATTTGCCTGAAGAGCCCTCACTGCAAATGTGTAAGTCCTGTTGGAATATAGTCCCTTCACTTCATAGTCAGTAACTGTATATGGCACAACTGCCTTGCTGTTGTAATTACCCCCTGCATCAACGATACAGACCTCATAGTAATCTGCATCATTGGACGGTGACCACTCAAGACTGACACTTTTTCTCGTTGTGTCGACAACAGAAAGTCCCATCGGCATACGCGCCGGACGAACAACATTCTTAACATCATAGCCAATGACGAACACTGAATCACTGTCGCTGTTCAGCTTTGCAGTGTTCACTCGCAGCTGCCAGTCAAATGAGAAGCCTGTGCAGTCTGCCGGAACATTGTCCACCGTTCCACTGTATGTAACACCATTCGAGCTTACACGGGTGTGACCAAGACCCGCATGCTGGCTTGATGTTACACCGACGATGACCTTATTACCGAGTCCTCCGCCTCCAGCACCAAGCTTTTCGTTCGCCTCAAGGAACACTTCAGTTGAATACTCATTCTCATCAGTCACAGATATCGTCTGAGTCTGATCTGCACCAGAGCTGGCATTTACAGAAGAATAATTGTTATTTCCACCTGACTGATAGGCGTACTTTAATTTACCTCCAAGAGTCTGGTATGTAGCAGGGTCTCCCGCTGTGTTATTCAGAATATTATTATATATCTCGTTGAGCCCCTTGCTCCTTCTTGCAACCTTGTCGTAATCTGCCACATCTATGATTGAAGTTGAAGGTCCGAGACATACCGGCATAACCACCGGCTCCCATTTTCTCGCAATCGGATCATATATGGAGTATTCGTAATACATATATTTCAAACAGTACAGAACAACCTGATCAGAACCTCCACCTGCGGCATTATATGTTATCTCATATTCCGTTGTCTGTGTATTTGCATATTCAAAGCTTGCTCCATACGAAAGTTCAACCTCTACCTCACCTGCTCCGATGAGCTGGATCTCCGACGACACATACGCGCCAACTGATATTGACAAGTTAGCTGATACCGTGTTCGATGAACCTTTGCTTGTTGAATATGATGTTCCACCGTTATTTACATATTCATATACTTCCTGAACATCATCAAAATACGGACTTGCCTGAAGGATTGCATAGACCTCTGGATTTGTGTATACCGGATACTCTCCCTCGTACTTTAACCGCACACTGTCATTATCAATATCCGGAAGACACAGTGAAACAAATGTTCCATACATATCCTGTCTGCTGTTCGACTGGCATACTACACCCTCCTGACTGCTGTATGGGCTGCCGCCATCCATAGAAAATGTCGCTATGTCCAGCCAGTAATAATCATCTTTATCATTGAGTTTCTTCTCTCTGTGCACTCCCACAACGCATACAAAACTCTGTCTGTAATTGTTCCCCTTGGCATCCTTATCGACACAGCCAACCCTGACATCGCCGATCCACACCTGATCTTTTTTCTTCTTGTCGTTGCCCTGATTGCGCTGGTCGGTACATATACTCATGCTTCCTATCTCCGAACCTGTTATTCCGCCATCTTCCAGTGAGAAAGCATATACCTCTGCGCCAAAAAGCACACTGTCATTTTCATTATTGCCGTTCATACCCTTAAGGTCTGCACACGCAAGCGCCATAGGTGCATTCACAGGTCTGTAATATTCATTATCTTTAACCTTGTGATATTTCACGATTTCTTTACTCTTAGTCCCCAGGCTTCTCGTATGATAATCTGACAACACATAATTATCCGTCAGACTATCGTAGTATACGTATCTGTATGCAGCCTGCGTGGCTTCATATTCCATCTGCGAATATTGAGAATTGCTCGAATAATATCCTCCAACTATAAGTCCTGTGACCATGGCTCCTGATCCAGGATACTTAAACCGGCCAAATGCACAGTTTGCAGCATACATTCCGTAGTTCTGTTTTTTGTCATCTGTGTCTCCAAGTGACACTTCATTCAGACCTTCTATAGGGACAAGTCTGCCGTCTTTATATGTATAGACGGTCATATGACCTGCCTTTGCCATGTTGTAATTCAGAACTGATCCAGATACGGCAACCGCGGCCTCATCCCGGCCGTCCTGCTCCAGATCACCGCCGGCCAGAGTTACCACAGGAGCTCTTCCTATTCCATAATCACACCACGATCCATCCGTTCCACTTTCATAATTAGATGCAAGCCCGCCCGGTATGCTTATATTATTTCCCTTTGTGAACCTGCCGTTTCCCTTGCCATAATATACATCGACTATGGCATAGCGTATGTTCTGATCGTTTATATTTCTATCCTCGTAAGTTCCACAGTATACGAGAAGATCTTCAAAGCCATCTCCATTCAGATCGGCCTTTTCGATCTCAAACATCGCATCCAGCTCCTGCTGGTATCTTCTGATAAAATACAAAAGTCCATCGCTATATGTAGAATTCTTGTTTAAAGTAGGGGTAAGCGTAGCAATTGAATATCTTGTACCATCAGCTGCTATCTTGAAAATATTCACATCTATCTTTCCGCGGTACTCCTTGCCGTCTATGACAGTTTTAATACTTTTCCATCCAGCTGGACCGAATACTTTATCTCCATGTACTCTTAGCTCCGCAACGTAGTTGGTTTTTCCGTCGCCTCCATCAAATGCAACGCTTGTCGCATACAGGCCGTCAAAACCATTACTGTCCTTTTTTAGAACATTTCCCATGTTGCTGCTTATGTTACTGTCTCCCGATCCGCCGTGTTCCACTTTCACATTATCTTCGCCAAGATCATAGAAACCATACGCTCCGTACAGATTGCCAAGGCTGCTGTTTACCTTTGTAGTCCTGTCCTTGAAATCTCCAATCCTGTCAAATCCGTCTCGCACAGTGTACTTGTTTCTGTAATTGCCGTTTGCCGCAACGTATACCTCATTCACCTCTGCAAATGTAGATATATTATCCTTGTCATACGGCACCGCAGCTTTGCTTTTGTCTATATCGGTGCTGAGACCCAGAGCTTTGTATGTACTCTCGTCAATCTCTGTCTCGACCACCGTCTTGCCTGTTTTCTTCGAGCTGTCCGCCGCGTATGCTTTTTGTCCGGGAATAAATCCGGACAGCATAGATAGCACCATACTGGCCGTCAGCGCCCAGCTTATCGCCCTCTTTCTCATAATTTCTTCCTCCCTTTCACTTAAAAAACTAACCATGAGCACCAGCCGTTTTAAGCTGCCACATTCTGATATCAATAATATATTTACAATTATAATTGCTGTGTTTTTCAATGTACACTAACCAAAAGGCTAGTAACAGGCGGTGAAAACAACTTTTTTATAAAAAAATCCACAGAACGTACCGTCTATACTGTACGCCCTGTGGATCGTAATAAGCATCTTGGCTATTCTGATACATGCCATATATAAAAGGATCACTCCACCGACTTAAGCGACTCCGCCATATTTATCTTATCAAGCTTGACTGACATGACTCTGTTGACAAGGAAATTGAACACAAATGTCAGAACGATACTGTACACATAGCTCATCGGCGCTATATACGTATCAAATGCAACCATATCCACCTTGATCTGGCCTATGACAAATGCATGTAAAAAAACTCCAAGCACAAGTCCCACAGCGATTCCGAATGTCGTCAGGACTCTGTTCTCCCTGAACACATAAGCTGAAGTCTCGTTTTTGAAAAATCCCAGAACCTTTATGGTTGCAATCTCCCTGAGGCGCTCTGTGATATTGATATTTGTCAGGTTGTAGAGAACGATAAATGCAAGTGCACCAGCCGAGAGTATGACTACAATTACTATATAATTCAGACTCTCCATCATCTTAGATATTCTGTTCTTCATATCCTTGTTGATAGTCACTGACGCTGTTGCTGCATCACCCATAAGATCGGCAGATATCTCATGCGAATCTGCGCCTTCCTCAAGATTGAAGTACACCGATTTGTACTGAGGTGCTTCCCCCATCTGATCCTCATATGTTTCAGGTGATATATACACATAGTTGTATACATGATTCCTGAATATGCCTGATACGGAAACTCTTATCTCTTTCATCTCGCTGTCTCTGACCGTTATTACATCGCCTGTTTTGATGTCGTACTGTTCTGCCAGCGCAGTATTGATCACAGCTTCCCCTTTGCCCGGATATTCTATCTTCGCACCATCTTTATCAGCAAACTTCATATACCTGTCAACGTGCTCAGGTTCTTCCATGATGACCATGTTCACGGACTTTACGCCACCATCATGAACCAGATCCCAGGTAGATTCACTGACGAGATCATAGCAGGAGGTATCCTCCTCCAGCCGGTCTTTCAGACTACTGAAGCGCTCATCTTCTCTATCACCCGCAATCGATGTATTCAGCGTTATCACTCCATCTCCAACCTGTATCTCCCCATATTGATTGTCCGCAAATCCGCTTATGGAATCGTTTATTCCAAAGCCTGTGAGCAGCAGCGCAGTACAGCCGCTTATTCCTATTATCATCATAAAAAAACGCTTTTTATATCTGAATACATTTCTGACACTTACCTTTCTCAGAAATTTCAGTCTCTTCCATATAAATGGGATATGCTCAAGGAACACCCTCTTGCCCGGCTTCGGAGCCTTAGGTCTCATAAGACTTGCCGCAGTCTCAGAAAGCTCGTATCTACAGGAAAACCAGGTTGTACCTACAGTGCACAAAAGGGATGCTGCCAGCACGCCAATAACCAGCGTCCAGTCTGTGGTTCTCTCAAGTGGCAGATGTATATACATCATATGATATGCATACCAGATAACCTCCGGAAATACATATGTACCTATAAGATATCCACCTGCACATCCTACTACAGCCGCAGTTCCCGAATAGATCATATATTTTCCCATGATCGCCGCCTTGCCATAGCCTAGAGCCTTCAGCATACCTATCATAGAGCGCTGCTCCTCAACCATCCTGTTCATGGTAGTCATACACACGAGCACGGCAACCAATATAAAGAATACCGGAAATACCTTTGCAACTCCATTCACTATGTCTGAATCGCTCTCAAAGCAGACATATCCGATATTCGTCTCCCTGCCGAGTATGTAATAGTTCACACCATCTGCATCATCCAGCGTTATGTCCTTCACCATATCCTCCGTCATACCCTTTGCCATGAGGATATCCTTATATCTGTCCAGTACACTGGTCTTACATATTGACTCCCATTCGTCCTTCCTGTCGTCTATATAGTCTTCATACTCATCGGCATACAGATCAAACTTTCTGTCAAATTTCACATATACATCGGTGTAGCATTCGCTGTCAAATGCTTCAGGGCTGACATATACAAAGCCCGCGATCTTACCATTTCCAAGGGTTGTGGTGCCTCTTTCAAAATTAATATAAAGAGGGGAGTTGACAGTTCCGACAACGGTGAATTTCTTCACCTTAAGGATATCCTGTGCACTGCTGTCCTCACCTTCTGCTGCATCGTCATCTGCCACCTCTATGACATCACCTATCTTTATACTGTCCATCTTGGCATCTACAACACATTCATCTTCCTTTTCCGGCATGCGTCCGTCCACAAGACTCAGTTTATTGATGTTTTCCGGAACTGACATAGTCTTCAACACCCTGTCATTTTCACCCTGGTTCTTGTATAGGACGTCCAGACTATAACCGCCCTCAGCGTACAGCACATCCTTCTCCCCGGCAAATGAATTCACGTCATCATCCGTATATCCAAGAGTTGACAGAAGATGCAGATCATAGAAATTTCCCTTGTCAAGGAAATTCGATATGGTATTCATCATGTCCGGCTTCGTCATCTTGAGACCCGAGAAGAATCCCACGCCCAGGGCTATGATCGCCATGATGGCTGCAAATCTTCCAAATGTATTTTTTATCTCACGAAATGTCGTGCGTCTCATCATTGATTTCATAGGCCACCTACCATTCCAGATCTTCAACGTTCCTGATGTTATCATTCATAACCACTTTCTCCACAGTTCCGCTCTTAACCGTGATGACTCTGTCCGCCATGGCTGTGAGTGCCTGGTTGTGCGTTATGACTATAACTGTCGTTCCCGTATTTCTGCATGTATCCTGAAGGAGCTTCAACACAGCCTTGCCTGTGTTGTAATCCAGAGCTCCGGTCGGCTCATCACAGAGCAGAAGCTTTGGATTCTTTGCAAGCGCCCTTGCTATGGCAACTCTCTGCTGCTCACCACCTGAGAGCTGTGCCGGGAAGTTCGCCATACGATCCTCAAGTCCCACCTGCTTCAGAACCGTTGCAGCATCCAGCGGTTCCTTACAGATCTGTGCCGCCAGCTCCACGTTCTCAAGTGCTGTAAGGTTCTGTACCAGATTGTAGAACTGGAACACGAATCCCACATCATACCTTCTGTATGCCGTGAGCTGTCTCTTATTCAGAGTTGATATCTCTCTGCCATCCAGCTTCACGCTGCCGCTTGTCAGAGTATCCATACCGCCAAGTATATTCAAGATAGTAGTCTTGCCCGCACCGGAGGCTCCGACTATGACGCAGAACTCTCCCTTTTCTATCTCAAAATCCACATCGCGCAGAGCATTGATCTCCACCTCTCCTGTCTTGTATACCTTCTTAACATCTTTAAATTCTACGTAGCTCATCCTGCACCATCCTTTCACTGTTCTTTCTTACAATCTCATCCAGACTCCACAGCCTTGCCTCGGTCACCCTGTCAAATTTGATCTCTATCCACTCTTCCGTTCCAGGCTTATATATTCCCGCAAAATCATCATTTTGTATTATCTCACAGTCCATCTCCAAAATAAACTTCTCTTCATCATCAGAGAGAACGACAACTGTAAAATCCAGATTTTCTTCCCCCGGCAAAATGTACCGATTTATCAAATGCCCCTCCAGAAGTCCGGGATCGTCAACAAACAAAACTATATGCCTATATCCGCCTACATTCTCGCTATTCACAAAATAATCCAGAGTACCATTTCTTTTCTGAAGCTCATTTGCCAGCATGTCTAACAAGCCCTTCACATCAGCTTCTCCTGCGGCAAAAGAGATTTCTCCATTCTTACGGTCCGCCAGATAAAGCTCATCATATCCTACCCATTCACCATCACCCGGATCACAGGCAAATGCTAGCTGAATCCTGTCATTTGTCTCATTTATCTCAAGCTGGCCTATGATATTTCTCGCTATATCAAATGCACTCTTTTTATTTCCATCACTTACTATTCCTATAACCCCGGTACGGCTGAGATCCAGCACCACCGGCAAGTCGTGGATAACTGCCGTTTTTATCTTCACCTCATTTGCAACGTCTGTGAGCTGTACCTCTCTCTCCCGCTTTCCGCCAGCCTCCTGAACCACCACATGATCAGATATATCCACACTGCCAAGCCCCAGTCTGACCATAAGATGATTGCAGGCCCTCGATCTATTCAGACATTCAGCCTGTGCCTCCGAAAAAAGGATTTGGACTACAGGATTGAATCTATCTCTCATATTATCCAAAATTTCCGTCTTATCGATCTCGATCAATCTGCACAAATGCTTTGCATAATTATTTCTCCTGATAGATTCAAGCTCCCCACGTTTCTCTTTCCCCGGTCTTGTCGAAAAATCCGCTATAGTACCCGGGATTACCCGCATCACTCCGAGGCCAATACACATAAGTATGAGCATAATGAAACCATACAGGTCTATGCCGGCGAATCCTATTGGATGCCAGCGCCCTCTATAGTAATACCCTTTCATGTCAGGATTCCTGCCCTTACCATTTACTGCCATAACTATCACGATCACTGCGATCACTGCCACAATGAGAATTTCCACCAGAAGTATCTTCATATTAAGCTTGTTCTGATTTTGGGGCGTAGAGGCCTTAGGCAGTACAAGCTTGTCCGGCGGCAAAAGCTTCTCATCCAGCTTACCCGTTTTTCTGACCTTATCTGTTGTTTCCGTTCCTTCCGCATTCTCCATATTTTTCATATTCCCCATGTGTCCCAAATCTATTATCCCATCAACACTCAATATATTTTAGTTCGAAAATATATCAGTCTGTCAAGTCCGACAATATATCCCATAAATATTTGTTATATATATTATACATCAGTAACCCCATATTCAGAAATCAAATTTATATATTGCTGTTCCCACGACAAAAAAAGTCCCTCATACCTGCCTCGTGCAGATACAGGGGACTTTCGTCTCATATCACTACTTATGCTTTTTTGACTTTGGTGTAGCTGGTTCTTCAGCTGCTGCAGCGTTATGATTTGCTGTCGCATATACCTTCTGAACTACTTTCTTTTTCTTCAATGGATGCTTTGGGTTCTTATCCATTTTGAACACTTCCTTTCTGTTTTCCTAAAATGTTATATAACAGAAATCTGCAGTGCATATACCGAACGGTCATGTGCACCACCGGTTGTGCTATCCTTTTCTTATCTTTGACTATGTTATAGTCCTCTATGCTAGCAATGTCAAGAGGTGAGTGCTAATTATTTTGTGAAGATTTTGTGAAGATTAGGTACTCGCATATTAACCGGGAAAGCGTACTGCCCCTCGGCAAAGATATGGTTCAGATACCCCCAATTCCCCCGCAGTTCATTGACACCATTTTCTCAATTGGATATATTGTGGGTGTTATTAGCAAAAAGGAGCTGACAGCCATGCCGAGTCATCCCTTAAAAACAGGGACATAAAGACCCCGATGCAAATCGGATTATAGAGGCAAATATAGTCTACAATGTAAAAACCGGCGAACAGCTTACCAGGAGCAGACAAAATGTCAAAGGCTTTGAAGAGCTTCTTGACTGTGCCGGTGTCCTGTTCCTTGAAAATAACCAGACAGGAAATCTGATCATCAATCCCCCGCTTTCATCCACCGATGACCTGATGAAATATATGCAGATAGATTTTCTGCAGCCGATATACACACTCACATTCAGCAACGGGCCTTGATGCCGGTTCGTCAGCCGCAGTCTCCATCATCGGCGGTGCGGACGGACCTATGGTTTTATTTGCATCACTCAAGCTGGCACCGGAGCTGTTTGTCCCTATATCTATAGTGGCTTATCTCTACCTCAGCCTTACATACGGCGGCTACCCGTACCTCATCAAGCTGCTCATACCGAAAAGCATGAGGGGCAATGCCATCGTCAGGGAACAGAGAAAAAGCAAGATCACATCCAAACAAAAGCTGGTTCCTGAATGAACAGGTGCTCAAGCTCCTGATCCTTGGAATGCTCGCGCTGCTCCTCTCAGGTATCGGCGGAATCGTCGGAGGCTACATCGTATACCTGTTCAAACGTGGAAACTTCAACCCTACTGTCGGTATTGCCGGAGTGTCATGCGTACCTTCAACCGCAAAGGTCGCCCAGAAGGCGGCATCAAAGGCTGACCCCTCAGCATTTATTCTCGACTACGCCCTAGGCGCGAACATCTGCGGAGTTATAACGACTGCGATACTTACGGGAATTTATATAACGCTTTTGAGTTAAAATTACATGGTTTTATATACACAAAATGCCACAGCAGTTTTATGCTGCTGTGGCATTTGCTTTACCCTATTGCTTTGTGTATAGATTTAACTGATTGTCTGTGTCACGTCCTGCATACATTACTCTAAGAATGGTTACAACCTTTTTATCGCTATCAGGAATATAAAATACCACATAATTATCTACTAGTAATACACGAAGTCCACGGCTTTTCCACGGCTTTTCCACGGTTCTTTCTCGTATCTTCGATAACGCTCCGGCATCGTATCCAGACTTAATATCTGCTCTTCCAGACGGTCAAGCTGTCCGCTTGCGTTTTGAGGAGATTGTAATTCAAAGGCAATATATTCAAAAATTCCTCTCAGATCATTGTCAGCCTGCTCGGATATCTCTAATTCATATATCATATTCCATAATCCTTACGAATGTCAGTAAAGGCCTTTTTAGCATTTTTCGTCCGTCCAGCCTGCATATCCGCATATCCTTTCTCCAATTCTTCATCGAACTCTGCATCTGATAATGTGCTGATGTCAACAGGTCTGTCATATGGTATTTTTACCTCAAATGGAAGTCCTCTCTGTAAGATAATCTGTTTATAAAACATATTTATAGCACTAGAAGCAGGGATACCCAGTGTAGCCAAGATACTTTCTGCTTTTTCTTTGACATCTGGTTCAATCCTTGCATATAAATTTGCAGATTTTGTAGCCATATAAAGCATCTCCTTTCATAAGTAGTGTTTCCATGCTTCCCACTCTTTAATGTTAATTGCGCTACGGATTGTTTTATATCATTTTTCCCTCAAAATCCTGTAATTCATGAAATATATTATCTACTATAATACGTTCTCCTTCTATTCGATATAACATAAAATATCTATGTCTTTCAAAATTAATTCTTCTATATCCCAGCTTTCTCAAGCGCAGATTATCACATAGTTTCAAACTTGAAGCAATTTTTTCCAAATTTCTTTTCGTATTCTCAAAGTCCTGAAGAACATTTGCTGCAGCCTGTTTACTATGTTTTTCAAATAAGAGATATTGAATAAAATTATCCAAATCATTCTCTGCATCTTTTGTCAAAACCACCTCATAAGTCATACTTCTTCCTCATATCATCTATCACAACATCAGCATCACGACATTCACCTTTTTCAGCATGTTGTCTTGACTTCGTCAGTTTGTCTATCATCTGTTCCTCTGTCATTGCCACATATGGATCTGTAACAACCCTTTTTATCTCAAATGGAAATCCATTATTTGCAACTGCCTGGGTAAGAAAAATTCTTATAGCTGTCGTAGTATCTGTTCCAAGATCATGAAATAATTTATCTGATTTTGACTTAAGATCATTGTCTACCCTTACCTGTATTGTGCTTGCCATTCTCATGCACCTCCTAGTATTAATAATATGCAACTTCACCGCTTCTTTATAAATTATAATACTTAATTTATGCCAATTCAATACAAATGTATTGTTTTAGTAGTGATATTCCATATGCAAACACTATGACATCAGCATCCTTCACATCTTCATATATTTCTATCATGTCATCCTGAATGAGATCATAGTTTCATTTTCACTCTATATATGATAATATGATTACGGTTAGATATATCTAACCGTATGAGTGGAATTAGAAATTACAACACAATTATTGAACGGAGAAAATACAATGAAGATAACAAAATGGGATGAACAGGCAGCCGAGGATATCGGCCATGCGTTTGGATATTACGACTACGGGCAAGAAACAGGTATGGGCGTGTTCTACAGCAGCAAAGAGGCAGTGGCAAATTACATAGCCGGCTACGTTCGTATGGCATTTGAGGGACAAATGCTCTACGCGACCAGCGAGCGGGGCGAGGGGTATATCGCCTACACCCTGCCGGGACAGAAAATGAATTTCAAAGCTGGCATGGCTATCCTCAAAGCTCTGTTTCACAACATGAGCCTTAAAGAGATGATCCGCATGGGAAAAGCTCTGTCCAAGGGAGGAAAATCCCTTCAGGATCGAATGAAGAAAGAGAAGAAAGATTTTATATTCGTCGGCATGGTCTGCGTCCGCGAACAATACCAGGGACAGGGATACATGAGAAAAGTTCTGGACATGGCTTTCTCTGAGGGAAACAGGTTGCACGTTCCAGTCATCCTTGAGACGGATGCCAAGTCAAAGTGCGACAAATACATGCATCTCGGCATGGAGCTTGAGGGTGTGCGCGATATGGGTGCTTATGGTAAGATGTACGATCTGATCAAATATCCTGATTAGAAAACTAAAAATGTCAGCTAGATATGAGTCCCAAACCATTGCTCATATTTATCTGGCATTTTTAATTTTATCTTTTTGACTTAATCTTGCTCTTCTGTGCATAAAATTTTCGCTTATTTGTTATAAACCTCCAAAAAGATACAAACTTTCGATTTTCTGTATCCTTTGCGCATTTTTCGTCAGAAAAAAGAAAGTTTTTTATCTTTTTAGGATAAGTCGAATTTTTCTACCCCAATATCACCATTCCCCTTAATAATCTTCTTGACATCTCAGCCTCAAAAGATAAAAATAGCAAGTGACTGACTAAAATTCAGCAAAAGATTCTATAGATACGAGGTTAGACAAATGTACCAGATAATGACAGCCGACGAGGCAATGGAGCTTATAAATGACGGAGATGTGATCGCGCTCAACTCATTTCTCGGCATAGATATTCCAATCGAGCTTCACGAGGCATTATATAAAAGATACCAGAGGACAGGTTCGCCGAAGCACCTCACAGCTATATCAAGCGCGGGCTTTGGTGCGTGGGATGAGAACAAGGCGGCAGAGGGATACATAAGAGACGGCGCAGTTGACAAAATCATCTGTGGACATTTCGGAGCCATGTACAGCACCAAGAAGCTTGTCCTTGAGGACAGATTTGAGGCATACAATCTCCCACTCGGCTGTATCTCACACGCAATTCGTGCGCAGGCCGGCGGACTTCCGGGAGCGCTCTCCAAGGTCGGGCTGGATATATTTGTCGATCCGAGACTTGAGGGACCGGGAATCAACAACATATCAAAGGATGACTCACTTGTAAAATACGTAGAGCTGGACGGTGAGGAATTCCTCTACTACAAGCTGCCGCTTATCAACGTGGCTATCATCAAGGGAACTGCTGCCGACCGCAAGGGCAACATCTCATTTGAGGATCTGTTTACCGCAGGAGATGCGCTGTCCATCTGTCAGGCTGTAAAGGCAAATGGCGGAAAGGTCATCGTGCAGGTTGACAGACTTGTGGCAAGGCCATCAAGACCTCACAATACCATCATTCCGGGATGTCTGGTTGACGCTATCGTTGAGATACCGCCGGAGCCAAGACACGCATCATACGAATCCCTGACAGGAAGTTTTGAGATTCCATATTCACAGTGGCAGGACTGGGCTGAGATGCTTTCCGGTCGTACCAAGACAAAGAATGTCGTCAATACAAGCGCAGAGATCATTGGAAGAAGGGCTGCTCTGGAATTGAAACCGGACGATATAGTCAACATAGGTGTTGGAATTCCGGAGACTGTATCCAAGTATGCCAGAGAGAACGGTATTCTGGACAAGATAACCCTGACCGTAGAATCCGGAGGTGTAGGAGGATTTCCTGCATCGGGCAAGGTGTTCGGCGCTGTTATCGGCGCAGACTCCATATATGACATGGCAAACCAGTTTGATCTCTACAACAATGGCGGTCTTGATATCTGTTTCATGGGCGGAATCGAGGTTGACAGGTTCGGGAATGTAAATGCCCACAAGGGTCCTGGCGCATTTGCCGGTGTAGGCGGATTTGCAAATATCACTGCCAAGACAGCAACCGTTGTGTTCTGTCTCACATTTGACACGAAGGGGCTTGCCGTGGAGGACAATGACGGCATCGTGACCATCAAAAACGAGGGAAGCATTCCTAAGTTCGTAAACGATGTCAGAAGCATCAGTTTCTCAGGAAAACGTGCGCTGGCAAACAGGCAGAGAGTTATATACGTCACAGAACGATGCGTATTTGAGCTCACTGAAAAGGGACTTAAGCTCATTGAGGTGTACCCGGGAATTGATCTTGAACATGACATTCTGAACAAGCTTCCTTTCAAGGTTGAGGTGGATGAAAGGCTGCGATAGCTAGAAGTCTGAAAAAAATAAATCCTAATATAAAAAGGTCGTGAGAAGATCCCTACTCAAAATCTTCCCACGATCTTTTATGTACATCATTTTCTTATCTACATTAACTTTCTCACAATAACTAATGTTTCCCCACCAGCTCCACGCACACAATCTCTGGATAGTTAAACAGCCTCACCGGAATCACACTGTTGCCAAGGCCGCGGCTGACTATCATCTCGGTGCCATTCATATAATATTCACCTGCTGTATATTCTGGAAGAAATCCCTGATCCGGCGCCACTATCCCGCCGACAAATGGAAGTCTGAACTGTCCACCGTGGGCATGTCCGGAAAGCACGAGATCAACACCGATGCCGGCATACCTGGCAAGGTATTGTGGCTCATGTGCAAGAACGACCGTGAACTCCTTTTCATCACTAAGCAACGCCTCCAGTGTCCCATCCGCAAGACTTTTATCGTCCAGCCCAACCAGCCTGAACTTTGCATCACCCCTGGATATCTCCACAACCTGATCATCCAGAATAACCGCCCCTGCACGGGTAAGTCCAGACATGAGCTCATCATACTCAGAAGCCTCCAGCCAATACTCATGGTTGCCTGTGACATAGTATACCGGACATATTTTCACGATCTCATCCACAAATTGGACTGCGCGGTCTACATTTGTGTGATTTGAGTCCACAAGATCTCCGGTCAGGACGATCATATCAGGTTCACATTCTCTTATCCTGTCCACCAGTTTCTGGTTATTCTTGCCAAACTTTGCATTGTGCAGATCCGATATTTGAACTATCCGATAGCCATCAAGATCCACACCAAGTTTCTCTGCCGCATATGTATAATGTGTGGTTTCAAGGTGTTTGTTCTGAAAATTGCAGAACAATATTATGACAATCAATATACTCAGAGCAATTGCCAATTTTATATATTTCTGCTTTTTCGTATTTCTACTTTTTTGTTTTTTAGATTTTCCTTTCATTCGCAGCCCCACTTTTAAATTCCCCATTTCCCCTGTTTCTGAGTATCAGCCCACATAAAATTTTACACATAATCAGATGCGTCTATAGTTTCATCTGTTTCTTCACCATTTGAAGAACACGCAGCTCCCTCTTTATCATAACCTCATCGAAATAATTCTCACTGTGATACTCGTCATTTGCACATATCGCCTCATCGATTGGCAAGACTCTTAGCACAAATCCCGCCTCTCGCTCATATTCATCAAGTTCCTGTCCTATATTCGCAGCTTCAACATCACATATATAATAAAAGTTTTCCTGTTCAAATATCGTATTCTCCGATTTATCACTCTTCTGTCTTCGAAGTACACTTCCAAATTCTCTTATGCTATCAGGGATGACCACAAGCCCGGTCTCCTCGCGGACCTCACGGACAAGAGCTGCCTTTTTGTCCTCTCCGCCTTGAATACCGCCACCTGGAAATTTGTAATAGTGCTCCCGCCCACTGTAGACAAGGGCTATCTTGTCTCCCTGCAGGATGATTCCACGTGCCGATGGTCTGCAGTATACCTTGTAGCCCGCTTCGTAGTCCTTTATATCTATGTCAAATAATCTTTTCATCTCTTATTCGACCTCCGCCAAATCTTTCTCTCCCGGGCCTCCTTTATCAGCATATCGCGAAAATCCGGATGAGCTATGGAGATGAGCGCCTCAGCTCTCTCCCATGTGGAGCGTCCCTCAAGGTTGATGACTCCGTACTCTGTCGCAAGGAAATACACCTGACTTCTAGGGGAGGTGATGATATCTCCGTTGAACTGTGGCTTAACCCTGGAGTGTTTCACTCCGTTCCTGTCGGTGTGGGTGGAGCTCATGCATATAAACGCCTTGCCGCCATGGGAGCCAGATGCTCCGATCAGGAAATCAAGCTGTCCGCCGGTTCCGCTGATCTGGCGTGAACCGCTGCTCTCCGCCGCCACCTGTCCGTACAGATCCACAGCCACGCAACTGTTTATTGATACCATATTATCTATCTGCGATATGACATACGGTCTGTTCACATATTCAAGTGGGTACGCCGCTATCCCAGGATTGTCGTCCAGCCACTCATACAGCTCATTTGAACCGATGGCGCAGCCAAATACGCCTTTTCCACGGTCTATGTTCTTGTATTTATTTGTCAGCTTGCCCGCCTTGTACAGGGCCAGATATGCGTCCGAACAGAGCTCCGTGTGCATGGCAAGATCCTTGAGATCTGACTGGGCCAGCATCTCACCCACCGCATTTGGCATTCCTCCGATACCGAGCTGCAGTGTTGAACCGTCCACAATATACGGAATAAGCAGCTCCGCTATCTTCCGGTCAACCTCCCGCGGTGCCTGTGTTTTCACATCAGCAAATGGTTCATGCTCTCCCTCTACGATCATATCCACATCCGATATGTGAATACATTCGTCATATCCGCCGCGTATCTTAGGCATGTGCTCATTCACCTCAACTATCACTATGTCAGCCTTCCTGGCAATAGGGGCAGCCACACCGGTATTCACCGAGAAGTTAAAATAACCATGCTTGTCCATAGGTCCCACCGACACCATGACCACATTCACATGAAGGAAATACTCATAATAAGCCGCATTGTTGTGGAACACCATCGGTATATAATAGCATTTTCCCTCATCGCACAGCTTTCTCTCGTACTGCGAACAGTGCCAGCTGTGATAAACAAAATGCTCCTGACTGTCATCGCACTCTGCAACCTCTATAGGCCCAGCCATCAGATTACCCCTGATCTTCACATCGTGCAGCTCATCTCTCCGCTTTGCCAGTGCCCTGTCAAGTAGTACAGGTTTTCCAAGGGACGATGTGTAATCGACCCAGTCTCCATCCTTGACACACTCCACCGCAGCCTCCGGTGTACGCAGCTTTTCTCTATACATTTGCTGAAAATCGAACATATAAATCCCCCTTTATTGAATAACATTTCACCGCTTGTCCTCCCTCAACAGTCTCAACCACTATTATCAAATAAATCAAATACCATTTCAATATTTTTAGAGATATTCCACACAAAAATATTCATAATATTTTTTCGCCTTCACTGGCACAATGCTCATTTACATCTAATAGCAGAACGCAAAAGAGCCCCCCGCATACCTGCACCTTGCAGATACACGGAGGGCTCTACGAATATTAGTCATCTGTTATTAAGTAATCTCGCATTTCTTACATTATTCGATTGCGATGTAATTACTCTTCTCTACTTTCTTCTGCTCTTCCTTCTTAGGAATCGACAGTTTCAGTACGCCATGTTCATACTTTGCATGAATGTCTTCCTGGGTAACTCCCTCACCGACATAGAAACTTCTGCTCATGCTGCCGGCATAACGCTCACGCCTGATATACTTGCCGCTCTTCTTGTCCTTCTCATCCTTATCCAGACCCTTTGCAGCCTCAATTGTCAGGTAACCATCAGCAAGCTGAACCTTTACTTCATCTTTATTGAATCCTGGGAGATCCATATCTACTTCATATGAATCGTCTGTCTCACGGACATCGGTCTTCATCATGTTCTTTGCATGCTTACCATACAGCGCACGCTCGGTAGGTGCTAACGCTTTACTGAACTCCTTGTCAAAATCCTTTCCAAATGGGAAATAGTCATTCATCCAATCATCAAATAAATCTTCTCCAAAAATACTAGGTAACATAAGTCATTTCTCCTTTCAATCTCAAACAAGTGTCGGAAATTGCGGCTTCTTATGAAGTCCCAAGGCACTTAGACTTTTGTTTACTGTTACTTTCAAAATAATTGTCAAGATAAGCTTTCGGGATTCTTTCTCTTCTTTCTAATCCCTTTCCTTATCTTTGACTATGTTATACACCTGATTGTTAGCACTGTCAAGAGGTGAGTGCTAATTCTTTTGTGAAGATTGTGTGAACGCAAATGGCTCTATCCCTTATAGATACTCTCATTCTTAATTCATTGTAAATGACATTCTCCATAGAATGTGTCACTTCCAGCTGCCTGTAATGAATTCTTGAATTTCTAAGTCCCATATCCATAAAATAGTACTTCATTGGCGTACCGATATAGGACTTTCCCTTAATATCATATCTGTTCGCCTCTTCAATTAAAAAAGCATCCTCCAAATATTCAATATATTTCGTAATCGTTGTTGCTGTAATCTTCGAATTGTTTACGCTTTTAAATGTTTTCTGAAGTTTGTTAGGATTCGTCAACGCACCAATTGCGGATGCCAAAACATCAAGCAATGATTCCATTTCTCCAACGTTTCTGATTTTGTTTCGTTTCACAATATCACTGATATATGTTTCCTGAAACAGATTATCCAATAGATTCACTTTTTGCTCATCCGTTTCGGCTAATACCACCAACGGAATACCGCCATAAGTAATATATTCGTTCCATCCATCATATTTATTTCCATCATAGCAACTCATAAATTCCGAAAAGCTCAAAGGGTACATATGAACCTCATCCCCTCTGCCTCCAAATTCAGTAGCTATATCTCTGGATAAAAACTTTGCATTACTTCCCGTTACAAACACATCGCAATTCTTCTTATCCGCTAAACCGTTAAGCACACTCACAAACTCATCCAGCAACTGCACTTCATCTAAAAGAAAGTAGTATAAATCAAACGCCATTTCAATGATGTGTTTTTCATCCACTCCATTTTCAAGCAAATGATTTTTAAACAGCGTTCGCAATAAATATGATTTTCCACATCTTCTTATTCCTGTTACAATTTTAATCAGACCATTTCCTTCACGATTTATAAGTTGTTCTAAATAGTAATCTTTTTTAATTTCTTTTAATGATTTTGAAAAGCTGTTTAGATACATAAAAGATAATCAGATTATTTTTAACACATATTTTAAACTTGGCTTTGATGATAACTATAAAATAGTTCAGTTTGATCATAAGCTGGCAGAGCAGCATTTTGGAAATAAATACATAGAATATCATTGTGAATTTTTCAGGGCTGCCATTACAAGTATTATAAAAATGTGGTTAAAAAATGGATATAAGGAAAGTCCTGCGGAAATTGCTGACATTATAAGGCAGGAGTATAGAGGAAGGATTGAAATCGACCGACTGAAGTTAACGTTTCGAAGCTCAATCACTATTCAACCCTGCTTTCTTGCTGTCTACGCTTGTCAAATGCCGTTACCGACATCATCCCAAGACTCGCTATTATCTGATTGGCTAGACCTTGGATAAACCGGCTTCCCACCGGCTTGACTACACACCCTTAGCGGGGCGCACAACTGGAAGTTGTCACAACACAACTTCTTTTTATTTGCTGCAACTCCTTACTTTGCTAAATTCATAATACGTTCTGCCATGTTTTCTGGATATAATGTCGCCATACTGGCGTGTCCCATATTTTTCATTTCTATAAACTTTACATGTAGAAAATGTTCTTTTACATATGCTAAATCTTTTGCTCTTTCTTTACGTTCTTTATCACCGTACCAATATTCTAATTTACCCGAATATTCTATAGTACCTTCCGGCATCCTGTAGTTGTTGCATGATTCAAAAGTTCTCCAGATGGTCTTATAACTGATAAAGCGGAAAACTTTCGCCATATATTCTAAATCTTCCTTGCTATATTCATCTGTTGCAAACACCTTTTCCAGAAGGCTAAACCCGCCTGTTTTTCCCATAGAGATCAGCAGAAAATCCTTAACAGCAATGAATCGAGTAAGTAACCATGGTATCTGATATGGTGTGATTCCGCCATCGCATATTGTGTTATTTACGGTAATTTTCTTATCTGCAAGCATTCTTAAAACAATACTACCTCCCATAGAACAGCCATATAGAACATCAATGGTGGTAATCTTATTTTTTACTAACCACTCTGCCAATTCCCCGGCGATATTTTCCACGCTGGTAAAATTTTGCTGTGAATCATTTTCATCATATCCCGGTAATGCCGGAATAATTACATGACAATCCTTTTCCAATAAAGGAATTAGATATTCAAAAAAATCCCACATCACTACAGATGGATGTACCAGAACCACTGTCTTTGCATTACTTTTTCCATATTCATGAATTGTCATTCCTTATCTCCTGTATACTTCCCAATCAATTTGATAACTTCCGATTTGTTACTTTCTATTATACATTATATCGGCAGAATCGAATATCCATTCGATGCCATATTTCTGTAATATAAAAGCCGGATGCGTCAAACCTCAGTGGTTACTGACGAATCCAACCTTTTGTAGTCCGGCAAGCACCTTGTACCACGAACATTATACCGCAATCCACTCATGCAGCACCGCCGAATGTCTTTTGTCTACGTCCTTTCTTGTAGCCTCACACTCATGCGGATGTTGCTGCAAACGCTGATCCATCCGGCGGACATATTTGCCAGCCTCCCAGAAGCTATCATCATCTGCGCCAATCAAAATTAACTTTTCCTTGATATTTTCAACCTTTATCATTTCTTCTTCCGTATGTTCCCGATCTTTTTCGGAATCTATGAACAGGCATGTGGAACGCTCAATATCACCTGAGCCTTTCGTTTCCTCTTCAACCTTTTTCCAATACGTTGGATGTTCGTAAACAAATGGCATATAAGCAAGCGGCTTCCCACGATAGGAAAGTCCTTTCATCAAATTCCAGTTTGAAGCTGAAAATGCTCAGCCTTTTATTCTTGCGTCTTTACCTCCCAGACAGCCACATCACCAAAAGCCCTACCGGCAAAGCAATCACCGCCTGGCTGAACATTCCTATCACCGCATATTTAATATGATGCCAATAATCATGGTAAGCATCCACCAAATCCTCAGTTCCCGGAATTATCATCTTCTTACTATGGCAAAACCACAGACAATCCACCACCAATGCATCAAACCACATCTCAACTACCCACATGATATATCCGTGAAACCATCCTTCAGAGAAAGTACGTGCACCGCCGATATAGTACGCTAATACAGTCTGCAAAAATATGTATCCGATAAATAATCCCAGTTTTCCTATCGTTGCTTTCTTCTTAAGTTTCCCGGAGCTTTCCTGAATCAATCCAAGCTCTCTGCATCGATCCTGTATCGCCTTGGGGTATTCCTGTATCATGCCAAGCTTTCCCTTCTTTGCTATATTGATACCGCAAATTGTGTAAATGATAACATTAAAAATAACTATTTCTAATAGATAATTCATTTTGCCTCCTCATCGAACACCAGCCATGCAAAATCGCCTCGATCTATCTGACAGACGCTGCACTGATCGAAACATCGAGATTGAGTTAGTCGCCACTAACCTAATATTAGCATATTTTCCTGAGAATGTAAATGAGTATAACAGCCTACTATATTTGCAAATGGCTGGATGAAGAATTTGTGTCCTATTACTGTAAAAGCCAATCCGCTATTCCTGCACAGTTCCCAGACCTGTTTTATTATCATAATAAGATTCAACCAGAGCGCAGTCCATGATCAAAACGTAGAATACATTTCCATAATAACGGTTTTCTACAATTCTTCCGTGATCAAGAACAGGAAGATATGATCCATCTTTTTTTGCAAAATGGAACCTTACATAGTCATTATTTCCATTGGTCTTTGCATCAATCTGTTCCCAGATGCTGGTCTCAACAGAATCCCGTTCGTCTGGATGGATCAGGTTTCTGAATCTACGGTCTGTGTAATCCAGAAAATCATCAAAATCCCTGCATCCAGCCAATTCTATCAGTTCACGATTTGCAAATAAAATATCATCATTTTCAGGATCAGCTATATATATAAGGAAAGCTCCCGGGAGATTCTTTGATACATCCTGGAGTGCAAACCCAAGCTGTCTTCTGTGCTGTATCTTATAATCACCTCGATAACGACTGCAATTATGCTTTCCATGAAGTTTTACCGCATAAAGTGCCATATCCGCACATCTGATAAGCTTCAAAACATCTTCACAATCTTTTGGATATTCTGCATACCCGAGAGAAATGTAAAATGGATGCTCCTCACCATTATACGTTATATGTCGTGGCTGAAGAGTAAAGTGTTCTATTTTCTTTCTTGCCTCTTCCTCTGTTGTGTCAACCAGAATGACAGAAAACTCATCACCGCCATTTCTGCAAAGAATAGAATTATCATTGAAATAGCTCTGCATGTCCTGTGCAAGACTTTTCAGTGCGGCATCTCCAACCACATGACCATACATATCATTTATAAATTTAAAATCATCAATATCCATCTGTATACCCACACAATGAATATGAAGATCGCCCTGCATAACCTTTTTGAGCTGTTCGTCAAAGCCCTTACGATTCAAGAGTCCGGTCAGTGGATCTGTTATCGCTATTTTTTTTAATATATCTCTATGTCTCTCAATCACAAGGATGACAACCGTTAATCCAGTTAAGAGCAAAATAACACATATTCCCAAAAACAGCTGTGGAAATACATTCCACCCATGACTCCAGCCATCAGCAGGCATTACCTCAAAATCAAATAGACAGCCGCCAAATTCAAACTCAAATGTAATCGGATTCTTCATAATATTGCCGGATGATGATACTATCTCTGTATCATCAGACAAAGGGGAAACTGTCTTTGTCAGGGAGTAATCATAACCGAATTTTGTGAGTGCCTGAATTGATTCTGTAAATATCTCCGGAACACGTATAATTACTATGGTAAATCCCCAAAATACTGGAGAGCCATCTGCGCCCTCCAGATATACAGGATTTCTAATCGCAATGCCCTGCCCCCCCTGTTTTAAATCAAAAGGACCCTGCATCGTGACTATATTTTTATCTCTTCCATAGCGGCATATCTCTCCACGACTTTCATCATGCATCAAATCTATCTTTCCAGCTTCATTCCCTGCCTCCGGATATATATCTGTGACAACACCGTCAGGCGCAATCTGTATGCTCTGAATAAAATCTGCCATCAGATCCCGAGCAACTTTTTGAAAATTGTCAATTTTCCCATTTTCGCTGATTGCTATCTCTTCAAGTGTATCTGTAATTGCAACTCCACGGTTCATGTCATTCTGTAGTCGTTCTGCATATGTTGTGGCATTAAGCGCTGTGACATTCCGTACCTGTTTATAATTTGATCTATATGAATGATATAAAACTACTGTCAAAACCAGACAGCCAACCAGAAAAATGAGAACCGGCAACATAAGCTTTTTGTTATGGTTTTTACGCGAATTCATAGTATGTCATCTCTCCTTATTTTGGATGCTATTTACAAGTTCTCTACAAATTGCACATATTTTATCGCATTCTTTTATTTTTGACAAGTCAGCATTCAGGGATGTTTTTTTAGAGGAACAGTATTATAATACAGAAACGAAAAGAGGTAATCGCTATGCAGATAAGTATAATTTTGCTCGGAAAGCTTATTAACTTTTTTATTATGATCCTGGACACACTGCAGCACAATGCTCTCCGAAAAGCCACATCTGGAATGGAAAAAGATAATATATAACAAAGATGCTACATACTCCAGTCTTTTAAATGTATTTACTACTTTGTTCTGTATCATAACCATGCCTTTGGCTGTCATATTATTTTCATGGCTGATACTTTAATGGGGACGTTTCTTTTGTCATGAGGATTGTCCCTGGAACAGACAAGCAAAAGAGCCCCCCGCATACCTGCACCTTGCAGATACACGGAGGGCTCTACGAATATTAGTCATCTGTTATTAAGTAATCTCGCATTTCTTACATTATTCGATTGCGATGTAATTACTCTTCTCTACATTCTTCTGCTCTTCCTTCTTAGGAATCGACAGTTTCAGTACGCCATGTTCATACTTTGCATGAATGTCTTCCTGAGTAACTCCTTCACCGACATAGAAACTTCTGCTCATGCTGCCGGCATAACGCTCACGCCTGATGTACTTGCCGCTCTTCTTGTCCTTCTCATCCTTATCCAGACCCTTTGCAGCCTCAATTGTCAGGTAACCATCAGCAAGCTGAACCTTTACTTCATCTTTCTTGAATCCTGGGAGATCCATATCTACTTCATATGAATCGTCTGTCTCACGGACATCGGTCTTCATCATGTTCTTTGCATGCTTGCCATACAGAGCATGCTCGGTAGGTGCTAACGCTTTACTAAACTCCTTGTCAAAATCCCTTCCAAATGGGAAATAGTCATTCATCCAATCATCAAATAAATCTTCTCCAAAAATACTAGGTAACATAAGTCATTTCTCCTTTCAATCTCAAACAAGTGTCGGAAATTGTGGTTTCTTATGAAACCCCAAGGCACTTAGACTTTTTGTTTACTGTTACTTTCAAAATAATTATCAAGATAAACTTTCGGGATTCTTTCTCTTCTTTCTAATCCCTTTCCTTATCTTTGACTATGTTATACACCTAGTTGTTAGCACTGTCAAGAGGCGAGTGCTAATTATTTTGTGAAGAATTTGTGTCCACTCCCAGCCTCAAAGTGGTATTTGGCAATTCCAAGTTCCTGACATCCAAGCACCAGCTTTTCACCGTAGTAGCCGGCCTTTTCCTGGTCGTTCTTCGCGCCAACTATCGCTATATAATTAGAAATATTTGTGAATTTGCCGTAATGCGCCATAAACGAATCAAAACAGTTCGGCTCATCGTAGACCGCCTGCATACTCAGTCCGCTCTCAAAATTTATCTCAGAGATAAGCCTATCGATCTCCGCACGTTTCTCCTGCTCGATTGGCTTATCTTTATATTGCCGCACACTGTGCCTCTCCTTCATCAACTGTAACATATCCATGCATTTTCCCTCGCTCTCATTCTGATATCTACGCCGAGTATAGTCCATCAAACTTGAAGTTATCCTTCATATTTATTTTCCGCCAGTTTCTCCGGTACCCTGATAATATCAATATATGCTGTCTGATTCGCAGGATGAGATTCTTCCTGTAATACCTGTTCAAACGGTCGGACATAATTCATCTTTTTCTTTGTCTGAATCATTCCAAATCCCACCTGTCATGTGTCCTTCTACACTTGATTTTTCATTCTGACAAACTGGAATTGAGATTTCATGTATTCCAAGGGATTTAATAACTGTTATATTTTATTATCAAATATCTCTGAATCCCTTGAAAACACTAAGTTTGTCGCAGGTGATCTTTCCCTTAGACTTTCCCTTATGTTATATCTTCCCATATGGATTTATGAACCCTGATAAGGGAAAATACAAGGAAAAGAAAATCCTCTAAAACAGTATAACACAAAATAAAAACGACATGGTGAACTGATTGAAATGCTTCTGATTTTTGTAACAAATGATTGATTGAATGATAAGGAGATTTGATACGATGAGAACAATATTTGCAGAATACAATCCACAACGCAACAGCATTGATGTTTATACTTCTGCTGGCTATATGCTCCGCATTGACTGCTGGGAAGCAGAAAAGAATTTAAAAACAACACCCAGATTAGATTGTGCATTAAATGCACTTGCTATTGATGAACCACTTGAATATGCAAGACTATACCTTGATGGAACTATGCAGATGTGGGTTGATGCCGAAGATTCATTTTATTTATGATGATTATACTGTCACTCCTAGTGTCTCCAGAGAGTGACAGTTTCATTGTCATTTTGAGCTCGTCTTTTTTAAGACAAGCCTCGTATATTTATTTGTAAGCTGCGTTCGCTTCTTCTTGAGTGATTTTCCCAGTTTTAACAGCATCAGAAATTGCTTCGTCTAATTTAGTATAAACAGTAGTTGTCACAACTCCGAAGCCGCTGACGAACAGCAGAGCGATCCACAGCCACTCATACTGTTGTCGCCGGTCTGCGGATTCTGAACATCATCCGAAGGCTTGGTGGTATCGTCAGACTTGGTAGGAGCGGCAGGTTTGGTTGCCTTCTGACCTTCTTCGATAGTCTGAGTCGTTACTGCAGAGCCACCGGCAGAATCAAAGGTTACGGTATAGTTTTTATTTCTTTGTTGTAACAGTCTTAGCTTTTGACCAGCCTGAATAAATCCTTATGGATTTGCCGTTAATCTTAACTGTCTTATAGGTGCGAACTCTTACATAATACTTTTTCTTGCCCGAAAGCTTTGAAATTTTCTTTGATACTGTTGTATTCTTGCCTACTGTTACGGTCTTAGCCTTGCTGAATTTACTTGAGGCACTGTACTGTACCTGATAGCCTGTTGTCTGTGTAGCCTGCTTCTTCCACTTTACTGTAAACTTCTTTGAACCTGCTTTAAGTGAGGAAATACTTGTTGCCTTTGGCTTGATTGTGAAATAAAGCGTCTTTGTTCCGCTGTATTTACCCTTAAAGGTAATCTTTACTGCGTACTTGCCAACATACTTTCTGCCTTTTGCATAAGACACAGTATAGTCAGTATTCTTAACAAGTGTCTTTCCTGTTCTGTCCTTAACAATAACCTTAGGTGTTCTAACCTTTCCGTTATATGTTAATGATGTTGCTTTAAGCTTTATGCTTGATGCCTTTGGAATTACTGTCGTTGAAAGAGTTTTCTTACATACCGAACAGTAATTTACTATCTTGCCGTTTGCTGTTGGGGTTGCCTTTGTTACGGTTTGCTTTGTGGTGTGGGCAATCTTAGCAATATTGCCCCAAGATGCAAGGTCGGTTATTTCCTTTGTACCGAGTACATCTTCATAGAACTTGCCACAACCTTCGCACTTGTAGTATGCTTCCTTACCGCCATCTGTGCAGGTGGCAGCTTTCGCAGCAACCAAAGTCAGATTGTGAGTGTGTTCTTCGTTTTTATTTTTGTAATAATATGTAACAACCGTTCCGTCCGAAACAATAGGCTTATTCAAGCCGTCAACCTTTATAAATTCATAATCATAAAGTGTTTTTGCCGGTGTTAAATCAAGCTTTGTGCCGTATGGCACGGTAAATGTTCCGCCGGCAGTGTTTGGAATTTCAGAGCCGTCCTCAAATTTATACTGAATTGAAACGGTTGTGTAGCGCTGTGTTTCCGTATTGTCGTCTGCAAGCACATTTCCGTTTTCATCGAGCACCTGAAATGCCACGGTATCGCCGCTCTTAAGCTGTGCATCAGACGGAATTTGATAAATAAGCGAGCAACTCTTTAAGCCTGAATTAAAGTCGCTTTTGATGTGATCCAAAGCACCGAGCGGCCAGAAATTTGCCTTATCATTCCAAACAGGAATGTCAAAGGTTTGTACTGTTTGAAGCGGATTCCCCGATGAATCGGTCGCAACGCTTCCGTCGGAGTGCTTAATCCACATTTTGAATTTTAATTGTCGTGCATTTTTATCTGAAATGTTTTGAATAACAGTTCTAAGCTCGATTTTTTTACCGTTCATATTAGTATTAAATCTGCTTTTGCTGTTGCCGCTCAAAAGTCGGTCATTGCGATTATATGTGTAATTATAATATGAACTTGTTTCAAGGTCGGTAAAATCAGACGGCTTTGAATAAGCGCCCGTATATTCCTTAACCTCGGGAGTTGCAACATAAAGGTCTACATCCTTAACAAGCTGAGACATTCGCTTGAAGCCCTGCAAACGGCAAACCTCACAGAATTGATAGTTTGTGTCTCTCATTATGCACTCATAACTTGAAACAAGCATTTTTGAGCCGTAAGCATTGCGGCAGGTATATGTGTTTCTAAAACCTAAAAGCTGTCGCCATTTTATCTTTTCCGGGTCTTCAACCGAGGAAAGATTGAGTGATTTAAGTTCCTTATCGTCAAGCAAATATCCGTTACTGTATTCATCACCGAGACCGAGCAAACCGTGTCCAAACTCGTGTGCAAAAGTTTTTGACGCACGATAACTGTCTGATGGCGAAATGAAATAATGGAAGCCGTATTCACGGTTATTATAAGCACCGCCGAAATCTGATTTTGTGTTTACAACCATAGCGAACTGAGCAATATAATCGTGAACATAATAATAAGGCTCATATTCCGAACCGGACGGAATTGTGTTTGGATCACACTTTTTTTTGATATGAGCATCGTGAATTTTCTCGATAAATTCAGGACCGATACATCTCTCAAAAATATGATTTTTCCACTGACTTCCGTGGAGATTATTAGAAATAACAGGCGAATTATATTTGTCGACTATAACATCAAAGAAGGTGCTTCCACCATTGTCAAAAGTCGATTCGGAAGCTGTGCAAAGAGCGTAAACATTGAATCTGTCGGCATAACTGCGATACGGTTCATATTTCATAGCGTCCTGCCAAAGTCGTTTGACATCATTGATGAATTTGCCCTGCTGACTTTTTGTGTATCCCTCGCCGCAAACGACAACAACCATATTTTCCGTGTCGCTGCGTGTTTTTTGGATGGTATAAACAGGGATGGTAGGATTAGAATATTTTCCGTCATTTGAATACCACGGGCCGAGGGTGAGCTGAATGCTTTGCTCGGTGCTGACATTCCAATCGGGATTTGCGTCCTCGGCAGGTTCCGAAATTGTATAATCATCCTCTTGCTTATTTGGAGCAGAGCCGATATAAGGACTGCTTTGTGAGCCGCTGCCGGAAGTTGTAACAAAATATTCGGAATCGAGATAAAATGCAGGTCTTACGCCCAAATCGGAATACCACGGAGCATAACGACCGACCTGACCCGATGAACTGATATAACGCATATCGTGATTGCAATCGGTAACAGGAGTGCGAAGCCAATAAGGCCAAGCCATACCGTCATTATTATACGCAACATAATAACCTTTGAGATTTTTCCACACGGCATTAGCCTGCTTTACATCAAGAAGAAAAACCTTTTCGGTTGTAGTTTCAAAATATGAACTGTCGTAGTTTGCCACCGCTTCCGAAATATCGGTGTAGTATAACAAATCCGAATTTGCGTCTCCATCAACTATGCCCTTGTTGTATTCGGGATGAGAAACGAGAGAACGCTGGGTAACGGTTTTCATTGCCGCAATTTCAGATTTTGAAAAAGCGTTGAGAAAACCCGCTTTTTCGTTGTACGCTCCCACACCGCTTACATATCCGTCTTTCGGAGGGTTGCCGCAAAGCCAATCGACTTTGCCTTCAGCTGCGGTCGAATTTAACCAAGAACGCATATTGCTGTCTTTCCAATAGTTAGAACCGTAATCATCACGCTTATAGCTTCTGCTGTGCGATTTTGAATTGCTGTTGTCATTTGTTTTGGCATCATATGCAAGGGTGTCAACAATTTTGTCTGCAAGCATAAGCGGTCCGTTATTGTCAATGCTTACACATCGCCAAAGAATTGAGGCATTGTTATACGCGCCCATTTTAACATAGTCGCCAACTTTAATATCGGGCTTTGATGCCGCCTGAATGGTCATCGGCAAAGCGGAGATTGCCATGCACAATGCCAAAAATATTGCGGTTATTTTTTTCGTCATTAAGGAACCTCCTTTATAAGCTATATATTTGCTTTTATTATATTGTAAGGTGTTATATGCGTCAATGAAAATCCACCTTATTCCGTGAAACTTACCATAGTGTTACATCCCTTTTTTTCAGCAATAATACCTGCTGGAAACTGATTTTCGCAATACATTTTATTTCACCCACTAGGTTAAACAAAATTTTGTTTTTTTACTGTATCATCATGCATTATCCTGTATAATGAAAGTATCAAAAGATAGGCGGAGGCAGTGCAATGAAGAAAATACACATTGAATTCAGCGATGAGCGGCTCATTACTCCCAGTGGTCTGGTATTCGTAGGGCAATACTTGGAAAAAGCAGTTTTGTTAAAAAAATCAACCGTGCTCCAATTTCAAAAGATTATCTGCAGAAACAGATAAAAAATGGAGACGTGCTCCTCACCTATATTGGTATGCTCTGTCAGGGAAAACCCCAGTATGAGGCTGTCCGTGAAATGATAGATGACCCTGACTACTACAAATACGCATTAGGCATCTCCTATGCGATTCCTTCCGCCGAAACACTCCGTCAGCGTTTTGACATGATCGGGGATTCCCTGCGCAAAGACATCCAGCAGGCAAATGTCGACATGCTGCGTGAAATGCACATAGAGCCGACAGCCCTGGATAACGGCTTTGTTCCTGTCGATATTGATGTAACCCCCTTTGACAATTCGAAATCCAATAAGGAAGGCGTATCCCGTACCTACAAGGGTTTTGACGGATATGCACCAATTATGGCATATATCGGCACAGAAGGATACCTCGTCAATCTTGAACTGCGGATTGGGAAACAGCACTGCCAGAAAGAAACTCCTGATTTCCTGAGAGAGACCATTGAACTGTGCAGACAGCTGACGGAAAAACCACTGCTCATCCGGCTGGATTCCGGCAACGATGCATCTGAAAACATAGGCATCTTTATGGAAGAAAGCTATAAATACAACAATGTGTCTTTCATCATAAAACGGAATCCCAGACAGGAAAGTAAAGAAGAATGGCTGGAATCCGTCAGGGAATGCTGCCAGAATATCCAGCATCCACGTGATGGGAAAACTGTTTATATCGGACAGACCTTCCGGAATGTGACATATTCCCTTTCTGATAACGAGGAGAAAACTGTCGGAATACGCACAATTTATGAGATCACGGAAAGAACCATTGACCGATATGGGCAGTATTTTATCGTACCCGATATAGAACTGGGCACATACTGGACAAACACTTCCCTGCCAGACGAAACAGTCATTGATCTTTACCATGCCCACGGAGAAAGTGAGCAGTACTGTCAAAAATCCTCTCCGTCACTTGTGACAAAATAATATGACAGATCAGTAATTGAGGCAGCTACATTCTTTCCCCATGGGGTGTTTTTTTCATATCATCTATATTCCAAACAACTTGATCTATGTATTTATAATCAAGCCATATGGCACGATTAACTTATTCGGTCAATTCCGATTTCTCAGTTTCAAAAACTTGAAGTTGTAGAAATCCTGATCGGACATATTGTCGTTCTTGATCTTCCCGGCGGTTTCCATGACAGCTTCCACCAGCGGGCGAATATCCATAACAGAGGTGTCCTCCTGGTGCTGGGTGCTGATAAGAAATGTGGTGATGCGACCTGTATCATAATCATAGGAAACTTGCGCTTTCGCATCCGACAAGACCAGTGCAAACTTTTCATCAGAATTAACTTCTTTGTTTTCCTAATCGTGTTTAATGTATTTAGTGATAGTATCGATTAATTCCTCCATGTTAATCGGCTTGGAAATATGGTCATTCATGCCTGAATCCAGGGATTCCTGAATATCATCTACAAAAGCATTTGCAGACAAAGCTATAATTGGAATCGTAACTGCATCGGACCGCTCTATACCCAAGGCTCGAATGGCTTTTGTTGCTTGGTATCCATCCATGTTTGGCATCATAATATCCATCAAAATAAGATCGTATGTGTCTCGTGGATGATTTTTAAACAATTCCACAACTTCTTTTCCGTCTGATGCGCGTGTTACGGTCATATCAGCATCTTCCAGTATTATCGTAGCAAGTTCAGCATTTAGATCATTATCCTCAGCCATAAGAACATGAATACCCGTCAAATCTCTATGTGGAGGTTGTTTTTGTTTTGATTGAATAACTTGTTCTGTCAACTCCAGTGGAATCTCCACAGTGAATGTAGTACCTACACCTTTTTTGCTCTCAACAGCAATTGAACCGCCCATCATATCTATATGTTTTTTTGTGATGGCCATGCCAAGACCGGTTCCCTTATATTGGGTTCTGGCATTAGCATCATCTTCTTGTGAAAACGGCTTGAATAATTCTTTCTGGAACTCTTCACTCATGCCAATACCATTATCTTGAACAACATAACGAATTATGATATGTTTCTCATCCGTTCCGGGGTAACTGCTGATATCCAAAGTAATCTTTCCACCGTCCTTTGTGAATTTCACAGCATTGCCAAGAAGATTCACCAAAACTTCTCGAATACGCGTAACATCCGCAAGGACATATGGGTTCTTTGGTCTTTCTCGATGTACTTCAAACTTAAGATCTCGGTTATAAAGAAGTCCATTCATAATCGCCTGGACGTTATCTGTCAATTGAGTAATGTCCACTGGCTCAGGCGAAATGATATCTTTTCCGCTTTCAATGCGACTGAAATCCAAAACGTCATTCAACAAAGAGAGAAGATGATTCGAACTTTTTTGAACTTTCTCCAAGCTATCATGAATATCTGAAACCGTGTTCTGGTGAAGCGCAATGTTTGTAAATCCAATAATGGCATTCATCGGCGTTCTGATGTCATGGCTAATATTAAGCAAAAACGCAGATTTTGCTTTGTTGGCAGCATCTGCTTTCTCAGCGGCGTTCATTAATAATTGTTTTTGTTTTTGCTCTTCTGCCTTGCTTTTCTGGTAAACATAATAGGTATATAGACAAATTAAAAGCAATACAGCTCCTGCGACTAAACCGCAGATGATGGAAATATGATTCGTCTCTTCAACCATTCCATAAGCTGATTGCATATCCATTTCAATGCAAAATGCGCCAATGATTTCTCCTGTCCCATCATGATTTGCTCTTACAGGATAGCAAGCCGTAAAAATCGGCCCCCATGTTGTATCAATGATATCCTGAGAGTACACATTCTCCCCAGAAATAGCCCTATCAATATACGGAACCATTTCTTCCTCAATATAATCTCCAGGGTGTCTTACATCATCCGCATCCGAATCCAAACCATCTACCACATAAACGAGTTTTCCTTCTTCATTTTTTGTAGCGGTGTAAATATATCGAGTAGAATTCAGTGTTCTGATTTCATTGAAATATGAAGAAATATCCTTATATATTTGCTTCTTTTCATCAGATTTATCTTTGATTTGATCAAAATCTTCTTTGCCGATTCTTCCATCCACAAGTTTGTGTACTGCATCTGCACTCGCTGTATCGCGCGCAATTTCTGTTTCAAGGGCAGTCTTAGTGTAAGAACTTTGCAGGATAAATGTGTACAGTGCTATTACAAAAATTATCAAAAGCCCCATAAGCACAAGGATACTACCTGTATTCTTCAGTCTAAGGAATTTCTTTTTCTTCAAATTAACTCCTTCTTTTGTTTTCTTCATGCTGCTCATTCACATCCTCTAAATTCTAATTTTCCAATTTAACAAATTCCGATTTTCTTGATTCTACAAACTGGAATTTATAACTCTGTTCTATACTGGTTCTATACTGGTTCAATCTTGATATCGATATAGTCACCTTCATCAACATTATAAACATGTTTCCCTAATATCGAGAGAACAGCTCGTATGTCTTCAATATCTTCGCTGGCAAACTCTACATATGAATTTATTGTATCAGATGTGTTTTCGTCTACATAATCATCGTACAGATATACATAAAACTTATCTAAAATATCTTCAAGCGGGTACTGGGATATCACTGGCTCCGAAGGAGAATTTTCACCCAAATCCGGCTCTGCTTCAAAAACTATTGAGGTTACAAAGATTTCCTTTGGAGAATTTGAGGGATCATCCATATTAACCATGACGATATCGTTATCCGTGCCTACATCCTCAATATCTCTATAATACTTTCTTCCCTCATAGTTAAGTATTAAATAATCTTCGAGCATTTCTCCTGCTCCATATTCCCAGCCCTCGACCTGTTTTAGCTTTTCAGCTAAAGCATTATCATCCAACTGCTCTAATCCGAGATAATCATCACTCTCTGACCCAGTTTCATATGTTTTATATATTTTCTCATCTACTATTTCGTAATCTGCCGTTTTATATTTCTCCGCCTCATAAAACCTTATATTTTTCATCTTAATCCCTCACACAACTTCCGATTGAACTTTCCATCAATTTAATTGCTTCATCAACGGATACACATGTAGCAAATCTCTTTGGCCACATCATATCATTGTAATATTTATATGTTTCTTCTCCCGTCATATAGTCGTTATCAAATGTTGAATTTGCCCCTTGTGGAACAATTACTTTATATCCTCTCTCAAAAGCAGATTTCACAGTTGCATCTATACAGAAGTTTGTCTGTAGTCCCACTATCATTAATGTATTATCATCTTTAACATAATCCGTAAAATCTTTATTTCCAAAACAACTATTGATATTTTTTATAAATATCTTTTCCCCTTCCCTGGGAATCACTTGTTCTGCAATTTCAAAGTCTTCATCACCGATTGAAAACCCCGTTCCTGGTCCATCATCATGTTGAAAATAGATAACCTCTATTTGATTATCTCTAGCTGCTTTTATAATTCTTATAGTATCATCAATAAACGCTTCAAAATTAAAAAGTCTACTATCTGTTATTCCTTTTTGTATATCTATCACAAGTAATTTCATTCGTTTCTCCTTTACACATAAAATTCCGATTTCTCAGTTTCAAAAACTGGAAGTTATCGAGTTATTTTACAACTTTCCACCTAAAACAGGAAATAACCCAAACTTATTCAAGCATCTCTATAAGAGACTCCAATGCTTCTTGTCCATCATCGCTTCCAAGTATTGAGTAGGAATCTTCATATTCATCATCTGTAGCGACAACTTGGAAAAACGGTTTTATTGTGACTCCTTTTATAATATATTCATATATTTTCTTTAAATCTTTAGTAAAACCATGCTTCTTTATAAATCTATTAAATTCCCTATTATAATCTGAATCACGAGGTTCTTCATATTCCTCTATAAATGCATCCACAGATTTTAATATATCAGCATTACAGAAATCATCTATATATCCTCTCTGTACCGCAACAATATTCATGAACTCATTTATATTGCGGGCTATGATTCCACATTCGCCCTCTGTACCGATATATCCGATCATTTCATCATCTAACACTACCCATAATCCACCTAAGCCGTCACGTGCAAACGGTTTAATATTCTTATAACTGGATTCTCCCGATCCCATAAGATCTTCAAACCACGAATCATCCTCCTCAAGATCCTTAACCCATGCCTCATCATAGATTTCAATATCACAATCGAAAAATGCATCTTTCAAGTCTTCATCATTATATATTTCTTCCAGAAAGTCTTGGACATCCTTCGGTAAATCAGTATTATTGAATTTTTCATGCCCATCTAATATATATGCAAACTCCTTATTATTTACAGATATCTCAATATCACTATACAGTTTCTTAAGATCCGTTCTCGTAGCTTCGACAACTCTTGCATCCGCAATATCATTGATTCGCATTTCTTCCATGTGTTTTCTCAGCAAAACATCTCTGACTATCGCATAATTAATCATGTCATAGCTATAATGTTTAAATATCTTTGTATAAATGTTTTTCCCCTTTTCTACTATTCTTACGACATATCCATTTTCATCCACTTCGACAAAAACCTTACCATCCTCAGGATTTTCAACATTAATGTATTCTGCTTCTATTTTATCTGCATTTGTATAATCGTGATAAAGCTTATTGACCTGTATAGGCACCCTTTCTTTTATACTATCTATTGCATCAAATCTATAGATAGTCTTTGCTTTTTCAAATAAATCTGACAGATCGGGATATTCCTTTGACAAAACATCCATATTTCTCGCAAGTGGCAATGCGCTGTTAGATTTAATACTGATTGCATAATCAACAAGCTCATTGAACAGCTTAATCGTTTCTTCCCTTCTATGCATGCTTTGCGAAATCAATGCAATCGAGTAATAATAGCCCATGATATCCGGTATAAAATCTGTGTTTTTAAAAGGATATTTCATATCCTGTAATGTATCCAGAACTACATCGACAATTGCATCATCCTCAGCGAACACCGCCATTTTCTTAAAATCTGACATAGCGCCCGGTACACGAGCATAAGACGCTAACTTTTTAACAAGCTTCCATACAGGTTCCTTCATTTCTTCAGAAGCATGTTCCATCAATGGCAATGTCATCTTCTTATGGCTATAATTCTTTATTTCATCATCGCTTGGAGTTTTTTTCTTCATTTCTTTCCCTCACAAATTCCGATTTCTCAGTTTCAAAAACTGGAATTTGACTTAATATCCATGGTCAACATGCTGCCACTTTCCGCCATCTGTTCTAACTAAAATCCACTTCCAATCACTGTATGTACTATTTGGATTCAAAGACCCGTTTCCACCAGATGAATCAACATCGAATGAAGATAATAAAACAATGACTTCATCTGCATTGTTTCTGTCTGCCCAATCTTTATGATCTTTCGTGCAGTCATCTCCGGCATAGTAAATTTCTGTGAGAGTGCATCCTTTCCAGTCACTCTTAAACTCCTTTTTTATTGTGTCAATAGCGGCTTTAATATCCTCTTCTGAATAGCTCTCAGATTCAACATTATGAGTTTTCTCTTCACTGACATCTCCACCACAAGCACTCAAACCAAATAAAAGCATAATACATAGCATTGTACATACGATTTTCTTCATACAAGACCTCCTTAAATCCCGATTCCTCAGTTTCAAAAACTGAAATTTTCGAGTGTGTCGCTAAATTAGATTTTTTCATCAATTATCATTACTAAAATACTCATTTCTAAGTATGGAATAATAAACTACATCCACAATACCTTGATTACAGGTTCCCGACTGCCTAATTATTCCTTCTTTTTTCATTCCCATTTTCTGCATTACACTTCCTGAGTTTGGATTACCTGCAGCATGCTTTGCATATACACGTTTGACTTTTACTTCTTCAAAAAAGAATTTTACCAATGCCCTTCCTGCTTCTGCAGTTATACCTTTTCCCCACCATCTGCTTCCAATACCATACCCGAGCTCCACACTTTCTGTTGCCTCATCGAGACTTACTACTGATATATCTCCAACCAGTTCATGCGAATCTTTTAACTCAATTGTCCAAAAATAGAAATCCTGCTTATCATACGATTCTATCCAATCAATTAGTAATTGCTTTGTCTCGTCGACATTTTTATGCGGTTGCCAACTTAAAAACTTTGTTACATCTTTTTCTGTTACCCAGTTTTTAAACATGATTTCTGCATCATCTAATACATGTCGTTTAAGAACTAATCTATCTGTTTCTATTCTAATTGTGCCCTTATGTTCCATACGCATCCTCCATCATCAAGGAAATTTCGATTTTACAGTTTCAAAAAAGGATTTTTCAAATTAGTCTTTGCAAATAACCTTTGAACCTTCACCATCAATTACAATTCCCTGATGGTTGTTAATAGGGCATAGATTCAAATCCGAAAACTCAGTCATTATTTTCTCGGTAACTTTCTTAAATGGTGCTGTAAGATAATGCGGAAGAACATAGAAATCAATCAAATCAAGCCCTGCATCATCTTCTTGTGAGTAGTCCTCCGGCTTTTCATCCATTTGCTCGATATATTGGATGCTTGGAGCGCATATAATTGCGCCTGCCGACTCGCCGATCATCAATTTTCCATTTGCCAATTCCTTTTTTAGCAACCCATCAGTTCTTGTTTTACGGAGTTGGTCCATAAGAAAGAAAGAATTTCCGCCGGTAAAATATATCACATCTGCATCTTCAAAAACAGACTGTATCGTTGAATAAGCCTCCGTTGAAATATCAATTTCAGTTACGATTGCTCCCAACTTTTTGAATAATTTTCGAGCCGAGCCGACATAACCGGTGTAGCCTTCACGCAACGAAGCTGTTGGAATAAATGCGACTTTCTTATTTTCAATTTCTTCCTTTATCAGACTTCCTACACTTGAAAAGTGCGAACATAAAAATAGTTTCATCAATATTCTCCTTTATAAATCCCGATTTCTCAGTTTCAAAAACTGAAGTTTATTTACTTTTCTTCACAACCGGATTCTTAGAAAACATATCTTTTATTCATAATCCAATTATAAACACTCCGAAAAGTGACCATATAATAAACCCTGTCATATTGTTTCTCCTTACAAATCGAATTAAAAGCCACCATAATGAGACAATGTCTCTGTTGCAAATTCTGTACCAACTCTCATAGCCTCGTAAATATCACCAATTAACATATGAGAACACACAAAGCCTGCATGATAGCTATCTCCGCAACCAGTAGTATCAACTATTTCTAAAGCTTCATCAGCCGGGACAAAATACTTTTCACCATTATAATATGTAACACTTCCTTTATCAGCTAAAGATGCATTAAATAGTCCTTTATACTTCTTGGAAAATGCTTCAAATATCGGAAGAATTGATTCCTCTCCACTAATCAGGAAATAATCTATATATGGTGCATATTTTTCCATCTCCTTAAAATTACGATATTCTACAAAATCCACAGCCAATCTGAAGTTATTATTCTTTTTTAAATCTATAATTTGTTCAAAACAGCCTGCCCAGAAATGTATAAATACAACCTCTGATTTTTTTATAAAGTCCAATTCGTCTTGATTCAATATCATTTTATCAACAATATCACCCGTCCATGAATCATCTTTGTAATATCTGTCACCGTCAGCCGTAAGATATGTACGATTATTTGCAGTTACTTTATCCTCTTCAACTCTTACATGGCTTACATCTATTCTCTTATCAGAAACAGAATCCATAATAAATTTTGCGTAGGAATCCTGTCCAACCGCACCCAATATTGAAACATTAAACTCCTCAAATTTTGATGCATGAACTGCAAAATTAAGGGCTTCACCACCTGCACGCAATTCATCTGTTCCATCAAAAACATCTACACAGAGGCACGGAAGTGCCACTAAATTTATCATTCTTGTACCTCCCTAAATTCCGATTTCTCAGTTTCAAAAACTGGAATTGTTCGAGTTTTTCAAATACTAACGTCCTTAATTTTGTTCAATAATTGATTTATAGTAGTTACCAAAGTCAGCAAGTGAATTAACAATTGGAAGCATTTTTGTTCCGAGTTCCGTTAAGCCGTATTCAACTCTCGGTGGCTGCTCATGGTAATCGTGGCGATATGCCAGCCCATCACTCATCATTTGTCTTAAACTATCTGTCAAAACCTTTTGTGAAATACCATCTATACTTCGTAGTAGCTCATTGAATCTCCATGGACGCTCTTTCAAGTTACGCAAAATCAGCAATTTCCATTTTCCTCCGATGAGAGATACTGCTGTTGCAACTGGGCATTCCGGTAATTCTTCTTTTGCTCGCATAATTCTCACCTCCGAGTCTATTGTAACACATTCATTTTTGAGTGCACAGTTACAAAAAGGTGCGTACTTGTTTTTGTATGTGTCTCACACTATACTAATACCAAGCAACCAGAAACTACAAATTAACTATGGAGGTCATTATGGCAAATTACACAAAAACAACTATTGGAAAGGAAAACCGAATTGAGCTGCATGAAAAGTTGTCTTTAACAGGTGCAGAAATCAGTTTAAACGAACTACCTGCAGGAGCAAATGTCCCATTTGTTCATTCTCATAAAGAAAATGAAGAAATCTATGGAATTCTTTCAGGTAACGGCAAGGCCATAATTGATGGAGAAGAAATCAGCCTTTCAACTGGAGACTGGCTAAAAATCGCACCTGCTGCAAAGCGTCAGTTTTTTGCATCCGATATTTCCGGAATTACTTATATCTGCATACAGGTAAAAGAAAATTCTCTGGAACATTTTACAGCAGAGGACGCCGTAATCGGCTAATTAAAAGTTTTTATTTACAAAAATGCACAGTTCCCGATAAGCTAAGAACTGTGCATTTCTTTTTTCTTCAATTTTACAATTTCTCTATTTTTCAAACAAGAACTTCTCGATTTCAAATGGCGATAAATAAATCTCTCCACCATCATCAGTTTAATTTTCGTTTAGATTAACGATTTCTTTTTCCGGTATTCTCTGTCCCACGGATTTCCTCATGATAGAAATAATCTACGATCACCGGATGTCCCTGCGGGACTCTGCCATAAGGCATTTCATTATCCACAAAGGCACAATCATACTTCTTAGCCATTTTCTCAGCTTTTACTTCAAGTGCTTCAAAGTAGCTGCGGTTATGCTTGTTATAGATCTCGTCGTAAAGTGGTACAAGATCAGGATATTTTTCGGCGATATAATCCATAATTGTCTTTTTGAAACCGCCTCGAAGATTGAGATTTTCGAGCCAGAACAGATCGCACTGATCCTTTACCCGCTCAAAGATTGCTTCAAAATCCGTGATACCAGGGAATACCGGGGATACGAAACAAACTGTACGGATACCTGCTTCATACACCTGCTTCATAGCAGCGATACGGCGCTCAATGCTCGAAGCAAAGTCCATATCGTTCTTGAAATTTTCATCTAGTGTGTTGATCGACCATGAAACGGTTACACGTCCAAGCTTCTTCAGCAGATCAATATCCCGTACCACAAGATCCGACTTTGTGCAGATCAGAATATCTGCGTCACTGCCGATCAGCTGCTCCAGAAGTTTTCTGGTATTCCCGAATTGCTCCTCCTGTGGATTGTAGCCATCTGTCACAGAACCGATGACCACCCGCTGTCCGGCATATTTCTTCGGATTTTTAATTTCCGGCCAATGCTTCACATCAAGGAAAGTGCCCCATTCCTCCTTGTGCCCGGTAAAGCGCTTCATAAAAGAAGCATAGCAATACTTGCAGGCATGTGTACAGCCTACATAGGGATTGACCGAGTAACCGCCTACCGGCAGACTAGACTTAGTCATGATGTTCTTTGTTTCCACCTCACGAATGAGGATTCCATTCATTACTTCTTCCATGATTTCTGTACCTCTAACACTTTATTAAATTCTTCCGGCATTTCCTGAATCATATTTTCATCCCCTATGACAGGGACAAGGTCTTCCTTCATAAACACCGGAATGCCGAGCTTATGTGCCTGGTCCGTCAGAGACCATGCCCATTCCGGCTCCGTGTGAATCTTCCTGCTCTGAGCTCCGGTCATGGTGCCGACAACGATCCAATTGATTCCGGAAAGGTCAACTGTGCCGGGATCGCCGAATAACGGCTCAAAGGTAACATGGTAATGTTTTGCTCTGACATTTTTCCGAAGGGCGTCGATACGCCACAGTTCTGCTTTCCTCGTCACCGTAACGCCAAACCATGCGTTTTCCAGATCGGTATCAAAATCCAGCAAATCAGGTCGCTTGGTAAGGAACAGGAACTGATGCTGTGGGTTTTCACAGATCTTTGCAAATACCTCGTCTCTCCATTCCGGCTTCCATCCGGAGAGATCGCTCATCCCGGTAAGAAGAAAGTTCTTCGGACGTTTCTTTTCCATCATCTTGAGCTTACCCGGAAAGAATTCAGGGTCAGAGAAGTCATCAATCATATGCCAGCGTTTCACGTTGTTGCGGGCATAGCAATATGTACACCCCACTGTGCAGCCAATGACGATATTCATGTTCTGAATCTGATCTTTGATACAAATACTCATGACTTCTGCCACTCCTCAAGATTCTTTCTGATGCGGTCTAGGCATTCCTCAAACTGGGTAATTTCTTCCTCTGAAAAACCTTTGTAGTAAATACTGCCCATCTCATCAGATACAGAATCGTACTCGCCCTTCAAGGCATGTGCTTTCTCAGTCAGAAACAGGAGTGTTTTCCTTTTGTCCGTTTCAGACTGAACACGGCTTATCAGCCCTTGATTTTCCATTCTTTCCAACATCGTAGTAAGAGATGTTATCGCTAATCCGCATTTAGTCGAGAGTGACCTGATTGAGATACCATCCTCCTGCCACAGCACATAAAGAATACGCCCCTGAGCTCCATTAAATGCATCAATATTCTTTTCACTGAGAATCTTCTCGAAAATCCGGTCTCCAAGCTGTTTTATTTTGGTGACAAGAAATCCTCCATTCATTTCCATACAAAAGCTCCTATATAGTAGTTTATTAAAAACATACTATATAGGAGCTTTATTGTCAACAGTTTATATGTCTTAATAGGTAAATTCCATTTTTTTCAATTCTCCAAACTGGAAGTTACCTTCTGCTCATATAAAATATATCAATAGCTTTACTTGCAAACTCTGCTGTGCCAACTCCTCCAACATCATCAATATTTTCCGTAAGTTCTCCTCCACCGGCATACATTCTTCCAAAACCGCATAAAATCTTATCCGAACATATATAAAAATGATCTGTAATGTAATCCTGAAGTTTCCTTACCTGCAACTGCACCTGTTCATCTTCTGGATCCATTTCTTTCATTTGTCCGAATTCAACAAATAATTGCATAAACTCATTTGCAACAGTAGCTTCATCGTCTTTCGTCCAGTTCTTTGTTTTCTCTTCAAACTCCTTATACTCAGAGGTTTGTCCCCATTGTTCTTTTGCTCGTTTAGAATACTCATCAATCTTTGTTGTATCAAATACTTTAAAATCCATATATTTCACTCCTATTCCTTTTATTCCTCGAGCGAAACTAATAAGATTTTCAAGATGCTCTTTTTTCATAGTTAGCAATTCAATCTGCTGCTCTAATGCTTTGTTCCTGTCAAAGTTAGGGGCATCAATTATCTTTTTAATCTCCTTAAGCGGAAATTTCAATTCTTTAAACAGTAAAATTTGTTGCAGCCTTTCCAAGGATGTATCGTCATACAACCTATAACCTGACTCTGTATATTCAATAGGTTTTAAGAGACCAATGGTATCATAATACTGCAGAGTGCGTATACTCACTCCTGTTAATTTACTTACCTCATTCACTGTCATCATTGTCATTTCCTCCTCTCGATAAACATATCGTAAACTATTACGTTGCGTAGGAGTCAATAGTTTTTCAAAGAAATTTTCAAAATTAGCAGCTTGATAAATTCCGATTTTCACGTTAGGTTTCATCCAAATATATTTCTATTTTGCTGAATACCTTATCTTTACAGAAATTAAACTCAGGAGTCTTTTTGATATAGCTGAATATATCTTCTTCAATGTCCTCATTCCATATAGTTCGTTGAAAATCTTTATTTTCTTCCGTTGGAATATATAACACATCCACGTGAATTTGATAATACTCTTCCTCATCATTAGGAAATTGTCTAACCAAAGAAAAGTTAAACATAGGTTTTCCTGTAAAAGAATAGGTTCCTGTTTCAAATAAAATCATATCTTCTTTAAGTGGCATATTACACATCTCTTCAAACACGCTTACTATGTGTTCCAGACTAGAATTATCTGAAATGCTATTTTGCAAATATCCTAATAAACTTTCCTTTGATGTCCTCTTAAATCTATCAAATAATCCCATTTGAACCCTCCTGTAATTTATACTTATAGGCTCAGCATAAGCTCCCAATATCATGTATGATATATTATTACAACCAAACTCTAACCCATGTTGTAATATCGTTCTGATTCCATAAAAGACTCAATAACCGCTTTGCCTATTTCCTCAGCATCTGCATCAGCAAATAGTATAAATTCTTTGATGATTTCATCATATGCATATTGTCTTTTATGTGATTTTTTCATCGAATGTATTATATACTGATTATCTTCAGTGATTTTAACACGAACATAATGATTATTTTTCCAAAAAGCTACTCGGCTTCTATATTTCGTATTTTTCTTCCATGCAGCATTTTCTTTTCGCTCATTAGGCGTCAGCGAAGATAAAGGACTGTTTCTTATGTAATCAATAGCACTTTTTACACCTTCACCGACAGAAACAGCATTGTCCAAATCTGATAAATTTATGAACCAATCTGAATCAATCGAATATCCTGCAATATGGTCAATAAGCGGAACAATTAACATTCGTCCCTCTCCCTTATATATAGATATTAATAACGGATATGAATGTAACATCATAAATTCACCTCATTTACAAATTCCGATTGAGATTTCACCTGTTTTAAGGGATTTAATAACTGTTATATTTTGTTATTAAATTCTCAGCAAGTCCTTGAAAACACTGGATTTATCGCAGGTGAGCTTTCCCTTATGTTATATCATCCCATCAGTGTTTACGAACTCTGATAAGGGCAAATACAAGGACACAAGATGTCCAGTGGACATCTGCTCTGAACCGACCGTAGTGGAACGAAGAGCGGCAGCGGAGACCAAGAAAATTATACAAAACAGTATAACACAAAATAAAAGCGACATGGTGAACTGATTGAAATGCTTCTGATTTTTGCAACAAATGATTGATTTAACGATAAATCTTGCCCCTACTTTAGTATATTGTCCTATACAAATCCAATAACCTAATTGATTATATCATTTACCTTTTGCATAATTGCTTACAAAAAGCAAATTCAACTATTAACATAATGAAAGCTAATAAAACATATTTCATGGTGGCACCGATGAGGTCAATGATATAATAACCACCTGAAACTATCCGCACTTCCTGATTTTGACCAAATACTCTCCCAAGTTTCAACCTTCCAGTCACTATTTTTTTGATATGTTACTAAAAAGGAAAGTTCACCTTTACATACATAAAGCACTTTAGCTTTTTGTTTGTCATACTCTAACACCTTGCAATATGAAATATCTTCAATCATTTCAAAGCTCTCTAAATCAAATTCTGTTCCATATTTTAGCGTCAATACTTCCGCTTTAACATAAGGATATCCAGAAACAATCAATATAATAAATAACATACATATTATTATATATTTCTTTTTCATACTTCACCTACTATTTATCCATCATAGCAACTCATAAATTCCGAAAAGCTCAAAGGGTACATATGAACCTCATCCCCTCTGCCGCCAAATTCAGTAGCTATATCTCTGGATAAAAACTTTGCATTACTTCCCGTTACAAACACGTCGCAATTCTTCTTATTCCTGTTACAATTTTAATCAGACCATTTCCTTCACGATTTATAAGTTGTTCTAAATAGTAATCTCTTTTAATTTCTTTTACCATGACATTTTCTCCCAAAAGATA
>NZ_QVGO01000002.1:308176-440687 GCF_003603945.1 Coprococcus sp. AF38-1
CTTTTAATTTCTTTTACCATGACATTTTCTCCCAAAAGATATTTCGGTTATTGTATCCCTAAATATCTTCTATTATCTCCAACAACATGATACTATGCAATCGTCTAAAAGATTTTTGGGTTAACATACGCCAAAATATCTTCTAGGGGAATCCACATTCATATATAATATAAACACCAAAAACGGCAGGCCGTCTGTTATATGACCACCTGCCTGTTACCTGCTCTAATAGTATTTTCCGTGTATCACCAGTCCATCAAACTTGAAGTTGACCAATATCATTTTGCGTTCTTATACGAAAGCAGAATATGGCTTGGCGCAAACAATATTGCTGCGATAAGCAACAGAATTGATCTGCTCATAATTCCACTAAACAAGAACAAAACTGAGGGAATAACAGATAGCGCCAGTGCTCTGAATATGCTGCTCTTCTTAAAGCAAATTATCCAAATTGCACAATACAACACTACTAATATCGCGTCCACAATAAGGTATATGGCAAATGCTTCGTCAGACCACCACCCGAACCATGTTCCAGGAATGTTAATTATCATAAAACCAAAGCAGCCAAACCTTCCTATCTGTTCTACAACCTCAACATATTTATTGCTCCATTTGTTTTGAAATCCCTCTTTGCATCTAACTGCAAAAATAATATTGGGTATCATAATAACTGCAATCATTATCAGTCCGAATATATTTAACCAGTCCATATCTTCCTCCATAAATTCACATCACCACATGCCCTTGTCTGGGCGCACCACTGAATTTTATCTGATATTATCATAAAATCTCTGCAACACGATCGCCAACTCTTCCGGAGCTTCTATGTTTGCTTCATGACCTGTTTTCGCAAGTTCATGGAAACAGGCGTTGTTCAAATATTGGCAAAGTTCTTTTGAAATTTTTTTGTTTGCAGTGTCCCTTTCCCCACAAATGAGCAATACCGGACAAGACACCTTATGCAGGGAGTCACTGAAATCCAATTCAGCCATCGTCCCGCACAGGCTGATAACATCCGCTTTTTTGAAACCCATTTTACTGAATGCCGAATTCGGCATAAGATGAAACAACATATTCTGAACTTTCAATAATTTTTGAGGCATTTTATACTGTGCTGCAATTAATACGAGCGACTTTACTTTATCTGGGTGGTCTATCGCATAATTAAGTGCCAAAACAGCGCCTAGAGAAAGCCCACATAAGACAATTTCATCGTTCACCTTGTCACATTCTGATGAGAATGCCGAATATAATTCCTTATATGTAGCAGATTTTCCTTCTAACATCTCTGCCAAACTAAATTTGACACTACTTTCCGATACCTTCGTTTCTTTTATTACTCTATTCCAACTGTCTGGTTTTTGCCCTAGTCCATGCAAATATAAATACTTCATATATTGTCACTCCTTCAAACCAAAATTTACAAATTACATACCGCATATAGTGGTATATTTACCATCCATTCCTGATCCATATACTTTAGAGTTGAAAAACGTACAGCTTTCTCAGGATGGAATTTATCGCAATATGCTTTTAGACTCTGCGACCTTATATTCGTTTCTGCCTTTACTTCAATAGGTATAATTGCAGCCTCTTTTTGGATCAAAAAATCCTGTTCAAACGTAGCTTTTTCTGTCCCATAGTAATATGGTGTGTACGGCGTATCTGAAATCAACTGCTGCAACACATATTGCTCTGTAAGCGCACCCTTAAATTCTATAAAAATATCATTTCCTTCCAATATGGATGTCGCTGGCAACTCACTTAATGCCCCCAACAATCCGACATCCAGCATAAACAATTTATACGCATTCATGCTTTGATATGCTTTTAGAGGCATATGAGGTTCATTTACACGATTAACTTTATAAATCAGTCCACAGTCAAGCAGCCATTGAATTGCTATTTCAAACTCGCTGCTACGAGCCCCCTTTTTTATCTGACCAAAAAAGAATTTTTTGTTTTCTTTTGCCAACTGCATTGGGATAGAATTCCACACCATTCTGATTCTTGGAAGCACCCTGCTTTCAATATGCTTTCCAAAATCCCCTTCATACTGTCTTAATATATCGCTTTGAATCTGCCTTACTTCTGTATAATCTTTGTCTAGTCGAAAAGCATCAACTACCGCAGGCATTCCTCCAGTGTAATAATAGTTTTTTAACCAGAAAAGGTATTTGTCAGAAAAATTATCAATAATGGAATAGTCTTTTATCTTTAATTCATCTGCCAGTTTTTTCTCGCCCATAGCATATAAAAACTCTCTAAAGTTAAGCGGATATAGATCCAACAAATCAACTTTACCAACCGGATACGACACTCCCTCATGAATTGCCACTCCCAGCAGTGACCCTGCTGCTATAATATGGTATTCTGGTGCTTCTTCGCAGAAATATTTCAAGGATTCTAAAGCTTTTGGTGTGTTCTGGATCTCATCAAGAATAATCAATGTATTCCCTGGAGTAATTGTTACTCCTGACTCAATATTTAAATTCATTATGATTCGTTCAATATCAAAATCATTTTCAAAAACCGCATTCATACGTTGGTTGTTATAAAAAGAAATGTATGCTGTTTTCTCATAACAGTTCTTTCCAAATTCCTTCATCAACCAGGTCTTTCCCACCTGTCTGGCTCCCATTATAATTAAAGGTTTTCTATTTTTCTTCCCTTTCCACTGTAACAGATCATTCATTGCAAATCGAAACATTATCACACCGTCCTTTCTCTGATAGTATACCACATTTTTTATGGTCTATTCTAGCATTGTTTCAGCACTTTTTCCGACCTTGTCGGCTTTGTCTTTGTATTTTTTCCGGCCTTGTATCGCTGTGATATCACATTTTTCCATTACTGGTAGTAGATTTGTTACGTTTTTAATAGCCACACATGTCGATTCTATCAAAATAAGAAGAAGTCCGAGTGTTCCCGGACTTCTATCGAACAATTCTACATTATTTTAAAAACCAGAAAAGCTTCCCGCTATATGGATTTTTCTTACTGAGCAACCGTGCTGAAACTGCATGGAATAATAAAAATGCACCGCTTATGAGCGTCATCACCAGTTCAAACTGTGATAAGACCGACATGGAATTATCATTATAGCCTATATAAACATTCTTACTGCCCAGAATACTGCAATTTCCCTCATACCAGAACACATTGGCACCATTGACCGGTGAATCCGCCTTAATCTGCAGCACCGTATAAGTTGACCGAATGCCTTTCCCATAAAGTGATTTGTAATTTCTGACATCATTTCCGCTATATACCTTGACATGATTGGAGCTCAGCCGAGAACTTTGATATGTTACAGTTCCTGTTGTATGATTCTTCGCGCAGGCATATCCGACCACCTGCGTCATACCCGCCACAAAGAAAATCAAAGCAACTACAAGTGCCAAAATCTCAGCCGTATAGAATGCATTCACCAATTTGCTCTTCGTTTCTATCTCCTCATCACGACTCCATGGTTTACTACGGAAATTGCGAATTGCTGATGGCAACAGGCAGATTGCGCCAACCAACCCCAGCAAGGATAAAATCAAACATATAAGCACCGGTGTCTTTGTTCCGATAATCAGGTCTGCATTCACTCCCTGTTCTGTCGATTCATCCATAAACGTGATGTTCCCACTTACCAGCACCTTTTCATCCTGTTTTAGATGTGACTTGTTTCCGGGATAATAATAGTGGAAGAATATCGTTCCTCCATCCTCTCTGGCTCCATCTACTTTCAATATTGCATAGCCGCTTGTCCCATGCTTGTCATCACTCGCAACCGTTGCCGGCAATGCATTCGATGAAAGCAGCGAGAATCTCGGCACACAATAAATCGCAGTCACAACAAACAAAACGACACACACGATGGCAATCACCATATTTGAAACATTCTTTTTGTAAGTCATATATAATCCTCCATTCTTGTGGGCATTCTTGTGGGGACGTTCCTTTTGTCACGAATCACTTTCCAAGCAAACCTTTTACTCCTTTTACTATCACAAATATTCCAACTGCCAGAAATATTCCCTCCATCACGATTGGCATTATATAAGCCGACAAAGATACCGTGCCTGAATCCCTGTTTGCCATGAGAACTAAGATATTGCCACCTATCATGAGCAGAGCTGAAAATGTGAACATCCCCCCTACCGCGATCATGACTATATTTCCCGCAATATTCCTTCCCTTTTGTACAGTTCTTATGGTCGTGTCTATGCCCTCTTTATGTTCTCTGTAGAAATCCGTGACCGGATTGTCCACTGCACCATTTCCATCCCAGGACATCGCCATACGCGCATTTGCCTCATACTGGTACTGCGAAGATCTGCCGCGATCTTGCACTTCAGGTGCTTTGCCATTCTTCACCGCTATATAATCCTTCACGCTCTTTACCATCGCGACTATTCCCATAATGCCAAATAGGCTAAGCACAATTCTCGGTACACTTATGACATGTACATCATCTCCAAGAAGGGGAATTATTCCCCATCCCATGCAAGACACTATAAATCCCAGTGCTGTTTTTCGCGATTATATTCCCCTTCACTATATCACATATTCATTATCAATAGAATTCCAGCCTGTGCTCCACCAGCTCGCTTCCCTCATATACGAGCTTGAGTGAGAAAAATCTCTTCTCCCCTTCAAGCAGCAGTTTCAGAAATATCGCATCCCCGCTCCACGTCGGAAGTATTGGCACGATTTCTTTATCTATCCATTGAAGATCCCCCTCATCGCATATCTGAACTTCCCCATCAAATCCATCTGCGGTGAACAGGCACATAAGCTCATTCTCACACTCATTGCTGATAAATGTCACCAGCCCTCTGAATCTATACGATGTAAGCGTAAGTCCCGTCTCCTCCTTTATCTCCCTCAGAAGGCAGTCCTCAGGGCTCTCACCCTCCTCGGCATGTCCACCTACACCGATCCATTTGCCTTTATTAATGTCCTTCTCCTTCTTTGTCCTGTGGAGCATCAGGTATCTTTCATCTTTCTCTATGTAACAAAGTGTTGTCATCTTCATATTAACCTCCCAGGAACGTCCCTACTTATTCACTATGTATATTCCTGCGCACACCAAAACCAGCGACACCAGGCTTATCGGACCAAGCGCTTGCGCGCCCTCGCGGAGCAGCCATGCCGACAGTATCACGCCGAACACCGGATTCATAAATCCAAATACTGCAACCCTGGATATGGGATTGTACTTGAGCAGCATTCCCCACAGAGAATATGCCACCGCCGATACAAGAGCCAGATATATGAGCATCAAAACTCCTTCGGTGGATACGGTACTGAGTCTGCCTCCCATGGCAAAACCGGCAGCCGACAGAATAATTCCGCCAACTATAAACTGGTAGCCACTGAGCATAACCGGATTGTGTTTTACCGAATATCGCTTCAGGAACACAGATGAAAATGCATAAGCCACTGTCGAAAGGAATATAGCACCCTCACCTGACAAGCTCATATGGAAATTCATTCCATTCATGTTTATAAGTACAACTCCCGCAAATCCAACCAGACATCCAAGCATCTTCTTTGCAGTGACATTTTCCTGATGGAATATGAATCCTGACACTATGATGGCAACGAATACATTTACTGCCTCTATGATGGACGCCTTGACTCCGCTTGTATGTGCGAGTCCTATATAAAAGAACAGGTATTGCATGACTGTCTGCAGCATCGCAAGCCACGCTATCTTGCCGGCGCATCCCTTCTCCGGCTTGATAAATCTTCCTTCCAGCAGACTTCCAAATATCACGGCAAGGATACCCGCTAGCACGAATCGCATACCTGCAAACAGTATCTGTGACGATGTATCCGCACTCTCTATATTCCACATTCCGTAGCCTATCTTTATACAGGGAAATGCGCTTCCCCACAGCAGGCAGCACAGCATGGCACCGAGCCACACAACGCTGGTCTTCTGCATCCATTTGTCGTTTATCTCTATCTTATTCATTTTTACTTCTCTCTCATATCTTTTATATCAAAAAGTATATTTTTATACACGGGAAAAGTCAATTTATTTTCCAGTGGGGACGGAGGGGACAGGTCCCTCCGTCCCCACTGTCTTCACCACATAAAAAGTTCCATGCATCTGCACCGTGCAGACACATGGAACTTTCTTATTACTCTATATTAACTTCAACCTACAGCATCCCCTCTTTGATGATGTCGTGGTCTCTCAGTACCTTTTCGATCACCGTGCCCTGAATCTTCCTAAGTATAGGTCTCTTGAGCTTGTTCAGTGGTCCGAGATTTATCTCAAGCGGAGATTTGCCATCCATGAGCTTCACGCTGCTGTCCAGCAGTTCACGGATATCGTACACACTTCCCCACACCTCAGGAACACCTCTGTCCACGCCGAGAAGTCCATACACAGCCTCCATGGCAGTTCTCACCGAATACTCTGTGGTGAACACTGTGTCACGAGGAGTGTCGGCGAACTGTCCGAGGAATGCAAAGTTGGTGCATCCGTCCGGAATTACGTCTGGTCTGTCGCCCTTTGCTCTAGGCATGAAGAACGCGGTGATATATGGCATCATAGTTGGCACACAGACTGCGCTGTTTGTGGCCAACTCCTCGATCTCATCTTCTGGCACACCCAGATGGTAGAGCCACTCCTCCGTGATCTCCTTACCGGTACAATCCTTCATAGGTTTCTTGATATAATCGCCCGGAACATCTGTGAACAGGCCATATACCCATACACACACCTTATCCTTGTCCTGGGTCTTGAACTGTCCCTGTCTGTTGATGGTCCAGCTCATCAGCCAGCTTGAATCCTGACAGCTCACTATACCACCCGTCACAACCTTTCCTGTTCTCGGATCACGCTTGCAGATATCTACGATATATGGGATGATCTTGTCGTCAAGCGTTGTTATTGTAGCTGACTCCCAGTTTGTCTTAGATATATCAGAGCAGAACTTCTCAGGATGGCCAAATGAAGGATCCTGTGCAGCTATGTTCTTCCACAGACTCCAGCAGCCGCTTGTTCTCACCTCTGCATCACCATTTGGCGCATGATTCTGATCACCGTAGATAGTTCCCTCCGTACAGCTTCCATTTGTGACAAATACAAGGTCGTTCTCTGTGAGCGGGATCCCCTTCTCAGCTCCGTTTACCCTGCACTCTATGGTCTTTGCTATCTTCTTGCCGTCTCTCATGTCAAATATGACATTTGTGACCTCCGTGTTGTACTGGAATGTCACGCCCGCCGTCTCAAGATACTTCACCATCGGAAGGATCAGCGACTCATACTGGTTGTACTTCGTGAACTTGAGGGCCGAGAAATCCGGAAGTCCTGAGATGTGATGTATGAATCTCTGGAAGTAAAGTTTCATCTCCAGCGCACTGTGCCAATTCTCAAATGCGAACATCGTCCTCCAGTACAGCCAGAATGTCGAATCAAATACCTCATCATCGAATACATCCTCTATCGTCTTGTCATACAGATCCTCGTCCTTTGTCATGAAGAGCTTCATGATCTCCATACAGCCCTTCTGGCTCAGATTGAATTTGCCATCTGTGTGGGCATCCTTGCCTCTGTTCACTGTTGCTCTGCACAGTGAATAATTTGGATCCTCCTTGTTCAGCCAGTAATACTCGTCAAGAACCGATACCCCCGGTGTCTCTATGGAAGGTATACTTCTGAACAGATCCCACAGGCACTCGAAATGGTTCTCCATCTCACGTCCACCTCTCATGACGTAGCCTCTGGCAGGATCAAATATTCCATCGCACGCACCGCCCGCTATATCCATGGCCTCAAGAATATGGATATGTGAACCCGGCATCTGTCCGTCACGTACAAGGAAGCAAGCTGCTGCCAGTGATGCAAGACCACTTCCCACTATATATGCGTTCTTGTCATCCACGCCCTCCGGCTTTCTCGGTCTGGCAAATGCCTCATAGTTTCCATTTGTATAATAGATTCCCTTACTGTTCTTCTCATGCTTTCCGCGCTCCGTATTGCGGTACTCAGCATGTTCAGCCGCAGCCTTCTCCTTCTGAACTTTTGCCTTATTACGATTTTTAACTGTGAGAGCTGCTGCTCCTGCGCCGGCTGCTGCCACCGCTGCTATCCCGATTCCCAATTTCTTCTTTGACATAAGCAATTCTCCTTTCAGTCTGCCGTCTATCTTTATCTCATGCCTCTATAATAGCTTGCCCAATTTTTATTTCATATTTACAAAAAAAGTGGAATGATAAAAATTTTATCATTCCACCCGTTTTGTATAACCCTATATTGCATATGTACTCTAGTGATACCTCCTGTCGACGCCCTTCTGCCTGTAATATGCCGCCTTATTCTCGTACATTCTCTCATCTGCAGCCTTTACTATCTCGTCAAATGACTCCCAGTCCTTCTCATCACTTGACACATAGCCACATGATATCGATACGGATTTCACCAGCTGTCCGGACCATCCACCCACAACGTCATCAAACTCCTGCTGCACTCTCTTCAGCCTCCTGGTATTTACAAAAATGATGGCCACAAATTCATCACCGCCCATCCTGTACACCTTACCATAGTTTCCAAAACACTGCTCCATACAGTCGGCAGCACCCTGAAGCAGTTCATCTCCAGCCGCATGTCCCAGGGTATCATTCACTAATTTAAGCCCATTTACATCCATGGACACATACACATATACAGAATCTCCCGGCAGCTCCCTGACATCATCTATATATGCGTTCCTGTTATAACATTTTGTGAGCTCATCTGTATAAGATCGTCTTATCAGCTTCTGCTCCCGTTTCTTATCTTCATCTATGTTTCTGGTGGTAAATATGACTTTTAAAGGACGTCCGTCCTCGTCAACATCTATCGATATAAATGACAGTCTGAACCATCCAAGATCCTTCACCATGAACTCACCTGATACAATCTTTTTCCTGATCAGTCTGTCCCCCAGACTATCCAGATCCATGAATTCCTGGGCACTTGCCTGATGTTCATCCACAACCACCTTATGAACGATCTTCCTCATAAGTTCCTTCGCCCCTGCTGCCCGCTCACCAGCCCTAAGTATCAGGTCTCCTGCGGTATAGAGGGCAAATGTATCATGCCTAAGATCAAGCATATGCATGCTGTAATACATCCCCGACATGGATGTCAATATTGACAGCTGTTCATTTCTCTCCCGATTCGCATGTATCACCTTCATCACCATGCTTACCACCAGGCCGGCGGCAAAACACAGATACAGTGCCATGATAACCATGATTGCCATATTACTCCGGCTATTCACATCCATTCTATATATGACCCCGATCACATACTCTCCGGATCTTCGGAATACACATCTGTTTCTAAATCCATTAATCCTTCTTATGCCTGTAAAACTGTCTTCATCGTCCGGCAGCATATCATCAGTCACCGAAATGCCGATCTCATCAAGAGTAAGCCCTACTACCGGTTCATATGAACATCCATATATTTCTCCCGATTCGCCATCTGCCACTACAACACTCAGTCCATCATACATAGGCATATTGGCAACCACCGTGGATATCTCATTCTGTTTTACTTCATTCAGAAGTCTTCTCGGCTCGATTCCAACCTGTATCATCTTGGTTCCATCGTCGTTCCATGTTATTGCATACATCATCTTCTTACCCTTTGATGTGTTCGGAGTGACATCCTGACACATGGTGAGATTCTTATCATCCAGCATAGGCTTAAAATACGCCATCTGCTCCCCGGAATCAAAGCTATATCCAAAATATTCGGGATTGGTACCAGCATATATCACGCCATCCGTATTAAACAAATGCACCTCATCAACAGATATAAGTGCAGCAATCTTGCGGAGCTCCTCCACATCATTTGCCACCTCAGGCTTTGCATCAACTATATACGCCACAGCCTTAGCCCTGACCATATAATCTTCCTTGAGGGAGTCTATCAGATCTTCCTCACTTGCCTTATTCTTCTCGATTATATTGCTGACCTGATCCAACAGCACCTGCGAGGTCCTGTCAAAACCCCTGTTATTGATAAAGCTGAGTATGACCGCCTGGATGACCATCGCAACCAGCACGATTCCCCCCGTTATCAATATTATCCCTGGCAATCTCTTTTTCATATCTGATGTTTGACTCATAAGCGCTCTCCCCGCATATCTCACAGTAATAGATTTCTTTATCCTGATCCGTCCTCTGCTTTTACATCTCGATTTCAAAATTATGAATAGAATTTGCTATATTTCCACGAAGCGTGGTGCTAAGCTGCTCCACTATTTTATGATAATCGTCCTTCATCCCCTTGTCTACCCAGTCAAGCATAATCCCCACAAATCCATACTTGTAAAAGTCTGCTATGAACTGCTTATCAGCCTCCGAGAGGTTATCCCCTTCGCATTTCTCTTCTACTACATCCGCTATGAGCTGATACGACAGCTTATACAGATAGTTTTCTATCTTAGCCTTATCCACCGACCTGTATATATTTGCGATAAATGGCTTGTTCTCCAGCACAGCCTCAAACACCTGTATCATGCCCTCCTGCCAGGTATCGTAGGTCTTCTTATCCTTCAGTGCCTGCTTGCCATCCTCTATGCACACCCACTCGGCAAGCTCATATATATCCTGAAAATGATAATAGAATGTCATCCTGCTTATCCCGCAGTCTCCGGTGAGATCCGCTATTGTTATCTTGTCAAATGGCTTGTCCTTAAGAAGCTTTTTCAGAGATACCTCAAGTGCTTTTTTAGTTGAATTTGCCATGCTTACCTCCTGTTATCCAAGTTGTACATATCATCCTTATAAACAAACATACTCATAAAAAACAATATTGCTTCTTATGAGTATATCTTAATATTTATTATATTCTTTTTTCGACAATTCTCTACTTAAAAATGTTATATTTCCTTATCTTTCTTCTGAGCTTACGTCTGTTCTTCTCGTCTCCAAAGAAGCTGCTGAGCTTTTCAACAAACAATGTCAAATACCTGAACATAGATTCCGCCGCAAATGCAAATACAACCATGAGCAGGAAACATATGTTGGATATCGACTCTATGGCAAACAGCCTGCCGAGGAAAAGGCCACAGAACAGCAGTCCGATTATGTTGATAAGAAGTACACCATACTTCATCTTGTTGAACGGATGGCTGATCTTGATTATTATCATGAATCCGACAACCGCAAGAAGCATTGTGCCGGCTGTGGCTATGTCCTCACTCGGGAGGTTGAAGACCTGTCCGCAGATTACAAGTGCTCCGACCGACAACACATCCGTGAGTCCTGCAGGCAATGCTTTTAACATGACATTTACCATAAAGTTTCCCTCTATACGATTCCTGTTCGGCTCAAGTGCCAGCAGGAATCCCGGCAATCCTATGGTGAACATGCTTATGAGCGATATCTGTGATGGCTCCAGCGGATATGTGATCGCAAATATCGCTGAGAATATGGCCATCAGCAGTGAGAATATATTCTTAACAAGGAAGAGGCTTGCTGATCTCTGTATATTGTTGACCACCTGTCTTCCCTCAAACACCACATATGGCATACGTCCGAAATCCGAATCCAGAAGCACCGTCTGTGCCGCCTGCGCAGCCGCTTCACTTCCAGATGCCATTGCAATACTGCAATCAGCATCCTTCATTGCGAGTATATCATTTACACCATCACCAGTCATGGCAACCGTGTGTTTCTGTTTCTGGAGCGCCCTGACTATGAGCTGCTTCTGTTTAGGCGTAACTCTTCCAAATACTGTATATTTATCCACAGCCTCAGTTATATCCTTCTCAGACGCCAAAGTGGAAGCATCCACATAGTTCTCCGCTCCATCTATGCCTGCCCGCTTTGCCACCTCTGATACTGTGGCAGGGTTATCTCCGGATATGACTTTTATGGCAACGCCCTGCTCTTTGAAATATGTAAATGTGCTCTCTGCATTTTCCCTTATTGGATTTGAAAGCACTATATAACCAATAGGAGATATGCCTCCTAATGGTCTTACCGAACCAATAGAATCCTCTCCTGACTCCGCCATAAGAAGGACTCTGTATCCCTTGCTCTGGTACTCCTCTATCTCTTCGGATATCTCCTCATACCTATCCTTCATTATAAACTCCGGAGCACCCAGCATATAATCACCCTCGACAAATGACACCTTGCTGTATTTATTTGCCGATGTAAACGGTTCAGTCTTCAGCACTGTCCTGCTGCCCTTTTCCAGCTCGTTTTTCGCCACATAGTCCCTGATCGCCTCCATTGTGGCATTGTTGTCCTCAATGACCGCCGAGTAATCCGCCAGCAGATGTGCAAATGCTCTCTTGTCCATCTCGGCATCGCCGCATCTGCCGCTTATCACCAGCTCTGTAACCTGCATACCCGGCTCAGTGATGGTTCCGGTCTTATCCACACAGAGTACATCGACTCTCGCGAGTGTCTCTATACTCTTCATGTCATGCAGTAACACTTGTTTCTTCGCAAGTCTTATTGTGCTGAGCGCAAGCGCAACAGTTGTGAGCAGATAAAGTCCTTCAGGGATCATTCCGAGAACCGCCGCAACCATCGATACAACACTCTTCTTGAATGTCTCTCCATTCATGATATACGCCTGGCAGAACAATATGATTCCCACTGGTATGATGATGATTCCAACCCATTTTACAAGCTTGTTGATGTACCTGATCATCTCTGACTGTTCGCCGTCACCCATGGCCTTCGCCTGGGCTGTGAGCTGTGATATGTATGACTCATTGCCCACCTTATCAAGCTTGGCATAGCACTGTCCGGACACCACAAAGCTTCCGGACATGAGTCGATCACCTGATTTCTTCTTGATCTCATCCGACTCACCGGTGAGCAGGGCTTCATTTACCGATATACTGCCGCTGAGCACCGTAGCGTCAGCACATATCTGATTGCCTGCCGACAGAATGATGATATCGTCCTTAACCAGTTCCTCTGATTGTATCTGCTGCTGTTCTCCGTCTCTCACAACTATCGAATGCGGCGCATTTAACATACTCATCTTGTCAAGAGTCTTTTTGGCACGCAGCTCCTGAAATATTCCTATAACCGTGTTGCCTATGATGACCGGCAGGAAAGTCAGATTCCTGAATGAGCCAACGATACATAGCAGCACCGTAAGTATGAGGAATATAAGATTGAAGTATGTGAGCAGATTGGACTTGACTATCTGCCCCACTGTCTTCTGCGTACTTATATCCGTGTGATTGGTAAGTCCCTTGTCGATCCGTTCCCTTACTTCCTCCGATGTAAGGCCAATGATCGGGACTCCCCGTGTATCCAGATTGTTTTCTGAGTTTGTATCCAAATAAAACACCTCTTCCTGTGTATATGGTCGGCAAATGTTATGCATCGAGCAGTATTTTGCACCGACTGCCCATGACATCTCATGATTTCTTTAACAAAGTTCTATTATAAGTACTCCAAGTAAGGTTATTCAAGGATGATGGCAGATATTTCATATTTTTTTAAGAAACCTTGTGTCTTATTAACGACAAGCGGACAACCATCTGTTTTGAGATATAGTTGATGACTGAGTCAGCTAAACAAAATGAGCATAACACATTTCCCATCTGGGTATTATTGTGTTACGCTCATTTTTTATGCAAGCCGCGAACCAGGCTTCGCATCTACATCATATTCTATTATCATAGCATAAGCCATATTTGATATATTGACTGCTCTATGGTCTCTGTCCCATCGCGCCCTCAAGTGTGATGGTCTCACCACTCATGTACTTGAAATCCGGTGATGCGAGTGCCACGCACGCACGTCCAATCTCCTTCTCTACGTCTCCGAAGTGTCCCATTGGTGGCATCTTTACATTTGCCTTGAACGCATCCGGATATGCCTTCTCAAAGTTCTCAAGCTGTGATGTCCATGCGAGAGGACATACTATATTGACATTTATTCCATCAGCTGCCCACTCTGTAGCTGCAACTCTTGTAAGGCCCCTAATGCCTTCCTTCGCTGCCGCATATGCGCACTGTCCGTAATTTCCAAAGAGGCCTGCACCTGATGCAAAGTTGATGACTGAACCCTTTGTCTCCTTCAGATATGGATAGCATGCCTGCATATAGTAAAATGCAGCGTAAAGACCTGAATATATGGCAAGGTCAAACTGTGCTGTTGTGTGATCTGCGATGGTAACGCCTGATGCAGATGCCTGCGCATTGTTGATGAGCACATCTATTCTTCCAAATTCCTTAACCGCCTGCTCCACAACGTTCTTGACAACGCTCTCATTGTCCGCACCTGCGTTTACATCAGCCTGGACTGCAAGAACCTTGATCCCATATTTGCTCTCAAGCTCTGCCTTTGCATCCTCAAGCTTCTGGACATTACGTCCTGTAAGCACCAGATTGGCACCTTCCTTGGCATATGCTGTCGCTATTCCGTATCCGATGGATCCACAGCTTCCATCGCTGAGAACTGCACGTCCGCCTCCTGTTATTATCGCTGTCTTACCTGTTAAAAACCCCATAAGTGTACACTCCTTTCCTGGCCATGACTACTTTATTCACACCGCATAGATTTCTGTCAACCATAACATATATCTATAATTTCATAGCCCATGTCTATTATTATAGCCACACGGCCGCCCCAAAACAACTCCTTCACATACCATTAAATGAAAATATTTATGCATATCGTTCCTCAGAACACTGGTGATACAGCTTGCAGCGGTGTTGATGCTGCCTATGGTGTTTGACATCAATGGAATCTGGTGTGCAGCTATCGCACTGCTCTCTATATCACCTTATTCACTATATTTCGAAGCTCCGCATAATTGCATGCAGCCAGTACATCCTCGTCCGTCTTGTTCTGCAGCGACAGATACCACACTGGTGTCATTCCGGCATTTTTCGCTCCCATGACATCCTTCTTGTAGCTATCGCCCACATAGATGACCTCATCGTTCTTTACGCCCAGCTTTGTAGCTATCATATCAAACATCCTGCGGTTCGGCTTTTCTATACCAGCCTCCTCGCTTGTTATCATTGCGTCAAGTCTGCCCGTAAGTCCAAGTCTGTCTATCTTCCTAAACTGGATATGCGCAGTCATATCTGTACAGATACCAATCTTTATTCCTCTGGCTTTCATATCATCTATAAACTCCAATGCCCCGGGGAATATGGATATCTTGTTCAGGAAATTGTTCCAGAAATAGTTGTACACCTGCAGGTCATATCTAAATGGTGATACCCCCAGGATCTCCAGCATCTTCTGGAAGTACAGCACCCTATTGTGCTGCGCCGCCATATCCCAGGCAGAGAGCTGATCCTTTACCATGTCTCTGCCTTCTTCAAAGGCTTTCATCACTGTCACTTCATCTATATGAAGAAGTTCATTTGCCACATATCTCACAGTGTCTTCCACTGCCTTATCATTCTCGTGAAGGCAGTCGTATAATGTATCATCTAAATCAAATACTATTGCTCTTATCATATCTACTGGCACTCCCTTCGAACTTCCTTGGTGATCGTTGTTCCACCGGTCTTGTACCAATTGTCCACAAAACTGTCAAATTCATCCAGATCTGCTTCACCTGTAACTATCTTCAGGTAAGTGTCGCTCTCCAGATTCTCAAGGTACCACCAGTCTGACACCATGGTCTCGGTCTCCCCGAAGTACAGAGATTCGACTTTATTTGTACGCGCATCATTGAGGATCTTGCACGCAGTTATACGGGATGTATATGCCGCCCAGTCCTCCGATGACGCATTGTCTTCATTCTTAAGATATGAATCACATGCTTCATAATAAGACTGTTCCAGCAGATTCAGATCATCTGGCTGCCTTACGCCAGAGAACACATGGTTCAGCTCGCCATAACATATCTGAAGTGCATTGTTGTAATCCACGTTCATCGCAAGTGGTCTTGCGGTAGGATCCACATTGAGTTTGTAGTAATCCTTTATAGCCTGATTGTCTTTATCCTCATATCTTACATAGTCAAACAGCACACTTATTATCTTGCACACTATCTCCGGGTGCTCATATCCCTTTTTGACAACCACGAAGTTGCCATACGGAACCTGAGTGTGATAACTCGTTGAGCCGTTTTCCTCTGTGGCAAGCAGATATGGTTCCCACTTTGCTGTTGGATCGGCCGCTACAGCGTCCATGAGAGGATTATTTGGAGCCCACCATGGTCCGAAGAACGAACCACACTGTCCATTAACTATGAGTTCTATTATGTTGCTGCTTGTCCGCATGAGGAAATTCTGATCCAGAATCCCTTCCTCGTACATCTCATGTATATGCTCCAGAGCCTTCTTCGCCTCCGGCTGTACAGAACCATACACGACATTTCCGTCCCCATCCTTTATCCACTGTTTCGGAAATGCCCCATATGCGGCAAATACAATGTCTAGCGTGTACTCGCTGCTATAACCACAACCGCCGCAGAGACTTGTGTCTGCCACCAGCCCTACGGTATTTCCTTCACCATTATTTCCCGGATCCTTCTCAATAAACTGCCTGATGATCTCCTCCGCATCCGAAAGTGTTCTCGGAGCATCAAGTCCCAGCTTATCCATCCAGTCTTTTCTAAGCCATATCAGATTTGGTCCATCTGATATATTTGTCTCAGGTATGGCCATGATACGGTCATCAAATGTGACCACATCCATGATACTGCTGCCATAACTCTTATATATGTTCTTTACCGTTTCACTCATGCAGTTGTTATAACTGTCTGTGAGATCCTCGATCATGTCATTTTCCACCAGATACTGCAGCTCATCCATATCTTGGACGATCATCACATCCGGAAGATCCTTCTGTGCTATCACCATGGATACATTGTCATCATACTGATCATCAGCAGCCTCAAATATATCCTGGTTCTGCACATTTAAGATTTCATTTAATATCTGTGTGTATGCGTTATTTTCATACGTTTCTCCCTGTGGGAGATTTGAATTATTTGCACCGGACAGCTTGCCCAGGGTATAGGTGAGCTGTTCCGGATACCTTCCAAGCGGCGTTGTCTCCGCAATATGCATGGCAGACTCATATTCTGCATCTGTGGTCGCCTTAGACGGGTTGGAGGGGGTGTTATTGTCCTGGCAGCCACATATTATTATAAGGGTAATTGTTAGCACACATGTTATTATTTTTTTCAGATACTTCATTGCTGGCATATGCTTTCCTCATTCCACTTAGGTTTTGCAAATAATTTCATATATTATCCTTAACCCTTTACGCCTCCAGACATGCTATCCTTGTAGCACTTCTGCATTAACATAAAGAGAATGATAATCGGTACGGATATCAGCACTGCACCAGCCGCAAATGAGTTGAACCAGTTGTACACATACTCTTTCTCGAGCATGTTCCAAAGTCCGATGGATACTGTGTAATAGTCCTTGTTGGCTCTGCATATAACCTTGGCAAACACGAAATCAATCCATGGTGCAAGGAACGAATTCAGAACCGTATAAACTATGATCGGACGGCTGAGTGGTATGATTATCCTTGTAAATGACTGCCATCTTGTAGCACCATCAAGGTATGCTGCTTCTTCCAGCGACTTTGGTATAGTATCAAAGAATCCTTTGGCGATATAGAATCCAAGTCCTGAACCGCCTGAATATACGAGTACCAGAGCAACCCTGATGAGTGAGCCTTCTGAAAGTCCCAGAACCTTAAGGATGTAATACACTGCTATCATAGCCATGAATCCCGGGAACATTCCAAGTATAAGTGCCACATTCATAAATGGCTTTCTCAGTCTGAAACGCATTCTTGACATACAGTATGAAACTGCAAGCACGAACGCTGTTGATATTATACATGAGAAAATTGCTATTATCAAAGTATTCTTGAACATCTGCATAAAGTTCAGGATACCTGTGTCTGTAAAAAGCTTTGTGTAGTTCGCCAGAGTCAAAGACTTTGGCAACAGAGTTGAAACATACTGTCCTTTCTCTCCTCTGAAGCTTATCATGATTATCCATGCGATCGGCAGTACCCAGATAACCGAAAGGATTACCAGTATGATATGAACCACGATGTCTCCCAGTGTCCATTTGCTTCTTGCTTTAATCTCATTATTATTTGATTTAGCCATTACTGAAATCCCTCCTCATCTTTATATGATGCGGTGTTGTGGTAAGTTACCAGTGACACAACAGCGAGAACTATGAATGTCATGATACCTATAACAGCACCTAAGTTATAGTACTGGTTATCAACCGTCAGCTTATAGAGCCATGTGACAAGAAGGTCTGTCTTTCCGGCAGTCTTTCCAACCGGAGTAGGCGCTCCATTTGACAGAAGGTAGATAACGTTGAAGTTATTGATATTTCCTGCAAATGTTGTTATCAGATATGGTGCTGTGACAAACAACATATATGGAAGAGTGATCTTGAAGAAGATCTTTACCGGACCTGCGCCGTCAACTCTCGCAGCCTCGTATATCTCCTCCGGTATGCTCTGGAGAATTCCTGTGACCTGCATGACGGTAAATGGAATTCCTATCCAGATATTGATGACAATTACCATGACTCTGGCAAGTGTTGCGTTGCTCCAGAATGGAATAGCATTGTCGATTATTCCGTTATTTATAAGTAATGTATTGACGATACCATTCTGACTGAAGATAGTCCTCATCAGAAGAAGTGATACAAACTGCGGAACCGCTGCTGAGAGCATGAAAATCGCTCTCCACATACCTTTTGCCCTGGTTCCCTTTCTGTTGATCACCATTGCGAGTATCATTCCAAGGAAGTAGTTACTGAATGTGGCTGCCACAGCCCAAACAAGCGTCCAGCCAAGCACTGACCAGAATGTACTTCCTATTGCATCACTAAAGTTCAATATCTTTGCAAAATTCTTCAGTCCAACCCAGTTGAATATAACTGTATGTGAATCAAGCTTGCTGTAATTCGTAAATGCCATAAAGATCATGAAAACCAATGGCAATATCGTAAATACAACAACTCCAAGTACAGGAAGAGGAAGAAGAAAAGCATGAAGATTGCTGTCAAACAGACTCTTCACATCATCCTTGAACTTTGGAACCTTTTTGCCTTTATCCCACAGGCAATACGCTTTGTATGCGCTCTCTATACTTACTACCCAAAGGCAGATGAATGCGAAAATTATAAACAGTGTTGCCACACCGTACAGGAGCATGAGCAGAGAGTTGTCACCCTGTGTATATTCAAATACACCCTTTGCATCATTCCAGACCTTCTGCTGTTCCTGACCACCCAGATGGAAGAGATCCACCAGGAGTGATGCTCCGTGCTTTATCATAAACCATATAAACAGTACCTCAAGTACCAGGTACGAAAATCCCTTTACAAACTGTTTTCTGACTATGCTTCCAAACCCCAAGATCAGAAATGAAATTCTGGTAGCTATGTCTCCATTTGCCACTGCCTGTGCAACGGTATATGGGTAATCAGATCTTCGTATTTTCTTCATTTTACTTTTTTTATTTGTTATAGCCTGAGCCATCCTAACACCTCCGTCTCAAAGTAAATCATTATCTCTTCTTATTACAAGTGCCCCATCACCTGTAGATGAATGGAGCACCTGTTTTTGAAATATATAACTAGTATTTTTTACTGTGCTACATCAGTGTTAAGTGATGTGTTGAATGACTCTGTCATATCTGCTGCGTTGTCATGTGTAACCTCACCATTTACGAGAGACTTACCAAAGTTCTCTGCTGGTGTCCAGTAGTTGCCCATCTTAGGAACAAATGGCTGGATGAATGCTGTTGTATCGAATGTTGCATTCTGAGCTGCTACAAGTGCATCGCCCTTAACTGTATCGCTCTCAAGAAGGCTTGTGTTACATGGAACGATGTTTCTTGCTGTGTAGTGTGACTCCTGTGATGCCTCATTTCCAAGGTAGAGTGCAAGCGCAACTGCAACCTGTGGATACTCACAGTTAGGATTTACAGCGATTGCCTTTGATCCTGCAAATGAGAGGAGCTGCTTGTCCGCACCGCCGATCTTGGCTGTTGGCATAACTGCGATTCCGAGATCATCTCCAAGTGCATCGTGTAATGCTGCGTAGTCCCATGAGCCTGAGAACATTGCTGATATTGAACCATCTGTCATACCTGAGATACCAACACCTGACTCATCGTTTACAAAGTTCTTGTTGTTTACAAGATCTACAAGGTAGTCTGTAACAGCCTTGCCGTTGTCGCCACCGAAGTTGATTCCTGCATCATTGTCTGTACCATCACCGAATAATGTTCCGCCATTTGCAAGGTAGAATGCTGCGATGTACCATGAGTTTGTGAGTGGGAATGAAACCTTACCCTTCTCAAGCATTGTGTCAAGGCTCTTTACATCATCCTCTGTAAATGTCTTCTTGTTGTAGTACATAAACCATGTATTTGTTGTAAATGGCACACCATAGATACCGCCATCAACTGTGATAGAATCTACGATTGCCTGTGAATTTGTTGACTTAACATAATCTGCTGTGCTTCCGCCGAGCTCTGAGATAGCACCTGCATCGATCAGAGTCTGTAACTGGTCATTTGCAAACATGTATACATCTGCTGACGCTGAAACATCCTGTGTAACAGTCTTTCCTGCATCACCCTCACTACATGTACCATACTCAAATGTGATATCCCAGTTTGGATGCTCTTTCTTGAATGCCTCACATGTTGTCTGTAACCACTCGCCGTAATCAGGTGACTGATCCTCAGCTGGTCCCCATACTGTAAGTGTTGTCTTGATTGCCTCTTCCTCTGAAGCTGCCTCTGTTGCATCTGTAGCCTCTGTTGCATCACTCTTTGCTGCTGTTGTTGACTCATCCTTTCCTGAATCTCCACATCCTGCCAGCATTGACATTCCCATTACACCCGCAAGTGCAACTGCTGCAAATCTCTTAACTCTCATAATCGTTCCTCCTTAAAAATATAGTTTTGACTGAATGTTTTTAACACCTTTGCAGTACCTTTACCTTATGTCATTATTATAGGAAAACGTTTCCAATCCGTATATATCAATGATTTTAGAATCATGTTGGATTTTTTAGATATACTCTGTTTTAATCGAAAGAATGTTAGCAATGTTATTATGCGCACATATGTAGATTTTATTAACAGTATACAAAAAATGTACCTCTTGAGCTTTAATAAGCTTCAAAAGGTACATCCACTCTTCGTATTTTTTATAATTTTTCTAGTTTTCTACTCTCTTTGGGAAGTGGAGCATTACTTTCGTGCCGGCTCCCGGGGTGCTTTCGATCTTCACCGCGTACTCCTCTCCATAATATAGCTTGATCCTCTCGTTTACATTTGACACACCGTAGCCATTGGACGACTTGGACAGGATCAGGGCGGCCTGGGCCTTTGTCATTCCAACTCCGTTGTCTGACACAGTGAAATCAAGAAAATCTCCATTCTCCTTTCCCTCTATGCGTATCTCTCCTCTGCCATCAGTCTTAACGTCAATTCCATGCCCTATCGCGTTTTCAAGCAGCGGCTGAAGTATCAGATTCAATGTTTCATACTTCAGAATACTGTCATCTATGTCGTACACCACATCAAAGCTGTTGTCATGCATGGCAAGCTGGATATCAAGATACGACTTGATATTTGCTATCTCATCTTTGACAAGCAGGATGTTTTTTCCTTTGTTCAGGGCCGTCCTGTAGAATGTGGACAGAGACAGGGTGATCCGGCTTATGTCTTCCTGCTCCGCCTCAAGGGCTTTCCAATTAATCATAGACAGAGAATTATACAGGAAATGCGGATTGATCTGCGCCTGAAGTGCCCTCATCTCGTATTCTTTTTCCTTGATCTTGCTCTGATATACCTCATTGACAGTCTCATCAAGGCGCTTACTCATGCTGTTATAGCCGTTTATAAGATCACCGATCTCATCTGTACTGTCATTTCCTATAACCATGCCCAGATTTCCTGTCTCGGTGGCCTTCATAGTCTTCTGAAGATTTTTGATTCGCTTCGTTATAAATTCTGATACCATATGTATACATAATATACATGCAAGCATACTTACCAGAAGTGCCACCACCGCTATTATAAGTATCGGTCGAACCGATGAGATTATAAGTTTGTTCGGCTTGTATACACATATGTTCCAACCGGTCGCCTTGGATGTCTTATCTATAAACTGATACCCTGAATTATCCATCTCTCTCAGAACATCGAATTTATCCACATCCAATTCATATGCTGACTGCTCATCGGCAAATGTATTCTTGTTGAATATCATATGTCCATACTCATCCTCTATGATAAGCCCATAATTATCAAACATTGTCTCTGTATAAAACGGTTGAAATACACTGTCATAATCCACGCCTACATACAAAACGCCCTTGGCACCTTTCTGCTCCAGCATAGCCATCCGGCTGACTGAAAATGCAGTTCGGCTTTCCAGATCAATATGCCAGTGTATATTGTTATCCAGATCATCATATGCATGCGTTCCATCCGCCAGATCTTTTAACGGTGCAACTGTTGACCCATGTTTCACATCACTGGCATCAGTATATATCGTGACCTGGTTTACATCCTCATGGAAATACATGATTGATGCCAGCAGAGGATCGATCACCGTACTGAACTGCTCATAATTCTGATATGCCGATTGATCTGCGCTCAGTATCTTTGCAATCGACTGGTTATACGATATATATTTAGAGAGGTTGTTGTATATCTCCAATTCATTGTCCATGGAATCCGTGGTCTGGCTGACATAAGATTCCAAGATCGTTGTCTCCCGGGCCCACAGGATCTTTTTCATCTCCATATATGTTATACCCAGTATTATCATAACAGGCACAAGTCCGGCCAGCAGATAAATAACAACCATTTTGCCAGTCAGCTTCATATCACGAAATCTCTTCTTGACTCCACCTTTGTTCATCTACGATCCCCCTGCTTAACGAGTTCTGCAATCGTCCTTTTCCAAGTCTGCTGTATGTCTACTCACCGCCTGCAACACCGCTCTCCCTGAATTTCTGAGGGCTCACTCCATAAAACTCCCTGAAACTCGAGCAAAAGTAGGATACATTCTGATAACCACACATCGCACCTATATCTACAATCTTCGCCATACTATTCTCAAGCATATCCCTTGCCCGCTCCATTCTGTATGACTTGATAAATTTGCTCAGGTTCTGTCCCGTCTCTTTCTTAAACACTGTGCTGAGATAACTTGGGGCAAGATATACCATATCCGCAAGCATATCTATGCCTAGCTCGCTCCCGTAATTCCTGTAAATATACTGCTTTACTATCTCCACTTCCTTATGTCCGGTCTGACTCTTGTCCTCAAAGCAGGCCGCCAGTCTGTCTATCGCAACCTCAACTAGGCCTGTAAGGCTCTGAAAATCCGTCGTCATATACATCTTTTCAACATCTTTGTTAAGATCCGCCTCACCGGTCCCATCTATACTGCCGTATATGTCCTTCAAAAGATTTGAGTAGAGAAACTTTATATATATCTGTGAACACTCATTCTTGTGCCTGTACTTTTCACAGAATTTGTCAAAATGTTCCCTGAGTGCCTCCACATCCTTCATCTTGATGTCCTGTTTCATCTGTTTCATGAGAGTGTCATCATCAAACTGGATCATTCCTGACGAATCGCTCTCCATATTTGGGTAGAACACCTTTATCTCCGGATGATAAAACTTATTGTCCATAAGCTCATCAAGCTCATCTACCTTCTGTTTCATATCCTCAGGGTTCTCTATATCCGATGAAACTGCTATAAAACATTCCTCATCGTAATCACTTTTAATTATCCTGGCAAGCTCCTGGGCCGTGTAAACCGCATCTGTTTCATCTCCCAGAAAAATAAGTTCCTGCTGTTGATTCAGATTGAGGTATCTCTGTATTCCAAGTGCCAATATCTTCTCATTTTTCTTGAAATCTACATCTCGTCTTCCAAAGAAATCGTGATTAAATTCAACCAGCAGAATTCTCTTAAATCTGGCGAAATTCAGGTTCAGACCGTTGTACTCTCTGCGTATACTCTCTATATCTTCGCCATTTACAAGCATATATAGCGCATGCTCATAAAGGAATTCCATGCTCTTGCTCTTGAGCTCATCCGAGGCTTTAGCCGCCTCAAGTTCATCCACCACCTTCTCCAGCGTCTCCTTAAACTCCTTCGGATCGACCGGTTTCAGTATATAATCCACAACTCCCAGCCTTATTGCTCTCTTAGCATAATCAAATTCATTGCAGCCGCTGAATATCACGCATCTCATTTTCTTCTTCTCATTTACCACATTGTCAATGAGTTCTATACCGTCCATGAAAGGCATCTTCACATCGGTGAGGAGGATATCATAATCCGCCTGACGTATCTTCTCCAATGCATCAAGCCCGTTTACTGCCTCGTCGATATCAAATTCCATATTCAGCTTTTTCAGAAGGAATCTTATCCCATTTCTCTCTATTCTCTCATCATCAACGATCAGTATTCTATACATCTCTCCACTGCCTTTCTTTTTCTTGATGTGAACTGATTTCGTATCACATTCCAACTTTAGTATATTTAATTATAACCGACTTACTTCCTGTTCGCCACCAAAACCTAAATCAAAAGGGGACGGAGGTGCCTGACCCCTCCGTCCCCTGCTGTGAAATAAACTAAGTTTTATATTATAATCTCCAAATGTCCTTGTTGTACTCAGCGATGGTTCTGTCTGATGAGAAGAATCCAGCCTTGCTGATGTTGACAAGTGCCTTCTTTGCCCAAGTCTTGCGGTCCTCGTAGTCTACAAGTACGCCTTCCTTGGTCTTGATATAATCCTCAACATCCAGGAGTGTCATGAACCAATCCTTTACGATAAGTTCGTTGTGAAGTCTCTCAAGGCTTTCCTTCTGTCCGATCTCAAGGAGTTCATCGCTCACGATAAAATCAACAAGCTTCTTGATCTCAGGCTGCTCGTAGTAATCCTTTGACACATAATCAGCCTTTGCATAGTGGTCGATGACTGCCTCGCTTGACTCGCCGAAGAAGTAAATGTTATCCTCGCCGACAAGCTCTCCAATCTCAACATTTGCACCATCTCTTGTTCCGAGTGTAAGCGCGCCGTTCAGCATGAACTTCATGTTTCCGGTACCTGATGCCTCCTTTGATGCAAGTGAGATCTGCTCTGAAATGTCACATGCAGGTATGATCTTTGCTGCCTTTGACACATTGTAGTTCTCGATCATGACAACCTTGAGGTATGGGCTCACCTCTGGGTCATTATCGATGAGCTGCTGCAGGCAGAGGATGAGATGAATGATATCCTTTGCGATGGTGTATGCAGGAGCTGCCTTTGCACCAAATATTACAGTCACAGGAGTCTTTGGAAGATTTCCTGCCTTGATATCGAAGTACTTGTGGATAACCCAGAGTGCGTTCATCTGCTGACGCTTGTACTCATGAAGTCTCTTAACCTGTATATCAAAGATAGAATTCTCATCTATGTCAATGTTCTGTGTCTCCTTAAGGTAATCCTTGAGAACGACCTTGTTCTGCTTCTTGATATCCATGATCTTGCCAAGGACTGCGTCATCATCATAGAACTTAGCCAGGTCATTCAGTTTCTCTGCATCCTTCTTGTAGCCGTCACCGATAAGCTCTGTGATATAAGCTGCAAGCTGCTCGTTGCAGTGGAGAAGCCATCTTCTGAATGTGATACCATTTGTCTTGTTGTTGAACTTCTCAGGATAGATCTTGTAGAAGTTGTTCAGCTCAGAATCCTTGAGGATCTCTGTGTGAAGGTATGCAACACCGTTTACACTGTGGCTATAATGTATATCGATGTGTGCCATGTGCACTCTCTGATCCTTGTCAATGATATATACGCTCTCATCCTTGTATCTGTTACGAACCTTCTCGTCCAGCTTCTTGATGATAGGAACAAGCTGTGGAACAACCTTCTCAAGGTAAGCAAGCGGCCACTTCTCAAGAGCCTCTGCAAGGATAGTGTGGTTGGTGTATGCGCACACCTCTGTCACGATCTCTGTAGCCTCGTCAAATGATATTCCCTCAGCGGTAAGAAGTCTGATGAACTCAGGAATCACCATTGAAGGATGTGTATCATTGATCTGAACTGCTGCATAATCAGCCAGGTCGTGAAGATTTGAACCCTTTGCCTTAGCCTCATCAAGAATGAGCTTTGCACCATTTGCCACCATGAAATACTGCTGGTAGATACGGAGAAGATTTCCAGCCTCATCGCTGTCGTCCGGGTACAGGCAGAGTGTCAGGTTCTTTGCAATGTCTGTCTTGTCGAAGTTAATTCCGCCCGGCTCCATGATGGACTCGTCAACGCTCTCGATATCGAAGAGGTGGAGCTTATTTGTTCTGTTCTCGTATCCGGTTACATCTATATCATACATTCTTGACTGGACTTTCAGGTTGCCAAATGTAATCGTGTTGGTAACGTCTGTCTTCTCAAGCCAGCTGTCTGCCTCAATCCAAGGATTTGCAGTCTCCTTCTGGTAGTTGTTCTCAAATACCTGCTTGAACAGGCCCATGTGGTAGTTAAGTCCGATTCCATCTCCGTGAAGTCCGAGGGTTGCCATGGAATCAAGGAAGCATGCTGCAAGTCTTCCAAGTCCGCCATTTCCAAGTGATGGTTCCGGCTCAACCTCCTCTATGTCATAGATGCTCTTGCCATTCTCAGCAAGCACCTGTTTAACCTCGTCAAATACACCAAGGTTTATGAGATTGTTCGAGAGAAGCTTTCCGATGAGGAACTCTGCTGAGATGTAATAAACCTTCTTCTGTCCCTCCTCTGAAACCTTTCCGTCTGCGAGCTTCTTTGTCATATCAAGGAGTGCGAAGTATATCTCCTCATTTGTACAATCCTTGATCTCCTTGTTGTATTTCTTCATGCAAATATCCTTTAACATAATATCCTCCTTACAAATATACGTCTTCACCCTGTTTCTTCCATACAGTCTGGTGAGATCCCTTAATTTATCTATATGTTCCTGTGTAAATTCCCATGTTGCGCCCTGAACCGCATCGCTCCTGTTTTCATTTGCTGCAGCTCTTTGCTTCGTAAGCCGCCACTTCCAGTTGCCACCAAGCGTTGATGGATAGTTCATTCTGGCGCTGTTGTCCTTGCCCAGAATATCCTGCATCTGAAGTATGACCGTGTCCGCTGAGCTCATATACAGCGCATGTATCATCTTCTCTGCCACATCATCCCGACTGTCAGCCATGAGGTATTTCATCATGTAGTCCTGAAGCTCCTCACTCTGTCCGCTGATATAACTTTTCAGCATGTCATTATCGTGGGTTCCGATATACGCTACGTAGTTCTTTGCGTGATTGTGCGGCAGATATTCATTTGCCGTATTGCCGTCAAATGCAAATTCCAACACCTTCATGCCCGGATAACCGGATTCCTTTACAAGTTTCTGAACCTCTGGCACGACCACGCCGAGATCCTCAGCTATAACCTTGGATGAACCTATGGCACTGTCTATAGCATCGATGAGCTTCTTTCCCGGTCCCTGTCTGTAGTAGCCGTCCTTCGGCTCGCCATTTGCCGGGATGCTGTAGTATCTGACTATTCCGATAAAATGATCTATACGGATCACGTCGTAGAGCTTTGCAGATGCAGCAATTCTCTTCTTCCACCACGCGAAATCATCCTTCTCCATGACATCCCAGTCATAAATCGGGTTACCCCACTTCTGTCCGTAGCTTGAGAACATGTCTGGTGGGCATCCTGCCACAACCGCCGGTGCAAGGCTTCCGGACAGCTGGAACTGGTCTGTGTTAGCCCACACATCAGCACTGTCCAGTGCCACATAGATCGGAATATCTCCAATGATGCTTATGCCGTTTCTGTTGGCATACTCTTTTAATGGCATCCACTGCTCGTAGAACTTGAACTGAAGGAATTTGTAGAATTCCACGTCTTCACCAAGCTTTTCTCTGTAAGCTGCCATAGCCTCCGGCTTTCTCTTCTTGATCGCCGGTTCCCACACAAGCCATTCTCTGTTGTTATGATCAGCTTTGATCGCCATATACAGCGCATAGTCATCTATCCACTGTTCATTTTCCTTTATGAAATCTGCGTAACCCCTGCTGTCTTTGTGCTCTGATCTGCCAAATGCTTTTCTGAGTACTTCAAATCTCTGTCTGTACAGTCTGGCATAGTCGATCTCGTCATCACTGTCAGCCCATTTGTAGGATTCTACCTCCTCCTTTGTGAGAAGTCCTTCCTCTATCAATGTATCCAGATCGATAAAATACGGATTGCCCGCAAATGCTGAAAATGACTGATATGGACTGTCACCAAAGCTTGTAGGTCCTATCGGAAGAACCTGCCAGTATTTCTGGCCTGCACGTTTCAACATATCGACAAACTCGTAAGCATCTTTTCCCATGGTTCCTATTCCGTACGGTGATGGGAGACTGCTTATCGGCAGGAGTATTCCTGCGCCACGCTCCAACGCTTTATTCATCTCTGATACCTCCTAAACAGTTCCTGTTATGGCTTGTATTTTATTAGCATTTCCCCTTTTATGCTTGCATTATATAAGCAATTAATTGTACAATTCTATCATATTGATAATGTACAATATGTAAAAGCTGTAAAAAATCGTCGAATTTATGAACAAAAAGGAGGCACATGGTTATATGAACAGTCTTGAATACGAAAATCTTCTGGAGAATAAGACCCATGCGGACCCGATGTTTCCGTACAATACTTACCTGTGCTCCATACCACTTGACTTCAATTCTGTGTCTCTGCACTGGCATGAATTTATGGAGATTATCTATATCAAAAAAGGCAAGGGAAATGTGACTGTGGACTTCACAACTCACTATGTTGAGGAGGGTGACATAGTCATTATCCTGCCAGGACACATTCACGGAATCTCCCAGCACGAAGGCTATTCAATGGAATATGAGAATATTCTTTTCTCCGTCGACATGTTCAGATCCAGAAATCACGACTCACTGGACAGCGAGTTTTTCCTGCCTCTGCTGGCGGGCGACGTGGATATCAAGAGTATTTATGACAGGGACGATCCATTATATCCGTCTCTTTCCGCGTGTCTTAACAGGGTAGACAAGCTCTGCTCAGAGACGCCAAAGGGATACCACCTTGCACTTAAGGGATGCTATTTTGAATTCTTCTACATTCTCTATGCCAACTCCACCGCAAGGGATGAGGCAGACAGGAAGAACCGAGCCAGGGATCTGGAGAGAACAAAACTCATCCTCTCCTACATAGATGAAAATTACAAAGAGGCCATATCCATAACGGATATAGCCTCCTACTGTGGATTCTCTGAATCCCATTTTATGCGATTTTTCAAGAACACCATGGGGGTGTCATTTGTATCATATCTGAACGACTTCAGGCTGAATGTCGCCGCAAGACTTCTCTCCTCCAATGACGAGAGTATACTCTCCGTTGCGGAGAACTGCGGATTCTTCAACCTTTCCTACTTCAACAGAATGTTCAAAAAGAAATACGGCGTGACTCCGGGCCGGTACAGAGAAACTCACAACTGACAACAGAGCGTATATTCCCTACTGAAAAGTCACCACTCAAACTGCGCCATGCATACTTCAGTTACGCATCCGATCTGGAGTATGAATTTTTCATCTGATTGCTCAGCTCATAAAGCACCTTCCCAAGAGTGTCGCTTGCCGCCTGCCTTACCATGTCCGCCATCTCCTGATTGGCCTGCTGTCTGAGTTTCTGCCCCAACTTACTGACAGCATCCGTCTGCACATCCCGATCAGCTCCGAGAAGATCATCATACCTGTATATGATCTCATGAGCCTTAGACATGACCTTCTCGTCATATCTCTCAATATGGAACACCGACTTCGCATAAGATGCGTCCGCCATCGCCGCGATCATACGGCTGGTCCAGTAGAAGTTGTCCGTGGAAATATCCGCCCCTGTATTTGCTAGATACTCAGGAGTCGTGTCTACATTTGCATAGAAAGGAACCATGACATTGAATGCATTCGATGCAAATGCTATCCACTGTACAGCGCAGATCTCCTCTCCAACATATGGTCTCATCTGGATCGCCGACATGAAATCCGTCCTGTTCACACCTATCGATCTATATGCCCCGCGCATCTTATTGTCGCCGTAATTGCCGTACGGATCATACGGAGTTCCCTGATAATGCGAAGAAAGCACATACTTCACATCCTCCATGGTTATCTTCTTCTCTGGTATCATGCACCATGGAATGTCATCCGAAACCGGCGTAAAGTCCGCATCCGGTCCGTCCCAGACTGCCGAATTCGGGTTGAGCGTCCGCTCCATGAACCATGCCCTCGGGGTGTTGTACATGTGATCCGCATCGTCGTGACTGCCGAATATATCCCGTGGACAGATCGTGTCCTCCATATTCTCCACGTTCAGATGATACTTCTCTATAAATGCTGGAAGATCTGCCGAGCACATGAACTCGCTCTGCGCTCCCATTGCATCTGCCATATCAAATTCGTCCATACCAAACTGGTTTGGCATGACAACATACACATCATCAGGAACTTTTCTCGCAATCCAATGATGTCCTCCGATGGTCTCAAGCCACCAGATCTCGTCTACATCCTGAAATGCAATTCCGTTCATCTCATAGGTTCCATATCGTTCAAGCAGGCTGCCAAGCCTCTTCACGCCCTCTCTTGCGCTCTTTATATATGGAAGTGTAATGCTGACTATATCCTCCTCGCCGATACCTCCAGTCTTCTCAGGCTTATCTCCCTCCGCAGGCTCATAGCACACCAGTGGATCCGCGCCGAGCACTCTTGGATTTGAGGTTATGGTCTCCGTCGCCGTCATAGCCACATTTGCAGAATTCACTCCGCTTGCCGCCCAGATTCCTTCGCCCGCCAGCGCATTTGGAACACAGGTGTAACGCATCGGATCATCCGGAAGTTCAATCTCCACATGGGATATCTCCGACTTGTATATTCTTGGCTGCTCCTCCGGCTTCACAACCACATATTTCTTCGGCGTGTACGAACCGGCACCCGAATCGTCATTTCTCGCTATTATTGTTGAACCGTCATAAGACGCATTTTTTCCTACCAATATTGTTGTACATGGCATGATCTATTCCTCCATTTTTTTTATATTTTTCATCTTTTTTATAATTAAAAATATAATATATCCCGCAAGGCTTCCGAGGGTATTCATAACCACATCATCGAGCTGGCAGTAACCGCGCTCCGTTATAAGCTGAACCGTCTCTATGCAGACACTGCACAGAAATCCAAACAGTACAGTGCATTTGGACAACCTGTCTACCGCCCTGCCATCGCCATTCTTACTTCCAGCCACCGCCAGCGGGAAAAGCACGCCGAACGGCACAAAGAGCAATATATTTTCTATGACAAATGCGTGCTCCTGGGGCGTCACTCCCCACGTCTGAAACAACATCATGTCAATGCCTTGCCTTGAGCCCGGCTCTCTGGACAGGAACACAGTAACTGCCATCACCGCTAGATACACCACCAGCAGAAACCACACTATTGACTTCTTCACACGTCCGCCGGCACTGACCTTTTTTCCTGCAGGACTCACTGTATACACGAGATAAGTAACGACTGCTATGCACCCGCACAAAATACCTATCGGAAGGTAGCCCGCGACCTCCATTATATCTTTTATAATAAGTTCAAACATAAATTCCCCTCAAAAATTTATACTATACTATGTCTCGCTGCTCATTATATCATGATTCGCACCTACGGTGCTTTCCGTTGCTGTCGCAACTATCATGATCCAATTCGCCGCTCGCCAATCATGCAAGCATGTTGGCTCACTTGTGCTCATTATATCATACGTCTCACATATGCGCGATGACCTGCGCACGCATCAGCGTGCTACATTATACCACGATTCCCAACATGTGTCATTTTACACATTGTTTACATACACCGCGTCTGATATACTTTACATGTCAGTCCAACTAACCATTTGGACGGACTGAACAAACATAGAACAGGAAATATCCAACATGATAATAGCAAAAAAAATTCTAAAAATAACATGTATCGTCCTCGGTGTGATCCTTGTGGCCGCCATAATATTTGTGGGAGTTCTCACTATAACAGAATACAAGCCAGACGATTCCGAATCCCTTGAGGTCACATCCGGAAGCACATTTGGCAAAAATGCAACCGGCTCAGCCAAGCTTTCACCATCTGTCGGCGACTCCATATCCATCGTGACATGGAATCTCGGCTACGGATCCCTCGGTGCAAATGCTGACTTTTTCATGGACGGAGGAGACAGTGTGTACACTTCCACAGCCAAGCAGGTAAACGACAATATGGAGGCCATCACATCAGAGCTGAATTCACTTGCCGCTGACATCTTTCTTCTCCAGGAGGTCGATGCGCGATCATCCAGAAGCCACAAGATAAACGAAGCCGATATTTTGAGGGAAAAGCTGCCGTCATACACAAGCTCATACGCCTACAACTACAAAACACTCATGGTTCCATATCCACTTCCACCGATCGGCAGAGTGACATCAGGAATAATGACTCTCAGCTCATTTGAAGTATCGGATGCAGAAAGAATACAGCTTCCATGTCCATTTTCCTACCCGATCAGACTGTGTAACCTGAAAAGATGCCTGATCGTGTCCAGAATACCGATTGCCGGAAGTGAACACGAACTCGTCATAGTAAATCTCCACCTGGAGGCTTATGACTCAGGCGAGGGCAAAGCCGCCCAGACCAGGATGCTCGCCGACATTCTCCAAAATGAGGCTGCAGCAGGAAACTACGTTATCGCAGGAGGCGACTTCAACCAGACTTTTTCAAATGTGGATCTGTCCGCATACCCTCAGCAGTCCGCTGACCTGTGGGCACCAGGAAGCATAGATGTATCTGAATTTGGAGATTCCTTCACCTGCATCACCGATTCCTCAGCTCCAACATGCCGGTCCCTGGATAAACCATACGAAGGACATGACCATGAGAGTTTCCAATATTATGTCATCGACGGATTCATAGTATCGAGCAATTTGCAGATTAACTCCACAGAGACCATAAATCTGGATTTTAAAAACAGCGATCACAATCCGATAAGACTCGATGTTGCGTTGAAATAAACTATATTTTCAGTTGTTTTATGCGTGTTATTTTAATTAACATTAATTATGTATAATTTTATGTTTAAAATACATTTTTCTCTTGATTTATGCCGTTTTTACATGTATTATGGCATTGTAAATGTTATAAATATTAACATTCGTTGCTAGTTTTGAATAATACTTCTAAGAATAATAGAGAATACTCATCAGAGAAAGGAATTTTGATCATGAAGAAATTATCACAGTCACGTCTCGCCGACACTGTCATGAACGGAAGAAAAGAAAATGGTATGACTCAGGCTCAGCTCGCCGATGCAACCGGTATCAACAGAGCACTCATTTCCAGAATAGAGCAGAAGGATTTTGTTCCTTCTATAGAGCAGCTCGAAAGTTTGTCAGAGGTTTTGAACTTCGACCTCACAGAAATGTTCATCAATGCTGGCGCACACAAGCTCGAGTCTCCATCCCCACTGAACATTGCAGTGGCAGGAACCGGTTACGTTGGTCTGTCCATTGCGACCCTGCTGGCACAGCACAACCATGTAACGGCAGTTGACATCATCCCTGAAAAGGTTGATCTCATCAACAACAAGAAATCCCCTATACAGGACGACTATATTGAGAAATATCTCGCCGAGAAGGAGCTTGATCTCACAGCAACTCTCGATGGCAAATCAGCATACAAGGATGCAGATTTCGTAATCATAGCTGCTCCGACAAACTACGACAGCAACAAGAACTATTTCGACACATCAGCCGTTGAGGCCGTTATCGAGCTCGTCCTCAAGGTCAACCCGGATGCCATCATGGTCATCAAATCAACTATACCAGTTGGATATACCGAGTCCGTAAGGAAGAAATACAACACGTCAAATATCATTTTCAGCCCAGAGTTTCTTCGTGAATCAAAGGCACTGTACGACAACCTCTATCCATCAAGGATAATTGTCAGCACAGACAAGAATGACGAGAAGATAGTTAAGGCATCCCATACATTTGCCGCACTGCTTCAGGAGGGTGCCCTCAAGGAAGATATAGACACTCTGTTCATGGGCTTCACTGAAGCTGAGGCTGTAAAGTTATTTGCAAATACCTATCTCGCACTCCGCGTGTCCTACTTCAACGAGCTTGACACATACGCAGAGATGAAGGGACTTAACACACAGGACATCATAAACGGCGTATGTCTCGACCCAAGAATCGGAACACACTACAACAACCCATCATTTGGATACGGCGGATACTGTCTGCCAAAGGATACAAAGCAGCTCCTTGCCAACTACAACGACGTGCCTCAGAATATGATGAGCGCCATCGTTGAGAGCAACAGAACGAGAAAGGACTTCATCGCAGACCGCGTTCTCTCCATCGCAGGCTACTACGACTACAACAGCAACGGTGATTACTCAGCAGCTCAGGAGAAGGAATGTGTCATAGGTGTATACAGACTGACGATGAAGAGCAACTCCGACAACTTCCGCCAGAGCAGTATACAGGGTGTCATGAAGCGTATCAAAGCCAAGGGCGCAACCGTCGTTGTATACGAGCCAACCCTTGAAGACGGAACCACATTCTTCGGAAGCAAAGTTGTAAATGACCTAGACAAATTCAAATCCATGTCCGACGCTGTCATCGCCAACAGGTACAATTCATGCCTCGACGACATCAAAGACAAGGTATACACAAGAGATCTGTTCCAGAGAGACTAATCTTTAAGAAGACCTTTAAGAACATTTTTATAACATAAAAAATAACCGAATGATACGAATTAAAACTTGTATCATTCGGTTATTTTTTTCAATATTTCTTATGAATTAGCCTGAGCCTTGAGCTCCTCAAGCATCTGAGGAAGTCTTGTATCCATCTCGTCATCCTTGAACTGACATGTACCAACCTTCCTGTGTCCACCGCCACCATACTTGAGCATAAGGCTTCCAACATCCATGGTCGCTGTGCGGTTCAGGATACTGTATCCAACTGCTGCCGAACATCCCTGTCCACCACGTCCGCTTACTATCCACGCTGACACATTCTGTTCAGGATACATACTGTATATCATGAAACGATTGCCGGTGTATATCGGATCCACTCCGCGAAGATCGCTTATGATAAGATTACCGTCCACTATGGTATGTGCCTTGACCATCTCCTTGAACTTCTCTGTCTGCTCATTATACAGAACTATTCTCTCCTGTATGTCCGGCAGGGCAAGTATCTCATCAGTGGTCATGGTACGACATGCATCTATAAGCTTCTCCATGAGCTGATAGTTTGATATGGTGAAATTTCTGAATCTTCCAAGTCCGGTTCTAGGATCCATCAAGAATCCAATAAGTATCCATCCCTTTGGATTCTGTACCTCATCGATGGTAAGATTACCTGAATCAACCTTATCAACAGCCTCCATCATATCGTCAAACTGCGGAAATCTCTCTCTGCCTCCATAATACTCATAGATTATTCTAGCGCACGATGGAGTTATACGACTCTCCCCCTTGTATTTACCCTCAAGCGCCAATCTCTCATGCTCACTTGAATGATGATCGAACCAAAGTCCGCAGCCCTCAACAAATGGCACATTTGCAAGACAGTCATCCTCCGTAACCTCAATCAATCCGTCCTGAAGATCCTTCGGATGCGCAAACTTCCAATGATCAATAATTCCCGCTTCCTTCAGCAGTGCGCCACACGCAAGTCCATCAAAATCCGATCTTGTAACCAACCTCATAGTAAATCCTCCCTGGTATTGAACTTCAGCCCTGTAAAACCGGGCTGAATAGTTCATTTTCCGCAACAAATATATTTTAATTATATAGAAGTGGGTGGGGGATTTCAAGGAGCATTTTTATCAGTGATAGGGCTCACCATTCCAATCAGATATCCGCTTACCGAGTTCCATAACTTGTTTCTTCACATCCAGCATACCAGCCATGTTCTCCAAGGTCATATGCTCCGCAACACTCCTTGCAAACTTGACCTTTTTGCCTGCAAAGCCTCTGTAATACGGCTCTATGTAACCAGGAAACAGCTCATACTGTCCACACGGCTTCTTCAAACTGATTCCCAGAACTTCCTCTATGACTTCCTTTGGGATGTAATTTTCTATCTCCTTGCCCTTAGTAACCCATGACATCATCCCAAGATCATCAAATTCCTGAATTATTCTCTTCTTGGTATCATTCAGCCGGGCATTCCTGTTTTTCTTATCACTATCCATCACAATGACCGCATTTCTGTTGGTCTTGATAACACTTATGAGCTCCGTCATCTCCTCAGCCGAGTACTGTGACAGCAGTCTTCCACCATAATACAGGAACTGGTAGTGCACGCCCTCCACGAAACGGTCCGGGAAATACATGTCTAGCCAGTGTTTTATATACACTCTGTCTGACGGTCCTTCCACCCATATAATCCCATTTGACTGAAGAAGATCGCTTGCCTTCACGTCCAGATCATCCAGTATCCGGGTCTTGTCCAGATACGATTCTATCCTTTTGACAAATGCTCTGCCGTCCTGCTTGTACACATGGAATATCACAGCATCGTCCTTGTCGTAGAATGCATTTATCGCCACATGGGAATGGGTCGTGATGAACACCTGAACATCATTCTTTTCAGCAAATTCATATATATACTCAAACAGTTTCCTCTGCATGGCAGGGTGAAGATTATTCTCAAGCTCCTCAAAACCATAGATCATCTTCTTATCCTTATACCCCTCCAGCTCCGGTATAACCAGCAGATTTAGCAGCACCAGAATGATCGTCTTAAGACCGCTTCCCATGCGTGACAAAGGGCACCTGCTCATGCCCTTTTCCTTGAGAAACACCTCCCACCGGATATTCCCATATCCATCCTGTACCTGCTGCACCCTTATGCTCTCAAATACAGCCTCCGGACTCATGATCTCATTTACCGCTTTTAGAAGAGTGTCCTCAATTATCGTCTCATCGTAACTGCTATTGTTCAGAAATGCCCTAATAATGTTGCTTGCACCACTGCCAGTGCTGGACAGATCCTCCAGAGTCTCACCAAGCTTCTCTTCCTCCTCGGGAACAATATTGCGCTCCGCAGCAACGTGTCTGAATACATATCTGTCCCTCTCATTACCTATATCAACTCCCACTCCATTTGCATATGAAGTATTCCATAGAGGCAGTCTGTCATTCCACTCCACTATGTAACCACCACTGTCCTCAGGCTCCACCCTGTATCCTATCGAACGTCCATTTGACAGGTTCCACATGGTTCCGCTTGTATAACCTTGAATTGATGAATACCCACGAAGCAAGCTGTCACACATCTCCCGGGTGACCGGTATCTCCGCGATGATCTCGTCCGCACAGGATGCGATCTGCTCTCTGAATGCATACATCCTGTCATACATCATCCCCACCACGTCGATGACACTTGATTTTCCGCTGTTGTTCTTGCCGATTATCACTGACACCCTTGGGAGGTTGTCAAGTTCTGTGTATGTGTCGGCGGTGAAGGCTTTGTAGCCTTTGAATCTTATTCCTTTGTACATGGGTGACTCCTTTCTACTACAATATATTTATGGTTGATAGATTTATCACTGTTTTATGTGCCAATATCGAATACGTATATACCGTAATTTTAATATGTTTTCTATTTAAATCAATATTTATGTCGTTTTGTGAGCAATTATAAAATTACACATTCACACATCATAATGAATATATGCAACGTATTGACATCTCCCCATACTGGTGTTATCTTCGCAATTATAAGCATCACATACCGTAATATTTTTTGTATTTGGTTGATATGTGTTATTTTAAATCACATCAAGGCATTGCACCGATTGTCTATCAACTTGCAATATAAATTTAGAGAGGACTCTACCCATGAAAAAAATATCAATAACCAAGATGGCCGAAGCCCTTGACTTTGAAGTTGTTGATCTGTTAGAAGAGAAAAAGAAAGCTGTCAATACAACAAGCCTCGACAGAGCATACAATATAGCAGTAGCAGGTACCGGTTATGTTGGTCTGTCAATCGCAACGCTTCTTGCACAGCACAACCATGTAACTGCGGTCGATATCATTCCTGAAAAGGTTGAACTTATCAACAACAGAAAATCTCCTATCCAGGACGACTATATAGAGATGTATCTTGCCGAGAAGAAACTGGATCTCACCGCAACCCTTGATGCCGAGGAAGCATACAGAACTGCTGACTTTGTGGTCATAGCGGCTCCAACCAACTACGACAGTAAAAAGAATTTCTTCGACTGCTCTGCAGTCGAAGCCGTTATAGAGCTTGTACTCAAAGTAAATCCTGATGCTACAATGATCATCAAATCAACCGTTCCAGTGGGCTATACTGCTTCTGTAAGAGAGAAATACAATACCAGGAATATCATATTCAGTCCTGAATTTCTACGGGAATCTAAGGCTCTGTACGACAACCTCTACCCATCACGAATCATCGTATCCTGCGATGAAGAGTCGTCCGAAAAGGCCCACACATTTGCGGCATTGCTTCAGCAGGGAGCTATCAAAGAAAATATCGATACACTGTTCATGGGCTTCACAGAGGCAGAGGCTGTAAAGCTCTTTGCAAATACTTACCTTGCATTACGTGTCTCATATTTCAACGAACTTGACACCTACGCAGAAACAAGGGGACTAAATACACAGGAGATCATCAATGGAGTATGTCTTGATCCGCGTATCGGCAATCACTATAACAATCCAAGTTTCGGATATGGTGGATACTGCCTTCCAAAGGATACAAAGCAGCTGCTGGCAAACTACAACGATGTGCCACAGAACATGATATCTGCCATTGTCGAGAGCAACAAGACAAGAAAAGATTTCATAGCGGACCAGGTACTGAATATGGCCGGCTACTATGATTATAATAATCGCGGTGATTTCGCTCCTGAACAGGAGAAGGAATGTGTGATTGGCGTGTACCGCCTGACCATGAAGAGCAACTCAGATAATTTCCGCCAATCCTCCATCCAGGGTGTCATAAAAAGGATCAAGGCCAAAGGCGCCAAAGTTATCATCTACGAGCCAACTCTCAAGAACGGCGAAACATTCTTCGGCTCAGAAGTGGTAAATAACCTTAAGAAATTCAAAAAAATCAGCCATGCTATCATCGCCAACAGATACGACTCGTGCCTTGACGATGTGAAGGATAAAGTTTATACGAGGGATATTTTTAAGAGAGATTAATCTCTAAAAATTGTTAAAACATTCACGCCAATTCCTTTGCCTCCAAATCCTCATGCAACTTTGGGGATTGCCCTCTGCAATAGTTGGTATTTTAAGTATACAATAAACAGTATTATGCTAATTTAAGGAGTCAACAACTTATGTCCCCTTTTTAATTATCATTTCACTTTCTCATGTTTTGTTTTTAGTTCTTGCAATCAAGTAAAAAAACAATTGAAGAACTCAAAAAGGAACTCAAAAAATTGAGTTCCTTAAAAATCAAAAGACCCAACATGGTCCGCATCGTTGAAAGGCGTGTTGGGTTCTGTTGGTCTTAGTATATGCAATATCCATAAATATTGCACTAATATTTTCATGAATTTGCATTTATCATGCTGTAATTTCAATATCTTTAAGTAATTGATACGTATAATCATGCTTTTTTATATATTCCGAATAGTTTTGACAAAATTCGTCCAAATCATTACATTTGTGTTTTCCTATTCCCGGACAACAGGGACACGGAGCCCGGATTATTCACATTCTTCAATACCATATTTATTAACTAGCTGTAGTTGTAAATCTGATAATGGAAAGTGAAATGTACATAACAGTCTCGCATTTAACATTCATTTTGGTTTGGCATAATCGCTTTTGCCAAATCTCATGTGGCATTTAACTAAATATCTTGCTTATTTTAAAAGAAAAAGTCCACGACTCTGCCGTGAACTTTTTCTTGATTATGAGATACCAACCAATGTACCGATACCGCTCTCTTTAATTATAACTACCTCAGTCTCCGTCCATATAAAAATCCTCCTAATATACCTATGATAGTATTAAATAATTTGTTATTCAAGACTTGACTTTAATAAAATCCCATTCCATACTATATGTATAAAATAGATTCGGATTTTCAATCTGTAATTCATATATTATCTTATTATCTTTTTTTGTTTCTGTTACTTTATTTTCTTGATCAAGAAATTCATACTCCATTTTCATATCCGCATATCTTACATAACGCACATTATCAAGCAACGCATTCTTTTCAGGAATAATTACTCTTAAAATCAGATTTTCAATTGGATACTTTACAATCTGGGCCAAATACTCATGCATTAATTGAGATTCATCCTTTAAATAAGTTTTTATTCCGTATGAAATCCGCTGACCTTTACAAAACTTATTGTTTAGATTTATTTTATAATGATATGGGGATACTTGATCTTTCGAGTCTTCCAATGTGAATTTGTCTCCATCATCAATAAGCTCTGATTTATCATATGAACTTCCTGTCCAAGTTATACTTCTTTCCAAAACATCAAATTCACCATCTAGCACTTCTAAATCTACTTTTCTAATACTCTCTATGCTTTCTCTACTAACAAACTCTAATGAAACCTCCATCAATTTATACTTCAGATCCTTTGCAGATGTTTTTCTTGAGCTTGTATCAATAATACTCCGTACTTCCGCTTTACTATTTATCCCCGTTACTAATTCTAATTCATCTTTCTGAGCAAGCATAGGTCTGTACAACCTAACATATGCCTCTCCAATAGCTCCACTAAACAAATGCAATTCCGGATTTCCTTTACCTTTTCCAAATCTTAATATATGCGTTTGCGCAATTCCAGGATAAGGATCTATGTAGTAGATTTTTTTTATTCCTAATTGAAACGCCTTTTTCGAACATAATTCGCATGGGCTTGCTGTACAAAATAAATTTCCGCCTTCTATTCCCATACCTCCATATTTAGATATTTGCAAAAAAGCATTTTCTTCTGCATGAAGAGCCCTTGTAAACACCTGGTTTTTATCGCCTTTCCATCCATTATAAATATCCTTAAAACAATATGAAAACTTTCTTCCATGCAAATCGACTTTAGAAATCTCTTTATCTAAATGTTCAAATATCTTTTTTAATGTCTCATTATCATATTCAAACTGACTATAACATTCTCTCTGATTTCCTTTACAATATCCATGAACATCTCTGTATATACATTCCAGTTGCTTATTAGGAACATCGTTCCACCCTACTGATTTTACTGAGAAATTGCTATCAGTTACAATTGCCCCGACCTGTCTAGATAAACACCCTGAATTATACTTTAGATTATATGCAAGTTGCATGCACCTTTCTACATCGTTTGGAACGACCAATCCCGGATGAATCATCAGTGTAATATATTTAACTAACTGCCTAGTTAGCATCAATCTTCTACCATTTTGCTCATCTAAATTAACTAGATGAATATCTGCCATTTCAAAACAATTCGCTATATTTTGATGATAAAATATTTCTCCATTATCTAGATTCGACTCATATTCTACATAATCTAAACCTCTTTGTTCTTCCACATCTAATTTGCCTAATCTTTTTTGCCGCATTTTCTCATCCACGCTTATAGATATCAAGAAGTATGATCGATAAACGTCTTTTAAATAGTTTGACTCATTCGCATTTCTAATTGCATCTATACATATACGTATTTTGTCCCCTTTTCTATATTTTTTTATTAACTCTATCATTAATTTTATTCGCTTTGCAAAATCTAATATTCTATTTTGGCACAATTTATCTTCATATGGAGTACCACTGGCTCTAATATTATTAGCAATTTTTTGAAATAAATATGTATATAAATGATATTTTACTGGAGGTTCATCTTGAAGTTTTCTCTTCTCTTCCTCATAACAAGAATATTTATAAAAAATTTTTTTAAATCTATTTTTATAATCAGCTAATTTCCTAATATACAATTCATAATACTTGTCCAACACATCTGTCGAAAAAGAATTTAGTTCCTCAATTGAAGGTATAGGAAATTCTGAAATTTCCTTAAACATATAATCCAAACCATTTATTTCATTTACAAGTTCATTAAAATTCAAAATAATAAATGATGTCTTATTATGATTACTTTGAAGATATTTCAAATATTCTATAAAGGCCTTTACCCCACCCTCTTGTTCTAAAATATATGACAGTATTATACAACTTCCTTCTATTACCTCGAACGGCCTCCATCTACTATCAGACTCCATATAATCCTTTATTATATCAAACTCTTTTCTTTCCCTTATCGAGTTATCGTCACTATCAAAATACTCATACTCCAGTTCATCAAATGACTTTTTTAAAATACCAGCAGCAGTACTACATCCTGCTCCTGTCCTGCCCGTCAAGCCTATTATAATCTCATTTTCTTTTTCACTATAGATTTGGTTAACAGCATCATTGTAATTCTCCATACTCAATCCTCCATCGTCAAAATTATTAAATATTATAGTCATTATTTAAAATATACTCTTCCTCATAAATAATATATCCACCCTTTCACTAAGTCTCCAGTAAAAGGGGTGCCCCATATTTGTTCAGTTCCGTTGATCGATGTCCTTCTCCACACATAATGGAAATAGGAGCATTACAATGACATTCGAGTTGACCTTTTCGATTAAACGTGAGTTGACTTCCACAGTTTGCACAATAAGGCACTTCATATGTTCCGCCTTCATTACAAAATACCTGCGGAATTTCAGATATGGGCACTCAATAATTCTACACATAACTGATAGCTCATTCTTTAATCTTCATCATTTTTTTATGAGTTTGTGCTGCAAAGATTGTTGAATCACCTTTTGCATTTGTAATCTCAAAGTTATTAATAACTTTTTCCTGAGTCTCAGGACTCCAGTATATTTTCAGATTTTTCTTTGATCGAGTAATAGCCGTATAAAAAATATTATGCGTGATCATACGATCAACTTCCTCTGTAATTATTATTTTAACAGAATCATACTCCAAGCCTTGCGCTTTATGTATAGATATAGCATATGCAATTTGGAATGGCACATCTGTCTCATATGAAAAATCTGCATCATCATTATCAGAATCTTTTTTTAATGAATAAAATCTAATGACAGATTTTCCTGGTGTAATAGATTCCAATAGCTCAATATCCCATTCCATAACATCAAGTTCTGTAAGGATCTTATCAATTTCAAGTGTAAACCATATCTTATCTTCAGACTCTTTTTTTATTTCTATAATAGTACCTTTTAAATTATTATACAATAATGGCACAAACCTATCTGACTCATTAAAAAGGATTGGATCCCCCACTTTGTATGTCCACATTCCCCATCTCACTGCAGGATTAGGATTGTTCTCTTGAAGGAACCGATTTATATTGTTAATTCCATACAGTCCATCATAATTCAAGCAAAGTATTATTTCCTCTTCCGACTTCTTATCAAAAACTGAAGCCCCCAGATTAGATGCATACCTGTTCGCAACAATATGTTCCGTCAAATCTTCATCAAGCTTTCTAACCTTTTTCCACAAGGTTAATAAATCTTCATCCTTGGTTCTATATGGAGTTTCTAACTCGTACCATGCATATCTTGGAATAAAATACTTTGCCATTGAAAACCAATTACCAAAATCAATAGATTCTATCTGGTATGTATCTCCTACTAAAAGCATAACTTTACAATTTATCTTTCTTAAAACATCAGCCATATCTGAATTACTGACCATACTACACTCGTCCATTATCAAAATGTCGACATCTACTGGCACATTTTTCGTCAGAATATACTTACGAATAGTCATAAATTTACAATTTTGTGCCATCACATTTCGCCTTAGATTTTCAACTGCTGGATTAGTATTTGCAAGATATAATTTAGAATGTGAATCAAGGAACTGTGATACCTGATTAATCATATAGGTCTTTCCTGTTCCTGCAGCTCCATAAATCATTGCAACATGCGTTCTTTCAAACAGTCTTTGTAAAATCGCCTTTTTTTCTTCACTATCGATAGCCTGATTTTCATCCATCCATGCAGAAATAGCATTTGTATATCCCAATATACCTGATTCGGACACTCTCATCAGCTCTTCTATAATATACTTCGTATTATCAAAAGCCCCTTTCACATAAACACTCTGTCCAAATTTTGCAAGCTTTCGTCCTTCATGTTTTTTTATATGAATATTTCTGTTAAATGTATCTATAGCTGCATCTATGTCATTTGTGAACCCTTCTAACTCTTTTATAGGTGTATAAAGTTTAGAATTAGTATTCATATTGTTCTTAATATACTTAGCCATAAACTCGTGCTCTCTCCCTGACTGATCAATACTTTCAAATAGATCTATAGTTTCAGGATTATGACGAATCAACGATGTTGCAAATGGCATTTCATCAAAAGGAATGCATCCCCATTTAAGTCTAAGACCTGAAAGTACACTATTGTAATCTTTGTCCTTCTGCAACTTAAGAACTTTATTATTCATAGTATGAAGCAAGTATCTAATAACATTACTTCCTGGCTTTCCCGCCAAAATCAAACAACGTGCACTATCCAAAACCGGCTCAAAATGTTTTGCCTTACTCCGCCCAAACATTACATTCTTATACCTTATATAGTCACTCTCTGATGATAAAACAACATCCAGCAGACTTGCCCCAGAATAAGACAAATATTTCATCATACCTATATACTCTGCGCTCCCTGTTGTCATTCGTATTTTTTCATCAAACAGATCAGCAAAATTATTAAATTCACATGGCCTAATAGATACAGAGAATTCAGTCAAAATATTAACTGGCATTTTTTTGCCATTTACCTCAATATCTTCATAAAAAATTGCAGCTTTTATTGCATAATGCGATGGTAGCATATTTTCAGAGTAAACAATAAATCTATCAAATTTACTTGTAGAGTCATACGCAGGTGTAAGTACCATTTCATAATATGGAACTCCATCAACAATAAATGGAATAACCTTATGTACATACATCCTTTCAGTTCGACTGTAATCGACGAAATTTCTTTTTTCTTTCAACAATTCCGCTATTTTTTCACGGAATTCTTCTACTGTTCTATCTGTATTAAGTGGAAATTTTTCCAAATTTGATAATAACTCCATTCCATATTCATACTTAGCAAAATTTCTAATCATCGCAAAAAACTGATAATATTTTATCATCAGCCTCTCGGCGCCCTCATTATCTGGTGTGTAATGAGATTTTGATTCTTGCAGAAATGAATGAAATTTTCTCAAAAACAAATATTTATTATCTTCTTTGAGATATGCCAATGCTCTTGGCACAGTATCTCGATTAATAGCAATTTCTTTTCCTCCACCATAAGCTCTCACCGCAATATGCTCAACAAGGTTTCTAGATTGGGCTAATAAATTTTGAGATATGATGTCCCTTGTAACCATTGTGCTATCCAGCATATTCAAATTTTCACATATCACATTATCGATGTCATATATCTTTTCTTCAATTTTCAACATAACTACTATGCATCCCCTTTTTTATTTATACATATATAGATATGTCGTATATTTTATATGAAATTCAGCGCAGAAACAATATATATATGTCATTTTTTGCAATCTGAGATGCATTTTTTGTAGTATTTTTCTAGTTTTGTCACATTTTTGCAATCTTATCTTGAAGCAACTAAGAAAAGGACACTTCCGTTACGGAACTGGGGACAGGTTTATAGGGAGTTAAGTATAATATGCGAAAGTCAACTCCCGAAGTAAAGTTCAAAGCTTGTTTTACAGATGGTTTTATTCACCTGCCTTTAACATGCTCCCAACAACACTGTTATATATAAAACAATGGCTGTGAAAAAACTCGATTGAGTTTTTTCACAGCCCATTTTTATGCTCATCAATATTATTTATCTGTCTCTGCAAATTCCAACTTAACCTATCTCCAATAATTCCTTCCAATTATCAGTAAATCCCATTGTCCTTACATCTATTTTTTCATACTTCTCTATTAATGCTTCTATTTGGTCTACATATAAATTCCAGTGATTTTAAATTCTCCACCTGCTCATCAATTGACATTGATGGTTGATGTTGTTTCAGTTCCCCCATATATTTTCTCCTTAAAATTAAAAGACCCAACGTGGTCCGCATCGTTGAGAGGCGTGTTGGGTACTGTTGATATTAGTATATGCGATTTTCATAAAAAAACAATGTTTTTTTCAAGTATTTGCGTTATCCCAAATTATCATAGTTATTGCTACCCATAGTTTTACGAAGATCCATTCAGAGCCAGAATGCATCTCTCAGCTCCTCGACCTCATCATACGGAAAACACTCGGCAGCCCTTTCGTTTTCTTCTAGATAATTGATAATCTCTCCTGCCAATTCAATTCCCTTCCGACTGTGTATCACGCCACCGTTCTCTTTCTGAACGCTCTCTTCAACTTTTCTTGCCACCCACACCTGGTCATATATTTCCAGCTGAGTAATTATTTTTCTTACGCCAGAATGATAAACCAATTCATTACTTTCCGTCGGCTCGCCGAGTGCGCCATAGAGAGCGTAAAGCTGACGCATAATGCCATCGTCATTCAAATCCATCGGCACATATATTCTCACATTGTCATCTGGTAGAATCCCACCCTCAGACTTTTTCTTTCCAGTGACTGCTTTCTCCATCTCGTCTTCCGTTTCATATGGTACTTTCACAGCCAATTAAGGGTCATTGACATAGAGCATTTCTTCCGGTATTTGATGGATATCTAATTTGTGGTGCATATAAATCACGCTCCTTTATCGAAGTGGTAAACTTTTTCGCTAGCAGCCGAGTTTTCACGAAGAAATCTCAAACGTGCAAATGCAAATGTTCGTCTGCACCTGGCACCTCTAGTGTCCTCTGTCGCACAAGAATATTCAATTGCTGATTCAATCGGTTTAAACAAAACAAACTAAACCAATCCTAAACCGATTAATCTTTTAATATCCAGTTAGCTTTACGTTGGTTTTCTCCATACTTTTCAATAACATTCTTATTTTTTAAGACCGTTAATAATGTTCCGTCCGCACCATAGATACGTCACATAATACTTGGAGCGGCTGTGAACAAATAGTCAAAATCAGAATTTCCCAACAAAAGCATTGCAGCATTTGTAACCTTGCCACCTATTAACAACTTCATCTTCGTCAAAAACTGTTCATCTGACATACCATCAACTTCTTTAGAAATGAGCTCTTGTGCCATGAGCTATTTTATTTAGTTAGTGTCCAACTTCATTATACAATCGGCGAATATATATTTTTCGACATTGATAACTCCATTATAGCAATCGTTATATGTATTCTAATTTCTACAACATTGCAGACTCTGCCAACTGCCAGCACACTAAACACATGCTTTTATTTTCAAATGATATTTCCATATACAATGCAGTCGCACCTTCTGGTTTCACCATTCCGCTAAATTGTGTAGAACGGGGATTTTCATAATCTATAGCAAAATCACAGTACTGCCTAAATATCACCTGTTCAGATCGTTTCCAAATAAACTCTGCATGAGCACGTACCAATAACTGCTCATCGCCATCTTTATACCTGCGAATATAATATTTTTTATCCTTCGTATCTGAATACACTACACCAATTTTATCTCCATAATAATTACATTGTTCTATAAATAGTCCATTACATTCAAAACAGCTACGATCAACTTTTATACGATTTCTGTATTTTACAAACAAGTTGTAATCTACACAACGCAGTTTATTCAGCAAAGACTGACGTTCTATATCATTTCTACAAACTATACAGCAGAGTGTATCTTCAATAGGGAATTCCCCAGGGTACACAATTTCTGCCTGTCTATATTTCTTTTCCAGATTCGGATTCTCCATGTAACCAGTCTTATATATTTGTTGAAAATTCAAGTTAGCAAAGGCTTCCACTCCGTTCTGCAGTTGGTCTCCAAATCCGGCTAGAGATTTCTCTGAAAACATAGTTCCTTTCTTTTTCAAAACAGATGCTAGATCAAACAAAAAAAATACAGGAACTGGTACATTAGCCTCCTGATCACGGCAATATCTTAGTCGAACATGTTTATATCCCTCATTATGATACTGTGTAGGCGTATGTGGTCTGAAATACATTCTCACATATGACTCAATATCTGAATTGGTCATATTGATTACCTGCATACTTGCATTATCATTACTCATATTTCCATATATCTCAGCGTCAATCCTGCTATATAAACAACCATCGCGAAGAATATTAACAGCATTTGACATATCAGTATAATGAAATGCAAATTCCGCCCACCATTTATTCAAATAATTCTGTGCGATAATCTCCTCATATGTCATTACTTATCCCCCTTAACCAGAAAAGCTTGTCCCTTCCATGAATTCAACTGATATCCCTTTTTTAAACCAGCTTTCATGTTATCATCTATATTTACTTCATCCAGATATCCCATATGAGCTAATAAGATATAAAAAAGGTCATGAATCTTATTATCATCCGTAGCAAAAACCCTCTTTTCACTTATTTTATCCCAAATAGCTCGGGCATCCTCATCGCTAAGTTTCAATGTTTCCTCGCCATTCTCAAATATTAGAAAATCTTCAGCGTTCCAACTTGCCGTCCACTTCATTCCTTCTACTTCAAATGTTATAGGAACCAATGCACTGCTATATGATATATCATCTTTCACACCGGCAAATGACATATCTTTTGCATTTTGTCTCAACCACTTTGTCATTTCCACTGTTTTCTTATGCTCTGGCAGCTGCTTGTCTAACGGTCGTAAATATACATACACATCTATTGGTAAATCATTAAGATATTTCTCCATGACAATCTTAACATCATCCCAGTTTAATTCACCGTTCCCACACCCTAGCTTAGGAAAAGCTATAGATGAAATATTGTAATCTGCGTATTTCTTTACAAATGAAGCAAGACCTTTCTCTATATACTCGATTTTTGAAGGATTTCGCCAATTTTCTTTAGTTGGGAATTGCAAAAGCCAATGATCCTGCTCATACCATAGCATCAGTCGACCTATTGTAAGTTTATGTTCGTCACACATCTTTTTATACTGTTTAAACATTTCCGGATATCTTTTTTTAAATTCCAAAGCAATTCCTTTTCCCATAACCCCCACGGTATTCACCGTATTAACCAGTACCTGTGCCGGACTATTGAATAAATCACCTTCTATATATGTTATCATACTTCACCATTCCTAACTTTTGAATATATATGCACTATAACACATTTTCCCTCACCAAGTATATTAATTACAGACTTTCATTTCCTGAAAAGCTTTTCTTGCCTCCTCAAATCTTTTGAATTTAGTATCCCATTCCATGCTTTTATCAGATTTATTTATAACATCATCAAATGATATGTCGTCAAAATATGTAATATCATCATGGCTAAAATATTTTTTACAATATGAATTGAACAGTGCTACAACATTGCATTGGCATACTTCTGCCTCAAATTGAGGGTCATTTATATTTACTATACATCGTTTCTCCAGCTCCAACAAGTTGCTTGCATATGCTGGTTTAGATCCTTCTGTCTATCAGTCTGGAAACTTTCAGGCTAATTTGCTTATATCTGGTAGTCCACAATACTTTTGTACAGCAGCCTGTTTTGTAAATCCGGCGCCAACCCACGTTCGATTAGGAGTGTCAATACAAACTCATCTGATTATATCTTGGATAAATTTATATAATTTGTAATCACTCATAAATACCAGGACATCCTTTCAAAAAATTACATATATCCAAATAATTATTTCGAGTAGATTCTACAGAATAATCCAGGTTCAGAATTTTCTTGCACCTTTCTACTAATTCATCTGTTTTTATGTTAGATAATTTTCCGCACTTTATCATCATTAAAATAATCTTTACATAGCCTCTATATTTATTAAATTTTCGATAGTCAAAAGTGTCACATTGTTTTACACTTCCCCAGCTTGTTACATAGTAATACAACTGTTTCTCCATTTGTTCTAGGATATCATCTATTTTATTTGAGTTTATAATCATATCCATAATATCTTCACTCATTTCAAACATTTCTTCACTTCCTGCAATAGTCGTAAAAATCTCCCACCATTCACTAAACTGTTTATTAGAAAATATTTTTTTTAGAAGTTCATCATTTTTTTTATACTTTCCTAGAGGAATTACAATTGACAAGAAGCGATTTTTATTGAGAAATACATATTCTTGAAGATCCTCCTTAGAATATTTCAACTCAAACGAATCTAAATTGACAAATAAATAGATTTCTATATATATATTATTTATCCAATCATATTCATTAACATTATTTTTTTGAAAAACCTTTGCCATTAAAACATCAATGCACTCCATCCCTTCATAATCATTCGTATGTATGCATTCCTCCAAATAATTTATAATACTTACAAATACTTCCTTCCTATCATCGTATTGTAGCAAAATGTATTGTTTATAAAATATATCAATTTCTTCTTCATAATCTTTTTGATCCGTAAACTTGATAATTTTCTTAAACTTATTTATTAACATTTCAACCGTCCCATTTATTACTAATAATGGCTTGACATAAGTAATAAAATCCCATAAGTCTTCAACTGTTGCAGAAGAAACATCTCTTTTTTTATTATGTACACAGGAATTTCTCAAATTCTTTTTTTGGCTGAATTCAACCCTAACACTATCTGTTAACTTAAATATATTAGTTTCTTTTCCTTCATTAATAAAGTTCCATGTATTTTCTTCCCATTTATCATCTAAATTCAAATCGTTGATTTTCTTTTTCCATATGGCCTTCTTATCATTGTCCGTTTTTCCTTTAATTTTTTCGAGAAAAGGAATTGGTATTCCGTGATAGCCAATAATTATCTCTTTAATATAATTTATCAAGGCTAAATAAGAATACAAATATGCTGCTTTGTATGCTTCTATTTGAAAACACTTTATTGATTGAACAAAAAGCTCATCCTCTTCGTACTCATTTTCAATCAACCACTGCTTAAATTTCTTTATTTCCATTTACTATATCCCCCTTTTATTTTATTATAAATTCATTGTTGTTTGTCCAATTATCTCTGCCATGCTGTATCGTAATGGATTATCTCTCCCTTTTAATATTGGGAAATTCTTCACTTTTAAATAGTGATAATACTCCTCTTGTGTTTCGTCGCTATCCCCTTATCATTTTGTACACAATTAAATTGTTCCCCTGTTAAACCACATTTTCCACCTAATTCTGTTGCTGATAACCACATACCAATACCATTCTCCAACAAATACTGGAAGAATAAGAAACTTCACCTTAAGTGAATATGTAGAAAACTCCATCTCAAAAACGCCGCAAATTCTGTCTCCACATGTTCATAGCGTAAACGGTAAACCACTCGTAGGCATAAAAAAACTCTTATACACTTTTCTTTCCTAACCTAATGCCTTTATTCTTAACTGCCTCTATCTTTTTTCCCATATATATGTTCAATTCCAGAAACATGAAAAATCTCAGATGTATCTTAAAAAAACAATTTGACTTTTTGTCCATCTGCTAATTCAAACACCCAAAATCGCTTACAAAGATATTGTTCATAAAAATTCACCATGAGTATAAGCGATATGTCAGTTATTTCTGGTATATATTGAATATTTATCAAATCCGGTACTGTTAACATTTTCTTCTCCATATACGAATAAAGGCTCAGTTCAATTGAACCGAGCCCTAAGTCCTAAATAAGGATAGCGACAACATATCACCTATTGCCGAGCATTCATGGTATATTTATTGTCCCCCACTAGGGAAAGAGGTGCTATCCGTATCCTCTCAAAGAATTTCTTCTTTCACCTATATTATATGTAAGATTTTAAAATGTATCAAGTCTTTTTTCTTTAACTCCAATAATTCATTCACTTCGGAATCACTTGCACACGGCAACTCTTATTGCCTCTATCTTTATGCAACGCAGCCATATAGACACATGGTCTTCCAAATACAATCACTTTTTCCACTTAGAAATACATTCATCTATACTTGGATATAATTGATAGTTACTACAACCCAGCTCTTTCATCACAATTTCTTTCCATTCCTTATCCGTATCACCGAAATAAGAAATATGCCACTTCGCATCTTCTGTTCTAGGAGCAACCTTTACGGAATCCAGTTCCGTCTTTGCGGGCTTACCAAACATCTTCAGGAATTCTTTGCTATATTGCTCGTTTCTCGCAGCTTGTTCCCTTTGCTGCCATCTTTCCATGGCATTTGCGGCATTTTCATTCGCTGTATTGTGATATCCAATCTCATCAATTATGAACTGCATTCGCTGATTCAGTTCATCCAGCTCATCCAATTCATCTTCTGCCTCAAGTTCACCTGATTTTTCTTCCGTATTGTCCAAGGACGGCACTTTACTGCATCTCATCAGGAAATCAAAATACTCAATATCCACAGGACTCATCGACTGTCCCAAGACATAGATGTCTTTAATCTCCTCACACATTACTCCATTCATTGCCAGAAACATGCACAGGATCTGGACATTGTCCTGACAATGCTTATCTGTTTCACATAAGATTTCATCCACCAAATACAATCCCCCAAAGCGTCCACCCATTGTTGCAAGCAACGCTTCCGGTTCCTGTGGATGTCGATTGTGTCCAAAAACAATAGATTTTTTATCTGTTGCCTCACCATGTATATGAAATTCTCTCATTTCATCGACGCCAAAGCGTTTTCGTAGCGTATCTGTATAGTTAAAATTGATGAACACACAGTTATCTCCAAACTGATACCCTGCATCTTCCTCTGTGATAGAAATTGTGGCGATCCATCCACAAAAAGCCTCTGTTAAAATTCTTTTTGCATTGCGAAGTGACCTTCGCATGTCTTTTAGATCACTTCTCTCTTTTCCAAAGAAAAGATTAAGTCGTTCTGCATCGATATCAGCCAATGAATTTTCAAAATCATTCCAAAATTCATTATCGAGTTCACCTGGTTCAAATGGGTCTCCATAAACCAACTCTACATCTGACCATTCTTCGGCCGTACCGTCAGGACAGACATACCTGTGCTTTTTGATATGGAGCTTTTTCAAAATTTCATCCAAGTGTTCATGGTAATATGTCTGAAAATCCGCATAAGATGTATTCAGTCCTTGCCACCTGTCAAATCCGTTTCCAATAACTACAATTGTATCTATTGGGGATGGGCTTTCAGTTGTTTTCTTCTTTTTTCTGAAAATCATCTCATCCACTTCTTTCTTAAATATATTGTAGATAATAAAAATGTCCTACTTCTATTTCTTTCTCCTAACAAAAAGAGACCTCACTCTAACAAATGAAGTCTCGAAACATTTGAACTCGACCTTATTTCAGTTGCATACACACCAGAAATAATCATATTTTTATAATATCAGTTTCTATACATCAAACAGAGTTTTCATGAAATTTTCTAAGCCCTATTAGCACGGATATTCACGGAATGTTCACTGGCATCTCAAACATCCATACTTATTCACTCTACCCACGAATATTTTTTACACAGAACTCTTTATCGAACACTTAGCTTAATGGGTATTGCCTCTTACCCAAAGCCAATCATAAAGTCTTCTCCAAGGATAAAGCACAATCAGGCCACATATCAGTTTTTACTTTCTCAAACCTATACTTTTGTTTTACATTTGGATATTTTTCTGAATCAACCTTACTAATAAACATTTCATATGGTCGCGCGCAGGTCTTATATGGCGGATAAAGTCCCTGATATATAACTAAGCGCTCATTATTTTCACTATGAATTGCAAAAGCAATTATTCTATAAATATACATTGAAGAATTATCTGTCACAAATTCCCGTTTAAAATGTCTAACTATATCTCCTATGTCAAAATGTCTTTCCTCAACCATTCCCATTCTCCTTTGTTAACCTAACTGTATTTTCCACATCTCCCCATAAATCCTCAAAATACTCGCTGTAAATATCAAAGCCTTTCTTGCCTTTTTTAAATTTATACGTGATTGTTTGTTGACTTCCATAATGATACCAGTATGGTCCAATGTAAATCTCATCATCTACGCGCCAATAAAAATCCAAAGTCATACATTTGTAACCTTTAACAAGTACTTTGCCAGCATAATTACGCGAATTCAATTGATTAGCCCATCTAACCAATTGAATTATACTATTTAAAATTTGGCCATTTGTCTCCTGCTCTTCTACCTCTCGTTGCTTCAAAAATAAATTGTTTTCATCTGGATTCATTGTCAGTATTCTGATATTTACTCCTCTTTTTAAAACCTTCTCTACTTTTTTTGTACTCCTTGAACGAAAAGCTTTCAATACAAAAGCTACCGCATCAATTTGCACTTTCGCTTTATCCAATTCCGGATCGGATTCTTGATTTTTTTCAGCTCTGGTTTCATATATTTTCTCCAATCCCCATTTTTCCAAAGGATTTTCTTTCCTATCTTCTATTAATAATACTTGAGCTAAAATAACAATACCAGATGCAAGTAACGAACACCCAATACTAATCCAAATACTACGGTCAGTTTTTAACCAAAATAAATCAATAAGAATTGCTACTACGCCTCCAATAATAATTACTAATCCTGCTATTATAGATTTTAAATCATTTCTTTCCTCCACGCCATCACCTCCTATTTATTTTACTAATTCATCCATGTAAGCTATTAGCCCGCAACTGTCTTAACTATTTAATTATATAAACTATTATATATCTTTGCAGAATATGAGTCTGTCATACCTGCAATCTGATTACATATAGTTCTCATTAATGTAAATTTATCCTCTATATTTAACTTGTCGCCCTTAACTAAATTATAAAATCTCGATCTTAATTCTCCAATTCCATTATTTCTAATTATCTCCTGAATATCGTTAGATTCCAGTTTTTTAGTATTCAAATAAAGCTCTATAATACAATGATCTGGCAATTGAGATGGAGTTTTATATAATGCTGCGAATATCTTTCTAATAATATACTGTCCGCGTGCATCAGATTTTTGAATATCATAAGAAGACAATACTCTAGTTGAAATACTGTTTTCAAACTCTTTCATTGCATTTTTAAAGAGTGTTTCATCCCCTACATAATCATATGAGATAATCCGCTCCACATCTGGTTGTGGATTATTCAATAAGAAATAAGAAAATTTCTTCTCATTTAAATTATTATCGACAATAAACTTGTTCATATTATATATTGAACATCTTATTATTCGAGTAACAAACAGATTAACAAGTAACCTTGAAAGTAAAGTTATGCTAGTCTCTTCGTCATATGTATTTTTTATTTCTCTTAAAATTTTTCTTTCACTGGAGCGAAAAAACGATCTAAAGCAATTAGTGATCTGTTTTACAACTTCTTCCTTTTCTTATTTTTCCAGTTTTCATTTTTCATCTTTATTCCCCTCCATTTTTCTTTTTTACAATGAATGAATATTTGTCTACAAATTGCACTTTATCATTTATCTTAACACATACTTTGATAGTCAATATTATATCACATAGCCTTTTTCATATCCATATTGTATAGCTAAACACAACTCATACTTTTATCCCCCCATAACTACTAATTGCCAGTCCTTATGGACTGGCAACCACAAAATCACTATAACTCCACACACAACAAAATTCAAAATAAGCACCGCCAAAACTGACGATGCTTATTTATATTTCATTTCTCATCAAATATAGCCTGCCTTCAGTAAACACTCCACAATTCGTCTTCAGAGGTGGCCAACCCTATATCATTATGTCTAAGGACATCCGGACGTATAACTACCGGAATATTAGCAAGTCCCACCGCTTCGAGACTGGACTTGATTGCATCTCTCACCTGTACAGAAATCGTATAATCATTATTTCTTTCAACCAAAATCCACTTTAAGCTCTCTGGCGTAAGTTCCACTCGATCCTGATCCCATAGGGTAATGTGCTTGTCAAGCCTGGATCTAAATGGGTAATTGTTTATTTCGTTTCCGATGCAAAATCTTTTATAATCAAATAACTCATTATAAGTGGTAAAATATCTATCTTTATAGGACATATCTTCATTCCAATGTATTGGATTGGTCTTAGTTATTCTTTTGCAATAATTGTCATTAAGCAAAATATTCTCTGCATCCAACACAAACGATACAGGACCGTAAGGGCTCATTCGTTTCGTTATCTGTCTACTGTCATTCATATCCATAAAAATATCATTAAAAATACCGTAAATCTTATCTTTATCATCTGTTCTCTGCGGAGTCTGCATTTCAGGATAATTCTCCACCCCATATTTTCTGGAGAACAAAGCCCCATCACGAATAAATGCCAAAGAAGTGGTCACACTGTTTACATGATATAAGCCATCATATGCTGAGAATTCAATATCCATATCCTCGGAGTTCCAGGTAGCGATTCTATTATTATAATAGCCTCTATTAATTTCATATTCTTGATTCCAAAAAGACCATATATCCAAGGATCGAATAGGGAGAATTTCCTTAGCCAGCCTCTTCATGTTTTCATCAAACGCATATCCTGCATACGCCCACAACAGTTCCCGATAAAACTGTCTTATTCTGAGATGTTTTAAATAATCAAACCTCCCATGCTCCATAGCTTCAAATGCAATCTCCACAAGTTCATCGGTTTCTGGCTTCGTCCAGACATAATCAGTACCGATAGCAGCCTTAATCTGGTCAAAGTCACTATCGTCTGTACATCCCATCATTGCATCAATAAGTTCTCTTTTGCCCATATCTCCTTACCTTCCATATTTTGTCATCATGTAAGTTTTTGTTTTTTCAGTTATCTTTTTGATCTACATATATCATTTATATTTATGTAGGTATTATTTTAGTTTCAAAATGTAATTGTTCGCATAGTATATCACTTATTTGTGTTAAAGTAAACTCTCTACAGTAAGTAAACTTCCTATCCGCAAATTCTTCCTCCAACATCCACATTCTTAACAATATCCTTTTTTTCTTGGTCTCCACCTCTGTCAGATTATTCTTATCGACCATCTTGCAAATGTCTCTGGTCACACCACCGTTATCAAACAAACCTCTTTGTACTCATCTGTTTTGCGCACAGAATCCAATTCAAACAAATATACATATTTACCCATTCCTTCACACTCCCGTATCCAACATCCCCCTCAACCTATCTGCGTACCACCTGATAGTTTGCCGTATTCCATCATCAAAATTCACTTCCGGCCGCCAGCCAAGAGTCTGTTCAATCTTAGTTGAATCAATAGCGTACCGCATATCATGGCCTTTCCTATCGGTGACAAATGTTATGAGTGACTCGGGCTTACCCAATTCCCTGCAAATCATCCTGACAATATCAATATTTGTCCGTTCACAATGACCGCCCACATTGTATATCTCACCAACTTTTCCCTGAGTCAATATCGCATCTATGGCACGGCAATGGTCATCCACATGTATCCAATCCCTGACATTTATCCCCTGTCCATAAACAGGCAGCGGTCTGTCTGCCAATGCATTTGTCACCATCAAAGGGATAAGTTTCTCAGGGTACTGGTATGGTCCATAATTATTTGAACACCTGCTGATGGTAACCGGTAAGCCATACGTTCTATGATAAGCCATAACCAAAAGATCTGCAGCCGCCTTCGAGCTGCTGTACGGCGAGCTCGGACAAATAGGCGATTCTTCAGTGAATAACAGATCCAACCTGTCAAGAGGCAGATCTCCATACACTTCATCCGTACTGATCTGATGAAATCTGCCGACATCATATCGCATACACGCATCCATCAACACGGATACACCCTTGATATTAGAATCAAGGAACACCTCCGGGCTATCTATAGATCTGTCCACATGCGACTCTGCTGCAAAATTCACGACCACATCCGGCCTCTCCGCCTCAAATATACGATACATCTCACCTCTATCGCATATATCCGCCTTATAAAAAACAAAATTAGACCTGTCCAAGACAGGTCTAATCGTATCCAGACTTCCCGCATATGTGAGTTTGTCCACGCACACAAACTCATACTCAGGATATCTGTCCATCATATAAAATATAAAATTACTACCAATAAAACCAGCTCCGCCGGTGATAAGAATCTTCATATGTTATACCTCTTTATGCAAAACAACTTGTGTTTGGATTACGTTTGGTTTAAGTATAACATAAAGATCAGCAAAGGATACTTTTTTTAATATTTGTATTATATCTCATTCATCTCCACCTGACGCCTCGGTAATTTGATGACTTTTTGGGGAATTTAAATTATTATAAATTGTTATAACCCTGCATATCTCATCCAAACCAACAAACATGACTTTTTTATTCATCAGCCGAGCTAAAAACAACAAAGTTCCTTTTAAACTATTGTCAAAATACTGCGGCGCAACTACCGCAATTACATCCACCCGTGAGTCTATCATCCCCTGTTCGACAAATTGTCTAATGATTTCTTGCCCCTCTCTTGACGTTGACAACAATGGCTTATCTATCAAATCAAATTCTGAACATGTTTTTGATTTTGTACTAGCTTTATTCTCAGTATTCTTCTTTATAATTCCTATCATTTGATAATAATTATTTAAAACCGATATTTGTGCTGAAACATCTCCAAATTCTCCACCCTTATGTGGTTGTGGGCGGAATCCTGGCAAAGCACCGTAAAACACCTTTGGAAGACATACTAAATTGGGCTTTGAAAGGCATTTCCGAATTTCACAGAATGAACATTTTTTACCTGCACACTTCTCTTTCATCCTAACCGCATAAGTTTTAACATTATCTGGCACATCTAATCTTTGCTTAAAATAATCAACATCCTCAAATAAAATTTCAACTTTTGAATCTAATTCCGTATTATTATGAATAATACAAAGCTCATCATCCATGACACACATTTGATAACTAAGCGATTTATTATTGTAGATTTTGGCAATATTATTATTAATTTGTTTTAGCAAAGAGGGCTTCGGAATGTACCAGGATTTCAGCTCTGTTGCTCGATGCCCTTCTCCACACATAATGGAAATAGGAGCATTACAACTACATTCAAGTTGACCTTTTCGGTTAAACGTAAGTTGGCTTCCACAGTTTGCACAATACGGCACCTCGTATGTCCCACATTCATTACAGAATACCTGAGGGATTTCCATGAAAATTTTTTCATCATTAAGAAGTGAATGTATTGTAGGAGAAATAGGAATACGATATTCCGTCTCCACATCAAGCGAAGATATAACCTGAGTCAATATCCAATTATACGCTCCAACTTTTGATGTTGATACACCATTCCATTTGATTTCAACTCCCATTTCCTTAAATATTTCTTCTGCAGGATTTCCCTTAAGGCTATTGATTTCTTCAAGGATTATTTCAATTGCCTCCTTCGACCATGCAAATAAGACAGAGGATGGAAGATGTTTATATATTCCCAAATTTCCTTTATTCATATTGTACTTCACTGTAGCTGTAGTATTATCATTAATAGATGCAATATAGCTACCTGATGTGTCAAAACGATTACCTCTAATACGCTGCATTTCGTCTTCTTGTTGTTCTGTAAAACCTGCAGGATTAGATATAGCAGTCTTCTCACCCGACAATCCTTGGAGCACGATTCTACTCATAGCCTGTGCATTTGTACACCTATCAATTGCGCGCTTTGGCGGTTTTATCTGGGTTAAATTATTTCCTAACTTTTCAGCAATTAGTTTTATTACACATTGCATCATCTTTTCATGCTTGCTAATACTAGCAACATAATTTCTCTCTTTACCAATCCACAAACAGCCTCTATGAAGCTCCCAAATCTGCTCTGCTTTTCCTTCTTCACTTACATAGTTATACAACTTTCCATATGTATATAACAGTTCCAGTCGATCATCTATATCTTTAACAGCAACATATCGTAAATGTCTAAATTTATTGGAATCAATCCACGGCTCTTCTTTTCCTTCTAACGCCAGTAGATAACTCATGTTTTCATCTGTCAACGGGCGATCAAATCCCCATAACGTAAATGTTACACGATTTCCATATACATAATCATCAACAAGACGTTCAATTTCCTCATCTTGAATTCCGCATAATAGAACTTTTTCAATTATTTCATTTTTTCTTTTCCCTTAACCGAGTCTTCATCCACACCATGAAATAACGCAATATCAAACAGGGCTTGCCAAGGTAAAGTCATCATTTTTTTAATTTTTTCATCTTTTTCCATTATCTACCCCTTTTAAACCAACAGTAGCTTTACTGTTGATCCACCTTTCCTCTAATCTTCTGCCACTACTTCCAACACTGTTATACACGGTCACCGTTCTAATAGTATTTATTTCAAATACACTGCCCTTATTTCTGTTGTACCTGAGCCAGCAAATTTATCGTCACATAACTTTACAAGATCCACCCTCACGCAACAACCATGGTCTTTTCTAATATTATACCATACCATGGTATTTATTGTAATTCATTTTGGTTTTTGTCATTATCGTATATTATTATAGGTTTCCAATGCAGTTTTTCCACTCATAACCAACAATTGCCAGCCCTCATGGGCTGGCAATCACATCATCAAATCCATGTATACATCCTATCTACAAATCCCAAACAACTCCCTCTCATACACACAATACTCAATCCTTTCCTTAACGCTCTCCTATAAATATAAGAATAAGGAACTCTGCCTTAAGTAGATCCGTCGAAATCTCCGTCTCCAACGACGCCGTATCAACGGCTGTGCCGTCCGCCTCTTCACCATCCTATGATGTAACATTCATCTGTACAAAATTAAAACATTGCTGTATCTAATAATAAATTGCTATGTGTTACAGAAATTAGAGTAAGCATCGCAAGATTATGAATAGTATCACAACACTGGTTGTGGTTCTTCCTGATACATCGAACACTTAGCGAACAGTTAACTTAATGGCATTGCCTCAGATTTGCGTTTATCCTATCTTCTTTACAACCCAAGTATCTTTCACGAATTCTTTCGTAGAGGATACAACTACCGACGCTCTATAATAATGTGTAACACATTTCTCATCTTCACAAGAGAACTCAAATATCAATTTTACATCATCATAATATTCCACGTTTCTAATCCATCCCTGATTGCTGACTTCCTTTATAATTTCTTTATTTTTCATTTTTACTATAGTATCTTTTCCTGGTTCTAACGAGTTTTTCTCAAACAAAATTTCTTTCGTAGATAATATTATTGCCTCGTTACAATCCGCTCTAAATTCAATAGCTCTAAGTCCAGATACTATCATAGTTGTAACATTTCTTACTGAAATACTTATATCACCATAATTTCCTGAATATGAAGACAATTTAATTTCAAATTTCGGAAACACATTAGAATTTTGGATATTTTGGTTATATTGCTTTTCAGCAAGCACCATACTTCTTTTTTGTAACTCCATTTGTAATCTATTTACCTCTTCTGACTTATCTTGCAACTTTTCATTTTGAAAATAAGTCATTATTCCTAATATCGAGGTTCCTGCAAATGTAAAAAGCCCTCCATAATATAATAGGATATCACCTATATTATAATCCACATTCCAAAAATCCGATTTAACATTTTGGACATAAATATAATTGATTATAAATGGTAACATTACTACCATTATTATTCCCACTAATGCCACTATGATTATTATTTTTGCCTTTGAATTTTTCCCTCTTGATTTCTTCATTCTTTTCTTTTGCATCTATACCCAGCTCCTCTAGCAATAACCCCATACCTACTTTTCGCAATATCACCTTAACGCTCTGGAAATATTCGCAAAATATTCATTTCTGTTCATTTCCCGTTCATCTGCACCTGACACCTCTAGTGATTATGGAAGTTCACATACTAAATATTTGATATATCTTGCTTTTTCTTTCATTCCAATGACATCCCAGAGCCTAGTCTTTTCTCCCGTCAGTTCATGTGCACCTGACACCTTGGGTAACACATTCATCTTAGAATTCATGATGTCCTGTCACTTGCACCTGGTTACTCTTAAAGCAAACTTAGCCTATTGGCATTGCAACTAGCACATACGTGCTACTTTGATTGGACACACCTTGATGCACTGGTAGCATCGAACACATTTACATTCATCAATCTGCGGATAATCAAATCCTTCCTCGTCCTCTACCATAGAAATGGCCTCTTTCGAACAGATAGCATAACACGCTGTACATCCACAGCATTCTTCTTTTCTTTTATATAATACTGGTATTTCTCTTTCCACCTTTTACCACCAACTATTTTTATTTTCTCCTAATCTTTCTCAAAAATGATTTCTCATCATTCTACAACCCAATGTCGACGTATTTCTTAGCAACATACTCAATCAACACAAGTACGCAATAGACCTAACTTCTAACTTTTTTTATCAATTTTTTGAAGAAAGGAAGATTTTTTGCGTATCTTTTTATTATAGTAACCAGCATTTCTTTATTACTGTCTGGAACCCATTTTTTCACTAAAACATCATATGATAATGTACTAGCATCTTTAAAGAAAGCATCTCTATTTGGATTTTTCTGCACAGATTCGTTAATTTTTCTGCCATCCAATTTTATTTCTTGTTGTGTATCAATCTGGAGTATGTTAACTCGATCTTTTATCATATCAAGTAACATATTACCTTTAGGTGAATGAACATAAACACCCGTTGTACCCAAATTGTCATCCATTGCTTTTTGAAACACACCAATATGCCAACAATCTCCAAATGTAAGATCTGAACATCTATCTATTCCTTTAAATGCGCACTCAGAACATGACGATCTCACATTTAATTCCGACATAAATGTTTTCATATATGATTTAATTAAAAATGTTTGCTCATCTGATGAACCATCTTTAAATATAATTTTCACATTGGGAGCCGCATATCCAAATGACTTATCTCTGAAATGTATGTAAGCAATTTTCTTTCTGTATACACGCTCTATTTCTAAACGCCATGCCGTATAAATTGCAGGAGAAGGGACTCCATAGCAAACAAGATCTATCGTATATAATTTTTCATCTTTGTTGTGTAAATACGCCTTAATACCTGCAACCTGACATGGTGTCCCAACAAATAAAACTTTCTTTGATGAAGATAAATAACTTTCAACTTCTGCAAAACAATTATTCAGTCTACTTTGTACATATTTTGACTCACACAATTCATCAATCTCCGCCACAGAAGTTACTAATTTATGAACAACCTTCCCTTGTTCATCATACCCGGCTGCGCATACAACTCCACCTGTCATAATAAAAGACCTAGCAATTTCTGAGAACGTCCCCCCAGATGTACTGCGCAATCTGATTTTTTTTTGCTTACTTTGAACAGCGTATGAAATAACATTCATTCTTTATTTATCCTTTTTACTATTTATTTTTTTAATCTTGAAATAAACGATAAAAATATTTCGTTTTTGGTACGGTAAAAATAGAAAATGCTAAAACCTAAATACCAAACGGCACCTATTGCTATTTCTAATAACATTGCATAAACAGTATTATCATCAATTACGCTCGACACAAACCTTATAAGCAAAAGCATAAACATTCCATTAATTAAAAAAGGGACACTTTTACTAATAAACTTTGTTATTTCAAGTTGCTTATACGAAGCAATTGTTTGTATCAACATCACTATTGCTTCTGCACATAATGTGCCAATAGCCGCTCCGTTCGCATGATATCTAGGAATTAATAAAAAATTAATTATGACATTTGAAACTGCTCCAATCACAATAGAGCTGACATAAATTTTATCTTTTTCATTTGGAATCAAATATTGCATACGAACAACATTTGCCCAAGAAATAAATGGTACACTAATAGCCAAGAGTTTCGTAATAGTAATACTAGAAGAAAACTCATTACCATAAAAAAAGGGAATAAATATATCTGCTATGGAGTAAATACCGAAAGATATAGCAAAAGCAACAAACATAGTAATTTCAATTGATTTCAGCAAATACTCTTTCTGCTTTTTTATTTCACCATTTGCAACTAAATTTGACATTTTAGGCAACATAACTGCGCCCAATGATCCTACCACGCCTAAACATGTCGTAATTAACTTATCAGCATTTTCATAATACCCTACCTCAGTCATATTACTTAAAGCACCAATCATCACCTTATCCATCACACGATAAATACTTGTTGCAATAATTGGAATAAATAAAATCAAAACTGCTTTAAAATTAGATAAATATTCTTTTATTGATACAGGCGAGAAAGTAACATACGATTTAATATTTGCAAATAAATATATTTGGCTAATTAGCACTCCAAAGCTTAATATAGTCGTGTACTTCCACAAGTCTAATGGACTCTTAATAAACAGAAAAATACAAATCGCGGAACATATTTTTACAAGCATCTGTCTTGTAACAGTCACTTTAAAATTTTCCATTCCCCAAAACAACCAACTTATATCAAAAACTGCAGACAATACAAAAAAGCCTTGTAACAACGAAATATTTCTATTTTCATGAACCAAAATAAAACAATATAACAAATACGCTACAAACGCTATTAATGAAGTTAAAATCTGGAGCTGATAGATACTAGAAAAGGTATAATTTCTTTGCGCTATGTTATCTCTTACTTTCGCAATACTCCTATTTCCATAATTAGAAATACCTAACATAGCAAAATAGACAAAATATTGTGCTATAGAATATGTATAAGAATATATACCCGTTCCCTCAGCGCCAACTACACGCGAAAGATATGGTGCCGTAATTAATGGCAATATCATAATAAGTACTTGATATGCCATACTGTACATGTAATTTTTTCTAATACTCGGTTTGTTATCCATAAATATTTTTTCCCTCTCGCAAAATAGCTGGTATCATACATATATAAAATACATCTGCAACTGTTGCATTTTGTGCAAATATAGATGTCGCAATACTTGACGAAAGAATTGTTGCAATAAAAAAAATAATAATCATCCTAGCCATATTATTTTGATTACACTTATCATATAGATACTTAAAAGCAAAATACAAAGCAACAAAAAAAATAATTAAACCAATTAAACCTGTTTCCCCAATAACAGCAGGCCAAAAATTATCAGTTAAATACAGCGGATTATCAAATGTGAAACCATATCTATTACTTAATCCATATATTCCATATATTGGTGAATAATATTTTTGTGCAGCCGCTGTACCGAAAGTTGCAAGTCCCGCACCCAGTGGAAAATACTTTTTAAATAAATTTATACCGACATACAATAATATACTTCTCGCTTCTGTTGTTGTGGTAAAATAAAAAATCAACTGATTCCATGCGACTATAATACCAAGCAAGCCCAACATAACAAAATAACCAATTTTAATTTTTAACTGTTTTTTCTTTATTTCATACATACGTAATAATAAGACAAGCATAATATAAATAGCACAAAAAGCGAATCCTCTACTACGTCCGGTAAATAACCAGAGGCACATGTTTAATATCACATATGTGATTTTTTCCCTATTTATTCCATTTAAAAGATCAATAGAAAGGATAAGGATAAACATGTAGCAATACCAACTAAAAATAGCAGCAGTATCATAGATGTATGAAAAGCAATACATACCATACCTTATATCATCTCTCATACCGAGATCCATAATTTGATTCAAAATTGCAAGTACTAAACCCAACACAACTAAGCTTCTGACTAATTTGACAACAATTGAAAATATCCACTTAACATTCTTTAAGGAATCGAATAATGCTAAGCCCCCAAGAATCATCATAAAGAATTTTCCGTAACTTAAAATATCTGTAAGAATTGCCGCTGAACTTCTATCTAACTTTGATACAGCATTACCAAAAGTCCCGACTATAATAAACAGAAAAAAAGCAACGATTATTTTTCCTTCAATAATACTTATAGAATGCCTCTTAACTCTGTTAAGAACAAATACAGCAAATGAAAATAAAACTGTAAATTCATCAATATATGAAAAAACAGGAATAGCATTTTTTAGTGGTTGCATAAACAATAGCAGTATCGAAAGTACGAGCGTAATATTCTCTGCAAATGATAGTCGTGGTATTACAAAAGATGATTTAATGTCCCTCATAGTTTTTTCCTGCCTCAATTTTGTGGTTCTTAGAAAATTCATTCCATAAATAATCATCCACGTTTATATTATCTGCCTTAACAGACTGAATCTTATCGCTATATATTTTTCTATTTTTCTTTAATTCCTCAAATGAACCAATAACTTCTGCCGGAACCCCCCCAACTACAGTTCCTGGTAGAACATCTTTATTTACGATAGCCCCCGCTGCAACAATAGCGTTAGGTCCAATACTTACTCCCGGTAATATTCGCGTTCCAGCACCAATAAATACATTTTCATATATTTCAATACAGTCAGCAAATTCTTGAAAGCACCTATGCCCTTCAATACCGTCAAAAATCCAATGGATAATATCATGCATCGTAAATTCAACATTAGATGCAATAGCCACATTATCATGAATTTTTAACATATTTCCATCCGTAGGATACTTTCGTGGTTGCCAATGAACATGATCTCCAAGCATTGCTAACTTTTTGTGTTTTCGTAACCACTTCACTCTCCCCTGTGCTGTTGGTATTAAATAGAACCAAATTCTTTCTGCTACCTCAAACTTTGCATGTAACAAATATTTTTTACTCACTTTTAAAGATTTATCAGAATATTTACTCAATTGTGATTTCTCCTTGTAATGCAGTTTTTAAATATTGTAAAGATTCTTGTCTTCGTTCCTCTCTCAATTGATTAACCTTATCATAATCAATTTGAGTTTTAACTCTAAATATATCGCCATCATATCTACGTGATTCTAGATTTAGTTGTTGACACAAACTATCTATTCTTGAATTACGTGATCCTGTACCATCATTAAATCTATCAAATGTACAAAATAATTTTTCATTGAGAATTGAGAACACCGAGCCATGGAAAGAATCCGTTAGCACATATTCTGCACCGCGTATTAAGTTTACAAAATCATCCGAAGCAGCATCAAACAAACAAATATCGGCAAATTTCAAATCTTCTTGAACAAAATTATCTAAAAGTGGTAATGTTACAATTTTCAAATTAGTCATTCGTTGAAGTTCTTTTGCCGCTTTGCGATGTTCATAATTATTTCCCAAAAAATAGCAAAAAATATACTTTTCCTCAACAATTCTACGGAACGGAATTATTTCTCTCCAATCTTCAGGTGTCAATAATAATGTAGGGTCTACTACTACAGGTACATCTCTTTCTGTTAACTGTTTGATAATATTAGTTCCACTCTTTTCACGCGAGCTTAAATAATGAAATCTTTTTAAAAATTTTGCAGTTTTTTTTCTCTGATACATTGGAATTTTACTAACTCCAAAACTAGTTGCATAAGCAATTTTACGTTTATCTTCTGGAACAAATTGTAAATTATAAAATCCTGTTGCCAGACCACTTGGTAACCATAATTGATCACTTCCTACAAGGAAAGTCTCATAATCTTTTGCAGCGTCTTTTAGCGCATCATATCCATAAAATATTGGTGAAAGTTTTGTAAAGTATCTCTCTGCAAATCTATCGAATATTTTATTTCTTTCCTTACATTTTTCATATAATTCCGGATATTTTTTTATTTTTTTATTTAAGATGTAAGCAGAGATTTTCCCTTTCATTAATAATGGATCAAATAGTCTTGGCAAACTTTTTATTATAAATCTCAAATCATATTTTTTCTTATATCGTATTATTTCATATTCGTATCCTAGTTTTTCTACCGCAACTTCAGTTGCCAATACTTGAAGTTGACTTCCATAATTTCTTGTTTCTTGGCATACACATAATCCAATTTTTTTCATTATAATTAACCTCTTATATGTTTCTGTTTCATTTCCGAAATTAATGTGTTTCGTATTTCAGGATAATAATCTATAAGATTATTGAACTGAGACCAGAATAACATATTACCATTGTCATTAATATCTGTTAATTTAATAGTAGACTGACTTCCATAAACATCCACTGGTTTTGGATGATTTCCTTTTACAATTTTTATTCTTGTGCCTGCTTTAATTGCCATAAACCAGAACCAAATATCATCATTAGTAGGTGCCAGTCTACTAAATAATTCTGAGTTTCCAACTTCATTATCCAATGAATTGATAGGATACAGCACACCACCTACACCAACTAATTTATTCAAAAAAGACGCTCCATGATGATATTTTTTTCCTCCACCTATCGCATTGAATTTTCCATTTTCATAACTAAATTTTGTCGCTTTATGACAGTAAATACAATTTTTATCGTCTGAATAGGAACTATATAATCGTTCTAACCAATTTGGAGCATAATAAACATCGTCATCTGCTGTAACAATTATAGCATCTGGATGTTTCAGCAATGAAGGAACAAGTTTTTTAAATGACCGATAATCATTACACCAGCAAATATTTAATCCAAATTGAGTCAACTCTATTAGCTCACTTGGTAAATCCTTTTCTAAATTTGGAAATTGTTCTTTGGCTAACCATAATTCAATCAAATCCGGTTTTACCGATTGTAGCAAAATTGTTTGTATCGTTTTATGTACTAAATGAATTCTTCCTGGAAACGATGTTAAACTCACAATTATTTTTTCATTTCTTTTTTGCGTATTCAATAAAGTACAGGGATACTGTGTTGCTTTTTTCCATCTCTGAAAATAAACAATATCCATATATTTACTAATGCACAATTTTATTTTATTTTTTGACAATATAAATAATTTTGACATATTTTTCTCTCTTAAAAGGTGAAAATAATTTTTGGCCAAGATCCAATACGATTTCTAACACCAAAGGATTATTAATCTTTTTCATAGTTAAATATTTCTATTTATAAAATCCCAATATGGAATTTTTAGTTTTTCGCCAAACATCAAGTCGGTTTCATACTTTATATCTGGATCAAATCCTGAATTAGGTGATAAAGTAATCTCCCCAAAATAAATTTTTCCTTCTATGTTGTACAAATCTATTCTTGCAAATAAGAAGTCTTTTGACAACTTTTTGGCAATTTCAAGCATAATATCTAGATTTTTAGGTTTTGGTATGTCTATATCTTGTAGATTTTCATCCCCTTTATCTAGAGGTTGAAATTTCCAATCCTGATCAAAAAACAGATATGATGCTCTATGAGTATTTTTGCTAAATCTATCTCTGCATACTAAGATGACATCTGGCACCCCATTAAAGCAATAGATTTTATAGTCCATCGGAACTTTGCCGTTATCAGAAATAAATTCTTCACAAAGAATCATGGGCTTAATGTTTCGATATTGGTACTCACGACCGATATAAAAAAAATTACTTTTCAGTGATTTCTCAATCTTGCTCCTTGCCTCGCTATTATCCAATTTGTCTTTGTTTGTGCAAACCACCAGACCACCAGAATCATGATTACACTTCAAAACAAACTGTTTTGGAAGCAAGGAGAAATTAATGTCATCGTATTTCTCCCAACTGCCTAGCAACGGAATCAGATATTTCTCCCCTATTTTTTCTTTCACATAATCCCTTACCAGTAGCTTATCAGACACTATTGATTGTAATGGGAACCTATAGTTAAATTTCAGCCACTGGAGTTTTTCATTTAACGTTGTTGGATTATCTGCATCTAGTTTTCTTCCAACTCTTAACCGATAATAAAGCTTAACATAGCTTTTATCTGGTAGAAACCTTAAACTTTTTTTTAATAGGGTCATAATTTTATCTCTGTTCATATTCAAATTCCTTTTATATACTCTTCAATGCTACTTATAATATTACTCGTATTTGATTCATAACCATTATAACTTGCTTTCTGCACTGTATCTAACGCATCGCTCAATTTGTTGGTATCCCGACAAGGGCAAATCAAATTCAACTCATCAAACTGCTTAATTAACTGAAGCTGATGGTCATCAACATGCTCACCATATTTTACAAGTCTAGGAACTGCAATTACCTTTTTACCCTTTTTTACGGCTCCGATAATAGCTCCAGTGCCTCCATGTGTTATGACAATGTCCGCTTTTCCCATTTCTTTGCTAAACTCATCCCTGTCCAAAAACTTTTTGTAGCTATATTTTCTAGGTAAATAATCACTGTAACCAATCTGTGCAAACACACCTGCTGCATCAACAATTTCTTTTTCACATAATTCATCCACAGCCTTCAGTAGTCTATTAAACTGAAATTTCTGTGATCCGAGTGTTATAAAAATCTTATTTCCCATTTAATAGATTCCTCCTAAATATATGGCTTTAGGATAGACTTTCAACATTGGCTTCCACTGAACATAAAACTGATCTGCAAATTTATAGAGCAATTTCCCTGTTTCTGTTGGAGACGTAACCTTTGCAAAAGACTCTATGTAAATCAGTTTTTTACCCATAAGTTTAGAAATCAAACAAATCGGTATCATAGCAAGAACTCCCGTGCAGATGACTACATCAGGCTTCTCTTTTCTGTAAATGCCGATAGATTTCCAAGCATTTTGAATCATCCGCCAGATAAAGTCCTTCTCTCGGCGGTTGACTTGCTTCACATAATATGTTCTTTCACCTTTTTCTTCTGCACTATAGTCTGTCTTTTCAGTAATCACAAAACTATCATATTTTTCCATCAGTGGCTTTAGCATCATAAGCTGCTCATAATGTCCACCGGATGAAGCCGCAAAACATATCTTTACTTTTTTCTTTTCATCCATCTCTCTACTAACCCACACTTATTAATCTCTACCAAACAAATCTCTCGAATAAACCTTATCCTTCACATCATCCAGGCACTTATCGTAACGGTTTGCGATAATGGCGTTGCTCATTTCCTTGAACTTAGCCAAATCATTGACCACGACACTACCAAAGAAAGTCTCACCATCCTTCAGGGTCGGCTCGTAAATCACCACGGTTGCACCCTTCGCCTTAATGCGCTTCATAACACCCTGAATAGAGCTCTGGCGGAAGTTATCGGAATTGGACTTCATGGTCAGACGATAAACACCGATGGTAACAGCTTTCTCCTTGTCCTCATCAAACTCATTCTCCGCATCGTAGCCATAATATCCAGCCAGCTTCAGGACACGGTCGGCGATGAAGTCTTTACGGGTACGGTTGGATTCCACTATTGCTTCAATCAGATTCTCCGGCACATCTGCATAGTTGGCCAGAAGCTGCTTGGTGTCTTTGGGCAGGCAGTATCCGCCATAACCAAAGCTCGGATTGTTGTAGTGGCTGCCAATACGCGGATCAAGACAGACACCATCGATGATCTGTTTGGTGTTCAAACCCTTGCTCTCTGCATAAGTATCCAGTTCGTTAAAGTAAGCCACGCGCAGAGCCAGATATGTATTGGCGAACAGCTTAACGGCCTCTGCTTCGGTGAAGTCCATGATCAGAGTGTCAATGTTCTCCTTGATTGCACCTTCCTGCAGTAAACCAGCAAACTCGTGAGCAGCTTCAACCAGACGCTCATCATTTAGGTCAGTACCAACGATTATACGAGAAGGGTAAAGATTGTCGTACAAAGCCTTGGACTCTCTTAAAAACTCCGGGCTGAAGATGATGTTCTTGCTGTTGAACTTCTCGCGCACGGATGCGGTGTACCCCACAGGAATCGTGGATTTGATAACCATAATGGCGTTCGGGTTATATTCCATGACCAGCTTGATCACTGCCTCGACTGCGCTTGTGTCGAAATGCTGCGTGTGGCTGTCATAGTTCGTAGGGGCCGCAATTACAACAAAGTCCGCTTCAGAATATGCAACCTTTGCATCCAGCGTTGCTGTCAGCTTTAATTCTTTTTCAGCCAAGTATTTTTCAATATATTCATCCTGAATTGGAGACTTATGACTGTTAATAAGATCCACTTTCTCAGGAATAATATCAACAGCAGTTACCTGATGATGTTGAGAGAGCAATGTCGCAATTGACAGTCCAACATACCCAGTACCAGCAACCGCAATTTTATAATCAGTTTTCATTGTCATTTATCCTCCTGCATCTAAGTATCTCTATTTTTAATTCACTTATAGAAAGCATCCGTATACTACTTAGACCCTTCTCTTCCAAGCACCACCTTAATCGTCTTAAGTATAATCTTCATATCAAGTCCAAAGCTCCAGTTTTCTATATACTCCGTATCCAGTCTCACGACCTCCTCGAAGTCCGTGATGTCACTTCGGCCGCTCACCTGCCACATTCCGGTGATTCCAGGTTTCGTAGCAAGTCTGCTCTTGTGGTGCATCTCATACTGCTCCACCTCTGAGATGAGAGGCGGTCTGGTTCCAACCAGTGAGAGATCCCCTTTCAGCACATTGAAGAACTGTGGGAACTCATCTATGGAGAAGTCTCTGATATACTGACCTATTCCCTTCTTCTTGGTGCCGTCCGGCAGTATCTTGTTGCCTATGACTCTCGGATCAAAGTCCATCTTGAACATCTTCGAATCGCTCATGGTGTTCTGCGCCATGAGTTCCTTCTTGCGCTCCTCAGCGTCCATGTACATGCTTCGGAACTTGTACATCTTGAATATCTTGCCATTCAATCCCACTCTCTCCTGCTTGAAGAAGATCGGTCCCGGGGACTTGATGTATATGATAGGTCCTATGAATATGGTGAGGATAAGCGTGAATACGCTGCCCACCAGACCACCTATTATATCTGCCGTTCTCTTGAGCAACATCTGCTTTGGTGTTGCGTAGTTCATCATGGTCGTGACCACGGTCTCACCATTTATCTTCTGGATGAGCTGCTTGTCGCCGTGGGTCCTCACGATGGATGATATGCACATGTGAACTGTGATGCCACCCTCGATAAATGCGTCTATCAGCGTGTTCGCATATCCGTATGCTCCACGCACATCCACGTATATCTCGTCCACCCATGCGGTTCTCACATAATCAACTGCACTGTTGTAATCCGCCACCACCGGCACTTCCTGGATCTCCTGACCGATGAGATTGGCATCTATCACCATGACTCCTACTATATCAAACCCGGAGTAGTTCTTCTCCTTGAGGCCTGCCACCACTTCATCTGCTACATGTCTGGTGGTCATGACCAGGAGCTTCTTGCCCTTGCCATGCTCTGCATATTTCTCAAGATGCTTCTTCCACAGGCTCCTCACCGCGAATGTGGCATACACATATATGGCCCACATGAGCAGGATGGTAGTTCTGGAATATATAGATGTATCCTTGAGGACAAACACATACAGAAGGAGCAGTGCAACGATCACGAAACCGTTCTTGAAGCTGGATATGAATTCCTTGAAGTATCCTCTTCTGATGACGCCCTCATATGTATTCAGAAATATCATGGCTACTATATCCGCCAGCTCCGTGATGATAGCCAGCGCGAGATAGTCTCTGTTCGCATACGGATTTACCATGCCGTGTCTGATCTGGAATGCCACAAGAAATGACAATTGAAGTACTATAAGATCCAGCAGCATGAAGTCAAAGTGCTTCAGCCAGCCTTTTGCGCCTTTCTGATACATAATTTTCTCTCCTCATCCTCTGTCGTCAGGGTCATATTTGTGCCCGCATGACCCGGTCTGTTGATTCATACATGAAATGACTCAGCCCGTGTGATTGTCGGCTGAACCTTTTCATCTGTAAACCATGATACGCATTAAACGGTCTGTTATTTATCACCCACACCGGCGGCGCGGAACGTCCTGTGGCATGGACATTCGTTTTGCGCCACCGGCTAGGGCTTGGAACTATTTAACATAGCAGGATAATTATTTAACCTTGTAAATAATTGACTTGCTGTATGCCTTGTAGTTCTTTGTTGCAGCAACCTTAACAGTGATTCTTACCTTTGTGCCCTTCTTGACACCCTTACCAACAGTAATCTTGCCATTCTTAACCTTGACCTTCTTATTGGCTGACTTGTAAGTAACCTTTGCCTTTGCCTTAACACCAGATACAGTGATCTTCTTCTTAGAAGCATTTACCTTAACCTTAACAGACTTCTGAGCAGCCTTGTTAATTGTGTAGTAAATTGTCTTTGTACCCTTGTAGTTGTTGATACCCTTTACGGTAACCTTATACTTGCCAGCGTTCTTAGCCCTAGTTACACCAGTAATCTTGTAATCAGTACCTCTCTTGAGAACTGTGTTACCATACTTAACTGTAACCTTGGTTGTCTGATTCTTAGCATTGTATGTCTTTGCAGCAGCAGTAGCCTTGTAGCTCTGCTGTGCGTTAACTGTGTACTTAACTGTTGTATCGCCTGAATAGTTACCTATTCCCTTGATCTTAACTGTGTATGTACCAGCCTTTGTTGCCTTAAGGCTTCCTGAAACGACTTTGAAATCCTTGTTCAGGGTAAGTGTCTTACCGTTAACAACAATTGTTGTTGTCTGGCTCTTTGCATTGTATGTAAGCGACTTTGCTGTAGCAGACTTAACGTTTACCTTAGTTGGTGATGATGTAGCTGCAAATGCAACTGTTGGCACCATCATTGCGATACATACAACTATAGCCAAAAGCTTCTTTAAATTCTTCACAATAAATTCCTCCTTCCAAAAAAGTTCTATTGTATTGAATATATGATAAAACGCCCTGTACGCCACTATACATGGCGTTATATCCAAAGTGAATTATTTTGACGGGGCGCTGTCGCTGGAGGCTGCAGCCTCTTTGCCGTAAGTGCCATAACCATAGCCGTACTGGCTATAGTATTTGCCATACTTGCCGTAGTATTTCTTGTATGCTCTCCCCGTTGTCTGGGCTCTGTTGAGTATGACTCCAAGCAGCGTACAGCCCACCTGGTCAAGCTGCTGAAATGACTGTTTGATGAGACTTCTGGATGTCTCACCTGCTCTGACTACCAGAGCTGCGCCATCGCACAGTGATGCGATCTGAGCGGCATCCGCCACGCTGCCAAGCGGTGGCGAGTCTATAATGACATACCTATATGTCTCTGCCAGCTTGTCAAGAAGCTCTGCAAATCTGGCATCCTCCAGAAGAGCCGATGGGTTCTCCAGAAGGTTCATACAAGGTACGATGTATGCATTTTCTACCTGTGTTTCATAGATGACATCCTCCATCTCGGACTGTCCCGAAAGAAAATATCCAAGATCCGGAAGCTTGTCAGCATCCTTTATGTGATGTCTGTCCTTTATGACTGACTTACGAAGATCCACATCCACCAACACTGCAGGGAATCCTGCCTCGGCGAGCATCTTCCACAGGTTGATCGCCACGCTGCTCTTGCCCTCATTTGGCATGCTGCTGGTTATGAGTATCTTTCTTGTGTTCTTACCACAGAACTTTATGTTGATCCTGAGACGGTTCATCGCCTCCTCCACTGCATATGGGAGTTCCTGAAACTCTATGTTAAGCTTCTTCATGCTCTGACCCTCTCTTTCCTGTTATGTTTCTTTCCAGGCTCTTCATCTGAATCGTCTGTTCTGAACTGGTCGCTCTCAGGTATTGTCGTGAGCGGTACTATTCCGAAATACTTCTCCATGTCGTCTGCTGAGTGGATCGTGTCATCCATCAGGTATCCCACAATGACGATCAGGCAGTAGATGAGTGCTCCAAGCAATGCACCTATGGCGGTGTACTTAAGGTAGCTTGGTCCGACCTTCTGGTCTGCTACCCTTGCAACCTGGGCTATGTTAGGTGCGCTTGTGCTCATGGTATCCGGTAGATACTCTATCGACACGTTTGCCAATGTATTTGCAATGTCACATGCCTGCTGCTTGTCAGTGCTTGTGACCGTGATCTTCAGGACTCGTGTGTCTGAAGGATTCTCAAGGGTTATCATCTTGGCAAGCCCCTCTGAGTCCGTATCAAGGCCGAGCTTTTCGATGACCTGGTCGAGAACCGGATAGCTGAGTATCAGGTCTTCGTAATCCTTGGTCAGGGATGAACCGATGTTCAGATCCTGGAGATTTACTATGGAATCATCTGATGCTGATACCACGTACAGCTTGGCTGTCGACTGGTATGTCGGCTTGATCAGGAAGTATGCAAATGCGTTGAACAGCACCGCACCGATCAGGAAGCACAGTATGATGTATGGGAGCTTCTCAAGAAGCGCCATTCCCATGTCCAGGAGATCGATCTCGTTTTCATCATCCTCTGTATTCTTGTATGTGTTCACTGCGGCTATCTGTGTGGTCTCATCCTGCACAGCAGCCATTTTCTTGTTGGAATTCATATATTCCCTCCATCCGTTTTTTGTATCTATATCCCCTGCATCAAATGTGTGATGCTAGTTATATTCCTTGTAGAACAGCTCTACGATTGCCTGCTGAAGGCTATCCGCATCCGGCTCCACCTCGACAAATCCGAGATCATCTATGGTCTCTGTTCCAGCTATCGACACCGTTCCGGCATCCTTTTCCTTGAGAACAAGTAGCGCCAGCTTGGAGAATTTCTGTGAGCTTATGTCAGTCACCATGTAATCTCCCAGTGCGTCATATATTGTCAGTGGATATGTGTTATCCTCGCTGCACTTTTCCGCCAAATTCTCCTTGAGTCCTGCCTTGTACACCTCCTGACGCTTCATTCGCTGGGTGTTGGATTCGTCTCCCACATCGAATCTGTCATGGATAAAATGTACTGCCTGCTCATCGGTCAGTGTGATGGTCTCTCCCTGCTTCATTGTCTTATCCACCTTGGAGAAATCATCCTCTATGGTAACCGTGACTCCGCCAGCCAGATTGTTGATGGTTCCTATGGCCCCCATATTCACCGCTGCGTATCCGTCTATCTTCTGGCCGCCAAGGAAGTTTGACACCGCCTTGACCACGTTCTCGCAGCTTATCTCCATTCCGTCACCATTCTCATGTGCCAGAGCAAGCTGTGCCGGGCTCGTTGCAACGTAGGTTCCGTCGGGATCCAGTGTATCCTGCTCCACTATGGTATTTCTGTCTATGCTCAGCGTCTTGTATGTTCCATCTGTCAGGTCTCTGACCATCAGCATGACCACATCGCATCGGCCTGCCCCCTCATAATCGGTGACTTTCTGAACCTTGCCCATGTTGTCGATTCCCATAAAAAGATATGTTTCTATATTCTTCTTGGGAACGTATTTGACTCCGTCCACCTCGATCATGCCTTCGACCGCCTGTGTGCCCGATGCATTGTGTGATGCATTTCCTTTTGTCGGTCTGAGTGCTATCGCCAGTGCAATGCATACGACCAGTATGGCTGCGATCACAAGTCCAAGCTTCTTGTATATTCTCTTTTTTTCTGATAGTGTTCTGTTCCTGTATGACATATGTATCACCTCTTCGGAATGTAATGTGCTATCTCAGAACGTTCAGCATAAGCAGGTCTGTTCCCGCTGTAGGCCACTTCTTCTCGCACACAATAAGACCACACAGTATTATGAACAGCACAATACTGATGATTATCGCTGTCTTCTTAGACATGTTGTTGTCCTCCATCTATCTGTTTATCTTGTACATGTTTCGTTGTTATTGCTGATTATGGGTGTATCTGATGTTCTTTCAGGAGCTTTGTTCCGTAGCTGTCCATGTTCTCCAGGAATTCATGTCCCAGCTTCTTCTCCAGCACCTCGCGGCCCAGCCACAAGTTCGGCACCCTGTGATGCATACCATGGCAGTCGCTTCCTATGATGTGTGCCTGTCCTTTCTTGAACATCTTGAGCATTTTGCCCTTCTGTCTGAAATCCAGAAGTGTCTCCGCATTCACCTGCACCGTAACTGGCAGTTCAAGGATCTGTCTCACATATGGCTTGTTGCCTGGTATCTGTAAGAATCGCTCTATATGAGCTAGTATGATATGGAAATGTCTCTTCTCAATTAAGTCTCGTACTTCCTGCACTACCGAATCACTCCATGTCACAAACGGCATCTCCAGCAACATGATATCAGTTCCTTCTACTTTTAGTGCGTCCGTTTTCTCCGCTCTGCTTATTCCTGCAAAGAACGCGACCTCTGCCCCCATTATAATCTGCGGTATGCCCATATTCTCAGCCATGACTTTATCATATGCTTTCTGTCTTGAATCAATGAACCTCTCCACAGTATTTGAATCAGCATAAAAGTGCGGCGTCGCTATCATAGTATCCACGCCGTGCTCTTTGCACATCCGAAGCATGCCTATAGATGTCTCGACATTCCTGCTGCCGTCGTCTATACCCGGCAGTATGTGTGAATGAAAATCTATAACACCCATGTTTTCCTCCTGTTTTCTTTATAAAAAACTATAAATATTTATATAGGAAAATTCTTTATACATGCTCACACCCTAATTTAACAGTTTCTTCACAATTTTTCAATTCCATTTGCAATTTAAAATCGACAAAAAACCTCGTTGATTTTTTGCTTAACTATACAATTTGTATAAACCAATTTATTTTCTTAATCCAATTTCTTCCATAATAAAAAAGCGGGATATGATATTTCATATCCCGCCGTGTCAATCTCTTCTTTATTCTATTATACATACATCTCCGAGCCGTTGCCCAGGCAGTATATTCCAAGCTGTCCGCCCTTGCCGCACCCGCAGTCGATGGCAACGTTGTTGTTCTTCTTAACGATCTTGCCCTCACCGCCGAGCTCTGTGGTTGGCACATGTCCAACGACGAGTGTTCTGTTCTTGTAATATGTCTTGTCCAGGTCTGCTGGCTCTGTGATGAAGTCCTCTGTGTCGTACTCATCCAGTTCCTTCTTCGGATCGAAGTTTCTTATTCCGGCGTGAACCAGCACAAATTTCTTTCTCGCCATCATCACTTCGAGGAACGCTTCCTCAGAAATCTCATCTATATACTCTATGACATCCTCACGCTCTTCATCGTCAAGCTGCAGGAACTCCTCCACCGCACCTGAGAGCTCTTCTCCAAGCATGGATGTTATCTTGTCTACCAGCATCTGTGGTGGCACCTCACCTGTGGACTGGATATGGTCATTCAGTGCCTTGAGTGCCTGTGTGATCTTGTACTCGTTCTCACCGACAACTGCGATGACATTATCTCTGCTCATCATATCCTGAAGTATCTTCATGGATCCGCCGCCTGCTCCGATTATATTGCCAAGGACATACAGGACATCCTCGCCCTCAAGAGTGCTGATGACTGCCTCCTCGTTCATGATGTCCTCTTCCTTTATATCGTCAAGGTTCTGAAACTTGAGTTTCTTGAGTGCTCTCTTGTATGCCTCATAATCCCCGTTAATTCCTGAAATAGCATAAAACATGTCTATCATCCTCCTAAGTCTTTTCCTTCTGCCGACTGTGAGCCTGTCCGTTCACGTCCTGACTATTATAACATATTTTCCATATCCTGTAGATATGTATGCGTATTTTTTGAGGGAGGTTTTTCGACGTTTTATGAGCGCCTGCCAAGCTCCCAGAATGCCACGGCACTGGCTGCAGCCACATTCAGGCTGTCCACTCCGTGATACATTGGTATCTTCACTGTGTAGTCGCTGGAATCTATGGTCTCTGTCTTGAGGCCTTCTCCCTCGGTTCCCAGTATTACTGCAAGTCTGTCGATCTGCTTCAGCTCCGGGTCGTGTATGTCTATCGTGTCATTTCTTAGAGCCATGGATGCCGTCCTGAAGCCCATACTGTGAAGTTGTTCCATCCCAAACTCCGGCCATATGCCATGATCTGCTTTATTGTGTGCAAGACCCAGGGTGTCAAATGTAATATATGTCCACGGTATCTGGAACACCGTTCCCATGCTGACCCTTGCCGCCCTCCTGTAGAGCGGGTCACTGCAGCCCGGCGTGAGCAGTACAGCATCCATCCCAAGTGCCGCCGCACTTCTAAATATCGCTCCCACATTTGTCGGGTTCATCACTTCCTCAAGCACCGCTATTCTGGCTGCATGTTCACACACGCTCTCAACAGACGGCAGCTCTGCCCTCCTCATGGCGCACAGCATCCCCCTTGTCAGGGCAAATCCCGTGAGCTTCGTGAGGACATCAAATGGTGCTGTGTATATCGGTATATCTCCGCACCGCTTTATTATATCCGCGCACTGTCCTTCCACGTGCCTGTCTTCCAATAGAATGGACACTGGCTCGTAACCCGAATCCAGTGCCCTCTCTATGACCTTTGGACTCTCAGCTATGAACAGCCCGGAAGCCGGTTCATATATGTGCGCCAGTTGATTCTCTGACATGCGCGCATATATATCAAGCTCGGGTGCCGAAAGGTCGGTTATATTTATTATTCTCATATCTGTACCTTATCCAGTGCATTTTCAAGATCTGCTATTATGTCTTTTACATTCTCAATGCCCACCGACAGTCTCACAAGATCAGGACTTACTCCTGCCGCCAGAAGCTCCTCGTCATTCATCTGTCTGTGTGTAGCTGATGCAGGATGAAGAACGCATGTATGTGCATCCGCCACATGTGTTGCTATCATCGCAACCTTGAGTTCCTTCATGAAGGCCTCCGCAGCAGCTCTTCCTCCCTTGACGCCAAATGACACAACTCCACATGTGCCGTCCGGCATATACTTCTTAGCACGCTCGTAATACTTGCTGCTCTCAAGTCCAGGATAATTTACCCAAGCTATCTTATCGTGTGCCTCGAGGAACTTCGCAACCGCCAGTGCGTTCTCACAGTGACGTGGCATACGCACGTGAAGCGACTCCAGTCCAAGATTGAGCATGTACGAATTCATAGGTGCAGGTATCGGGCCGAGATCTCTCATAAGCTGTGCCACGATCTTGTTGATATATGCGCCGCCCTGGCCGAACTTCTCTGCGTATACCACTCCGTGATATGACTCATCAGGTGTGGTGAGTCCTGGGAACTTGTCTGCGTGTGCCAACCAGTCGAATTTGCCTGAATCCACGATCGCCCCACCCACGGTTGCATCATGTCCGTCCATGTACTTCGTGGTGGAGTGTGTAACTATGTCTGCGCCCCACTCTATAGGTCTGCAGTTGATCGGTGTGGCAAATGTGTTGTCCACGATGAGTGGTACTCCGTGTGCATGTGCCGCATTTGCAAATCTCTCTATATCGAATACTATGAGTGCCGGATTGGCTATGGTCTCGCCAAACACGGCCTTGGTGTTCGGTCTGAACGCTGCCTCAAGTTCCTCGTCCGAGCAGTCAGGATCCACAAATGTGAATTCCACACCCATTCTCTTCATGGTCACAGCAAAAAGGTTGAAGCTTCCTCCGTATATGGTGGATGATGCCACAACGTGATCTCCCACTCCGGCAATGTTGAATACCGAGAAGAATGTTGCTGCCTGTCCTGACGATGTGAGCACTGCTGCCGATCCCCCCTCCAGGGCACATATCTTGGCTGCCACATAGTCATTTGTCGGATTTGCAAGTCTGGTGTAGAAATAGCCGCTCTCCTCAAGGTCAAACAGCTTACCCATATCCTCGCTCGTGTCGTACTTGAACGTTGTGCTCTGTACGATCGGTATCATTCTTGACTCCCCATTCTTAGGCTGGTATCCAGCCTGTATACACATAGTTTCTCTTTCCATTATTCCTTTATACTCCTTTGAATTAATATCGCTCTACTACCTTGCGCTCTATATTCTCATTGTTCAGAATGAACATGTATCTTCCATTCACCAGACGTATGTCCTGCTCTGCCGCGGATATATCTATGTTCAGTGAATTCCTGACAACCACATTCAGATCTGCATTATTGCTGGACAGCATGCCTGTGCCGTCTCTGCTTCCAAGTGCGAAGCACGCCTCGCCCTGAACCGCCAGCCTTGAGTTGGCGTCCGTCATGCGTATGTCTGCTATTCCATGGTCAGATCCCATGGCTATGCACGAATTGCCCTTAAGGTTCATGTCCACATGTGCTCTGCTTATATCTACGCTGCATCCATCTCCGTCCAGGGTTCCGACCGCCACGTATCTGTTGCCCGATCCTCTGAGCGATATGGATGTGTTCTTTATCGCGATATCTGCGTGCTGGCTCACCGAGCCGATGGCGACTCCATTTGCAGCCTCATAGGTTATGTCTATGTCCGCCTGCAGGAGATTCAGATTCACCGGGGTGCTTATGCTTCCAATAGCAACTCCGTTCTCGCCGTTGATATACAGGTCGTATCGTCCCTTCTCTATACGTATATCTCCTCCGAGTCCGGCGCCTATTGCCACTCCGTTCACACCGTTTGTTTCTATATTAATGGCGCCCTCCTGCTTGAACTTCATGACTCCATGCTTTGAATGAATGTCATTGCCTATTCCGTAATAGCTGTTACCGTTGACGCGGACCATTATATCACCATCTCCGATAAATGTCACTCTGGACGACTCCGGTATCTTTATTCCGCCATTCCTGCAGAAATTCTTACCCTCAAGCACGATGTGCAGATCCGTATTCTCACCGCAGTCTATACAAGGCTTGTCGCGGTCGCCCGAGAAGCTTACGTTCTGCAGCACTATGGTTCCGGTGAAACCATCCTTTATCTTGAGTGTCATATTTGACTTGAAGCCCTGTGCGCCGACTATGCGGACATTGTTGTCGCCACCGGCTCTCTGTGCCACAACTATCTCCCTGATTCCCTGGGATGCGAGCTTCAGAAGTGATGCATTTCTCTCATGCTCCATGACAAATATGCTGCTGTTCTCAGCCACCTCTTCCTGTTGGTTGTACTGAACTATCTCATTCACAACCTGTGGGGATATGAGCTGTACTACCTCCGCGTTCGGATGGGCGGTATAGTATCCCTGAATGAGATCCGCACCGAGCTGGATGACGGTCTTCATCTCCTTCGTGGTCTCAACGCCCTCCGCCAGCGCCTTGATGTCGTTGGTCGAGGTGAATTCTATTATATCCTTGACGAAATGCTGTCTGTGTGGGTCTGCATCGATTCCTGTCAGAAGCATTCTGTCTATCTTCACATACTCAGGCATATACCTGAGAAGATTGTTTACATTTGAATAGCCTGCGCCGTAGTCGTCTATGGCGATCTCCATGCCATTTCCTCTGAGGAATGCCTCGAGATCATTCAGTTCCGCATCCGACAGCTCTGCTCCCTCGGTAAATTCTATGACTATGCCTGCACACTGGAGCGTCTTCACCTTTGAAAGGAATTCTTTTCTGTCCTGTGCGTTGAGCATATGCCCCGGCATGCTGTTGATAAATACCTTCTTGCCCCTGAACATCTCAGGATTCGATGCCACGATCTCCACGACGTTGAACAGTGTGAGTTTTTCCACATCGTACAGTCTGTTCAGTCTCTCTGCACTCTCCAGAAGCTCAGGGGGTGACATTCTCATAGGAACCAGTATCCTCATAAGTGCCTCGTATGCAAATATGCCTCCGTCACGGGCACTTACTATAGGCTGGAAATGATATGTGAGCATGTTGTTGTCCAGTATCATAGCTACTATCTCATCTCTCTCCAGATCCCTGTTCGTTATCGTCGCTTTGTTGCGTCCCTTGGCATTGTTCTGTTCTTTTATGCGGTTCTTCTGGTTGACCGTATCGTTGATGAGGGTCTCCAGCTCGGCAGATGACTTGACCAGAGCCTTCTTACATCCGTAATATATACCGAGCTCGTAATCGTCCTTTCCGCCACTGTTTGCCGCCTCAAGCTTCTTCTTGAGTTCCTCGGCTATATATTCTCCCCTTGAGATATCGCCACTCTTTGCCACTGTGGCTATGACGAACTCGTCATTTCCCATCCTCATGGATATCTCGTATGGGGTAAGTATCTCATTTATCGACTGGGCAACATAGCTTAGGACTCTGTCACCCTCTGTTCTTCCGTAATTGCTGTTTATCTGGCGTGTATTCTTCAGATCCACCGCCAACACAAGTATCTCAGACTTCTCTTCAGCGGCCTGGATTATCATGTCATTTGCCCTGCCTATGAAGCCTCTGTAGTTGTACATTCCGGTGAGACCGTCTCTTATCTGATCCGCCTCAAGCTTGTTTAGAAGTACATTGAGTCCCTGATGTCTTGCAAATGACTCCATGTCCCTGGCAACCGTCTTGATCCAGGATCTGTATACATCTTCGTACACCCTCGGCTCTGCACCGTAGTTCACCACTGCATAGCCAAAGCTTCTGTCCTGGAAGAACAATGGTGTAAATATGAACGCTGTAGGATAATCCCTGTCCTCGTACAGCTCCGGCAACAGCTTCGCAGACTCGAATACGTCGTCGTAGCGTATGTGTCTCTCTTCTTTTTCATCCGGGCCGCACTTTATCAGTCTGTATACATGATCTGTGTAACCATGGCGAAGTGCCTCATCACCGGTCATGACCTCCGGATTTCTCCAGTAGTCGTTCAGGCACAGATGGAAGCTCTCAAATGGTCTTATCTGGTACACGTATTCCGACACGGTGTCAAAGAATGACTCCACGCTCGTCTGCGCCACAAGGTCATCCGCCATGTTGTTGAAGCAAGAGTAGAAGCCGGTCTCTGAGAGGTCTGTCTCCCATTTGTCTCTTCTGATCCTGACTGTCTCTCGTTCCCAGCCCTCACAGCCACAGGTTCCACCTATGTACAGCTCCACATTGGACTTGAATTCCGGTACGTCATGTCCGTTGAGCTTTGCATCTATATATTTCATACAGTAGTGCCCGCAGTCATCCGCCGGTATGTCCGCAGATGTGATCGGAACAGGACTGTTTCTTCCGTCTTCTATGGAGTCATAGCCCACCACGGCTATGTCCTCGGGAACTCTTATTCCATATCTGTCAAATGCGGTGCACACTCCGATGGCCATACAGTCATTTGCACATACGATGGCATCCGGCAGATGCTCCATATCCTTCACAAGCTCGTCCACCATGTAGTCGCCGCTGTCGTACCAGTATGTTCCATAATATATCATGTCGTCCGTAACCGGCAGGTTGTGCGCCTTCATGCTGTCTATGTAACCGGCGAGTCGCTGCTTGGAGTGTATGTGCTCTTTGAGTCCGCCCAGGAAATATATGTTCTTGTGGCCGTGAACCTCTATAAGGTGATCCACGAGTTTTACTATAGGGGTATAATGATCCATCATGACCGTTGGGAATATGTTATTCTCTTTGTCGACTACCACTACCACACCATTTGCAAATTCTGACTGCAGGCGCTTCTCCAGCTTTTCTACGACTCCCGGAGTCTGTATGGTGTCCTGACACAATACCACAGCATCAAAAAGGTTAAAATTAATAAGGTTGTAGATGTTTGAATCTCCAACCTCCCTGTCTGTTGAATCCTGGTACTTCAAAAACATGGAAAATATGCAGACATCGTAATTCATATCATATGCCTGCTTCAGAAATCCCTGCATGAAGCGATTCTGTGTACTCTCTTCAACCTGTGCTGTTATAACGCATATTCTCTTCCTGTTGCTCATCTGATCATCCCCAACTGCATTTTTTAAACATTCTTTATGCAATTATATCATGTTTGCAGGCTAAAAAAAACCTTATTTATGCAATTTGACAAATGCCATAGTTTCTGTCTACATTTTTAGTCTATTTTTCACCTCAAGCGCCGTGCGAGTGGTTGCAAGGCCTCCACGCGCAGTCTCCTTCAGTGTATCGGACATGTCTGCACCGATACGTCACCTTGTTCACACCTTCACCCCCTGCCGTGTGTGAGCTCGACGGTCCAACCATTACAGGCCCCATTATGTCAAATATATTCATACTGTGTTTTCTCCTCCGATTTACGCAGGCACATCTTAACTGTCTTTTTTCTTTTTCTGCCCGAAAAGACAGGAAAGCGTACAAAATTCGAAAATCTTGTACGCTTTCTATTATTTTGGACTATATCCAGGAAAATTTTTTCGCAAACCCGCTTACTCTGCCTTGAGCACATAGAGTCTGGAATCATAGTCTCCGCAAGGCATATCCTCTCCGACTATCTCTCCCGCCGATGTGTCGCTGGTGATGAGTCCGAGGTTCATCAGCTCATCGCCATAGCATGAAGGGCCTGCGATGACATTGACTGCAGAATCCTCTCCTTTGTCTCCTGACACTTTCTCATATATCAGCTTTCCATCCGGTGTCTTGCTCACTGTGAGTGCCTGTCCTCCGAGCACATTGCAGCTATATAACGCATCCGGATCAAGACCGTGAAGCTTCATTCTTGTGAAACATTTGTTAGGTGTGTAGAGCGTTCTGAACCACGCAACTATGGCGGTCTTCTTATCGTCTGACACGACCATCCAGCCGCACTCCTCATCTTCAAATGGACTTGCAAGTCTGTAGAATGTTCCGTACTGGATCAGCTCACGGTATACCTTCATGAACCTGACCTGCTCCTTGACTTCCTCTATCTCATCAGCGGTAAGCTTGCCTAGATCCAGCTCATAGCCAAATGTTCCGAAGTATGCAGCATTTGCACGGGTTCTCAGCGGAGCCTCTCGCCTTGTCTGGTGATTTGGCACAACCGACACGTGGCTTCCCATGCTGCTGATCGGGTAACACATGGACGTTCCATACTGGATCTTGACTCTCTCTATGGCATCCGTGTCATCGCTTGTCCAGCCCTGTGGTGCATAGTAGAGGATACCCGGATCAAAACGTCCGCCGCCGCTGGCACATGACTCAAAGAGTACATGTGGAAATGTGCTCGTAAGTCTCTCATACAGATCGTACACACCAAGTATGTATCTGTGGAACACCTCGCCCTGTCTGTCAGCCGGAAGAGCCGCACTATAGCACTCGGTGATACTTCTGTTCATATCCCACTTCACATATGACACCTTTGCCGTGCTGAGTATCTTTGCCATCATCTCATATATTCTGTCAACGACCTCTTTTCTGGAGAAATCCAGAACGTACTGGAATCTTCCGTGTGAGTCATGTCTTCCTGGAACTGAAAGTATCCAGTCTGGGTGCTCTCTGTAGAGGTCTGAGTCTTTATTTGTCATCTCAGGCTCGAACCACAGTCCGAACTTCAGACCTACCTTCTCTATATCCTCTGCAATTCCTGTGATTCCCTCCGGGAGTCTGTCTGGATTTGCAACCCAGTCTCCAAGACCTGCATGGTCTGTGGTTCTGGCTCCAAACCAGCCGTCGTCAAGAACGAACAGCTCAACTCCGCACTCCTTTGCCTTCTGTGCGATGGCTATGAGCTTCTCTCTGGTGAAATCAAAATATGTCGCCTCCCAGTTATTGATAAGGATTGGTCTTGGCTTGTCTCTCCACTCGCCTCTCGCAAGTCTCTTCTGGTACAGCTTGTGGAATGTCTGGCTCATCTTGTTGAGTCCCTGGTCTGAATACACAATAACTGCCTCAGGAGTCTGGAAATGCTCTCCTGCATCGAGCTTCCAGTCAAATGTATCCGGATTTATTCCGGCCAGAATACGGGCTGTATTTCTCGTGTCAACCTCTGCCTGTATCTTAAAATTGCCGCTGTATACAAGGCTTATTCCAATCGCCTCTCCCTGGTTCTCGTCCGTTGTCTCTCTCTTCAATGCGATGAACGGATTGTGCTCATGGGATGAATGACCACGGTTGCTGCCTATCGACTGTAAGCCCTGCTCGAGGTCTCTTGTTATTATGTGGCGCTCCCTTGCCCATGCGCCCGAGAGCTGCATCCACTGGTAATCAGGATCAGGGAGATCCAGGCACATGCTGTAAGCAGTGGTGAGATGTACCGCCTCTGTGCCTTCATTTACATACTCTACGCTCTTTGCTATGACTGGTCTGTCGCTCCATATTGTATAAAGCATTCTCGCCTTTATGCCTGTGAGTGAATCCTTCAATGTGACGATCAATGTCTCTGCCTCGTCATCATTCTCTGTGTATGTTGCCGGCAGTGCCTCAAGCTTTGGCTTGCCCGCATTTACCTCATGTGATACATATACAAAATCTGATATCCTGCTGCCATTTGACTGAAGTACCTCAACCATCGGTGCTCTGTAGTCTGTGGTTCCGTACACAGGAAGCTCCTGCTTCACTGACTCAAGTGAGAACAGTCTGTCATCGTCATATACATACTGGAACATAGGTCTCTGGACGAGCTCCAACAGATGTGAGAAATCCTCTCTGTCCCTTATCGCCTTACCATAGTACAGATTTCCCAGATGTCCGTTCGGGAGCACCGTCATGATGTAGCTTATCTCACCATTTGTAAGGTGAAATATCTGTGTCTCTTCGTGAAATATAATACCCATAAGTGTATCTCCTTTTCTCCATTTATTTGTCTGAGCAGACAACCTCCTTTACGCCTGTACACTGCGCACCCTCTGCTCTTAAATCTCATGTCTGACTGCTTTTTATACAGCTATTTTAATATCTGGGTATTATATTTTATATGGAAAAAAGTTGACCAAATATGGTACTGCTGATGGTTAAGTTGGGTGATTATTCTGAACTGTGAATACGCTTTGAACATTAAGACATATCTTGCATTTAATGATCCATTCACTTTGTCTATAGATTTGAGCAAAGTATCCAAAAAGTATACAGACAATGAAAAAAGCCTGAATACTGATACCAGACCAACTGTAATTTTCAATCAGTCTCCACCAATATTCAGGCTTTTTCTGCCAGCTCCGGCCTACACCGCGTACACCACAGTCTCATAAGGTCTGAGCGTACCATCATAATCCGCATAATTACCCATAAGCACATCCGCAGTCTCAGGAATTGCATAGCCCACATCCTTACCGGTCATGTTGACAACAACATATACCGATCTGTCTGCGCTTTCTGCATTTGCTCCAGTTCCACATGCACACTCAATCTGAACCGGCTTGCGCCTGTACACTATGATTCCTGCATTATCCGTCTCCACATCCTCCAGGTCTCCGTAGATGAGAGTCTGTGTGTACTCTGAGTGATTTCTGAGCTGTATCATCGCCTTATAAAAGTTAAGCACAGAATCCTTATCAACGCTCTCAAGCTCCACCGTCTGGAGGTCACACTGATTGTTGCATGCCAGCCATGGCTCATGCGCTGAAAATCCAAAGTTTTTTTCGCTGTTCCACTGCATTGGAAGTCTTGACTGGTCGCGGCTCCTTATATTTACGGATTTCATCGCCTCAGTCTCACTGTATCCGGCTTCAAGGCATCTCGCATACTGTCCCTTGGAATTGATATCGTCGAGCTCATCTATATTGTCAAAATGAGTGTTGATCATTCCAAGCTCCTGTCCCTGATATACAAATGGCGTACCCTTCAGGAAGAAGAACAACGCGCCAAGCGCCTTTGCCATCTGTGTCCTGTATTCAGGTATATCACCGGCTGGGAAGTATTTGCCTATACTTCTAGGCTGATCGTGGTTTTCCAGGTAATTCGCCGCCCATCCAATCTTTTTCACGAGTCTCTGATTGGTGAACAGCTTGTCCTTGAACTCCTCTATCGTCCAGTCTCTCTGGTGCAGCCAGAGATCGCCCGGATTGATATCTATGTCTGTGTAGCTGAAGTCAAATATCATGGAGAAATGTCCATCTCTTCCAATGTATTTGTCCAAATCCTTACTTGGAACTCCCGGAGTCTCTGCGACAGTCACAAAGTCTCCTCTGCCATATGTGTTAAGCTTTAACTCGTGAAGGAACTCATCTATTCCCGGCCTGTTGAGGCAGCATTTGCCAACATCGCATCTGCCGTCCTCGCCGTCTGACGGCATAGGCGGGAATGAGAGGTCTTTCTTGATAAATGTGATGGCATCCATTCGGAACCCGGCAACTCCCTTGTCGAGCCACCAGTTCATCATGTCGTAGAGCTCCTGTCTCATCTCCTCACATTCCCAGTTGAGATCCGGCTGCTCCTTCGCAAATGAATGGAAATACCAGCTGCCATCCTCAATCTGTGTCCATGTGCTTCCACCGAAGTTGGATCTGAGATCTGCAAGTCCATCTATGTTGTCCTTAAATATATAGTAATTTCTGTATTTGCTGTGTCTGTCCCGGCACGCCTCCTGGAACCATCTGTGCTGGTCTGATGTGTGATTGATGACCATGTCCATGATGATCTTGATGCCATTTTCATTTGCACATCTTATAAGTTCATCCGCATCCTCTATGGTTCCAAACTCAGGATTCACATCGTAGTAATCCGATATGTCATATCCGTTGTCCTTCATAGGCGACTTGAAGAATGGACATATCCACACAGCGGTCACACCAAGTTCTTTGAGGTACGGCAATTTCTCGGTTATTCCCTTCAGATCTCCTATGCCATCTCCGTTGCTGTCATAGAAACTTCTAGGGTATATCTGATAAAATACCGCCTCTTTCCACCATTTTCTGTCCATATTTTATGTTTATCCTTTCACAGCTCCAGCTGAAATTCCCTCGATGATATTCTTCTGAAGTATGATGAATATTATCACGATAGGGATGATGCAGAGAAGTACTGCAGGGAAGATGAGCTCCCAAGGATTTCCGTACTGTCCTGACAGACTCTTTGCATAATATAAGCTCAGCGTGAGCGTCTTTTTGTCGTTATTTCCTATTACGAGGAATGGAAGAAGGTAATCGTTCCATATCCACACTGCATTTGTGATGACAACTGTCATGGTCGTCGGCTTTAAGAGCGGCATGACCACATATCTGTATATCTGGAATATATTTGCTCCATCGAGCATGGCTGCCTCCTCAAGTGACAGCGGAATACTCTTGATGAATCCTCTGTACAGCAGAACCGACATACTGATTCCAAAGCCTCCGTACATGAGGATCAGACCCGGTGTGTTCTTGAGTCCCAGCTTGTCCATAAGTGATACCAATGGGTACATAACTGACTGGAAAGGTATGAGCATGGCTGCTGTGTACGCGATGAAGAGTATATTTGCCACTTTGGAATCTGTTCTGGCAATTGCCCATGCGGCAAATGAAGATATGAACACGATAAGTGCCACAGCTGCAACTGTTATGAGTACTGTCTGAAGCAGGCTGCTGCCGAGATTTATCTGCTCAGCTGCATTCTTCAGATAGTCCAGATTCCACGACTTCGGGAGAGCTATTGGAGATGCTACTATCTCCTGCTGTCCCTTGAATGAATTGACGATCAGGAACCATATCGGGAATATGGTCACGATTGCCAATACAGCGAGTATAACCACTATGATTGCTCTTTTGATCTTGCCTTTTACTCCCATTATGATTCGATCTCCTTTCTCTTAGTGATCATTACCTGAGCTATAGATATAACTGCAATGATAACGAAGAATATAACTGCCTGTGCCTGCGCCTCTCCGTATGCCGGAGGAGAGCTCTCTCTTACTGTTTTCAGTATCATGTAGGATATCATGGTCGTTCCGAAATTGCCCTCTGTCAGTGAAACATTGAGGTCAAGCATCTTGAAGCTGTTTGCCAGTGACATGAAGAGCACTATCGTAAATGAAGGCATGAGAAGCGGAAGTGTGATCTTCCTGAAGCTTGTCCAGCCTGTGGCTCCATCTATTCTGGCAGCCTCATAAATATCCTCAGAAATATTGTTGAGTCCGTTGAGGTAGATTATCAGGTAGTAACCTGCAACCTGCCATACTCCGACAATGGCATATGCCAGAAGTGCCTTCCACTGATTCTGAAGCATGTTGTTGAGCACCTCTACATGTACCACGCCATCTGTTCCAAACAGTGTCTGTGAAAATACATTTTCAAATATGAAACGCCATACATAACCCATGGCAAGCATTCCAAGTACATACGGAAGGAACAGTACCGTTCTGAAAAGTCCCTTGCCCTTGGTGAGCTTCTTGATCATGAGTGCCAGAAGAAGACTGACAACATTCTGTGCTATTACTGCAAGTACAGCATATATGGCCGTGTATCCAAGTGACTGAAGGAAATCCTTTGACTTGAATATGCTTGTATAATTCTTAAGTCCCACCAGTGCGTTCCACCAGTGCTCCCCACCTACGAAGTATGAACCTCTCCACTCAGTGAAGGAGTAGATCACACCCTCTATAAAAGGAACTATGATAACCAGCAGAAACAACACTATAGAAGGCAGAACCATAAACCAGAATTTTCTTTTGTAAAATCTTTTCATAGTTTTTCCTTTCCTACATTTAGCACCAGCCTGATCTGATCTGAACCGTATCCGGTCAAGGCTGGTGCTGCCTGTCAGATTCCCATCGGGAATCTGACATATCTTAAACTACTACTCCTTGATACTGTCCTTCCACTTTGTCAGTGCATCTTCCACACCTGTTCTTATAGTGTTCTCATCCCACTGATCAGGATTTGTAAACAACTGCTCCTGAATAGTTGCACCGATGGTATTGAGTCCCCATGACTCAGGGAATGCATCGAAGTCATTGCCCATTACAAGGTCATTGCTCATATAGTATACAAGTGAATTGCTGAGAGGATTCTCAAGCTTCTCGCTCTCGTCTGCGTTGAATGGGACAAATGCAAATTTGTTGGTGATGTAATCTTTTCCTGTATCTGATGTGTAGAGCCATACAAGGAAGTCCTCAGCGGCTTTCTGCTCCTCTTCGGAATCCTTCTTGTTGATAACGTAATACTGTGAAACGAACTCAGGGATTGAGCTGTTCATCTTGTCAACTGTAACGCCCTCAGCTGAGATGTCACTCTGCTCAAGGTTGACCTTCATTGGGAGCATTGTGAGTCTTGATGCCTTGTCTGCATCCACACCTGCGATGGTTCCGTATACCCAGTTACCCTGCTTGATGAACATTGCCTTACCCTCGGCAAATGTCTGAACTGCCTGATCATATCCTGTCACTGTTGAGTTGATGTACTCTGATCCACGGTCTACCTTGCCGCTTGGTCCTGCTGTGTAGCTTGAAAGCATATCGAGCTCCTGAACCATCTTTACAAGTGGCTCCTCAAGCTTATCAACATCTTCCTTTGTAGCTGCTGCCGTTGCATTGTAGTTAGGGAACACTGCATTCAGTGCGTAGTTTGTATAGTGGTTTGCATATGTCCACTTCTCTGCGCCTGCGATTGCAAACACTCCGTTCATGTTCTCTGTTGTGGCTGTCTTGTCCTTTGCCGTGGTGTATGCATTGCCTGAAAGTGTAACCTTCTCGCCACCCTTGCCGTTTATGTAATCATCGATTGCCTTGATCATGCCTGTAAACTCTTCATAATTGGCACTTCTGTAATCAGCGACAAATGCGTCTGCGCTGTCAAGTCCAAATACATCACATATCATCTGCGTATCTGCGATAAGTCCGTAACCCTCTACGTTGTAAGGGATTCCGCAGCTTGCTCCGCTCTCATCTGCGAGCTGCATGCTATCTGGGATTGAATCGTAGATTGACTTTAACTCTTCATTATTTACTGATGTTGATGGAAGTACAAATCCGCCCTCATTCCACTCTGTGAACTGTGCCTGGTTTATCGCGTACAGTGTAGGATAGTTCTTGGAATTCATCTCAGATCTGAGTGTCTCCATGGTCTCCTGTGTACCACATGTGTAAACCTTAACCTTAACTCCTGTCTCTGTCTCATAATCCTTGCACAGATCCTGGATACTGTCTGCGATCTCAGACTTTGTGTTGTAAATATACAGATCGTAATCCTTCTTTGCTGAACCACATCCTGTCATAGATGAAAGTCCCAGCATCATAGCTGCCGAAAGCGCACATGCTACTAATTTCTTTGCTCTCATAACCTTTTCTCCTTTTCTTGCTTTGAATTTTCCCTCTTGTTAATTCCTGCTATCATTTATATTGTCCCGATAAAACATATTTCATAAGCGCTTGAATGAAACATGTTTCATTTGCATTAAGATTATCATATGAAACATGTTTCGTCAATAGGGGATTTATAGATTTTTGTATTTTGTGCTCTTAGCAAGTTTCTTATGTTTTGTACCCGCATAAAAAAGAAGTTCATGATTTTTGAGTGGCACCTCATTTTCTCTTCATGAACTTCTTTTCGTAATCATACTATAAAGTTGTATCGCCTTTTTCTACGCTCACCGGAAGTAGTATAAGATTTCCGTCTATATGTGTGTTTCCCTCTTTTGCGCTGTCGATCTGATCTGCGGTTGCACTTTCAACCTGTCCTTCGGCATCATCTTCCTCCTCCGGTCCGTCGATCATCTCCATAAGCTGGCGTACTGCCTCCTGGGCGATCTCCTTGTACGGCTGATGTATCGATGTGAGCCTTGTCGTGCTGGCGTTGGTTATGTACGTTCCGTCGTATGCCACGATCGCCAGGTCATCAGGAATCTTTTTGCCTATGGCAAGTGCCGCCTTGAGGAATGCTATCGCCGGCATGTCTGCGGCAAATATTCCGTCCACGTCAGGATACTCCTCCAGTATGCATTTTGCCATCTCAAAGTATCCCTGGAAATCAAAGTCATTCCACTGAACAGGAACCCTTCTGGATTTTATCCCATTCTCGGCAAGGACTCTATCTAGTTCCTCATGGCACTCAAATGACATGATATTCTTGTCAGTCCTGATTCCGGATATATGGATGACGTATTTGCATCCACTGTTTATGAATTCCCGGGCAGCAAGCTGTCCACCCATCTTATGGTCAGACACTACGACAGGGAATTTGTTTCCCACCATGTAATCCAGCATGACCATAGGCTTGTCTATCCTCTGATATTCCTTTGCTGTGCTTGTGGTTGTTCCGCATATGATTCCGTCCACGATATTGGACTTTAACAGCTTGAAACACTCCTTCTCCCTCTGCTTGTCATCGGATGTGGAAAAAAGCATGAATTTATACTTTTTCTCATAAAGTATCTTTTCAATCTCCGATGCCAGTGATGAGAACCATGGGTGCTGTATATTTGGAACCAACATCGCAATGGAATTGGACCTGCCCTTGAACATGCCGCGCGCAAGCTCATTTGGAACATAATCCAGTTTCTTCATCGCATCTTCTATCTTCTTCTGAGTCTCGGGTTCAACTTTTGCCGTGCCGTTGATAAGTCTTGACACTGTACATATTGCAACCCCGGCCTCCTTTGCAACATCTCTTATACTTGCCATTTATAAATATACTCTCCTTATGAATTTCAGACTGTAGTCCATGAAACTTGTTTCATAAGAAGAGTATACCATAATACTTTCTGTAATGTAAATTGTGTAATATGACGATAATCAGCTCAAAAGCTCCTCTATCATAGCTCCGTCAAATGTCACGCTCTGAACGTGATTTACCTCGATCTGGTAAAGCGCATGTGCAACTATGTGCTCTGCAGCCTGCTCTATATCTCTGATTCCAGTCACACCATCGCACTTCCTGATGACCGCATCCACGCCGTCTGGAAGGATGATGCACTCGCTCCCTTCAAGTCCGATGCGCTTGAGCACCTTCGGCAGAACAAATTTGTTGAATATCTCCTTCTTCTCATCCGGGGTGTAATCCGGTATGTCTATGACAGCAAATCTCGACATGATAGGCTTGCTGATGTTCTCCTTATCATTTGCCGTTGCTATAGGGTATACACCGTTTGTCGGGATCATGCACTCCATGTAGTTGTCGGTGAATCCCAGGTTGTCCAGCAGTGTCAGCAGTACATCCGCAGGATTGCCGTTGCCCTTGCCGGAGTTGGCCTTATCCAGCTCGTTGATGATGAATACAAGGTTAGACTCGCCCGCCTGTGAAAATGCCTCCATGATGATTCCCGGCTTGGCATTGGAATACACTCTTGAGCTTCCTGTCAGCTGCTCCGGATCATTGATGGAACTCATGTCAAGGGTCGTCCATGGAAGTCTCAGTATTCTTGCAACCGCATATGCTATCTGTGACTTTCCTGTTCCGGCAGGTCCGCAGAGCAGAAGTCCGTATGCTGGAAGTGTATGTGTACGATTGATCTGGATGATCGTCTCGATGATCCTCTGCTTGACCTTCTCCATTCCGTAGAGTTCTTCGTCCAGTATCCTTCTCGCCTCATCTGGATCTATCGCCTCAAAATAATTGCTCTTCCACCTGATGTTCATCGCCATGGAGAGTGCTCTCTGCGCGTGGCGTCTCTCCTCAGGGGATACCTCGCTGGATCTGGCAACCGCAAGATTTCTTCTCGCCCACAGTCTTATATTGTCAGGGAGCGTTCTTCCGGCACAGTGCATGAAATCAATGATACTCTGCATGCTTGTGAGCTTCATGTCATCACCAAGTGCCTCCTCCTCTTCTTCCTCCTCGGATTTCTCTTCCTCCGAAGGGGCATCGCTGGCAAGAAGTCTCTCTATCATGAACTGAAGGAATCCGTCATTTGCCGACAGCTTTGCTCCGCCGCCGAACTCGGTCTCCCTTATCTTATATACTGCATAGCCTTCCGGTCTGTTCTCTCCTGACAGACGGACATTGATGTGATTCTCACCGAGCCATTTGAGAAGACTTACAAACCTCGCATCTATCTTCAATATGTCGGCAGACTGAACTCCGTCCACCTCGTCAAATTCAAATGCTGTCCTTTTGATCGGATTTGTGAACTTTCCGCTGGAGTGGTGCGCCCACTTCCTGGCCGAGTTCTCCAGGAGCATTATCGGTTTCTCTGCTGTGGCTGTTCTTTCCGATGACTGAAATGTCTCATATGTAACTATGTTCTTATTCTTGTTGTCACTTCCGCTGAAATCAAATACTGGCATATTTCCCTCCCTAATATAATGATGCTTTATTGCAAGTTTAATCATACCTTGCAATTATAAAACATCATATTTTATTTTTCTTCAAACACCCGCATCCATCTTTCCCTCTTAAGCCTTGCCGTGAACAGGATTCCTCTGAAACAGAGCTCCACGCACATGGCGATCCACACACCGTAGAGGCCGACTCTCGGTGCAAGTATGGCTGCAAGCGGTATCCTCACACACCACATACTTGCAAAGTTCATGCAGCTCGGAACCAGAGTGTCCCCGGCTCCCCTGAGTGCTCCCGATGCAACTATGGATGCAGCATAAAATGGTTCAGCAAATGCTTCTATTCTCAGCACTGCCGCCCCTAGATTTCTTATCTCTTCGTTCGGTGTCAGTACACCTATCATGGCCGGAGCTGCTATGTACATGAGGACTCCGCCAATGGTCATGACCGACACACCTAATCCCATTGTAATCCATGCCATTCTTCTGGACAACTGTTTTTGTCCGGCTCCCACGCATTGTCCCACAAGTGTGGTTGATGCCGCCTGTACTCCGTAGCCCGGCATGTAGCAGAAGCTCTCCGCAGTAACCGCAAACGAGTTGGCTGCGATGGCTATCGTTCCGAGCGGTGACACGATCTTTGTGGACATGACATACGCTGAACACATGACCATCTGCTCAAGCCCCACCGGTGCTCCTATCTTTACCGCTTTGACAAGTATATCCCTGTGAAATCTTAAGTGTTCGCCCTTTCTTAAGTGAAGTGTCTTGTTCTTCCAAAGAAGTGCTGTGACCATGATGGCACAGGTGACAGCCTCCGCCGTGATGGTTCCGAGCGCCGCACCTGCAACGCCAAGGTCAAGTCCCGGCATGGTAAATGTCAGTCCATTCATCGAGGTTTCAGACTGCACAAGTGTTGACAAATGGGAACCAAAGGCTTCTGCCTGAACCGTTCCAGCCATCTGAGAACCAGCCAGCCTTACGCTGGATAAAAACGGAATACTTAAATTTACAATTCTTGTCGGAAATATAAAGAACAAATTAAAAATCACATCCATCACACAACACATGACATTCAGTATACCTGGTAGTCTCATATTTCCGGAACTCTGGTGCATACCACCCGCTATGCTGTTCATCTGCAGAGCGGGAAGCCCCAGCATGTATACGAGGAAATACTGGCTTGCCATCTTCTGTATGTCGGTCTCACCGCCGAGCCATCTCGGAAGCGGTGTGCTTATAAGTGCTGCAACGAGTGCGAGCAGGGCGCTTATGCACATGGCTATTATGAGTCCCTGTTTCATGATATTTCTGGCAGATTTATCCTCACCGGCGCCCACAGCCTGGGCTATCTGCACAGTAAATCCTGTAGTCACTGCAATGCACAGCCCACCAAACAGCCATGTCGTGGACGAGACAAGTCCGATGGCTCCCGATGCATTTGCACCGAGACGCCCCACCATGGATGCATCGATGTACTGCATGACAATGGACGAGATCTGGGCAAGGATCGCCGGAATACTGAGCCTGACCGTAAGTCCTATCTGCTGGGATGCGGTCATGGACTTTCCAGATATCATGTCCTTCAGCAAGTTTTCACTGCTACTCATCTATATCTCCTTTTTTAGCCGCATTGTCTATGTTTACCGTCTCTGCGTTCATTTTTCTGAATGCCGTGGTTCCCTCGGCAAGTCTCTTCATGCCCTCTTCCACGATCGACCTTGGACATGCGATGTTAAGTCTGATAAATGCCTTTCCGTTCTTACCATATGAAAGTCCCGGCGACATATAGAGTCCGGTGTTCTTCCTGATGAATGCTGAAAGCTGTTTTGCGTTGTCAGTTATCTTACTGCAGTCAAGCCAGAGAAGGTATGTTGCCTCCGAGTACACCACCTTCATGTCAGGGATATTCTCAGATACAAATTTTCTCACATACTGCTTGTTCTCATACAGATACTGCCTGAGACTGTCCAGCCACTCGCCACCATCTGTAAATGCTGCTATAGCCGCATCCACCGCAAATGCATTTGGCTCGGCTACTTCATCTGTGTTCAGGCCTCTCCACATCTTGTGTCTCAGGAATTTATCCGGAACCACAATTGCTGCGGTCTGTATTCCAGCTATGTTGAAGGTCTTTGTCGGCGCAATACAGGTCACGCTTATATCCCTGCATGTGTCAGATGCCGTGGCAAATGGCACATACTCCTTTCCAGGATCGGTGAGATCGCAGTGTATCTCATCCGAGATGACCGTCACACCATACTTTGCGCATAGCTCTCCCACATGGGCAAGTGTCTCCTTATCCCAGATCTTCCCCGCAGGATTCTGTGGATTGCAGAGTATCATGAGGCTGGTCTGTGGATCTGCAAGCTTTGCCTCAAGATCCTCAAAGTCCATGGCATATCCCTCGCCGTCGTATTTCAGAGGGCTTTCCAATATATTTCGCCCATTGTTGTATATAGAATTAAAGAAAATATTGTAGACAGGGGTCTGCACTACAACATTCTCTGCAGGTGTAGTGAGCTTTCTCACCGCCGTTGATATGGCTGGGATGACTCCGGAGCAGAACACCAGCCAATCCCTGTCTATCGCAAATCCGTGTCTGCTGCCCCACCAGTTCACGTAGGCATCTGCCCACTCGTCCGGGATGATGGAATATCCGAATATTCCGTGCTCAACCCGGGCTGCCAGTGCCTCCCTGATGCACGGAGCCGTCTGAAAGTCCATGTCTGCCACCCACATTGGCAGTTCGTTTTCCGGCACGTCCCACTTCAGGGAGCCTGTGCCGCGTCTGTCTATAACCTTGTCAAAATCAAACTTCATGTTTGTCCCTCCACTTCATGGAGAGATTCCGCGGCTGCTGTGGCAAACGGCTGGCACATATAGAGTGCTCCATCACGTTCGTCTTCCCTCGCCTTGCTTTGCTTCTATCTGCACTGCGCTCTGCAAGCGATAAGTGCGTTGCTTGCGCCGCTCCGGCAAGAAGCAGCAAGGCTCAGTCGACTTCACTACCGATTGAGCAATCTATATGTGCCAACTCGTATCACCACAGCAGCCGCGGAATCTCATTTACGTTATGATATGCCACCATGTATTTATCATCATTCTACGTAAAAATTATTATATTTCTCTTATTTATATTATCATATGCTGTCACACGTAGGGGTGATGTTTTGCCGTGAATCCCTGTGCTTTAATTTAGTCCTGTACTATTATTTTTGTCTTTGACGGATCTACCTTGTCTTTTTCTATTATCAGGTTGTCAATGTGCTGGGCTTTGATGGTTCCTGATGTCGGGTTCATGACACTGTCTATCTTGCTGCAGATATCAGCATCCACTGTTGAGTATTCGAAGGCAAGTGTTGTGTTGATGAGCTTGCAGTTTTTCATCACAAGGTTGTCGATGTAGCACATGCCCTGAAGGCTCTCGATGGTGCAGTTCACCAGGGTGAGGTTCTTTGCGTTCCATCCAAGATACTCGCCCGATATGAATGAATCATATACGGTCACGTTCTCTGTGTTCCAGAATGCATCCTTTGAAAGCAGATTGGAGTTTCTTATCTCCACATTCCTGCATCCGTCAAATGAATAGTTGCCGTCAAGCTTCAGGTCGTCTATCTTCATATTATTGCTGTTCATGGCAAAATAGTCGCCCTTTGCTGTCACGTAGTCCATTGTCACGTCATCGCAGCTCCACAGTGTCTCTTCCGCATGGGTGAATGTCACATCCGTAAGCTCCAGACCTTTACATCTGCGGAAGTTCTTTGGCGCCTGGATGAGTGCACGCCTCACCGCGATATTATCAGTGTACCACACTCCGGCTCTCGCCATCTCAAACCAGTGGCAATCCTCCGCAACAATGTTCTTGCTGTACCACAGCGGATACTTCCATTTGAACATGCTGCCGTACAGATTTATGCCGCGGCTCTCCTTAAGCGGAGACTCGCCGTCGTCAAATATCGTATCATATATATCGAGATTTTTTCCCATGAAAAGAGCTCTCTCACCTGTCAGAAACTCCTGTCTTATGATTTTCTTTTCTTCTTTCTTATCCATCTCGTTCATCTTCCTTTTGTATATTCTCTATTATATTATTGGCCTATTATCACCACGTTATCACTTCTGGCAAATGCGAATATGACTGAGCTTATGACCACCATGAGTGGCAGTGCATACAGTAATATATTTATTACCTGAGATTTGCTATATTAACAGACTTATCCTCTTAAATTAAGGGATTCTCAACCAGTCTTCTTTATATTATAATCTACACATACAAGTCCGGCATGTAAATAGGGATCTCATGTCTGACATTTTGGGGAAACAACAATTTCAGGGGGTACATTATGATTTTAACATCGGGGGATTCTATCAGTATTTTTTTCAGACTATTACCTTATACGACTTACATTATTCCAATAGCATCATTCATCATAGCTGTGGTCATCGGCCTTTCCATACGGGGTAAGGCATGCCGTATCGAGCGGGACTATACCAGAACGTCCGCCAATATCACATCTGTCAGAAGAGTCAGTAAAAGAACCCATATCAACTATGAATACCGCGACCAATCCGGAGTATTGCACAATGGTTTTCTTTCCGTCCGCGGTCTAACAAATTACAACTCCATGTCGTCCATCGCAATATATTACAACCCGGAGAATCCATCCGCATCTTATACAGAAAGAACTATGAACAGCGACAAAAATGCACCATTCATCTATGGTGGTGCTGTTCTGCTTGGAACTTTGGTATTTTTATGGAGAAGGCGCTGATTTCTCAGCGTCTTCTTTTTTATACCCTGATGAGATCCTTTGCCACCTCACCGGCTATGATAAGCCCTGCGACTGATGGCACAAATGCCACGCTGCCCGGGATGTCTCTGCGCTCTGTACATTTGTGTTCTGCACCCGGAGGACAAATGCAGTTGTTTCTGCAGCTTATCGCCATATCTTCGATCGGCCTTGTCGGAATCTCTTCCGAGTATACGACCTTGAGTTTCTTGACGCCCCTCTTCTTCAGCTCTCTTCTCATGACCTTCGCAAGCGGACACACCTTTGTCTTGTATATATCTGCAACCTTGAACTGGCTTCCGTCAAGCTTGTTTCCCGCACCCATGCTGCTGATGATCGGAATGTTCTTCTCCTTACACTTCATGACAAGAGCGATCTTGGCTGTCACGGTGTCCACCGCGTCGACTACGTAGTCGTAGCTGTCCCAAGGGAAGTCATCCGCATTCTCCGGAAGGAAGAAACATTTGTGTACCTCAACCTCCACATTTGGATTGATGTCAAGCATCCTGTCCCTCATAACATCGGTCTTATACTTTCCAACTGTGCTCCTTGTCGCTATGATCTGTCTGTTGAGATTTGTCAGACACACCTTGTCGTCATCTATCAGGTCAAATGCTCCGACACCGCTTCTGACCAGTGCCTCGCATACATAACCGCCAACTCCGCCTATTCCAAATACCGCTACCTTAGAGCCTGCCAGCTTGTCCATGGCTTCCTTGCCAAATAGCAGCTCCGTTCTCGAAAACTGTGTTAACATCTCTTATTCTCCTAATATGATATATATCCCACTACAACTATATACAAAATAAGTTTTTTTTCAACTGAAATCTTATTGACATCTGGCCCCTCCGTCCCGATTTATATCGAATACATGTATCCGATCCGGTCACTGTACTCCCGTGTGAGATCGGCGATATTTTTGTTGTCAAGCACATTGTTGATGGCAGACTCAAGATCATCCCACACCTCTCCAATGACATCGTTCATGACCATATTGGTGTCGCCGTCCTCATCAACTCTGTTATCGATTGGTGATATCCTGCCCTCTATCGCCCTTAGCACCATCCCAACCGTGATCTCCTCCGCCGGCATGTTCAGACGGTAACCACCTCTCGGACCTCTCACGCTCCTTAAATATCCTGCCTTTAGCAGAGAAGATGTAACCTGCTCAAGATATTTGTCAGACAATCCACATCTTCTGGCTACGGCTTTGACAGTAACCGTGCTGCCGCTGTTTATCGATATATCTACCATGAGTCTCAAAGCATATTGTCCCTTTGATGATATTAACATTTTTCTGCCTCCTGTTTATTGTTATATTTTACCTATAGAATTACTATGAATTAGTTTTATTTTTTTTGGCAGGGAGAAAAAGCAGTTATATCATTTATGTTTATGCCTTATCTCCGTGCCAATTATTTTCCGTTTAATTCACTTGATTTTTATGATTATGTTTCTATGCTGCCTACCATATGTTGCTGATCAGATACTCAAGTTATACCTTCTTTTTTAATCCGTTCAGGTATTCCTCAACATAATGGATAACTGCTGCACCATCTCCAACGGCTGTCGCCACCTGGCGCACTGCCTTGGTCCTCACATCTCCCGCGGCAAATATTCCCGGTGTGCTGGTCTGTCCGGTCTCGCCCGCTGCAACATAACCAGCGTCATCAAGCTCCATAACGTCACCGAGGAAGTCTGTGATAGGGCTTGTTCCTATGGCAATAAATACACCGGCTACCGGAAGCGTGAAATTGCTGTCTGTCTGTCCGTCCACTGTTTTCGGTGTCTTAACAGCGACCTTGAGTTCCAGCTTGCCCGGTGCTCCGCCTATCTCTGTCACCTGCGCAAATGGGTGGAATTCTATATTCTCAGTCTCAAGCACCTGCGCTCCGAGTATTTTCTCGCCTCTGAACTCATCTCTTCTGTGGATCAGATGTACCTTGCTGCACATCTTTGACAGATACAGGGCATCCTCAAGAGCTATATTACCTCCGCCCACAACTGCGACTTCTTTGTTCCTAAAGAACGCTCCATCACATGTGGCACAGTAAGAAACTCCTGCCCCTGTGAATTCCTCCTCACCGGGAACGCCAAGCTTTCTGTGCTTTGCACCCGTGGCTATCAGAACCGCCTTTGTCTCTATGCTGCTGCCATCCTCCAGGCTGACCTTTTTGTGATCACCGTGATCCTCGATGGCTGTCACCCCTCTGTCATCAAACTCTACGCCCAATGTATCCGCGTGTTCTCTGAACTTCATACCCATGTCAAAGCCGCTTATGCCCGGCAGCCCAAGGTAGTTGTCCACCTGCTCTGTATTTACGATCTGCCCGCCGGAGAATGCCTCCTTCTCCAGTACCACCACGTCCATCATCGCCCTCTTGGCGTAGACTGCGGCGGACAGACCCGCAGGGCCGCTGCCCACAATAACCAAATCTCTCATATTTCCTCCTTGTTTTTCAAAGGGCCATCTTTATATGCCTTTATTAATTCACAGGTTTTGGATACGTCTTCCTTGCTGTGTGCGTAGGACACGAACATTGCCTCGAACTGTGATGGTGCAAGGTAGATTCCGTTGTCCAGCATGTATGAGAAATACTTTGCATACCTTGCGGTGTCGCTGGATGTTGATGTATCCATGTCTACTACTTCCTGATCTGTGAAGAATACGCTCATCAGTGAGCCTATCTGGTTGACATGGACTGTGTCGCCAAATGTGCTTCTGACTGTGTCGGCTATCTGCCTTGTGCTCTTTTCTATCGCAGGATATATTGTATCCTTTTCCTTCTGGAGTATGCGGAGCGTTGTGAGTCCGGCTGTCATGGCTATCGGATTGCCCGACAGGGTTCCCGCCTGGTATACTCCGCCAAGTGGTGCCACCATGCTCATGACATCGCGGCGTCCGCCGTATGCTCCCACCGGCATTCCGCCTCCGACTATCTTGCCAAGTGTTGTGATATCAGGCTTTACCCCGAAGTATTCCTGGGCACCGCCAAGGCTGAGTCTGAAACCTGTGATGACCTCATCAAATATAAGAAGTGCGCCGTACTCATTTGTTATGTCCCTGAGGAACTGAAGGAATCCATCATGCGGTGGGACAACTCCCATATTTGCGGCAACCGGCTCGACCACGATTGCGGCAATGTCTTTGCCCTCCGCCTCAAATAACTTCTTTACGCTGTCCTCGTTGTTATACTCTGCTATGAGTGTATGCTGTGTATACGACTTTGGAACTCCCAGGCTGTCCGGAACTGACTGTGTAAGTGCCGCCGAGCCTGCCTTGACCAGAAGTCCATCACTGTGTCCGTGATAGCAGCCACGGAACTTTACAATCTTGTCTCTGCCTGTAAATCCTCTCGCCACTCTGAGCGCACTCATCACTGCCTCTGTTCCCGAGTTGACCATTCTGGTCAGCTCCATTGAAGGCATAAGCTCATTTATCAGCTCTGCGATCTCGAGTTCTTTCCTTGTCGGTGCGCCAAATGTAAGTCCGTCATCACAAGCAGCCTTTACCGCATCTATGACTCTGTCATCGGCATGTCCCAGAATTCCCGGTCCCCAGGAGCAGACATAATCCACGTAGGAATTGCCATCCTCGTCAAATATATGTGAACCTTTTGCTTTCTTCATAAATACAGGTGTCCGTCCCACCGAGCCAAATGCCCTGACCGGTGAATTGACGCCGCCCGGAATTACCTTCTGTGATTTTTCAAATAAATCCTGTGAATTTGTCATTGCCATTCTTCTTTCTATAATTTATCGTCCTGTGTGACTTTTTTCTTTGTTTCCTTTTGTTTTTCGCAAAGCTATGTTATTTTAGCCGTTTAGATACAATACTGTATCTTTTTCTATTTTATATTCCAAATAGATAAAAACACCTCGTTATGCATAGCAACTATTGTCATACTCAGCTCTATCTTCTTTTAAGTGTTGATGTCGCATTCTCCTCATCAAGCCAGTGTGCCACGTCTATAGCGTGATAGGTTATGATGATCCCTGCGCCGGCTCTCTTCATGGCTGTCATGTTCTCCATGACGATCCTCTTCTCGTCTATCCAGCCATTTGCCGCAGCTGCCTTGACCATGGAGTATTCGCCGCTGACATTGTACACCGCTATCGGATAGTCCGTGTGGTTTCTCACATCCTTGACTACATCCAGATAAGCAAGTGCCGGCTTGACCATGATTATGTCTGCTCCCTCGGCGATATCCGCCTCGCACTCTCTCAGAGCCTCCCTGCCATTTGCGGGATCCATCTGGTATGTCCTTCTGTCTCCAAACTGTGGTGCAGAATGTGCCGCATCGCGAAATGGTGCATAGTAACCAGATGCAAATTTCGCACTGTAACCCATGATCAGTACATCCGTCAGCCCGTTGTCGTCAAGTGCCTTTCTGATGTAAGCGGTATGTCCATCCATCATATCTGATGGAGCCACCATGTCCGCGCCGGCCTTTGCAAGGGATACAGCCATCTTGCCCAGATATGGAAGAGTCTCATCGTTGAGTATCTTGCCGTCATGGATAATTCCGCAGTGACCGTGTGATGTGTACTCGCACAGACAAATGTCCGCTATGACTATCATGTCCGGATACAGCTCTTTTATCCTCCTGACCGCTTTCTGCATGATTCCCTGGTCGTCGTACGCACTGCTGCCCACCTCATCCTTGTGAGCCGGTATGCCGAACAGGAGAACCGCGCTGATTCCGGCGTCCGCCACTCTGCGAAGCTCCTCCTCAAATGTGTCGAGTGAATACTGGTATATTCCCGGCATGGAGTCTACCGGATTCTTGATCCCTGTGCCCTCCGCCACAAACATCGGATATACAAGATCCTCCTTGTTAACCCTGTTCTCTCTAACCATATTTCTGATGGCCTCGCTTCCGCGAAGTCTTCTGAGTCTTATCATGTTACTGCCTCTTTTCTCTACATACATGTTCTCTCTATTATTCAAATGGGGACGGAGGTACCTGTCCCCCACTTCTGATGCTACCTGTGGGTATAGAATTCGCCGATGGATGATATAAGATGCTCGATATCACCAACCTCCGGAACTATATCCGCCTGATAACCAGCCTTCTCCAAAGCCTTCTCAGTCACATCTCCAAGTGCTGCTATGCGGATGTTTTTCATTATATCATGAATTTTTAAAGTACTTTCTGTATTATTCGTATGCTCCCTGCATGAATCAACATCATTCGGCATATGATCCATGCCAGATCCATTTCCCTCTGCGTCAAGAACTTTCAGGAATCCCCTGACACCTGACGCGCTGACAAATGTGATCACATCCAGATCTTTCAGATACTGTATGCTCTCCATCCTGCGGCCAACCACATCATATACTGGAATCTCCTCGTATGTTACGCCGCCCTTATCAAGTATATCAAGCATTGTCTCGCTGCCCTGAACGGCTCTCGGAAGGAGAAGTTTCTCTCCGTCATTCATCACATTTGCAAGTCCCATAGCAAGAGCGCTTGTGGTGTACTCGTCCGGCACATAGTCCGCTATGTAGCCTTCGGATCTTAACGCACCCCTTGTTCCGGCACCGACCACCGCAAATTTCAGATGAGCCAGTTTTCTGACATCTATATTCCACTCCCTGAGCCATTTGAAAAACAGGGTTATGGTGTTCTGACTGGTAAATGCCAGCCAGCTGTAATCTTCTATATGTTCCAGAGCCACGCGCAGCCTGTCCTTCTCCTCTGTCTGCTCCACACTCATATCCACTATGCTGTAGGACTGACCACCGAGCGCATCTATTGCAACTCTCATCTTCTCGCGAAGCTTTGGCGTTCCAACAAGTCCAACATGAACATTCTGAAGTGGTCCTCTGTTCGGTGCAGTAAAATCCAGTGCTGCATTTTCACCCACGACTATGATCGCGGGGGATTCCAGCTTTGCATCGTTCACCTTGTCCGCAATGGACTGTATATCGCCACGAACTATCTGCTGTCCAGGCATGGTTCCCTTGGAAATGACCGCGACCGGAGTATGTTCCTCAGCCCCAGTCTGAACAAGTCTCTCCATGATCTGCGGCAGCCTGTTAAGTCCCATGAGGAACACGCTTGTCCCTTCCTGATTTCTGATGTAATCATAGTCATCTGAAATACCAGCATCCGCCCGCTTGTGTCCTGTTATCACGTGAAAGCTTCTGCTCGTTCCGCGGTGGGTCACCGGTATGCCGCACACCTCTGGAACCGCCACTGCGGATGTTATTCCCGGTATCACCTGAAATGGGATCCCCGCTTCTAAAAGTGCGGTCACTTCCTCGCCGCCTCTTCCAAACACAAATGGATCGCCACCTTTGAGGCGCACCACCATGTTGCCTTTGCGGCCTTCCTCAACAAGTATCTCGTTTATCTCAGGCTGCTTCTTGTAGTGGCTGCCCGCCTGTTTGCCGACGTATATCCTGCGGCAGTCCGGCTTCACCATCTCCAGAAGCTGGTAGGTTCCAAGTCTGTCATATATGATTGTATCGCATTGTTTTATGAATTCCAGGCCCTTCACCGTGATTAGTCCCGGATCGCCGGGGCCTGCGCCTATCAAATATACCATTTTGTTCTCCAATACGCTGGGTGTGCTGGATTTGTGCCTGCTGGGCTACGCACAGCTCAATCATCTTGTCTTGCTTCTATCTGCACTCGTTTCCGCCCCCAATAAGGACGTTTGGGGCTACAACTCGGCAAGAAGCGACAAGATTCAATCGCATTGTGCTACCCGCCCCGCAGGCACAAATCCAGCACACCCAGCTTACATATCGATAAAATTTACTTTTCTACTTATCTTCAAAATACACTGCTTCATAACATTTTTCTTTTCTTGAAATAGAAACATGTCTGTTATGCTATAACCTACTTTATCAACACCTCTACCAGCTGTTCCCAGTCTGCGGTGTTTCCTTCCACCGTCTTTCTGTGTATCTGGATTTCTTCATCTTTCTCTTTGTCCGATGAAGCCGCATCTGCTTTCATCAGGCTTAGCTTCATATGGTCGCCATAAAGTTCTGAGTACACGCCTATCGGTTCGTGACAACCGGCGTTCAGACGATTCAGAACTGCGCGCTCGCATGTGAGCTGTGTGTATACCTCTGTGTCATTTATCGCTCTGACCATGTCGTATACCTCGCCAGAGGTTCGTGTCTCTATGGCTATGATTCCCTGACATGCTGCCGGAAGCATGGATTCTGTGCTGATATATCTGAATGTAAGTTCGTCCTTGTGCACTTCAAAACATTCTGTGTTGTCATTGCCTTTGTCTTCAATAACTCCCAGCCGCTCAAGACCTGCCGCTGCAAGAATGATGGCATCGTATTCGCCAGCTTCCAGCTTCTGTATGCGGGTACCGACATTTCCTCTCAGGTTCTTGCACACAGCATTTCGATACATGTCTTTTATCTGGTATTGCCTTCTCAGGCTGCTGGTTCCCACCACGAAACTCTCGTTTCTGTCAAATATTCTGCCGCTCTTATATATGAGAACGTCCTGCGGACAGGCCCTCGGAAGTGTACCCGATATAGTAAGACCTTCCATGATCTCCATCGGCATATCCTTGGCACTGTGTACCGCTATGTCTATGTCTCCTTTAAGTATAGCTTCCTCGAACTCCTCGACAAATACCGCTTTGCCTCCGAATTCCAGAAGCGCTCTGCTGGTGTCCCGATCCCCCCGGGTACTCATTGCAATCATCTGAAAATCAATCTGGGGAAATCTCTCCTTGAGTGCCTTTATCACCAGTTCAGTCTGAGCAAGAGCAAGCATGCTGCCGCGGGTTCCAACCTTTACTGTTTTTTTCTGTCCTCCGCTTTCGCAATCCAAACCGTCACTATTGAATCCATCTGCCATGTCATTCTCCGCAAATTTACGAATATTCGGTTTATTTTTACCATGTCCATTCTCAACTCTCATCTAACAGACTCCTAACCATTTGCCGAAATGCCTTCTTTCGCTCTTCCTCACCGTCTATCTGTGCTTTGATCTGTTCCCGGAGCTCACCCATCCGCTCCGCTATGTCGCCATAACTCCTGCCTAAATGGCTCTCTATATTTCTCTTGATCGTTCCCGCAAGCACCGGACTCTGTCCTCCGGTGGAAACGCTTATCACGACCTCTTTATCCTTTATGATCGCCGGAAAGTAGAATCCACAATCCGATTTCACATCCACCACATTTACCAGTATGCGCTGCTGCCTGCAGAGCTCAGCCATGTCGTGGTTGACCTTCTCATCGTCCGTCGCCATTATGACGACAAATGAACCGTCAATATCCTGCGGCTGCACGCATCTTTTCACAAGTGTGAGATGTCCTGAACTATATTTATCCGATACACACATTCGCTCCGCCAGTTCTAAAAGCTCCGGGCAGAACTCCGGTGACACCACCGTGACCACCGCGCCAAATTCCAGCATGCTGCACACCTTTCTGTATGCAACAGTTCCGCCTCCTGCGATCAGGCATCTCTCATTATTCAATTCTATCATAAATGGGAAATACGACATCACTACCTCTAATTTCTATTATTGAGTCTCTATTAAAAAGCACCAAAAGTTGTTCCAATTATCTGACATCTGACAAGAGCCTAGTCAGCCGATGATACTGCATAACCTCAGGCAAACAAGCAGTATTCAGTTATCACATCCAGCAATCACAATACTGTCCAGCATTTTCTCAAATGCATCATACTCAAGCTGTCCTTTGAGTTTATATACCATCTTTGCGCCATCTATAGTCTTAAGCTTCGCCATCACGTCTCCGTGCTCCCTGTTGAACCTCGAAAATGCTATGTTCTTCATGATCTCGTCAACCTGCGATATGAGCCACGGCTCCATCTCTGTGATTGTCTTTGCCCTGCTTTCATTGTTCTCTCTGGAGAGTGTCCTGATATAGTCTATGTCACGCAGCACACATCCGTCCACATCTGAGACCGCAGGATCAATGTCCTTTGGCATTGCCAGATCAAGGAGCAATCTCCGCTTCGGCTGCATTTTCACAGCCTCCGCCAGCTCATCCCTGACAAATGTATAATGCGGGCTTGCTGTCGCACTGATGATGACATCCGCCCAGGCTGCCAGCTCATATCTTCTGCTGTAGTCCTCTATCCTGATCTGCTGATGTCTGTCAAATATGCTATCTGCACTGTGGTGACTTCTGCTTGTGCCTGTTATCTCTATATCTGGCGCAAGATCTGCAATATCCTTGACAACTATGCTGCCTATCTTGCCTGTGGCTCCTACGACTAGGATATGCCCGGTATTTGCCTTTTCAGCATCCACACTCTCAACTTGACTGCTGCTTACCACATCACTTCGAACATCTCTGCACGTGTTTTCAATGCCGCCATTTCTTGTAAAATTCACTGCCTCCCGTGCTGACAAGGTTCCGACGGATACCGGAAGTCTCGTAGTGTCACTCTCCGTCGCCACCGCCTTTGCCGCCGCAAGTGCTCCCTGAAATGCTATATTCAGCTCGCCGTCACAGGCTCCAAGCTTCTTTGCCACAAGATATGCGCTCTTCACCTGATGTATGATCTCCACCTCGCCGAGCACCATGGAATCCATACCACACGCCACTCTGCACAGATGTAACATACACTGGAATCCCTCATAATTCATGCTATATCTTCTTATGAGGCTGACAGGGACATCCCTATCATTAGCCAGAAGCATTTCTACCTGTTCAAGCAGGCCACCTCGCCCACCGGAAGCTTCACCGCTGCTCATTTTTCCTGTTATAACAGGCCCACATGGCTCACATTTATCCGTAAAGTATATTTCCATCCTATTGCAGGTCGACAACACGACACATCCACCCACCGCAGCCTTTAGCCGCTCGGTGAACTGTCTCTGTCCTTTTGTCGAAAATGCAAAGCTCTCCCTGACATCGGCCGGTGTATTTTTATGATTTATACTTATGCAAAACATATCTTCAGTAACTCCAAATGAAAATTTATGACAAGCCCACGTAAAGAACAAGGGCGGGTATCAAAGCCCGCCCTGTTCTTTCAAATGCCTGCTATCTATCATGATTCTATAACAAGCTCCTCTATCGTCACATTCTTTTCCTCATCTATGTTGAAGGCCTTGAGTACCGGATTGTCTATCTCCATGAGGGAGAGAATCAGATAATTCACCTTGGAATCATATGCAAGTCTCTTATCCTCCTCCGAAGGTCTGGATGGAGACTCTGGATGGGAATGAAAGTTGCCAAGAAGCTCGTATCCATTTGCACGCATATCCTTAACTGCCGCAAGCTGCTCTCTCGGGTCCATGGAAAAATGCTCGTTGCTGGCGTCAATATTTGTCAGGAGATACACCTTCCTGATGTACTTCTTGTCTCCCTCTCTGACACCGCCGATCAGACCACAGGACTCATTTGGAAGGCCTTCCTTGCAGTGTGCAAGTATCTTCTCGTAATCAGACTTTGTCATGTACAACATCTTACTTCATATCCTCCTTATTATCAACTGTAACAGGATCTTCTACTTACCGTCGCACTCCACCTGCTCGTAGTCGATGAGCTTGGTGATGGTTGGATTTGGTCCACATACAGCACAGCCACAGCCCTTCTTGTGAGGGAGCTTTACTGTGTGGAATTCCATCTTAAGTGCGTCAAATGTAAGGAGTCTTCCTGTCAGAAGATCGCCAACTCCAATGAGATACTTGATTGCCTCCATAGCCTGAAGACTTCCGATAACACCGCCCATTGCTCCGATGACTCCGGCCTGCTTACATGTAGGAACCGCATCCTTTGGAGGTGGATCCTTGAATACACATCTGTAACATGGTCCCTCATCTGGAACATATGTCATAAGCTGACCCTTGAATCTGATGATTCCTGCATGTGAAAATGGCTTCTTAGCCATAACACAGGCATCGTTGATAAGGAATTTTGCAGGGAAGTTGTCTGTTCCATCGATGATGAAATCATAGTCCTTGATGAGATCCATGATGTTCTCTGATGTAACGAACTCTCTGTATGTGATCACATTTACATCAGGGTTCATGGCGTTCATGGTCTCCTTTGCGGATTTGACCTTTGCCTTGCCCACATCTGCTGTTCCGTGAATGATCTGTCTCTGAAGATTTGACAGATCTACCTCATCGGCATCAACTATACCGATGGTTCCTACTCCGGCTGCTGCCAGGTACATAGCGGCTGGTGCTCCAAGTCCACCTGCGCCTATGATCAGCACCTTGCCATTTAACAATTTCTTCTGTCCCTTCACGCCAACTTCCTGAAGGATGATGTGACGTGAGTAACGTTCCATCTGTTCGTTTGTGAATGCCATTAGAAGCTGCCACCTCCCATGAAGTAGAGGAACTCTACTGTATCGCCGTCCTTGAGCTCTGTTGTTGCAAATGCATCTGAGTCAACAAACTCATCATTGACTGTTACTGTGACATAGTCCGGATTCTCAACGTTCTCTGACACGATGATCTGAGCTATTGTTGTCTTCTCTGCTATCTCTTTCTTCTTTCCTGCTATTGTGACTGTCATTTTTCTTTCCTCCTGACGATTCATTTGCCTGTCCGGCGTTGCCAGACTGACATAAAATGTGATTATATACTTTATAAAATTATTTATATAGTTTCATTCTAATATGCACCGGAAGTAATTGACTACAGTCAAATACTCCATCATGTCACTTTACCAATAAATTTCTACAATAATTTGCCAACTTCCTCCTCCAGCGCATTTCTCTTCACAAGGCCACGGATGCGGGAAACCTCCTCGCCTCCCTTGAAGAAGAGTATGGTTGGTGACGCCATCACTGCGTACTTCTCAGCAAGCTCTGCGTCGAAGTTTACATTTACCTTGTACACATTTACCTTATCCTCGTAGTCATCTTCTATGCCGCCAAGGATTGGTGATAGCTGCTTGCATGGTATGCAGCTGTCCGAATAGAATTCCACGATGACCGGGAGCTCCGACTGAACAACCTTCGCATCGAAGTCCTCTGCACTGACTCTTACTGCCATTCATTTTCTCCTTTCCAGCCGGATGTTTTCACTGCCTTTGTTATATATTGTCACATGTTCTGCTTAACATTACCATATCATGGGAATACGAAGTCGCCGGTACTCAGCGAGCTTGCGAGCGATAGTACCGCTGCAGACTGAGTTAAGTGGAAACGACCCATGATAGGTATGTTAAGACAGAACATGTAAGCATAGTATGAATTATTGCAGTGAAAACATCCGGCTTACCTTATCTGATCAATCCTCCAGTTTTTTAACTATAAGATCATAAGTGCCATTCTCGTTGTCGATGAGCTTCAGGATCTGCTGTCCTTCCTCCTTGAAGCTTCTTGGTACGTTCTGTACAGGCTCGCCGTCGTTCATGGTAACCGCAAGCACCTGTCCTATCTCAAGCTCCTCCATGGCTACCTTCGCCTTGACAAATGTCATCGGGCACACCACATCAGTTATATCTACTCTGTCATCGATTTCGTAATCAGCCATTGTAAGCCTCCTTTAATACTTCTTTGAATTTGTCTAAGCCCACGCGCTCCAAAGTGAACTGGAAACGCTCGCTTGGCTTTGCATTGTCTGCAAAGAACTGTATTGCCGCATCTGTAATACGGAAAAGCTGTTCCTCAGATGTAACAACCGGAAGTAACTCCTCGCCGCGGTGGATCGTATTTCCAAATAATCCTCCGAATGAGACAAGGTATCCTGTCTCGCCCTTCCATGCATCTGTAGGACATGCCTTTGCGCATCGACCGCAATAGTTACATTTGTCTGTGTCGAGGATGATCTTGCCGTCCGCCATGGTGATCGCGCCCTCACGGCACGCCTTGACGCACACGCCACACATGATGCATGATGGCTCATCCCACTCTACTACCATTGCGCCCTTGATTCCCACATCGTTCTCCTCTGCCTTCAGACAGTTGTTCTGGCATCCTGTGACACCGAACTTGAACTTGTGAGGAAGCTCCCTTGCGTAATATCTGGCATCGAGTTTCTTTGCTATGTCATAAGTGTCTATATTGCCGCTCGGACAGATCTGATTTCCCTGGCACGCTGTGACTGTTCTTACTCTTGGGCCACACACACCCGGCTTACAGCCTCCCTTTGCCAGTTCTTCCTTTACCTCTTCCACATCGTCAAGCTTGACAAATGGGATCTCGACGCTCTGTCTCGATGTGAGATGTACATGTCCATCTCCGTATTTCTCGGCAACCTCTGCTATCTTCTTGAGATTCTCTGCGGTAAGATTTCCTCCCACCACCTGAAGTCTCAGAGAAAAGTTATTCTTCTGCTTCTGTCTCATGAATCCGCCCTTTTTCAGAGCTGCGTAATCTACTGCCATATGTAGTTCCTCCAAATCATATTTACGTGTTCAACCAATTGCTTAACTTTCCAAGGCCTTCTGGAAGTCCTCGATGAGATCCTCCACATCCTCGATTCCGACACTAATACGAATCATATCATCATATACGTTGGCGTCAAGCTTCTCCTGCTCTGTGCTGTGCGCATTCAGTGTTGATTCAGGATGCACGATGAGCGTCTTTGTGTCTCCTATGTTCGACACTATCTGCGGTATTGTAAGCTTGTTCATCACCGCAAATGCCTTCTCCTTGCTGCCGACTCTGATGGTGATTATGGCACCATAACCACCGTGGAGCTGTTCATCTGCAATGTCATGCCAAGGACTGGACTTTAGTCCCGGATAATTGACCTTCACACCCTCCCGGCTCTCGAGGAACTTCGCAAGGGCAAGTGCGTTACTGCAGCACCGCTCCATTCTAAGCCCCAATGTCTCCATGCCCAGCATATTGTAAAATGCCGTCTGCGGAGCTATGCAGGCTCCTGTATTTCTAAAAAGTCCGTTTCTGAGCTTTGCTATGTAGGCGAACTTTCCGAACATCTTGTACTGCTGCAGAAGCGGATAACGCTCTGCGTCCCATTTGAAATTACCGCTGTCGGTGATGACTCCGCTTATGGCATCGCTGTTTCCATTGATGTACTTGGATGTGGAATTGATGACTATGTCCGCTCCAAGTGTCAGCGGTGTGACCAGGTATGCAGTCGCCACTGTATTGTCTATTAGGAGCGGAAGCCTGTGTGAATGTGCCAGCTCCGAAAGTGCCTTTATATCCACCACATCGAGCTTTGGATTGCCGATGGTCTCAACAAATATCACTCTGGTATTCTCATTTATCGCTGCTTCAACCGCTTCCTTATCCGATATCTCCACAAATGTCGTCTTGATCCCAAATGCCTCCAGATCGTGGAACAGATCTATCGTTCCACCGTAGAGTCCTGTGCTGGAGACTATCTCTCCGCCAGCTCCTACTATATTTAAGAGTGCATTTGTGAGTGCCGCCATTCCAGAAGAACACGCTACCGAACCTACTCCCTTTTCAAGATTCGTCATCCGCTCCTCAAATGCAACTATCGTCGGGTTGTTGATCCTCGTATAAGAATAACCCGTCGCCTTGTTGTGGAAGAGCTTCTCATGCTGCTCCGCTGAAGGCTGATAGAATGCACTGGATTGATAGATCGGTGTAAGTGTGGCGCCTGTATTCTCATCACCAAGCTTTGCGCTGTGTAATAATGCTGTGTTAAATCTCATGATCTTCTATGCCTCACTAAATAATAAATCCTATAATTCCTACGAACATGATAGGATTATAGCTCTTATACCCTACTATGTCAATAGGAATTATAAAATAAGCAATGCAGATAATAAAAAAATGCCAGTTGATGGGAGCTTGCTCACAATCAACTGGTGTTTTTTTGTTATCTATATGGCGCATGCCATTCCACGAGCTGCGTTAGCAGCGAGGGGAGCATGGCTTATTTTGTAGTGGTAGTCATCGGGAGCTTGCTCACGATCAGGAGATATTTTTTGTCTTGTATATGGCGCATGCCATTCCACGAGCCGCGTTAGCGGCGAGGGGGGGCATTGCTTATTTTGTAGTGGTAGTCATCGGGAGCTTGCTCACAATCAACTGGTGTTTTTTTGTTATCTATACGGCGCATGCCATTCCACGAGCTGCGTTAGCAGCGAGGGGAGCATGGCTTATTTTATAATTCCGTGCGGTATCCACGACGCATGCCATCCTCTAGTGTCGCCCCCTCGCCTTCGCCAGACGGCAGGTCGTCGGGGCTGATTAAATATGAACTTCGTTCATGCAGCCCCTTCAGTGGCGAGGGGAAGCATTGCTTATTTTAATTCAGATAAGCCTATTCTTATACAACATCTCTATCTTCTTAAACAACAGCAAATAAAAAACGTATGGATCACCCCCCCATTTCTCTGGCAGCTTCCCCATACGTTTTCACTCATTTCTTATTTGCAATTTTCTTATACAGCCTCTTCCTCACATAGAAATAACATACTATCTGCATAGCAAGGGTTATGATCCAGGACGCCGGATATGAGATGAACAGAACCGCCAGGGATCTGTGTCTCGGGAAAATCCAGTATATCCACACGATTCGGGTTCCCACCGTTCCTATGATCGAGAGGAGCATCGGAACTCCGGAATGTCCCATCCCACGAAGCGCCCCCGGGAACAAGTCCATAAATCCGCACAGGAAATATGTGACTGTCGTATACAGCAGAATCTCCATTCCGCACTTTATAACCGCGTCGCTGCTCGTATATATATGCAGCAGCTGCGGTCCAAAGAAATACGCTCCATTGCCCAGAACCATCATTGCCGCAAATGACAATATCAGACAGTCGATCAGAACTCTCTCCATACGTTTCCATTTGCCGACACCGTAGTTCTGGCTCGTAAAACTCATGCACGCCTGCGTTACAGCATTCACCGTCACATACAGAAATCCAAATATATTATTTGCCGCCGTGTAGCCCGCCATGGCAACCGAGCCAAATGAGTTGACTGACGACTGAAGCAGCACATTCGAAAAGTTGATGACTGTGCTCTGAATTCCCGCCGGAACTCCGACCGAAAAGATCTGCTTTACATATACCCCCTTGATGGTAAGCTTTGAAAATCTCAGCTGATAGCTCGTTTCTGACCTGCACAGGCAGCGGAGGACGAGCACGCAGGATATCAGCTGTGAGATGACTGTTCCGATTGCGACCCCCGCAACTCCAAGCTTGAAAATGATCACAAAACACAGATTAAGGCCTGTATTTGCAATTCCGGATATAACCAGAAAAAGGAGTGGTCTTTTGGTATCTCCCACCGCCCTGAGTATGGCAGCGCCGTAATTGTACAGCATGAAAAATGGCATTCCCAGGAAATATATCCTCATATATAAAGAAGAAAGTCCGATGACATCCCCCGGAGTATCCATAAGCTCAAGCGCCGGTTTTGCGCAAATCCACCCGACAAAGGCCATAATAATACCGCTGACCAGCGCCAGCGCGATCGCGGTATGTACTGTCTCTGACATTTCTTTATCTTTTCCTGCGGCATAAAGCCTTGCCGCAAGCACATTTGCCCCAAGGGATATCCCTATGAACAAATTGGTGAATACATTGATAAGTGCTGTGGTTGAACCGACCGCCGCCAGCGACTCGTTACCACTGAACTTCCCTACAACAATGATATCCACCGCATTGAACATCAGCTGCAGAATACCCGAGAGCATAAGCGGGAGCGAAAATGAGATCAGCTTATCCATGATCGTCCCGTTGCACATATCAATTTCATATTTATTTTGTTTTAATGTAGAACTCATTTCTTTCCTCACCAACTAGTAGCATATATGTTCTGATAAATCACACACAGCAATGCTTATGTTCGCTCTTCTGCCTGTACATATATTCATCAGCCCGCTTCATGGCGGTCTCCCAGTCGCAGCACCTCGTACCATTGGTGCCTAGTCCTATGAACAATTTTAACACAGAGTATGTTGGGGCACAATGGAGGATGTGAAGCAAACAAAACAAGAGCAAAACATATTCCCTCGTCTACTATACAAATAGTAAAATCACCTCCCATTTCCCCCTTATTTTTCCACTCACAGCGTCACTCTGCGCTTTATAAACGCATTTGCCAAAACCTATTGACACAGCGATTTGAATGGTCTAAAGTGTGCCTACCGGCCGGATAAAATACTAAGGAGGAACACTCTTGCCAACAACAAGAAAACTTTATGACAGCATCTTCAAGAAGATTCTCACGCTGTCCTCGAAAGCTGTGATCAACATGATTAACGGCCTGTTCAACATGTTTTACGATCCGGAAAACTCAACAGTATCTTATCACTGGACTGAAAATGTTCACGATAATCAGAATTCTATGACCACAACTCTGGCCGACACCATACTCGTAATCAACAATTCCGATGCATATCATATGGAAGCGCAGATGAAAAAGGATGATTCTATTGTATTCCGTGTATTTTCATATGGAGCGGGATATGCAGATCAGACTAAGGAGATACTGCAGGACGAAGAGGGCTGTCAGGTATATCGAATTCATTTTCCTGAACCCTGTGTGATATATCTGAGCAATGTACCAAAATCAGTACCTGATACATATTCGTTGCAGGTGGGATTCGGGCATACCCAGAACATAACCTATAACGTCCCTGTTACAAAACTCACGTCCTGCTCCGTAAAGGAAATAAACGACAGGAAAATGATCATCCTGATTCCATTCTACATTCTGAAACTCCGCGAAAAGCTGAGGAATAAGAAAGCACGTACACCAGAGAATATAGCCTCATTGAAAAGCCTCATCAAAACAGATATAATGGGTAGCATAGACAAGAACGTGGGACTTGGGAATATAACAGCTGAGGATGGAGCACAACTATACAGATTTACTCAGATGCTTTATACTCGCCTATATTCCCAGTTTGAAGAGACCGAGGAGGTTACGGATATGGTGGAACAGTCGATTATTACATTTGTGGATGTTTTTCAGGAAGAGAAAGCCAGGATGGAAAAACGTATGGCTGAGATGGATAAGGAGATTGCCGACAAAGACAAGAAGCTCGCCGACAAGGACAACGAGCTTGCCGAATTAAGGGCAGAAATAGCCAGACTTAAAGGTTCTGACAAATAAATATTTCATATTACTACTTTCTATACAAAAGCGAAGGACGAAGGCATAAAACACCTCCGTCCTTCGCTTTATTATTATATTACTACGTGATCTTTTTTAGATGTAATTTCCATCGTGAACCTGAGCCGCGTCGTATACAGACTCCTTGCGGATCTCGTCTGCTATCTCGTCTGCGTCAAGCTCGCCGTCAGCATTCCAAGCACCGCTGTAAATCTCGGCGCCTTCTACCTTGATTCCTGCGATCTGCTGCTCGCTTGCGAAGAGAAGCACGATGATTCCGGCATGATGAAGATGCTTTAATACAGCATTTACATCCTCGCGGATATCTGGAGCGTACAGATATGTATGACGTCCGTCGATGCTGAGCTTCTTCTCCACCGACTCAACGAAATCTCTTGTGACATTGCCTGCTGCAAATGGAACTATGACAGCCTTCTGTCCCTTGATTGCTGCACGCACATTTCTATCCACGCGTCCCTCATAGAGTCCGGTTTCCTCAGTGTGAACCTCCTCGACAACACCGCAGGCGCTTGTCATGTCTGTTACACGGTCGATGAGTATGAGCTCTCCAAGAGTCTTGTGCTTCTTGAACTCGTCAACCACGATCCTGTCGGCAAATGCGATCCTGCAGACTGCGATACCATTCTTTGCAAGGGTGTCCGCTGATTTCTGCTCACCTGTATTTACATCTATGGTGTAATCGATATGTGTAACTGTACCAGGGATCATTTTTGTTCCGAGCTTCACGAAGAAGTTCTTGCCATTGTACAGCTCATCGTCATCCATCCAGAGGAGTGTTGCGGTGATCGAAGATGCAACCTTTGCGCCTGAATCAACTGTGAGCACACATCCTCTTGACACATCAACCTCACGGTCAAGCTGTATTGTTACAGGCTGTCCCTTCTGTGCAGAGTCAACTGTGTCAAATCCCACATGGATGCTCTTGACCTTTGCGGTCTCGTTGCTTGGAAGTGTGTTGATCTCGTCTCCGACGTGGATCTCACCGTCCTCGATCTGACCCTGGAAACCTCTGAATGTGTGGTCAGGACGGCACACTCTCTGAACAGGCATATAGAATCCTGCCTCAGTGTTGTCCTCCGCGATGTCTATGTCCTCAAGGTATGTAAGGAGTGCAGGACCCTCATACCAAGGAATGTTCTCTGACTTCTTTGTCACGTTGTCACCCTCTGTAGCTGACACTGGGATGATAGTGATATTTGGCAGGCTGAGCTCTGATGACAGCTCATTTATCTGCTCAACTATCTCGTTGAAACGCTTCTCATCGTATCCGACAAGATCCATCTTATTTACTGCAAATACAAAGTATCTGATTCCCATCAGCGCGCAGATCCTTGCGTGTCTTCTGGTCTGCACCAGCACGCCCTGCTTTGCATCTATGAGGATGACTGCCAGGTCGGCAAATGAAGCTCCAACCGCCATGTTCCTTGTGTACTCCTCATGGCCCGGTGTATCTGCCACGATGAAGCTTCTCTTGTCTGTTGTAAAATATCTGTATGCAACGTCGATGGTGATACCCTGTTCACGCTCTGCCATCAGTCCGTCCAGAAGAAGTGAATAGTCGATGGCACCGCCACGGCTTCCTACCTTGGAATCAAGCTCCAGAGCCTTCTCCTGATCTGCATATAAAAGCTTTGAATCGTATAATATATGTCCTATAAGTGTTGACTTTCCGTCATCTACACTTCCGCATGTTATAAATTTAAGTAATCCGCTCATCTTAGAAGTATCCCTCCCTCTTTCTACGCTCCATGCTGCCTGCTGCCTCGTTGTCAATAACTCTGGTGGTTCTCTCTGAGGATACCGCACTGAGCGTCTCCTCGATGATCTCAGGGAGTGTGTCCGCTGTGGACTCCACGCCGCCTGTCAGTGGATAGCATCCGAGAGTTCTGAAACGAACACTCTTCATCTCTATCTTCTCACCAGGTCTAAGTTTCATTCTGTCATCATCGACCATGATGATATTTCCGTCACGGTATACAACAGGTCTCTCCTTTGCAAAGTACAGTGATGGGATCTCTATATTCTCACGCTCTATGTACTCCCATATATCAGCCTCAGTCCAGTTGGAAAGTGGGAATACTCTGACCTCCTCGCCCTTCTGGATCTTGGTGTTGAATAGCTTCCACATCTCCGGTCTCTGGTTCTTTGGATCCCAGGCATGCTGAGCATTTCTGAATGAGAGGATTCTCTCCTTCGCACGGGACTTCTCCTCGTCTCTACGTCCGCCGCCAAATGCTGCTGTGAAACCGTATTTGTCAAGAGCCTGCTTGAGCGCCTGTGTCTTCATGATATCTGTGTATGCTGAGCCGTGGTCAAATGGGTTGATGCCCTTCTTGACACCCTCCTCGTTGATGTACTCGATCATGTCCAGTCCATATTTCTTCGCTGTCTTGTCTCTGAACTCGATCATTTCCTTGAACTTCCATGTTGTATTTACATGTAAAAATGGAAATGGCGGCTTCTCAGGATAGAATGCCTTGAGTGCCAGATGAAGCATTACCGAGCTGTCCTTTCCTATGGAATAAAGCATAACCGGCTTCTCACACTCCGCAGCAACTTCGCGGATGATGTATATCGCCTCTGCCTCCAGTTCGTCAAGATGTGATAATGTACCCATATCTATACCAACCTTTCTTCTTTTTAATATTTATTAGCTTCCTTCTTGTCTATCACTATCTGGTCTGTGGTGCCATCCATCTTGCGGATATTCCACAGAAGCAGATCTCCTTTGTTCTCCACCGACATCCGGCTTCCCATTCCGCCGATGTCAGCTCCGAGATATAATGAGATGGCGTCAAATGCACACTCCTTGATACAGGATGAGCACCCCCAGCAATCCTTAGGGTATTTCATGAATATCTGTCCATCCTCATCTCTCTTTATGAGGGAACCCGGGCAGACATTTGCACATTTGCCGCAGTTTTTGCAAAGCTCTTTATTTATCACTATGCTCATATACATCCCCCTTTCCTTGGAACATCAGCCCATTTGAAGTCGCCTTCGGCGAGGGGCTGACGCTGCATGCCAGATTTCCTTCGGGGATCTGGCACATATTGCCTAGCTCACGATGTATCATCTTAAGCTCGCCGTCCACCATCTTTGAGTTGACAAATATCTCCCAGTCTTTGCTCTTCTCCGGGTAGTCCAGATTCTCAGCAAAGCTGTGCCATCTCGTCTCCTTCCTGTCCTTCAGGTGTGCGATTACAGAGAGTGCAACTGTGAGTCTCTCCTTCACCTCATACACAAACATGAGCTCGTGCATGTCATGGGCACTTATGTGCCATACAAGCTTCTGGAGCTGCTCTATCTTCTCCTTTGCCAGCTCAAGCTGTTTCTCGTTGAACTGGTAGTGGGTGGATATTCCTCCGGCGTAGTTGTCCATGACCTTCTGCATGGCCTCCTCTATCGCCTCGTACGTGAACATCTTCTCGTCAGTGTCGAGGAAATGGTCATACTCTTCTATCTTTCTGTCAAATGCTGTCTCCTCGTCAAGCTCAGGATCAAGGTATCCCTCGTCAAGCCGCTTTACCATGGCAATGGCTGCTATCTCTCCCTCAACCATCGCTCCGGTCACATACTTCTGTGGACATCCGCCCGCCACATCTCCGGCTGCGAACAGTCCGCGTATTGTGGACTCTCTGTCGTTGTCCACCCAGTAACCGCTCGCCGTGTGGCCGCCGACTATATAAGGCTCTGTGCCCTCTATCTCCACATTCTGCTCACTCGGATTCTTACCGGACTCAAGCCATTTGAGAGTCTGGCTCGGAGCCATGTTGAGGTATGCCCTCTTCAATGAGTCATCCTGCTCAGGGGTGATGCCCTCTGTTCTCAGGTAACATGGACCTCTTCCCTCTATATTCTCCCTCACCGTTCCGTACACTCTCTGAGACGTGGTGAGTCCGTATTTGTTCTCGTATACCTCACCGAGTGAGTTGACCTGCTTTGCGCCCACGCCCTGGGCTATGGTTCCAGTAGGTGCTATGGTGTCCTTACATCTGAGTGCTATGAATCTCATCTCAAATGTGGTCATCTCCGCTCCGGCATTTATTCCCATTGCATATCCCGCTCCGGTGTTGAACGGCGGATACCACATCTTATGCCTCGAAAATCCCGGATTGTTCGGCCTGTAAAGTCCCGCCGCACCACCTGTAGCACAGAGCACTTTCTTTGCTCTGATCTCGTAGGCTGTTTTATCCTCTATGGAGAATCCAAATGCCCCGAGGATCTGATTATTTTCAACTATATAGTCCGTGATGTTGACTCTGTTCAGTATCTGACAGTTGTCAAGCTCCTCCACCGCCTTTGCCAGCAGTGGCTTCATGTTCTCGCCATTTATCTTGATATTTCTGTTGCCCCTTGCAACATACTCTCCATTCTCATCCTTGAGGATAACCAGCCCCAGCTTCTCCATCTTGTCTGTTACACGGTTCAGCCCCTGTGACATAGAAAGCAAAAGATCTTCTCTGACGATCCCGTCAGCATCTGTCCTGCAGTAATCCACATAGTCCTCAGGCTTTCTGCCCTTCACTATGTATGCGTTGATGGCGTTCACTCCCGCCGCCAGACATCCACTTCTCTTTATATTTGCCTTCTCGGCGATGATGATGGAATAATCAGAATGCTCTCTGACAGTCAGCGCTGCATAGCAGCCCGCCGTACCACCACCGATTATCAAAATGTCCGTATGAAGTATTTTCCTGTTTGCAATACCCATATTTTCTCTCCAATCACTTTTATAATTAGATGTAGAATACATCGTTATCCTGCATTGCCTTGTTCTCCAGCAGATATGTCTGATTCTCATCAAATACATACAGCCTGTAGATGAGAACGTGGACCTGCTCCCCCGGCTTTACGACATCCTTCTCCATGGATCTCTCGGCGACGATCTCCACTCCGTTGACATCCACCGTGACGTCCAGATGGCTTCCGCGGAACAGCACATCCTTGACTATCCCCGACTCCGCCGCACTCTGGTACTGATCCAGCCTGCCGCTCTTGGATATCTTGACGAACTCCGGTCTGATGACCGCCCTGTCCGCTCCCGGCACCCTGTCAAAACCCTTGAGCTTCTCGTAGTCCTCCACAACAGTTGACCTTCCGATGAACTGTGCCACAAACGGTGTGGACGGCGTCTTGTATATCTCCATCGGCGATCCCATCTGCTCTATCTGTCCGTGGTTGGTGATGATGATCTCATCCGCAACCTCCACAGCCTCATCCTGATCGTGAGTGACAAATATGCTCGTTATGCCAAGCTTTTCAACCATCTCCTTGAGCCAGGTTCTAAGCTCCGTCCTGACCTTTGCATCTATCGCGGCAAATGGCTCGTCCAGCAGCAACACCTGTGGATTCGGTGCCAGCGCCCTGGCAAATGCCACTCTCTGCCGTTGTCCGCCTGAGAGCTGATTCGGATATCTCTTCTCCATACCTGACAGCCCTGTAAGCTCCAGAAGCTCCATAACTCTCTTCTTGATCTCCTTCTTTGGAACCTTCATGAGTTCAAGTCCAAATGCCACATTGTCAAATACCGTCATGTAACGGAACAGTGCATAATTCTGGAATACAAATCCTATTCCTCTCTTCGCAGCTGGTATATCATTTACACGCCTGCCGTCTATGTATATGTCGCCGGAATTTGGATTTTCAAGTCCGGCTATCATTCGGAGAAGTGTCGTCTTTCCGCTTCCCGACGGTCCCAGAAGCGCCACCAGCTTGCCCTTCTCCACACCAAAGCTGACATTGTTGGACGCCAGGAAATCTCCATATTTCTTATATATATTTTTCATCTCGACGTACATGTCGTCAGCCTCCTTTTTGTTCTCTTATTCTTCCGCACCTGATCTATCTCTCGAAACTCCTGCAAGCCATCCCATATGCAGACTATCTCACTTCGCTCTTATCGGATATCGCCCTTTTTCGGGTATCGCCCCCTCGCCTCCGCTCAGCGGCAGGTCGTCACGCGCATGAGAGTTATGAACTTCGTTCATAAGCGCGTTTCCTCTTCGCTCTGTACTCAAGCAGATTTCTCAGGAACAATATTATGACCGCTATGATCACCAGTATGGACGATACAGCAAATGCTGCTGTGATGGATTCCTCCGTTCCCGACATGTACAGCGCATCGATCTCTAGTGGAAGTGTAAATGTCCCGCCCCTTGTCTTGGACAGTGCATTTACCGCACCGAACTCGCCGAGTGCTCTGGCGGTACAGAGAATTATTCCGTATATGAGTCCCCATTTCATCTGGGGAAGTGTTATCCTTCTGAATATCGTGAAGCCCTTCGCCCCCATGAGCGCCGCTGCCTCCTCCTCATCCTTGCCCTGGGCGTTCAGCACCGGGATAAGCTCCCTCGACACAAATGGGAATGTCACGAATATGGTAGCAAGCACAACGCCCGGAACTGCAAATGTTATCCTGATGTTTGTCCCCAGCATATCATTGATCCACCTGATCGCCGGATACGTCCATCCAAGTCTTCCAAATGTCATGAGGTAGGCAAGACCTACGATGACAGGTGATATGGAAAACGGAATGTCTATCAGTGTCGCCAGAACCTGCTTGCCTTTGAAGGAGAACTTCGTAAGCAGCCATGCCGCACATATTCCGAAAAATGTGTTTACCACCACAGCTATGACTGTGGCAATAAGTGTGACACCAAGTGCACTTATCACATACTCTGTTGTGATCGACTGAAGGTAGAACTTAAAGCCCTCCTTCAGCGCACTTGTTATCACCGATATAAGTGGAACAACAAGCATGAGCACTATGAAAAGCACCGTCACGGTTATCAGTATTATCTTTGTCCTGCGCTTGCCGCGCTGCAGCTTTTCCTGCTCGCTCATTTTCCGTGTCTCCTCCTTATTGAGCAGACGCATTAAAATGCGCTTCGCGCGGCGTCTGCGTGCTTCACAAGGATTCCTCCCGCTTAACGCGGGCCCCTCCTTATGAAAAGTTATAATAAATTTGTTCTTCTGGACTGCTTCAGCTGTACTATGTTGATCGCAAATAACAATACAAATGATATGACCAGCATCACCAGTGCTATCGCTGTTGCGCTGGCATAGTCTATGTAGCTGAGCTTCTGCATGATCACGTATGATATGACCTGTGTCTGCTCCTTCGCGCTGTTGCCTGATATGTAGATGACGCTTCCGTACTCTCCGATTCCTCTGGCAAATGCTAATCCGAATCCGGTCAGCAGTGCCGGTCTGAGCTCTGGAAGTATGACCTTGAAGAATGTTCTTCTCGGTGTGGCTCCCAGCATGTAGGCCGCCTCCTCGTACTGGTTGTCCATCTTCTCAAGTATCGGCTGCACCGCCCTTATGACAAATGGTATCCCCACAAATACAAGGGCGATGGTAAGTCCGATCTTTGTGTATGCAACATCTATTCCAAGAGCCGCAAGCGGCTTTCCAAGGAATCCATCCTCACTGTAAAGTCTCGACAGTGTGATACCGGCAACCGCCGTTGGCAGACAGAACGGAAGCTCTATGAATCCGTCCAGTATCTTCTTGCCGGGAAAATCGTATTTGACCAGTGTCCACGCTATTATCAGACCAAACACCGTGTTGACTATCGCCGCTATGAACGAACAGCCGATGCTGGTCTTAAATGCATTCAGCACGTTCTTCTTCAGAAGCAGATGCCAGAATTCACCCGGCGAAAGCTTCAGCGATGACACCAGCACCGATGCCAACGGGATCAGAACTATCAGCGACAGCATGGCAATGACTATTCCAAGCGTCAGATGATATCCCGGGATAACTCTGGTCTTCTTTGCGTTATTAAGTTTATCCTTCTTGCCATTTTCCTCTGCTGCCATCTCGTCTTCCAATCCATTTTAATAATCGTAAATTTCATCAAACTTTGCTCCGTCGTCGAAGAAATCCTCATAGGCTTTGTTCCAGCCTCCGAAATCATCTATGGTCCACTGCTTGATGTCCAGATCAAATACGTCTGCATACTCTGCAAGTATCTTCTCATTTGTCGGGCGATAGCCGCTCTCAGCCTCAAGCCTCTGAGCGTCATCGCTGTACAGGTACTTCAGATACTCTGTGCTGACCTCCTCTGTTCCACCCAGCTTTGCGTTGTCATCGACAACCGCCACACTCGGCTGAGCCAGTATACTCACCGACGGATTAACTATCTCGTAATCCTCCGGATATTCCTTCAGGGTTGCTATCGCCTCATTCTCCCAGGCAATCAGTACATCACCCTTGCCATTCTCCACAAATGTGGTCGTCGAACCTCTGGCTCCCGAATCCATGACCGACACATTCTGATAAAGCTTCTTCATAAACTGCCATATATCAGCTTCATCGCTGTATGTAGTTCTGGCATAGGCAAGAGCCGCAAGGAAATTCCAACAGGCTCCGCCGCTGCTCTTCGGATCAGGTGTTATGACTTCCACATCGTCCTTCACCAGATCGTTCCAGTCCTTTATATCCTTAGCATTTCCCTTTCTCACCAGGAACACGATAGTGGATGTGTAGGGTGCTGAATCCTTGTCAAATTCATCTATCCAGCCCTTATCTATCAGACCATTTGCCGATATGAGGTCAATGTCATGCTCAAGTGCCAGTGTGACAACATCCGCATTACAGCCCTCCACAACCGACCTCGCCTGTGAGCCGGAGCCTCCATGAGACTGGATGACCTTGATGTCCTGTCCGTACTGCTCCTTGTAATACCGTTCGAACATGTCATTGTATCGCTCATACAGCTCCCTCGTCGGGTCATACGAAACATTTGTAATTGTGATAACATCGTCCTTCTTCCCGCCACAGCCGGCCGCGCCTATCGCAAGCACCGCCGCCATGGACAGAAGCAATACTCTTTTCCCAAGTCTCATATCTTTTCTCTTTCTCATAAATAGGTCAATTCATCCAATGAGCAATAATTGCTGCAACGATATTAACTTCTGCTATACAGTTTTGACATCATCCAAGGAGGGACATACGAAGTCGCCGGTCCTTAAAGTAATAGTCAACTCCCCGCTTTGCGGGTCGCCTCTATTACTTGCAACAGCCAACTCTCCCACTTCGTGGGTCCCTCTCTATTGCATTCGCTGCAGACTGAGTCGAGCGAAAGCGCTCCCGACTGGATATGTCAAATACTGTATACAGTTCACAACCTCCAGGCAATTATTGCGGTCTACAGGTTAAACAGTGATGTTGAGAGGTATCTCTCTCCTGTATCCGGGAAGAGAACCACGATGGTCTTGCCCTCATACTCAGGTCTCTTTGCAAGCTCAGTTGCCGCATATAGTGCCGCACCTGCGGATATTCCAACCAATACACCATCTGTCTTTGCTATTTTTCTCGCTGTGTCAAATGCGTCATCGTTCTGGATCCTGATGATCTCGTCCACGATGCTCAGATCCATGACGCCAGGTATAAATCCGGCTCCGATTCCCTGGATCTTGTGTGGGCCGGGTGCTCCGCCTGAGAGAACCGGTGAATCAGCAGGCTCAACTGCAATCAGCTTGACATTTGGATTGTGCTCCTTGAGTCCGCTTCCTGTTCCTGTAGCTGTTCCGCCTGTTCCTACTGCTGATACAAATGCATCAACCTTTCCGTCTGTATCTCTCCAGATCTCCTCCGCCGTTGTCTTCTTGTGGATAGCAGGATTTGCCTTGTTCTCAAACTGCTGTGGGATGAATGCATTGCCGTACTGCTCTTTGAGCTCATTTGCCTTGGCGATGGCTCCCTTCATTCCCTCTCTGCCCGGTGTTAACACGATCTCAGCACCGAGAGCTGACACGATCTTTCTACGCTCAACGCTCATGGTGTCCGGCATTGTAAGTATCAGGTGAAGGCCCTTTGCTGCTGATACAAATGCAAGTCCGATTCCTGTATTGCCTGATGTAGGCTCGATGATGACTGTCTCCTGATTGATGAGGCCATCCTTTATTCCCTGCTCGATCATGGCTGCTGCCACACGATCCTTCACTGAGCCAAGCGGGTTGAAATACTCAAGCTTTGCAACGATGTGTGCCTTGAGTCCAAGCTCCTTCTCATAATTTGTGAGCTCCAGAAGTGGAGTATTTCCTATAAGTTCTGTTAACTGTGATGCTATCTTTGCCATGATTTTGTTTCCTTTCTTTTTTTACTTTTTTGAAGTCTCTATGTTCTTTCTTGATTCTTTACTATCTTTATATACTGTACATTATTTTCTATATAATTCTTAACAGGCCATCTGATAAATCTTTTCCTCTATTGCTCCTGCCAGTGCTGCATGGCCCTCAGGATTCATGTGTTCCTGATCTGCCTCGCTGCTGTCCGCCACGGATGATGCCGCCAGGAATTCCACACCAAACTCATCGGCTATCTTCCTGTACACATCTGTGAGTTTTCTTGACACCTCAACGGATTCCGGTGAGAACTCAGGATCAAATTCATCCTTCCACACCTGCTCGCCTAAGTGTATCGGCGATACGAGAAGTATCCTGCTGTCTGCTGAATACTGCCTCGCCTGAATGAGCAGTCTCCGTATTCCCTTGCCTATCACATCCGGTGATGCCGAGAACACCGTCTTACAGTCATTTGTTCCAAGCATGATTACTATATTCTCCGGTTTGTGTGTCTCCAGCAGAGTTGGGAACAGCGACACGCCCTTTCTTCCCTGTCTCAGTGGATCCTCGAACACCGTTGTTCTTCCACAGAGGCCTTCCTCTATGATCCTTATATCTTTATTTGCCAGCTTCTGCTGCAATATACTGGTCCATCTGATTCCCCAGGGAAATCTCTCCCCATTCTCAGGATTGTATCCCCATGTATTGGAATCTCCAAAGCACAACACCTGTTGCATGTGTCCACCTCCTGTCTATTGAACCTCGCTCTGTTCAATGGATTTCATCATCAATCCACATATATCCTATCTGATATATAGTAATTATCTATCAACATGTTGGAGTATACAACTTATTTCCTACTATGTCAATAGGGATTATGTGCTTTTATTGTTTAAAAAAAGAGTGAAGATGTAAAAAATATCATCTCCACTCCTTTATAAAGCACATATCCAGCCGTTAATCCTCTGCATTAGGATCACAATCTCTTACATACACATCAACCGAACTACCGCTTACTTTTATGTAATATGACTTTCCAGCTTCACAGTTATAGCTCATGTAAAAATCTTTTTTATTTGTTGTCTTGCTATGCTCTGCATCGTCCACTTCCATGAGCAGATTTTTGTTCTCATCATATAAGTATCCCTTTGGATCACCGTATGAAACAGAATAAAAATAATATGTTCCTGTTTTCTTTGGCACATACCTGTAATACATTCCAACTTCTGCATATACATCGTTAAAATTGCCAAAGTCAATAGCAAATTCATTCACATCCGCAGTTAACGTGGTCGTCTTACTGGTCACTTTTGCTGATATCACACCACGCTTACCTGAACCTTCCGCTGTCAGCTCATATGTTCCAGGAACAAGATACACATATCCGTTCCAGCCACATATTCTACCATATTCATCTGTCCATCTGCCCAGATCGTCAACCGTGCACCTTTCATTGTTAGATTTGACCGCAATCTTTGTTACATCCGCCGCAAGATCCACTTTATTCTCCCCAACGCCAAATGTACGATTGCCGATATAAGTCACATCGTCCCCAATTTTAATTTTCACATCATATGTTCCAGGAATAATTGACATATAATATTGTCCATTACGATCTACTGTAGCAAATTCACTGTTAAGTTCGTATTGGACTGAATTATCTTTGTTTATGATAATAACACTTGCCCCATCCAGTATATTGCCATTTTTATCTCTGACATACCCCATAAGAGTTGATCCAAGTATAGTTTTTATCACACAACCAACTATGGTACTTATTTTTTCGTTGTTGGCATCTGTTATTTTTACTTTGAGATTATATGTACCTTCTTCTTCTAATTTACCGGTTATTTTTCCTTTTGAATCAATGCTGAGATTATAACTTTCTCCGACAAAACTGTATGTATAACTTCCGGAACCGCCAGCCACAGCTGCAATACTATTGTTGATCCTACAGATATGGCTGTTACGTCCCATAATTTTAAATACTGGTTCATAATTTCCTGCAATCGTTGTCTGGCTGTATATATTCCATGAAATTTCATAAGTGTCCACATTTCCCAGTTCATCGACTGCTTTAACAGTTGTCACAGTCGTTCCCGCCTTAGTCGGTTTTCCACTGAAATAAACCTTATTGGCATCTCCTGGATCCACCTTGTATTTCACGCCGGCAGGGAGGCCCACTACATTGATCACACATATGCCCTTATAACCTTCAATGCTATTTACATCCAGAGTCTTATTCATACCAACATTCTGCTCACACTTATAGGATACATAAATCGTTCTATTATTCACGTCTCCAGAATAATATGTCTCAATTTTAGAATTACCTGTACCCGTAAGTCCCTTTATATATATGCAGATTCTTGCCTTTCTTGACAATGTATAGCCTCTTCTCAGTGCAATCGTATAGTTCTTATTGTCTTTTGTTGTAACACTGTCAAATGGAATATTGTAATTATAATTACCATTCATCACTGTACTCGCCTTGATTGAAAAACTTGAGGACGTCAGTTTCTGTTCAGATGACAGCGTAAGTTTAACTGTACGAGGGTTACTCATCATTGCCGATACAATTGTGACTGGTTTTTCGACCGTTATTTTGTACGAAGCCTTCTTGCCGGTGCCATCTGTAGCCTTCGCTGTTATCACCGCTGTTCCTGTAGCAGCTGCATATACATTTCCTGCAGAATTTACCACTGCTACCTTATCATTTGAAGAACTCCATGCACATTTTTTATTTGTTGCATCTGCCGGCTTTATCACCGGGCTTAGCTGCATCGTTCTGCCAACATACATCTTTCCATTTGTTTTGCTGAAACTTATCGATGATACTGAGGCCCTTACAGTCACCCTGCAGATCGCTTTCTTTCCTGAACCATCAGCAGCAATCGCTGTGATCGTCGCTCTACCGCCTCTTACTGCTGTGACCCTGCCTGATACGCTTACCTTTGCGATCTTGGAATTGCTGCTTTTCCAGATAACCTTCTTATTGCTGGTTGTGTTAGGACCTACTGTCGCCTTTATCACTGCCGACCTGCCCTTCTTGATCGTCAGCGCAGA
>NZ_QVGO01000003.1:0-742 GCF_003603945.1 Coprococcus sp. AF38-1
TACAGTAAGACCGGTGTTAAGCCCCTGATCTATATCCAGAAGAGCGCCATGGATGCCGTGAAGAAAGCTGGATATAACCTATGGGTAGCTCAGTACCCAGACTATGTTGAGACCGGCTATCAGGTGCACCCATGGAACGAGGGAGCTTATAACTGCCTTATCCGTCAGTACACATCTGTCGGTAAGCTCTCAGGTTACAGCGGCAGCCTTGATCTCAATAAGGCTTATATCAGTGCAGCATCATGGCGTAAGCTGGCAGGCAGAAGAGCCGTATCCGTACTTGCAAAGCCGACAGCCGGCAAGAAGAGCATAAATACGATCGCAAGGGAAGTCTTGGTTGGCCGCTGGGGCAACGGTGTTGATCGCAAGAGCAGACTGACCAAGGCTGGATATGATTATGCAAAGGTACAGGCTGCAGTAAACAAGCTCGTCAAGGCATCACAGATGTCAGAGGATAAGATCATCAATGCAGTTGCTCATGAAGTTATAGCCGGTCGCTGGGGCAATGGTCAGGAGCGTGTTGACCGCCTCAAGGCGGCAGGTTATGATCCTGATAAGATTCAGAAGAGAGTAAATGAACTCATGCAATAGCCTGATTTAGGGGCAAAAAAGGGGCAAAAAGTTGATTTGTCATGATATTGCTATGCACAATGAAAGTGTAAAAAACGTAGGAATTAAGCCACTTTTGAGCATATGTGAGCATACGCAAAAACATAGCGATTTTAAACGATGTGTATAAATT
>NZ_QVGO01000003.1:752-427720 GCF_003603945.1 Coprococcus sp. AF38-1
AGCATATGTGAGCATACGCAAAAACATAGCGATTTTAAACGATGTGTATAAATTCATTAAGAGTTGCCCGGTATTTAAAAGGGTATGTTGGGGATTTTTATGAAATTAGTGAGAATGCAGAAAATGGTAAGAAATATCTGTATGATATTCTATCAATAAAAAAGGAAACGAGCAACCCACAACAGTAGAATGTGGTAAAAACCCATTTCCTTTTCTATATACTATTCCAACACGCTTCTTTTGTTAAGAATCTATAAATTATTTATTGTTGGCGTTGTCCTTCTCCTCGCGCTTCTGATCCATCATAGCACGAACCTTCATTGAAAGACCGAACAGGTTGATGAAACCTGAAGCATCCTTGTGATCGTAGAGGTCGCCAGTTGTGAATGAAGCAAGGCTCTCTGAGTACAGAGTATAATCTGATGTAGTACCAGCCTTGATGATGTTACCCTTGTAGAGCTTCATCTTTACATGACCAGTTACACGCTCCTCAGTCTTGGCAACAAATGCTGAAAGGCTCTCGCGGAGAGTGCAGAACCACTTTCCTTCATATACAAGTGCTGCGAACTTTGTTCCGACAAGCTTCTTGTACTCCATGGTATCACGGTCAAGTGTGAGCTCCTCAAGCTGCTTATGAGCCTCTGTAAGGATAGTTCCACCAGGTGTCTCGTATACACCACGTGACTTCATGCCGACAACACGGTTCTCAACGATATCGATGATACCGATACCGTGCTTTCCGCCGAGCTTGTTCAGCTCACGGATGATATCAGAAGTTTTCATCTTCTTGCCGTTGAGTGCTACAGGGTAGCCCTTCTCGAAGTCAAGGTCGATGTACTCAGGCTCATCAGGTGCCTTCTCAGGTGTAACTGAGAGAACCAGAAGGTCATCGTAGTTTGGCTCATTTGCAGGATTCTCAAGCTCAAGGCCCTCATGGCTGATGTGCCAGATGTTACGGTCACGGCTGTAAGAATGCTTTGCATCAAATGGAAGATCGATGCCGTGTGCCTTACAGAAAGCGATCTCATCCTCACGTGACTGCATTGTCCACTCAGGCTGTCTCCATGTAGCGATAACCTTGATGTCCGGTGCAAGAGCCTTGATAGAAAGCTCAAAACGAAGCTGGTCGTTACCCTTACCTGTAGCTCCGTGGCAGATGGCAACAGCGCCTTCCTTACGTGCAACCTCAACGAGCTTCTTGGCAATGATAGGTCTTGCAAATGAAGTACCGAGAAGGTACTTGTTCTCATATACAGCGTCAGCCTGAACTGTTGGCATGATGTACTCATCGCAGAGCTCGTCTACAACATCGATGATGTAAAGCTTCTCAGCTCCTGAATACTTTGCTCTCTCGTCAAGTCCCTCAAGCTCACTCTCCTGACCTACATCTATACATGCACAGATAACATCGTATCCGTATGTCTCCTTTAACCATGGGATGATGGCAGTGGTATCAAGACCGCCTGAATAAGCCAGTACAACTTTTTCTTTAGCCATTTTAATAAATCCTCCTATTTATAAATATAGAGCAGATGCAATAAGGATACATCTACGCACATCACAAGAGCTCTGTCCGGCTAAGCGGGATTCTCTATATGACATTTTCTACATGAACTATACAACGCAAATGTATATTATGCAAGTGATTTTTCAAAATATTCATTCGTTCACCGTATATTATTCATGAAAAATATGCATAAATACAGAGCAAAATGGTGGCAAAAACGCTGATAAATCGTATATTTTGGACAAATATGCAAATATTCAAAAAAACCATTGCATATTATACGTTACAAATGTATAATTATAAAAGTTTCCGTAGAGAAAACGAGGAACAGAGATACAAAAGCTCAGGGTAATGAGTGTATTTCTACATATTAAATAGTGTATGTTGACGATATACATTGTCAGGTATACAATCAGACAGAGTATGTCTTTATACAGATATAGAAAAAGTACATATAAATTATGGAGGCAGTTATGATTAAGGTAGGAATTATCGGATCAACAGGATATGCAGGACAGGAGATAGTAAGAATTCTTCTTGGACATAAGGAAGCGGAGATCGTATGGTATGGATCAAGAAGCTTTATAGATCAGAAGTATTATCAGGTATACGGCAACATGTTCCAGATCGTGGATGCAAAGTGTATGGATGACAACATGGAGGAGCTTGCCTCACAGGTAGATGTAATATTTACCGCCACACCACAGGGACTGTGCGGATCACTGGTAAATGAGGAGATACTGTCCAAAGTCAAGATCATAGACCTCAGTGCAGATTTCAGAATAAAGGATGTTGCTACTTATGAGAAGTGGTACAAGATAGAGCACAAGAGCCCACAGTTTATTGACGAGGCTGTGTATGGTCTCTGTGAGATAAACAGGGAGGATATAAAGAAGTGCAGACTTCTTGCAAATCCTGGATGTTATACAACTTGTTCGATCCTTTCACTCTACCCACTGGTTAAGGAAGGTCTGGTTGATGCCAACTCCATCATCGTTGATGCTAAGTCTGGAACATCAGGTGCAGGAAGAGGCGCGAAGATCGCAAATCTCTACTGTGAGGTCAACGAGAGCATCAAGGCTTATGGTGTTACAACACACAGACATACCCCTGAGATAGAGGAGCAGCTTGGATATGCGAATGGAAGTCCGATAGTCATTAATTTCACTCCACATCTTGTTCCTATGAACAGAGGAATACTTGTGACAGCATATGCCAACCTCAAGGAGAAGGTCGACTACGATACAGTGAGAGCTGCATACGATAAGTACTATGCAAATGAGAGATTTATCAGAGTCCTCGACAAGGATGTATGTCCTGAGACAAGATGGGTTGAGGGAAGTAACTATGTGGATGTCAATTTCAAGATAGATGAGAGAACAAACAGAGTCATCGCCATGGGTGCACTTGACAATCTCGTAAAGGGAGCAGCAGGTCAGGCTGTGCAGAACATGAACATCATGTTTGGATTTGACGAGGCTGAGGGTCTTCGCATGGCTCCTGTTTTCCCATAAACATCAGGTTTGAAGCATTTGCCTCAAAATATGCACTTGGAAATAAGGTGGTAGGATGAAGATAATTCCGGGAGGCGTGACCGCCCCTGCGGGCTTTAGGGCAGCGGGACTTCACGTTGGAATAAGAAGAAATAAACTGAAAAAAGATATGGCACTTTTGGTGAGCGATGTTCCGGCTCATGTGGCAGGAGCATTTACACAGAACATGGTTCAGGCGGCTCCGGTCATATACGACAGGCGGCTCTGCCAGAATGTGGGAATGTGTCAGGCGCTGGTGGTAAACAGCGGTGTGGCGAATACCTGTACCGGAGAGCAGGGAATCCATGATGCGGAGGCCATGGCGGCCCATGTAGGTAAGAGCCTTGGCATAGATCCAAGCACGGTTGCGGTGGCTTCTACAGGAGTCATAGGAATGAGACTTCCGATGGATGTCATACAGAGCGGTATAGATATGCTGGTGTCGGAGCTTTCATATTCTATAGATGCCGGAGTGGATGCCGCGGAGGCGATCAAGACGACTGATATCTATAAGAAGGAGATAGCCGTAACTTTAGAGATCAAGGGGCAGCAGGTCACCATCGGAGGTATGTGTAAGGGATCAGGAATGATCAATCCTAACCTGGGAACCGTACTCAGCTTTATCACGACAGACCTGAATATCAGTTCAGAGCTGCTGGGCAAGGTGCTTAAGGCTGATGTGGTCGATACATACAACATGGTGTCAGTGGACGGAGATATGTCCACCAACGACACTGTCATGATATTTGCAAATGGCATGGCGGGCAACGAGGAACTGCTGGAGACCGATGACGACTTTCCTGCATTTGTCGAGGCAATAAGATATATCAACCGCGCATTTGTCAGGGCGATAGCCTCGGACGGCGAGGGTGCTACCAAGATGTTTCAGGTGGATGTGTCGGGCATGCCGGATAAGGATACTGCAAGACATCTGGCAAAGGCGATAGTGGCCTCCAATCTTGTAAAGTGTGCCATGTACGGAGCTGATGCCAACTGGGGCAGAATAGTGTGCGCCATGGGACAGAGCGGCGTGAAGTTTGATCCGTACAGGGTGGATATAGAGATAGCCAGTGTGGCAGGACATCTTGAGATCGTAAAGCATGGAGTGACTACTGATTACGATGAGAAGGAAGCGAGCCACATACTTTCTGAGAAGCAGATAAAGCTCAAGGCGCATATGAATATGGGAGATGAGACGGCCACAGCGTGGGGCTGTGATCTCACATATGATTACATCAAGATAAATGCGGATTACAGAAAATAGACTGTAGTCAATAATGTAAAATAGAAGAAAGAAGGACAGAGAAATGGTTATAGGTGATTACACAGTAGATCAGGTAATTGAGAAGGCACAGACGCTGATAGAGGCTATGCCGTATATCAAGAAGTTCCAGGGTAAGACAGTGGTAGTAAAGTATGGCGGAAGCGCTATGCTTGACGAGAATCTCAAGTACAACGTTATCAAGGACGTTGCCATGTTAAAGCTCGTTGGCATGAAGCCGGTCATCGTACACGGTGGCGGCAAGGAGATCAGCAAATGGGTAGAGAAGGTCGGCAAGGAGGCAGAATTTATCAACGGTCTCCGTGTTACAGATGCAGAGACGATGGAGATCGCAGAGATGGTTCTCGGCAAGGTCAACAAGAGTCTTGTAAGTCTCATGCAGAAGATCGGACTTAAGGCAGTCGGAATCAGCGGCAAGGACGGCGGTATGTTCACAGTCAAGAAGAAGTTCCCTGGTGGCAAGGATATAGGTTATGTGGGAGAGATAACAAATGTTGACACATCCATCCTTACATCACTCATCGAGGATGATTTCATCCCGGTTATTGCACCTATAGGAGTGGATGAGAACTACGAGGATTACAACATCAATGCGGACGATGCTGCTTGTGCAGTAGCAACAGCTCTTGAGGCTGAGAAGCTTGTATTCCTCACAGATATCGAGGGAGTATTTATTGATCCAACAGACAAGTCAACACTTATCTCAGAGATGGATATACATGAGGCAAAGGACATCATAGAGAAGGGCGTTGTCGGCGGCGGTATGCTTCCGAAGCTTAACAACTGTATCGCAGCCATGGAAAATGGAGTTTCAAGAGTGCATATACTTGATGGCCGTCTTCAGCACTGCCTGCTTCTTGAGTTCTTCACCCAGAAGGGTATCGGAACTGCTATCCTCAAGGAGCCTTTATTCTAGGATGCGGGGCAGAATATAACAAAGCTTCAAATAATAAAATAGTAAATTATAAAACAGTATATATGACCATGGTGGACAGCCATCTGTAAGGATGGAAGATTACCGGTCATGTATGCTGTTTTTTTATGTCTGATCTGAATCGGGGAGTTTATAAAAATGTTACATTTTTATGTATTGTAAAAAGTATCAATGAATAAGGGATAAAAGGGCTCTTTTGTGAAAAAAGTAACAAAAATGAAATAAAATAGAAATATATTGTTGTAAATTCAGAGGTGTTTAGATACAATAAACCTGTGTAATTCTGTGCTGACACAGGAGGTGTCGCACGATGAAGAAAATAATTAAAAATTTAGCATATTTATGCGTGCTGACGATGACATTATTGTGTTCCGGCTGTGGAGAAGAACAGGTAACTATATCCGGTAATTCAGAAGAGAATGTTACGGAGAAAGCTTCGCAGCAAGGCGCGGAAGAAGCCGGAGCAGACGAGAGCGTAACGATACATTCAGAAATTCCAGAATACATAACAGTTTTTGTATGCGGAGCAGTGAAGAATGAGGGTGTATATGAGCTCGAAGCCGGATCCAGGGCGAATGATGGCCTTGAGGCGGCGGGAGGATTCTCCGATGACGCAGATACCGTTGCGGTGAATCTTGCAGATGTGCTTGAGGATGGTCAGAAGCTGTACTTCCCTGTCGGAGGTGAACAGCTTCCGGAAGAGAGCGAAGGTGGGACAGATGCGTCGGAACAGAGACTGGTCAACATCAACAGTGCAGATGCTGCGGAGCTTATGACGTTACCGGGAATAGGCGAGACGAAGGCCTCACAGATTGTCGAGTACAGACGGAAGAATGGAGCATTTGCCTGTAAAGAAGACCTTAAGAATGTCAGTGGCATAGGAGACAGTATATATGAGAAACTGGAGACATATATATCGACAGAGTAAATGAGTCTCGGGGTAGAAAGGATGTTAAGATGAAGAAAGTTCTTGTTGTGGATGATGAGAAGTTGATTGTTAAGGGCTTGAAGTTCAGCCTGGAACAGGATGATATGGAAGTGGATACAGCCTATGATGGTGGCGAGGCTATAGAGAAGATAAAGGCCAACGATTATGATATAGTGCTTCTGGATATAATGATACCTGTATATACCGGAATAGAGGTGTGTCAGATGGTCAGGGAATTTTCAAGTGTCCCAATTATCATGCTCACTGCAAAGGGTGAGGATATGGATAAGATCATGGGACTTGAGTATGGTGCAGATGACTATATAACAAAGCCATTTAATATTCTTGAGGTGAAGGCCAGGATCAAGGCTATACTTAGAAGAAGCAACCGCAAGCAGGCACCTGCAAAACCGTCAAATGTAATGGAGATCAACGGAATGAAGGTTGAGCTTGACAGCAGACGTGTATTTGTCGGTGGTAAGGAGCTTAATCTGACAGCCAAGGAGTTTGACCTTCTTGAACTGCTCATGGCGCATCCAAACAAGGTATATTCAAGAAATGAACTCCTGAATACGATCTGGGGAGATTCCTACCCGGGAGATGCGAGAACAGTTGATGTGCATGTTAGAAGACTTCGTGAGAAGATAGAAGCTAATCCGGGTGAGCCGGTATACATTCATACAAAATGGGGAGTAGGATATTTCTTCAAGGGCTGATATGAAAAAAAAGAAACGTGCAACAGTTGAAACAGAAAAAATTGAAGAGAAGAATACCGCCCAGGAGAGATCAAGGGTCAGTATCAGAGTGGGGCAGAGAACTATCATATCGCTCATTGTGGCAGTGAGTGTGGCAGTGATCGCTTATGCAGCACTGTGGATACTGGCGGGCACTGTGAATTCGAAGAGTGAGAGAAATCTTGACAGACACGCACAGGAGTGTGCAGAATACATTGCTCATATAGTGAATGAACACAAGGCGGAGGATGATATAGGGAGAGCCGTGGACGAGATAAAGACCATGGCTTATTCTCTCTCTGCACGTATAGTTATAGTGGATACTGATTACAAGGTCGTGGTGGACTCCTATGGAAAAGACACTGGAAGATATCTGGTGGATGAGAACGTGTTCAGCGTAATGAAGGGGCAGCAGAAGTATATATCAGAGACAGAGGAAAATGTGTACAGACGCATAGTTCCAGTGATCAACAGTGAGGGCTATACAGATGCGGTGGCACTGATATCTCTTGAGACCGATGCTCTCGATAACCTGTCAATATATATGAAGAGAAATGCAACTTATCTGTTTGCGATATCTTTGATACTTGGATTGATAGCTGCTTATTTTTCGGCTAAGTTATCAGTCAGGGATGTGAACCATGTCAGAAACGAGATAGAGGGAATGAAAGGCGGCAGCCTTGAACCGATGAGCGTGGATGGTATGTTCAGAGAGACACAGGAGCTGACAAAGGATATAAACGATATATTCAACAAGGCACAGCTTCTTGAGGAGTCCCGTCAGGAATTCGTATCAAATGTCTCACATGAGTTAAAGACACCGATAACATCCATGAAGGTTCTGTCCGAGTCGCTGCTCACCCAGAGCGATGTACCGGCGGAGATGTACAGGGAATTCATGGAGGATATAGTTCAGGAGATAGACAGAGAGGCGGAGATCATAAGTGATCTGCTCACATTGGTCAAAACAGATAAGGGACCGGACAGCCTGAATAAAGAGCCTGTGGACATGAACGAGTTTATGGATCTCATACTCAAGAGACTTAAGCCGTTGGCGGAGAAGAGGAGCATACAGCTTTCATTTGAGAGCTTTGGCGATATAAAAGCTGAGATAGACAAGGTGAAATTTACACTGGCTATCTCTAACCTGATAGAGAATGGAATAAAATATAACATCGATGGCGGATGGATAAAGGTTTCTCTCAATTCAGACCACAGGAATTTCTATATCAAGGTTGCGGATTCCGGTGTCGGCATACCGGAGGACTGTATAAATCACATTTTTGAGAGATTCTACAGAGTAGACAAGGCGAGAAGCCGAGACACAGGTGGAACCGGTCTGGGACTTGCCATCACGAAGAATATTATTATCATGCACAAAGGAACTATAAATGTATATAGTGAGCCGGGAAAGGGAACGACATTCACGGTAAAGATTCCGTTACAGGCTCAGGAGTAAAGGATAGATATGACGAAGAAAAAAAGAATTTTGCTCACTGCCATGGTCATGGTCACGGTGGTGGTCCTTGTGGCATGTGGAAGCGACAGCAAGAGTGGCAGAAAGAAAAAAACTGTGGACGATTCAACTGAAAATCTGACTCTGTACTATGCAAACTCAACGTGGACTGATCTGTCCCCGGAGGTTGTCACCCGTGACCAGCTCGTCACGACGGAGAACCTTATCGATACTGTGATGAATGCGCTGATGGACAGCGGGGAAATGACGGATAAGCAGGTCCCGGTTCCTCAGGGCGTTACGTACCAGAGATATACATATGACGGTCAGGCAACTATCAATCTTATGTTCAACGTTGACTGGGAGGCCACTGACACATATGAGATGGTGCTAAGCAAGGCGGCATTTGTGAGAACTCTGACACAGATCGAATCGGTGAAGAAGGTTGTGTATGAATACACTGATATTGCAAATGAGAACAGTATCGTGCGTGAGGAGATCACAAATGATTCATTTTCAGATATGGACAACTTCATGAATCCACATGAAGAGTACAACATATATATGCCGGACAGCACAGGACAGAAGCTGGTTCAGAAGACCATAGATCTGGACAGATCAGCGCCTGAATCACTGGAGGAACAGATGGTTGCAGGACTGAGAATGAGTTACGATGGAACAGTTGTACCGTTCAATGAGAAAACTGTGGTTAAGAGTGTCACTGTGGATGATGCTGACGGTGTGTGTACGATAACATTTAATGAGAGCTTTGCGGATGGAACAGCAGGTGTGGACGATGAGATACTTGTGTATTCTGTTGTGGATTCCCTCATGGAGCTTGAAGATGTCAAGATGGTACAGATAAATGTGGATAATACAAATAACAGATTGAACAACATCGATCTCAGCAGGAAATTTACTGCTGATTATTCAAAGCTTGAGAGATAAACAGAAGTTTGAACAAAACGGGAGGATACGAATATAAAGAGACCATTATTCTGGATAGCAGTATGCTTTGCGCTTGGAGAGGCGTATAAAGAGGCGGCTGACAGTTCAGTGCTTATAATTGGTCTGGTCATATTGGCTGCACCGGTATTGTCGGTTTACATGGACAAAGCCGGCACAGCCATGTTTTTTTATAGTGGCAAAGCTCATGGTGATAAAGACAGAAAGAACAGGATCGTCAGATGCGTTCTGAGTATGATGATATTTGGAATGATCTCGTTGACCGGTTATATGAATGGCTGTGCTATGTCAAAGCAGGAGAGACTCGCAGAAGAGCTCGATGGGCAGCAGCCGGGCGGTATAGAAGGAAAGGTGTACGAGATCAGGCAGTCCGGCGATGAATGGCGGGTATATGTGTATGCGGAATGGATAACATTTGGCGGAGGCGACTCAGAAGAAACTGTGGAATACCGGGGAAGATCAAAGGTATTGCTGTACATGGAAGACGTGGGAAGCCTGAAGACCGGAATGAAGCTGACCTTAAGCTGCGGTCTGTCAAGGCCGGACTCTGCAGATAATCCGGGCGAATTCGATGCGCGGGAATATTATTCGCACAAGGGAATATATATAGTAGGAAAGGATATCTCCATTCTGGAGTGTGGAGAGGACTACAGCCGTATAGGAGACATTCTGTTCAGGCTGCGTATAAAGTCCGGGGAGATCACAGACAGTGTGTTTGGAGAGACGGATGGCTCGGTGATAAAGGCAATGCTACTGGGGGATAAGAGCGGCATTGACAGGGATACGAAGAAGCTGTTTCAGATGAATGGAATAGCTCATATTCTGGCGATATCCGGTGTGCACATAGCAATAATAGGAATGACATTATTCGGTGTGCTGCGAAGGCTTACAGGGTCATATATGGCATCAGGTATAATGGCTATATCTGTGATCGTACTTTACGGAGTTATGACAGGGATGGCGAGTTCAACTGTAAGAGCCATGATAATGATGGTGATATCTGTGATCGGTCAGGTAAAGGGGCGAAGCCCTGATATGCTTACATCCGCGGGAACCGCGTCAGTCATACAGGCGCTGATTGATCCGGGTATTATCCTTGATGCCGGATTTCAGTTGTCTTTTGCTGCAGTGCTGGGGATGGCGGTGCCTGGAGCACTTATGAAAAAGCTTATTCCAACTAAGAATAAGGTAGTCAGCACACTTGTAATGAATCTGGCGATAACACTTGCCACCGGACCGCTTGTTATATTCTATTATTACCAGTTTCCGCTGTATTCGATCTTTCTGAATCTGCTCATAGTGCCATTGGTTTCTGTGATAATATTCGTGAGTATCGTCGTGATTGCGGCTATGCTTATTTTTCCCGGGATACTACAGGGCAATGAGATGGCGGTGGGCATAGGAGCGTTTCCTGTGAAGCTGATACTTGCAATATACAGGCAGCTTTGCGAATGGGCGATGAAGCTTCCATTTTACAGTATAAATACAGGCCATGTGTCGGTTATGATGATCGTAGTATTTTATATGGCTATGGTTGGAGTGCTGATCCTGCTTGTAAGAGCAAAGAGTGCAGACTGCGCCAGGGTGAGGAGGCGGATGGTCTGTCTGTGCGCTGCTGTGATCATGACCTTGTGCTGCGTGTGTTACGAAGCAGCTTCATTTGACCGGGAGTTCAGAGTTGTATTTATGGATGTTGGTCAGGGAGACGGCATACTTATAAGGTCTGGCATGGGAGTAAATATATTGATAGATGGGGGCTCGTCGAGTAGCAATAAGGTTGGTGAGTACGTGATGGTGCCTGTTCTAAAGTTTTATGGTGCAGCTCATGTAGATTATGCATTTGTGACACACGGAGATAAGGATCATGTGTCCGGTATCCAATATCTTCTAAGCGATACGAACTCCGGTATCAGAATAGATAATCTTGTGGTTCCGATGTATGGTAATATTGAAAATATGGGTGAACTGCTTGAGCTGGCAGAGAAAAGAGGCGTAAATATCATATATATGGACGGCGGTTCTCAAATGTCCTGTGGCAAGGATGCAGCTAAGGTGTGGTTAAATTTCTTGCATCCGTCCGAAAAAACTGATATAAAAGATGCAAATGATCTTTCTGCGGTTATCCGTCTGGAGTATCGAGGGTACAGTGTTTTATTTACGGGAGACCTGGGAGAAGATGGAGAACGGGAGCTTATCTCGGAGGGCGGTGATCTGAGTGCTGATGTGTTGAAGGTCGGACATCACGGCAGCAGATATTCTACGAGTGGGGAGTTCCTGAGAGCAGTCGACCCGGATCTTGCGATCATATCGGCGGGGGAGAATAACCGATATGGTCATCCGCACGGGGAGACACTGGAGCGTTTGGATGCCTGTGGAGCTGATGTAATGAGTACCATAGACCATGGAGCTATATGTGTAGAGATAACGGATGGTGGAATTTCGGTAACCGTATACAGATGATCAGGGAGTTATGAGAATAAGAATTCTGAAAGGAGAACAGGGGAAGGAAGAAACGATTATGATGTGGAAAGGAAGATGAGTATGACAAAAAAACTAAAATTACTGCTGGAATTTGTAATGCTGACACTTGGCGCAGTTATAGCTGCATTTGCTATCGAAGAATTTCTCGTGCCGAACACCATACTTGACGGAGGAGTCATCGGTATAGGTATCATGATCAATAATCTCACAGAAGTGTCCCTGAGTATTCTGACGATCGTTCTTAATGTTCCGTTTCTTATAATAGGTTCAAGACAGCTTGGTAAGATGTTCATGGTGAAGTCCGGTTATTCCATGGCTGTATTCTCAGTATTTGTGGAGATATTCAAACCCCTTGAAAATGCAACCTCAGAGACCATACTTGCGGTGTGCTTCGGCGGTGTGATACTTGGACTTGGAGTTGGTATCATCATCAAGTTCGGCGGGTGCTTGGATGGAACGGAGACCGTGGCCATCATGCTGAACAAGAAAAAAGACTGGCCGGTTGGAAGAGTTGTTCTGGGCATGAATCTGATTATATATTCTATTGCGGGAATGCTCTTTGGTCTGGACAGGGCGATGTACAGTCTTCTTACATACTTTATAACATCAAAGGTGCTTGATATGGTTGAGACCGGTCTTGAGCAGGCGAAGGCAGCCATGATCATAACTGATGATGCCAGAGAGGTGGCAGACAAGATATACAAGAAGCTTGGAAGAACAGTTACCATCATGCAGGGCAAGGGAATGATAAGCGGCAACAAGACAGTGCTCTACTGTGTTATCACGAGATTTGAGATCGGTGAGCTGAAGAACATCATCAATTCCATAGATTCTTCTGCATTTGTCACAGTTACGGATGTGGCGGAGATCATCGGCAACCACATCAAGGATAATGAATACAAGGAGATCCTTGAGAAGATAGAGGAGAAGGAAGAACCGCTCACAAATCTTCCTGAGCATGAGAGTATGACGGACTTTGATGGCCTGGAGCATACCGGAAAAATAGATTAGAAAAAGCCTGTGACATATACCGGCAGATAACTGCTGTATATGTCACAGGCTTTCTTTATTGATATATGTTTTAGACTGTAGTCAATATATTACTGGATACTGTCTACAAATGCCTTGTGGATCCTGTAGTCGCTGTCAAGCTCAGGGTGGAAGGAGAGGGCAAACTGGTTGCCGTACTTAACCGCCACGATCTTGTCATCAACTGTTGCAAGGACATCAACCTCAGGTGAAGCCTCAGCCACATAAGGTGCACGGATGAAAGTCATAGGAACCTCACCGATACCTTTAAGCTCGGCCTCTGTGTGGAAGCTTCCAAGCTGTCTTCCGTAGGCATTTCTCTTTACTGTGACAGGGAGAGTGCCAAGGTGTACAGTGTCATCACCTTCGATGTGCTGTGCCAGAAGAATAAGTCCTGCACATGTGGCAAGAACCGGCATGCCACCCTTGATCTGAGACTTTATAGTGTCGAACATGTCGCTGTCTCTGAGAAGCTTTCCTTGGACTGTGCTCTCACCGCCAGGAAGGATCAGGGCGTCATAAGGCTTGTTCAGATCTCCGGCATTTCTAAGTTCTATGCATGATACGCCGAGCTCGGAAAGTACATGCTCATGCTCTGCGAAAGCTCCCTGTACTGCCAATACACCAACCTGCATATTACTTACCCCTTTCTGCCATGAGGATTGCGATCTCCTGCTCGTTGATACCAACCATAGCCTCGCCAAGTCCCTCTGAAAGCTTTGCAACGAGATCAGCGTCATTGTAGTTTGTTGTTGCCTGTACGATGGCAGCAGCACGCTTAGCAGGGTCTCCTGACTTGAAGATACCTGAACCTACGAATACACCCTCAGCACCGAGCTGCATCATGAGAGCTGCATCGGCAGGAGTAGCAACACCGCCGGCTGCGAAGTTTACAACTGGGAGACGGTGATTCTCATGTACGTACTGAACGAGATCGTAAGGAACCTCAAGCTTCTTAGCTGCCTCATACAGCTCATCTGTTCTCATGCTGACGATCTCAGCGATCTGGCTGTTCATCTTTCTCATATGTCTTACGGCCTGAACGATATCACCTGTACCAGGCTCGCCCTTAGTTCTGATCATTGAAGCACCCTCGTTGATTCTTCTGAGAGCCTCGCCGAGATCCTTGGCACCACATACAAATGGAACCTTGAACTGTCTCTTGTCAATATGGTATACGTCATCTGCTGGTGAGAGAACCTCGCTCTCGTCGATGTAGTCAATCTCGATGGCCTGAAGGATCTGAGCCTCTGCAAAATGTCCGATACGGCACTTAGCCATAACAGGGATTGATACAGCGTTCTGGATTCCCTTGATCATCTGTGGGTCGCTCATACGTGATACACCACCGGCAGCTCTGATATCTGCTGGGATTCTCTCAAGTGCCATAACTGCACAAGCGCCGGCAGCCTCAGCGATCTTAGCCTGCTCAGGTGTTGTAACGTCCATGATAACTCCGCCCTTAAGCATCTGGGCAAGTTCCTTATTTAACTTATATCTTTCTGTTGTCTCCATGTTGAACCTCCGTTATAATTAGATTTGTGTTTATTGGAGTGAGTGTACATAAACTCACAATCTGTAGGTGATTATAAAACCAAAGTGACATTATAGAAATAATCAATATGTGATTATAAAAACAGGTCAGATAACCTCTGGCGTTATCAAAATACATAGAAAAACAGGTCAGATTTGCCACATAAGATATAATTATGGTAGAAACTGGTACTGTATTTTGAAAATCATATTGTGAGACATAAGCTTGATGAAGGAGAAACGTAATGGCTGCAACAAAGAAAAAAGAAAAAAAGAACGCGATGGCGGTCATAAACCAACATATAAAGACGGGGGAGTTTTCCAAGATATATCTTCTGTATGGGGAGGAGAGGTATCTCGTGAACCAGTATAGAGATAAGCTGCTGTCGGCTCTGACTGATAAGGACGATAATCTGAATTTTATGAAATTTGCCGGAAATGGGATCGATACATCTGAGCTTCTTGCATTCTGCAACGAGATGCCATTTTTTGCGGACAGAAGAGTTGTCCTTGTGGAGAACAGCGGTCTGTTCAAGAGCAGCAATGAGGATTTTGCAAAGAAGCTGGTGGAGATAGAGGATACATCAGTTGCCATATTTGTAGAGATGGATGTGGACACCAGGTATAAGCTGTTCAAGGCTGTGGACAAGAATGGAGAGGCTCTGGATTTTGCGACCCCTGATGAGAAGATGATGGTCACGTGGGTGAAGTCACTGTTCCGTGCCGATGGTGTTGCAACCACAGACACGGCGATATACAAGATAATCGAAGCTGCTAACATGGATATGAACTGTATCAAGAATGAGGTTGACAAGATGATAAGCTACGCCGGAGACACGAAGCAGGTCAGCGAGCATGATGTGGATCTTCTGTGCAGTCAGGATGCGGAGAGCAAGGTGTATCAGATGATAGACTTCATTATTGCAAAGCAGAAGGAGAAGGCTTGCAGTATGTATCACGATCTTCTTGAGAATAAGGAATCGGCGATCATGATAAACGCATGTATCATGAGACAGTTCAACAAGCTCCTTCTGGTAAAGATGGCATTATCAGATGGCGCGCAGGACGCCAGCCTGGCGAAGATCGCAGGATGCCCGGTGTGGGCGGTGAAGAATTACAAGGCTCAGTGCAGGGGCTACAGCATGGCACAGCTTAAAGACATAGTGGAGAACTGTCAGGACATGGACTACAAGCTCAAGACCGGACAGGTTATGGATAACGCAGCGATGGAGGTCATGATCGTGGAGCTGTGTGAGATGCAGTAGGAGACTGGTGATGATATTAGATATTGAGGTAAAAAAATAACCACTGTGAAAACAGTGGTTATTTTTTATATAACTATGATTGGTTCAAATATATGCAGCCGTTTAATATATCCAAATCCTTGTGTCAAAGTTATGTAGTTATCAGCCAGATGCTTAAGCCATCTTGTTAACTGCAACTGCAAGACGTGATACCTTACGAGCAGCGTTGTTCTTGTGGTAGATGCCCTTTGAAGCAGCCTTGTTGATCTCTGATGTAGCAACAACAAGTGCCTGCTGAGCAGCAGCCTTATCACCAGCAGCGATAGCAGCCTCAACCTTCTTGATAACTGTCTTAACCTTAGACTTGATCATCTTGTTTCTAAGTGTCTTCTTCTCGATAACATTGATTCTCTTCTTTGCAGATTTGATATTAGCCAAAATTCTTACCTCCATAAAATCTAATTAAATATAATAAGGTTTTACATTAAAACCGGACACGGACAATTCAATGTAAACATACTCACATATAATAGATGAAACGCAATTCGTTGTCAAGACTAAAAAACAAAAAATTGCGCATTTTCGCGGATTATTTTCATGTTGTTTCCTAAGAAAAATGAAGTAAAACAACATGTTACTTTCCTTTACATAAAAAGAGGTAAATGGTATCATATATGCAGTGGGTCTTAATGATCCATACATATTATAATACAGGAAAAGCAGAGAAATATACAGATGTTTAAATATAGATTTTTTCAGGTGATAATGGCACTTTCGCTGGTCTTGCTGATCATCTCCACGGCGATAATGTGTTCGTTCAGCGTTTGCAGGGTTGCGGAGAAGAGCTACAAGCCGAGTAATAGCGGCACGATAAGTTCAGTCATGAATAACGGACAGACTGATGAATTATCAGAATTTGATGCGTGGGTGGAATACAGTATCGTGCTGGATGCTCTGGATGGGGACAGCGAGCAGGAGTACAGGCTTGGCAACGTATATCTGTCCACTGAGAATGTGATGAGGCTTGAACAGCTTGCAGACATCAAATCCAAGGCAAGCAATGGTGTGTTCATATCCATTGTGCTTCTGGTGGCATGCTTTGTAGTCATAAGGAGAAGGAGACTGTATGAGTGTGTTGTATGGGGCGGCGCTGCAGGCGTTATAATAGGAATAATCAGCTTTATAGCCATGGCGGTATCCGGCAGCGGAATCATGTATGGCATAAGAAGAATGGTGTTTGGAGAAAGCTATGCGGAGCTTTTTCCGGGACACGATGTCCTGCCGGATATAATACCGGCCGGTACGGGAACGAAGGTTCTTTGGGTGTATGTTGGAACGATATTTGTTGGACTTGTGGTTACTATCATAGTCAGGGTTATAAGCTATAAGAAATCACGTCCACACAAATTCAGATAGAAGGTTACATAATGGGAGGTAGTTATGAGAAAAAGAATCGAGGAGTGGATAAACTGGGTGCTCTATGATGAGCTCATTGCCAGCAAGATCAATGCGCCAAAGCATTTGCTGGGAATCCATGATTATGGTGAAGGTCAGATAATCGTTGTGTACAAGCCGGGGGCGATCAGGGTAGAGGTTACATCGCGCACAGGTAAGAAGATACACACCATGGAACAGATGACAAATGAAGGACTGTTCGCCATTTATTTTGATAAGAAGGAGTATGATGGCAACAAGTACAATGTTGTCACCACATATGAGGATGGCACCATTATAAACAGTGCAGATCCATATTCATTTGAATCGCTAATCACGGATTTTGACACATACCTTTTTGCGGAGGGTAGACATTACAATATATATGAGAAGCTTGGCGCACACCCTATGACTATAGACGGTGTACGTGGAACCTACTTTGCAGTGTGGGCTCCTCATGCAAGACGTGTCAGTGTAGTCGGTGATTTCAATCTCTGGGATGGTAATGTAAATCCTATGCAGATCACGGCAAATGAGGGAATATACGAACTGTTCCTGCCGGGCGTGGAGCCAGGTGCTGTGTACAAGTATCAGATCATGACAAGATATGGAGAGATACTGTACAAAGCGGATCCATATGGCAACCAGTGTCAGATGAGACCTGAGAATGCCTCTGTGGTTGCGGACATAAGCAGCTATAAGTGGAAGGATACATCATGGATGAAGGATAGAAGCAAGATCAGCCGTACTGACAGAATGCGCATGCCTATGTCCATATACGAGATGCATCTCGGCTCATGGCACAAGAAGGTTGAGGATGACGATGCAGGCTTCTACACATACAGGGAGCTCGCTCCTATGGTGGCAGACTATCTCAATGAGATGGGATATACGCACGTAGAGCTCATGGGTATATCAGAGTATCCATTTGACGGCTCATGGGGCTACCAGGTTACCAATTATTATGCACCGACCAGCAGATATGGTGATGCAGTAGATTTTATGTATTTCGTTGATTATATGCACAGCAAGGGAATCAGTGTTATCCTCGACTGGGTGCCAGCACACTTTCCTAGGGATGCGCACGGACTTGGACGTTTTGATGGGATGCCTCTCTATGAGCATCCGGATCCAAGAAGAGGAGAGCATCCTGACTGGGGCACATATATATTTGACTATGGCCGCAATGAGGTGGCAAACTTCCTCACGGCAAATGCTCTGTTCTGGGTCGAGAAGTTCCATATAGACGGACTCCGCGTGGATGCTGTGGCATCCATGTTGTATCTTGACTATGGCAAGCAGGATGGACAGTGGCTTCCGAATGAGCATGGTGGAAACGAAAATCTTGAGGCAATAGCACTTATGCAGAATATAAATCGCATCATGGAGGAGAGAAATCCGGGGGCATATCTAATAGCAGAGGAGTCAACAGCGTGGGCAGGTGTAACTGCTCCGGCATCCATGGACGGACTTGGTTTCCTGTTCAAGTGGAATATGGGATGGATGAATGACTTCCTTGAGTATATGCAGATGGATCCATATTTCAGACAGAACAACCAGAACATGCTGACTTTCAGTCTTTCGTATGCGTATGCTGAGAACTATGTTCTCGTCATATCCCATGACGAGGTAGTTCATCTCAAGCGCTCAATGATAGAAAAGATGCCTGGCAGCGAGGAGGACAAATTCGCAAATCTCAGAACTGCGTACGGATTCATGTATGGACATCCGGGCAAGAAGCTGCTCTTTATGGGGCAGGAATTTGCACAGCCTAGAGAGTGGAGTGAGGCGAGAAGCCTTGACTGGTTCGTCTTAGACAATCCGCTCAATCAGGGCATGGAGAGGTATGTCAAAGCGCTCAATAAGCTTTACAATACCAATGATGCGATGTATGCGAATGACACAGATCCAATGGGATTTGAGTGGACAGACTGCGATCACCCGGACATGAGCATACTTTCATTTGTAAGACGAGGCTCAACTCCGAAGAAGCAGCTGCTTTTCGTATGCAACTTCACTCCGGTTGAGAGAGATAATTACAGTATACCGGCTCCGTGCTACACGACATACAAGGAGATACTCAACTCAGATGATGTACAGTTTGGCGGAAAGGGCAGACTCAACAGCAAGCCGGTCAAGGCACTGGACAAGAAGAATGCCAGAACTCCTTACAGTATAGACATCACGGTTCCACCACTCTCAACAGTTGTGTTTGAGTACGATTACACGGATATGTCACCTGAGCTTGAGAAGAAGGAAGCGGCAGCCAAGGCGGCTGCAAAGAAACGTGTGGACGCTGCAAAGAAAAAGGCTGCATTGGCACAGAAGAAGGCTGAGGAGATAAAGAAAGACGCTGAGAAAAAGGCATCAGAGCTGAAGAATGATGCAGAGAAGAAGACTGCTAAGTTGAAGAAAGAAGCATCTGAGATATCAAAAGGGATCAAGGATGATATAGCTGATATAGAAAAGTCAGTGACGGCTGTTGCTGATGATATCCGGAAAGATATAAATTCACGAAAAAAATAAACTTGCAATATGAGACAACAGGTCATATAATGTGGGTGTAAGTGCAAAGGGGCACAGAACGATATTGTTCTGTGCCCCTTTTTTGTACATCAGGCGGGTGACGATCTTCCTGATCGTAAGAATCCGGGTAGTTTTTAAGGAGGAAGCAGTATGAAGACAGGAAAAGTAAAATGGTTTAATGCAAAGAAAGGCTACGGCTTTATATGTGATGAGGATGGAGCAGATGTATTTGTACATTTCTCAGCACTGAATATGGAGGGCTTCAAGGTTCTTGAAGAGGGAGATACAGTAGAGTATGAGGTTGTGGACGGTGAAAAGGGTCCACAGGCGACAAATGTGACAAAACTGTAAATACAATGCGGTATATGTCAAAACAGCCATATATTTAAAGCGAATACATGTTGAATTAGGAGAACATCCCCGGGTTATGATTACAGATGATCAGGGGATGTTTTTTATGAGCAACGAACTGGAGCATGCTATTGCGTAGAACTGAGATAAATATCTACAAGGCCTCGTGTTACATAAATACAAGAATATTATAGATATCGCCATATGCTAAAATTGTATGTCTGCTATAATAAAAACAACACATATTTAAAAATCATCTTGACGGCTGGCGATGATAAAATGTAGAATACACATATATGGTGAAACATGTTTCATGCATTTGCTGTTGGTGATAAACAGTTAAATAAACAGGCACGTATTTATTTTAGATTATAAGGGGGATATGTACCATGAAGAGATTTGATGTTGTGGCACTTGGAGAACTGCTCATAGACTTTACACAGAACGGGCTCAGCGGTCAGGGCAATATGATGATGGAGGCCAATCCTGGCGGAGCACCATGCAATGTTCTCGCTATGCTGCAGAAGCTTGGCAAGAAGACTGCATTTGTTGGAAAGGTAGGGGATGATTTCCTTGGAAAAATGCTTGCCGGTGTTGTGGCTGATGCCGGGATCAATACTGACAATCTGAAGTTTGACAGGGATGTACATACAACACTTGCGTTTGTGCATACCTACGAGGACGGAGACAGAGACTTTTCATTTTACAGGAATCCGGGAGCGGATATCATGTTAAGCGCAGATGAGGTGGATGAGAGTATCATAAAGGATGCCAGGCTGTTCCATTTCGGATCACTCTCACTGACATATGAAGTGTCACGTGCTGCAACACAGAAGGCTGTGGCTGCTGCAAAGGAGGCTGGATGCATCGTCACATTTGACCCGAACCTCAGGGAGCCTCTGTGGAAGACGCTGGACGAGGCCCATGATCAGATCGACTGGGGTATGAGACAGTGTGATGTGCTCAAGATATCGGACAATGAGATACAGTGGTTCACAGGAAGAGAGGATTTTGACGAGGGTATAAAGATACTTCAGGACACATACAATATACCTTTGATACTTCTCTCCATGGGAAGAGATGGAAGCCGTGCATACTACGGGGATGTAGTCGCTGAGGCAAAGCCGTTTATCCAGGAGAACACTATAGAGACCACAGGCGCCGGGGACACTTTCTGTGCATGCGTGCTGAATTATGTACTTGATAATGGACTTGAAGATCTTGACACTGATAAGCTTACAGAGATGCTTGTATTCGCAAATGCTGCTGCATCGATCATCACAACACGCAAGGGAGCACTCAAGGTTATGCCGGAGAGATCTGAGGTTGAGAAGCTCATTGCCGAGAGACAGTAATAGATAAAAATATGGTAACAGATTAAAACTGGTTATGTACGTTAATGATACAGATTATGTAAATAAAATGAGAATGATAGGTTAATTGACTATAGTCAGAAAAGGAGAAGATAAATGGCAGGTTCAAAGACAGTGAAAAAGACTGCAGAATATACTAAGAGATTTGATGAGAGATATGACGAGCTCAAGTGGCTATACTGTGAGCTCTATAACAACAATATGGAGGCATTTGACTGGCTGTGTGATTCTCTGTATGGTTATTATCAGGAGAGGAATGCTGATCTCAAGAAGCTGGACAGAAGCCGTGTCAAGAATCCGGATTGGTACAAGCAGAATGATCTGCTGGGTATGATGATGTACACAAATGCATTCGCGGGAACTCTCAAGGGTGTAAAAGAAAAGCTTCCATATGTGAAGTCATGTGGTGTGAATTATCTTCATTTTATGCCACTGCTGGAAAGCCCTAAGGGCAGAGATGACGGCGGATATGCTGTTGCGGATTTCAGAAAGGTAAAGCCTGAGCTTGGAACCATGGAGGATCTGGAGGACCTCACTGCAGAGTGCCACAGACAGGGTATAAGCTGTTGTCTGGACTTTGTGATGAACCATACAAGCGAGGATCATGAGTGGGCAAGGGCAGCGAGACAGGGGGATCCTGTCGCGAGATCCAGATATTTCTTCTATGATGACTGGTTTGTTCCTAATATTTACGAGGAGACCGTGCCTGAGGTATTCCCAACTACGGCGCCTGGTAACTTCACATGGATAAATGACTGCAATCAGGTGGTCATGACTACATTTTACCCATACCAGTGGGATCTGAACTATGCAAATCCTATGGTGTTCAACGACATGGTAGGCAACATGCTGTACATGGCAAATAGAGGTATAGACGTCATAAGACTTGACGCAGTTCCATATATATGGAAGCAGATAGGCACAAACTGCCGTAACCTGCCGCAGGTTCACACTCTTGTCCGTATGATGAGGATAATCAGTGAGATAGTATGTCCGGGAGTTCTTCTTCTCGGAGAGGTCGTTATGGAGCCTTCCAAGGTAGTTCCATACTTTGGAACAGTTGACAAGCCAGAGTGCCATATGCTCTACAACGTGACAACCATGGCATCCACATGGAACACGATAGCCACAAAGAATGTGGGACTCTTAAAGCGCCAGATGGATCAGGTGTGTGCACTTCCAAAGGATTATGTGTTCCTGAATTACCTCAGATGCCACGATGATATCGGCTGGGGGCTTGACTATGACTGGCTGGCACAGTTCGGCATAGATGAGGTGGCACACAAGAAGTTCCTGAACGACTATTTTACAGGAAGGGGATACAACAGTGATTCCAGAGGCGAGCTCTATAACGATGATCCTAGACTTGGAGATGCCCGTCTGTGTGGAACAACAGCGTCCCTGTCAGGCCTTGAGGCTGGACAGTACGAGGCAAATGCAGACAAGATCGACCAGGCTGTTGCCTGCGATCTCATGCTTCATGGATACCTGCTGGCACAGAGTGGAATTCCGGTTCTGTACAGCGGTGATGAGATAGGTCAGACAAACGATTATACGTATAAGAATGATCCGGACAAATGGGCGGATAGCAGATACCTCCACAGAGGAAACTTCCCGTGGGATAAGGTTGAGAAAAAGGATCCTGTTGCCATGAAGATATTTGATGCGCTGCGCCACATGGAGGATATCAGGGCATCGCATGATGTATTTTCATGTAATGCAAATGTATACACCATAGAGACAGGATGTGCAAGCGTTCTTGGTATAGTGAGGGAATATGCAGGACATGAGCTGAGGGCATTCTTCAACTTCAGCAATATGGATCAGCTCATCTGGACCATGCCTGAGGATCAGGCTGACATATACACAGATCTCATATCAGGCAAGACCCTCCGTGAGCTTGGAGCAGTCATGCCTAGATATGGATGCTGGTGGTTCTACAGATAGTTATTCGGAATCTTTTTTATAGAACATAAGAAGAGTATTTTTGATAGAAGGCTTAAAGACTGTGTTATGGTCATAGCCTTCTATTTTTTCGTAGGTTAGGTTTAAGCCGGAATAATTTCTCTCCTGTAAATCGTTGTAGAAATCCTCGATAGAAGATATGAAGTTTTTATCCTCATTTGCACCTACGGTTACATAGACATTTGCATTCAGAGTCTGTGTTCTGCTGTAATATTCATCTTCGTATGTAGACATAAATTTACCGTCAGTATTTGCCCACATGGAAGGACTGCCAATATAATAATTTGTAAATGTATTTTTCCCTATAGTGTCATTATGAAACAGAGCGTAGTAAGCCCAGTATCCACCCAGGGAATGTCCTGTGAGAGTCATATTTTCAGGGTTTACAGAGTATATTTCTTCCAGATAAGGGATTAGGTTGTCTACAATAAAATGCAGGAATGAATCCGGGTTAGTCTGAAGATCTCTTTTTCTGATGACATCATAATTGTAAGTGTTTGGATACCCTATGCTGACAAGAATAACATCCTGTATCTGACCGGATGTCATAAGAGGTCTGAGTTCAGGGTGATCGCTGAGTCTCCAGACTCCATCGGTCATAACAACCATTGGATATGTGCTTGCTTCGTTATAATCAGGTGGAAGAGATATATGGACAACAAAAGTGTCATCTATCTCAGCATCATAAATGGATAATTCGTTGATATAGTCCGCACAGGCGGGATCAAGTGTTGTCACCTCGTTATAATACATGTGATCGGGAGAGAGTTTTCCCATGGTTATGCTGGCACGTTCCTCCGGGAGTAAACCTGTTGGAGTTGGTGCTTCTGTAGTAATCGCCTCAGTAGTAATTTCTTCTGTCGTAATTTCCTCAGTTGTGATTTCTTTGACAGAGGTTTCGCTTGTTGCTGCTTCTTCGATTGCCGTATTTTCGGATGAAGAATAGCTGGTGACCGATTTGGTGACAGTAGAGTCGTTCTTAGATGCTGACGAGTGTTGACACCCGGTGACAACTAATATAATGGCTATGCTGAATGTGGTCAAAATGGTTAATTCCTTTTTCATAAAGGCCTCCTTTGATTGTATTTAGTAATTATCATATAAATGAGAAATACTATAAAAACAATATCACAGGAGTTGCATTATGACCTGTCAGCAATGGTTAAACTTTGTCGGGACGGATTTGTAGGAGAAGGTAATTTTGTTCCTTTTCTAATGATACATTGCTGCACTCTAAGGTTACGTCAGGCACTATGTTATAATGAGAAAATGGTAGAAATTCTGTGTAAATTTTATACCAAAGTGACTGCTGTCCGGCAGGAGTAGTATCTGAACAGTCAAAACAGATCCATTCGCCGTCAGGAATGTTTGTTATCGAATAATCGGATATATTTAATCCGGAAATTTCTTGTTTTGTGATCATTCGTCCAAATGTGTAATTAAAGCATGAAATTTCATTATCGAACTTATCAATATTTATAAAATCATTTGATCTGTAACCGAATAAGCAGTTATTTGGTTTTTCATCAGTGGATTTAATTTCCATTAGTTTATCCCAGCTTTGACTGCAGCATTCTCTTGTAAATTTTGGAATCAGAACATTATTTTTCGCGGTATCGAAGCTTGTGAAAACCCTGGAATAACCGGCAATACACATGTTGTTGATCTCAATGATTCTGTAATTGAGCATAGACCCCCCGTCTGCTGTGACCCTTAATACAATCCGGGTGAAATTACGGAGGCCTGATTTGTTATTTCGAACATAAGATGGAGAGTTCCCATGAAATCGTGTGAAAGCCTTCGTGAAGCTTTCGGGTGTGTCATATCCGTATTCAAGTGCAATATCAGTCACCGTGCGGTTGGAGGAAATGAGTTCTTCTCCAGCCAGGGAAAGCCGGCGGTTTCTGATATATTCCCCTATAGTATATCCTGTGATTAGATGAAATACTTTCCTGAAGTTGTCGGGAGAAGAGTACGCCTGCCTGGCTATTGTATTTTGGTCTAATAATTCACCGTCAATAAGGTGAGTCTCAATATAATCAATTGCGTTAATAAGTCCTTCGGTCCAATTCAAATGGTTTTCTACCTCCATGTAATGTATGTATATCACTATAGCACATATTTGTAGTAAATTGTTATAATGGACATATGAAAGTCATATCGGTTTGTTAATATGCAGGTCAAGGAGGTGATGATGTGGAGAGAAACGACATAGAGGCGTCAATAAATGCCGCATATGCAGAAAATAATTCGGAGACTTCAAGAAAGGAAATGTTCGCTCTGAACAAGATATTGTTGGTGGAGGATGATATACACATAAGTGAGGTCATACATGACTACTTTGTCAGAGAGAGTGGAGGTCAGATGTATGTCGAGGTGGCGTATAATGGCGATGACGGATTGGACAGTTTCAGGATGGAGACATTTGATCTTGTGCTGCTTGATATCATGCTGCCGGGGCTGGATGGTTTTGCGGTGTGTCGTGAGATGCGCAGACACAGTATGGTTCCGATATTATTTCTGACGGCCAGAGATTCCGAACGGGATATTATGCTGGGCTATGATCTTGGCTGTGATGACTACATAGTGAAACCATTTTCACTTGCAACTCTGTATGCCAAGTGCAAGGCGCTTATCAAGAGATCCAAGGGGGCTGACAGCAATGGAGAGCTGGTATGTGGAGCGATAAGCATGAATCCGTCAAGGTATATGACGAAGGTAAATGGCGTGGAGGTCGATCTTGCACCAAAGGAGTTTGCTCTTCTGAAGATACTTCTTGAGAATAAGGGAAAGGTTATCACAAGAGAAAGACTGCTCGTTGATATCTGGGGTTATGATTATGAAGGAAGCGACAGATGCGTGGATAATCATGTAAGAAAGCTCCGGGCAGGTATAGGCAGTGCAGGAAAGCAGATAAAGACTGTGATAGGCAAGGGGTATCAGGTGAAAGAAATATAATTTATATCAGGCAAGAAATGATGATAAAAATGTCTGTATTAGAAAGCCTGGATTAGAATGTAAAAAGGGAGAAAAACGATATGACTGATAAAAAGAATAACAATAAGAAATATACATCGGCAGTAAGACGTGAGCTTAAGCGTATAGTGAGGCGAAAACTTTGGCGCGGGTTTCTGGTTGCAGGAGTTATGGTTATGCTGATCATCATAGCCGCACTTGGTTTATTGACTATAGTCAATTACAACCAGAGATCAGGATTTGACAATGATGTGAGAACAGTGTGCAATGGAATGTACAGAGTGATAAAAGATGGTGAGAGTGATCAGGAAATACGGGAAGATATAGAGGGGATACTCAGCAAATGCAATACACCTTATTTTGTATCAAAGGTTTACAGATATGACGATGGGGTTAAGCTGTCAGGACAGGATGCATGGCTTGAGGATGATGCTGAGTTTGAGGAAGATGCTGCATATGAGGATGACGCTGAGCTTGAGGATGAAGATAACAGCTCAGATACAGGCTCAGGGGATGATGATTTTCAGCCGGGAGACAGATTTGTTGAAAATGGTGTAACCTATGAGTGGATATCCACGGATGAAGGTATAACAGCTGTCAAAGTTCAGTCAGAAGATCAGGTATATGAAGATATAAGATCGGTTTCGGAGATATACCATGACTTTGTTGCGCAGGGGAAAGACAATGTGGATTTTGTAAATATGGAAAAACAGTATGAGAGCTCAAGAGCATATTTGAATGATGTATTTGAGAGGGAAGGGATGGACACCAATACAGATTATGAAGAGGACATATCCTGGAGAGGATATTACTACAGAGGCAGAACTGTGACTGTTGGTGGAAACGATTATTATGTTGCAGCTGCGATGTACGAGGATCCATTTACAAGATCTGAGATGGGGCTGTTTCGTATCATTATATATATGACGCCATTAGTTCTTCTGTGCTATGTGATAACGGCGGTGATATCCTACAGGAAAAAGAAAAAAGAGATCATTGAGGATGAGACCCGCAGAAATATCATTGCAGCTATAGCACATGATGTGAGAGGCCCGGTTACCGCCATATCAGGATATGCGGAGAACCTGCAGCAGATAGTTCATGATGCTGAATCAAGGCATTACACGGCCTCTATACTGGATAATGTTTCATATATCAATGAGATGATAACCGGTATGCTCTCATACATCAGGCTGGAAAACACACTGACTATTAAGAATGACAATGTGGATATGGCGGCGCTTGCCAGACAGGTTACAGACAGGTATACAGGTGAACTGGAGAACAGGAATATAGAGTGCGAAATCGCCGGTCATGCTGAGATACGCGCCGATGCAAGACTCATGGATATCATGCTGGATAATCTGATCATGAATACGGTAAAGTATGCGTCAGACAACAGCATTGTAAATATTGATATTGGTGTGGGCAGACTGGTCATATCAAATGATATGGATGGTGAGATAGACTGTGATCCCCCTGAGTTATGGGAGCCTATGAAAAAAGGCAATTCCGCCAGGACCGGACATACAGGAAATGGTCTGGGGCTGTCAATAGTGAAGAAAATACTTGACCTGTCAGGTTTTACCGGGGATATAGCCATGGAAGATGGAAAGTTTGTGGTTACGATCATCTGGAGTAAATAGACACAGATAATGTGTATTGAATAATAAAACGTATAATAACATATTTGACAGAAGTTATATAGATAAGAGGAGGCTGTCCGGCGTAAAATGGACAGCTAGTGTTCAGAGATGATGAACTGGTTCAGAACTATGTACTCGATATAAGCGGTGCAAAGAACATGACCTCAGATGAAAAATATGCAGTCCTTTCCAGTGTGAAACTGAAGGATGGAACAATGCTTACAGATATCGTCGAATCGGGAGACGAAAATACAAACACAGCCGGAGAATACGAACTTCTGTTCACCACAGACCGCATGTTGGATGTAAGTCAGGTAGAAAGCCTGCTGTTCTGGAAAAATGCAGGCGAAGATGCGCAATACACTTTCAATGATTTCTATGAGGTTCCATTTAACTGATATTTTTCTTTGGTGTAAAATAGCACGATAGTGCCATTGACTGAGAGTTACCATTTCTTGCTATGAAGTATGCGATGCCATTATTGTGTGATTATACACTTGCATGTAAAGAATACAAAACAACTAGAAAATCCGTATATTACAATATGCAACAATCAGCAGTTAAGAACTAAATTAAAAGATAAGATTTGATGTTCTAAGAATTACAATATATTCAAGAACAGAAAGAAATCCAGTCCAGTATATATTACGATCGGTAGTGTAGTCGACTGAGTTTCAGCGCTTCTTGCTAAGGCGAAGCACGCAACGCCCTTATCGCGTGCGTAGCCGCATGCAGATAGAAGCAAGCGGAAACGAAGGAAGACAAACGTGATCGTATATATACTGGACTGGATTTCTTTCGTCCGTTTGTTAATATTTAATTCTTAGAACATCTATACAACAGATCCTCCCAACGACGGTCAACCTCCTGCTGATACTGAACGAGGAGATGCTCGTTCTCAGGCTTGAACAGGTGCTTGAACCTTCCCTGTGTTCTCAGGAAATCCTCGATAGGAAGCTTCTTCTTAGGAGAGTAGGAGAGGATCCATTTGCCCTCGATAACCTCGAACAGAGGCCAGTAACATGTCTCAACTGCCAGCTTGCAGATGTCCATGATCTTCTCTGTAGGGTATCTCCATCCTCTAGGACATGGTGACATGACATTGAGGAAAGCTGCGCCAGGTGTGTAGATAGCCTTCTCAGCCTTCTCGTAGAGATCACGCATGTTGCCGAGAAGAGTAGACTGTCCAACATATGGGATGTCGTGTGCAGCCATGACCTGGGCGAGATCCTTTCTGTTCTGCATCTTACCATTTGACTGTGAGCCTACTGGTGTGGTTGTTGTGTCAGCATACATAGGAGTAGCTGATGAACGCTGGATACCGGTGTTCATGTATGCGCCATTGTCGTAGCACACATATACCATGTCATGTCCACGCTCCATGGCACCTGACAGTGACTGAAGTCCGATATCATAAGTTCCGCCATCACCGCCAAATGTGATGAATTTGTATGTGTCATCTATCTTGCCTTTTTTCTTTAGAACGTTGTACGCTGTCTCAACACCGGAGAGGGTAGCGCCTGCGTTCTCAAATGCATTGTGTATGTAGCTGTCCTCGTATGCTGTGTAAGGATACATAAAGGTTGAAACCTCAAGACATCCTGTGGCGTTTCCGATGACCGCCTTGTCGCCCTCGTGAAGGGCGCGGAGTACAGTTCTGACAGTGATAGTACCACCGCAGCCTGCACACATTCTATGACCTGGAGCAAGACGCTCAGGCTTGTTCATTACTTCTTTAAAATTATATGCCATTTCATCTTACCTCCTACTGTCTAAGTCCTATGTACTGATACTGAGGGATCTCAGCACCGTTCTCGATCATGTCCTCAAGCTGTGCAAATACGCCTCTTGCGCTCTCCACAGTGTAGTCACGACCACCGAGACCGTAGATGTAGCTGACAGCCTTTGTGGTTGCCTGAATGTCATACAGGTGCTCCTTAACCTCCGCTGAGAGAGGACCGCCGCCTGCTCTGAACCCTTCAGATCTGTCAAGTATAGCGACAGCCTTGGTGTTGGCGAGAGCTTTTGCAATCTCCTCGCCAGGGAATGGTCTGAACACTCTGATCTTCAGAAGACCGACCTTCTTGCCCTCATTTCTCAGCTCATCTATAGCTTCCTTTGTTGTTCCGGCAGCAGAGCCGATCATAACGATGGCGTAGTCGGCATCGTCAAGTCTGTATTCCTCAAAGAAACCGTAGTGACGGCCTGTCATATCCTCGAATTCCTTTGCAACATCCAGAATAACCTGCTTTGCATTCTTCATGGCAGTATTCTGAGCCATCTTAGTCTCCATATAATAAGGAGATGTGGCGTAAGGACCGACAGCCATAGGCATCTCAGGGTTTAACAGATACTGCTCAGGGTTGTACTCACCTACAAACTTCTTTACGAGATCATCCTCGATGAGGGTGATGTTCTCAACGGCATGGCTTGTGATGAAGCCATCCTGACATATCATGATAGGAAGTCTGACATCCTTGTGCTCAGATATTCTGTATGCCTGAACAAAGTTGTCATATGCCTCCTGGTTGTTCTCTGCGTATATCTGAAGCCAACCTGTATCACGTGCGCCCATACTGTCTGAGTGGTCGCAGTTGATGTTGATAGGACCGGAGAGTGCTCTGTTTACAAGTGCGAGGGCAAGTGGAAGACGATTGGACGCTGCCACATAGAGCTCCTCCCACATGAGAGCCATACCACATGATGATGTGGCTGTGAGTGTACGGCAGCCGGCAGCCTCTGCGCCGATCGCTGCACTCATGGCACTGTGCTCACTCTCTACCGGGATAAATTCTGTATCGATCTCTCCATTGGAGATAAATGTTGAAACGAACTGAGGTATCTCAGTTGAAGGTGTTATAGGGAATGCAGGCATAACATCCGGATTGATCTGCTTTATAGCATGTGCCACAGCCTCATTTCCTGAAAGACGTTCTCTTATAGCCATTTATTTGCCCTCCTTCATAGTGATTGCTCCGAATTTGCACTGGTATGCGCATATACCGCAGCCCTTGCAGTGATCCAGGTCAAATGCGAGACGCTTGCCTGATACTACCGGAATGCATGAATCCGGGCAGACAGGTGCGCACAGAAGACAGTGTACGCATTTGCTCTCGTCGAGGACAGGGGTTGAAGTCCTCCACTCACCTGTGTTAAAAGCCTTGGAAGTACCACCGCCGTATACGTGGTTTCCAGGTGTGAGTTCTGTCCATTTGCTGTTGTCATGTATCTTGCTTATATCTGTTCTCATTACTTCATTACCTCCCTGAAAGCGAGCTTTAATGCTTCCATGTTGCCATCGATAACCTCTGGTTTCTTGGCAAATTTGTGCTGATATGACTGTCTCATATCTTCGAGGAAAGGTCCCTCCTCCATGATTCCGCTGACAGCAACGATGGCTGCAAGCATAGGAGAGTTAGGAAAATTCTTGCCGAGAGTCTTCATGGAGATCTCCTTGGCATCAAGTGTGTATACCCTGCCCTTGTAACCCTTGAGCAGTGGACGAACCTCGTCCGGAGTCTTAGGTGTATTTATAATGATGGCGCCATCCTCGGCGAGACCTGCAGTCACATGTACAGGTTCGATCAGAGATTCGTCTACAACAACCACATACTGTGGTTCGTAAATGTTGGAATGTACTCTGATAGGTTCACTGCTGATCCTGTTGTAAGCAGTGATAGGTGCGCCCATTCTCTCTGGACCATACTCAGGAAATCCCTGAACATATTTACCTGTTTTGAATGCCACATCTGCGAGGAGCAGGGCAGCAGTCTTGGCACCCTGACCACCACGTCCGTGCCATCTGATTTCAATAGTATCTTTCACTTTTACATCTCCTGTCAAAAATTTCTCATTAAGTTCTATTTAATTCCATTTAATATGAAAAAATAATCCTTTTGATTATACCATTTATAAACAATAAGTAAAGAATAAAATTAAGGATATATGGTGGAATACAGAAAAAATTAACGAATAATGAGGAATATACCTGAAAATGTTAGATGGCAGTGGGTTACACAACATAAAATCTTAAACAATAGGGAAAAAATGATAAAAATACTGCATGTGTATATATGAAAGAGATCATTATCAACAAAAAAGACAGATATGGGATCAGTCCATAGCTGTCTTAAAAGGCCATAAAAGTGATATTTACAATCTTACAAGAAAATGTATACAAGTCTGTCCGTCTGCTGTCTGATTGTCGAGAAGGATCTCACCGTCATATTTTTTAGTGAGTTGTTTTAACTTATAAAGACCTATTCCCCTTGAATATCTGCCGTCCTTCAGCGGCTTTGTGGAGTAGCCTTTGGTGAAGAAATCCTTTCGCATTACTGAGGTGAGAGTAGGACCTGCATTGAGGGTCTCAATGGATGTCTTCGTTCCGTCTGAGTCGATCACTATCTCTATATGTCCTCCATCCTCGGTGGCATCAAATGCATTGTCCACCAGAATACTCATCGTATCCAGAAGTTCGAATTCAGCAGCCTTTGATGTGAGAGTTGAATTCTTGACATTTATATTGAGATCTATATTTCGTTCCTGAGCAAGGTTCATCTTGCTGAACAGGAATCCTGCAATCAGTTTCATGTTGATCCTCAGAAGGTAGGAATTTTTTATAACATGATCGCTGCATGAAGTATCAAGTTCCTTTGCCAGAGCGGTAGAGAGTGATTCATAATCGGTGTAGCTGATCGGCAGCATGCTTATTGCCTGAAGTTCGTTGTTGTAATCGTGCTGTCTCATTCTAACCTGATCAATAAGCTCCTCTATAATAGGAAGATACTGTTCATAAGACTGCAGCTGCTTCTGGGACTCCCTGAGACTCATGTAGTTCTTGTACATTCCGGCGTACAGGATGAGTATAAGAATAACTATAAACAGGAAAGTCATAAACACATTCATGAAATCTTTAGGTGATATACGCTGGTATAAAACCATGGAGACCATGAGGGCAAATACAGCGAGTATTATATTCCTGAAAACCTGGTTTTTTATGATGAGGGTTTCATACAGCTTATCCAGGTGCCCGAATTTGTACAGCAAAATAGCTATCACAAAAGCCATAGCTTCAGTTATATATGTTGAAGCATTGGTGAAAGGGTTGTCTGTGAATTGCATGATGACAACCATCTGTATAAGGTTCAGCACTGTCATGATTATAAGAGCTATTGCGTAGCCCGTTATGATCTTCATTGGCGGATAACGGAAGACCAGGGAGTAGAATACAAAGCAGTAGATGTATGTTATCAGTGTGAATATGAACATGGAGTCTGTAACTGTGGCAATCAGAGAGACTGGTAAAGTCAGCAGAAGCAAAGGTGGAAGTCTCCTTGCTATCTGGGAAAATTTTACATTGTATATCGCCATCATGAATATTAAAAATACAAAGGTATCAAGCAATATCTTGGAAAGAAAGTTAAAATATGCAGCCATTTTATCTGTACTCCTGGTAAGTTTCTATAATAGTTTTATATTTGCGTCCAACCGGTATGGACTCCTGAGTCAGCTTTAGCTTTATAAGTGAATTGGATCTGTCATAACTCTGTATGTAGTTGGGATTGAAGTAATAGCTTTTGTGGCATCTTACCAGAGAAGCATCACCGGCATCCTGCAAAATTGACTCGAAGGTCGGGTTGGTGACGATAAAATCGCCGTCGGATGTGAAAATGTGCTTGTGGTGGCCGGATGCACATACATAAATTATTTCATCCATGCTTATATGGAAAAGTATTCCCTGGATATCCTTTACGCGGATCCTTGATGTCTGGTCGTCAGGCTGTGTGAGCACCGAGTTGATACCTCCTACGACATCGATTCTGTCATAAGGCTTTGAGAAATAATACTGGCAATGATACTTGTTGATGACATCAAGGTTTGGAACGGTGATATCGGTGATGAAGATGACAGGTGTGTCACTGTATTTGGGAATTCTTCGGAGATAACCACATACATCCAATCCGGTCTTCCCTCCACCGAGATCAATGTCCAGTAAAAAGATATCAATATCAAATGAATCTATTATTGTTATGGCATCGTTGTAAGTTGATGCAGTGTTGACAACAGCGTCTGCGTACTCTTCTTCAATTATATATTTTAAGCCGGTAAGCTGGATATTGTCATCCTCAACAATCAGAAAATTCATAATCAAACACTCCTGTGAAAAATTGATAGATAAACAAAACTCTTAAATTATTAACATATCAGGAACATTCTATCATACAAATGGGAATTTCTACAATAGGTATAATTAAAGTATATGTGTGTTGTACACGAAAATTTATGTCGTTCAGGTTGTTATACGCGTCGTTTGTGTCGATTTTTGCCAAAACTATTGGAAAAATTATACAAATAGTATAGTGTATGTAACAGAGGATAATTAACTCTGAGGGGAGATTGATTATATAGTGTCAGATAGGATGTATCAGGTACAGGTATTTCGGTTAAGGGTATCTGTACAGTATATTCAATTTGATGCATAGGATCTGCCATATGTGCCTGAGCATGTATGGCAGATTTTTTGCGTTAAGCTGTAATATAATACTATTTAAAATTTGAAAATAATATGGTATGATGTAGAGAAACATGGGGGTTTGTATACATCTGTGTGCAATTCCATAAATGACAAAAAGCTATTACCAGGAGGAAGAGTATGATTAAATTATTTGACAACGGTGCTTATCTGTTACATGGTACAGAGCTGGTTGAGGATAATGCTGAGGCAGGTGCGGTTCTCGCATCAAAGCTTGGCAGTGCTCCATCAAAGGAAGAGGCATCAAAGAACACACTTGCTTACGGAATATTGGCTAAGCATAACACATCTGACAATATGGAGAATCTTAAGATCAAATTCGATAAGATGACTTCACATGATATAACATTTGTAGGAATCATCCAGACAGCAAGAGCATCAGGTCTTAAGGAGTTCCCTATACCATATGTACTTACAAACTGTCACAACTCACTGTGTGCCGTAGGTGGAACCATCAATGAGGATGACCATATGTTTGGCCTCTCATGTGCGAAGAAGTATGGCGGCGTGTATGTACCACCTCATCAGGCGGTCATCCATCAGTTTGCAAGAGAGATGCTGGCAGAGTGTGGCGCCATGATACTTGGATCAGACTCACATACACGTTACGGTGCTCTTGGTACTATGGCTATTGGAGAGGGCGGCGGTGAGCTCGCAAAGCAGCTCCTGTGTAAGACATACGATGTTGCAAAGCCGGGCGTTATCGCAATCTATCTCGACGGAGAGGTACAGAAGGGGGTTGGTCCTCAGGATGTGGCACTTGCCATCATCGGAGCAACATTTGGCTGCGGATATGTCAAGAATAAGGTCATGGAGTTCGTTGGTCCTGGTGTTGACAAGCTCTCAGCAGATTTCCGTATCGGTATTGATGTTATGACAACAGAGACAACATGTCTGTCATCAATATGGAAGACAGATGACAAGATAAAGGATTGGTATGACATTCACGGAAGAAGTGAGGCATACAAGGAGATGAATCCTGGCGATGTGGCTTACTATGACGGAGTCGTATATGTAGATCTGTCAACAGTTAAGCCAATGATAGCTATGCCATTCCACCCAAGCAACACATACACCATCGACGAGCTGAATGCCAACCTCATGGATATCCTTGATGATGTTGAGAAGCGTGCACTTGTAAGCCTTGACGGCAAGGTCGACTTCACACTCAAGGATAAGGTAAGAGATGGCAAGCTGTATGTTGAGCAGGGAATCATCGCCGGATGTGCCGGTGGTGGATATGAGAATATCTGCGATGCGGCTGATATCCTCAGAGGCAAGAGCATAGGCGCTGACGAGTTCACACTGTCAGTATATCCTGCAAGTACACCTATATATATGCAGCTTGCAAAGAACGGTGTTCTGGCTGATCTCATCGAGACAGGTTCTATCGTTAAGACAGCATTTTGTGGACCTTGCTTTGGTGCCGGTGATACACCTGCCAACAATGCATTCTCCATCAGACATTCAACAAGAAACTTCCCTAACAGAGAGGGTTCAAAGATACAGAATGGTCAGATCTCATCTGTTGCGCTTATGGATGCGCGTTCTATCGCAGCAACTGCAGCCAACAAGGGATATCTGACATCAGCAACAGACCTTGCAGATATAGAGTACACACATCCAAAGTATTTCTTCGACAAGGCTATATACGACAGAAGAGTTTACAATGGTGTTGGAAAGGCTGATCCTTCGGTTGAGATCAAGTTTGGTCCAAACATCAAGGACTGGCCTGAGATGGTTCCTCTTACAGACAACCTTCTCCTCAAGGTGGCATCAGTTATACATGATCCTGTAACAACAACAGATGAGCTTATCCCATCAGGAGAGACTTCATCATACAGATCAAATCCTCTTGGACTTGCAGAGTTCACTCTGTCAAGAAAGGATCCTGAGTACGTTGGAAGAGCGAAGGCTATCCAGGCTGTAGAGAAGGTTCGTGAGGCAGGTGAGTGCATGGGTAAGGCATTCCCAGAGGTCAAGGAAGTTATGCATGCCATCAAGGAGAAGTTTGAGGACATATGCGGAAGCAACACAGGTGTTGGAAGTACCATTTATGCTGTTAAGCCAGGTGACGGTTCAGCCCGTGAGCAGGCTGCATCATGCCAGAAGGTTCTCGGTGGATGGGCAAACATTGCAAAGGAGTACGCTACAAAGAGATACAGATCAAACCTTATCAACTGGGGTATGCTTCCATTTGTGATCGATAAGGATTTTGACTTTGACAATGACGATTATGTATTCATCCCAGGAATCAAGGATGCTGTGAAGAACAAGACAGAGGTCATCAAGGCTTATGTTGTGAACAAGGATTTTGCTGAGATAGAGCTGAGACTTGGAGAACTCACAGACGATGAGAGACAGATCATAACAGATGGCTGCCTCATCAATTACTACAAGTACAACTAAATGATATATATGGTGCCGAGTGCGCCATGTATGTACATTTGAATATAATGTATATACGACGATATAACAGGCATCATCATGGGCGCTTTAGTGCGGCTTGGTGGTGCCTGTTGCTTTCATATAGCCAGTGTGATCATGATGTGATAATCCACGATGTCAAAAAGAAACGGATTTACAACATGGCGGGTTTATGAAGACAAAAATAAAATACAGGAGGTATTTACAATGGGAAAATCAGAGCTGGAAAAGATGCACACATGTGAGCTTTATCTTCCGGGCGATGAGGATATCGCCAGAGAGCAGATAAAGTGTCTGGACAGATTATATGACTTCAATATGACCAGACCAACAGAGATGGTCAAGCGTCAGCAGATGCTCAAGGAGATGTTTGAGGAGATAGGAGACAACTGCTATATAGAGCCACCACTCCATGCAAACTGGGGCGGCAAATTTGTTCACTGGGGCAGCAATATATATGCGAATTTCAACCTTACAATGGTGGATGACACACATATTTACGTTGGTGACTACACCATGTTTGGTCCGAATGTCACACTGGCTACGGCGGGACATCCGATAGACGCAGAACTCAGAAAACAGGGATATCAGTACAATGCACCTATAACAATAGGCAAGAACTGCTGGATAGGTGCAGGAGTTACGATACTTCCGGGGGTGACTATAGGTGATAACACCGTCATAGGAGCTGGAAGTATGGTCGCAACGGATATACCATCAAATGTAGTGGCTGTCGGAAACCCGTGTAAGGTTCTTCGAGAGGTAAATGAGCGTGACGCAAAGTACTATTTCAAAGATCACAGAATCGACTTCTTCCAGTACAACAACGTAAGCAAGAATGACTGATGAGGTGGATAATTGAAGGTTACATGCAAAAGCTGCGGTAAAAAATTTTACCCCGAAAAGACAGGGCATATGTGTCCGAGATGCGGTTCATGGTATGTGGAGAAAAACATAGATGGGCAGTTTGAAAGCGGAGCAGCTCCGGCAGATGCCGGAGATCACAATCAGGATCAGACATCCCATATTGAAGACAAGAATAAACAGTATGGAAATGTGCACAGCGAGTGGTTCAAGAAGAAAGAAAAAGATGTACTCGATAATGAAAAGAGACTGGAAAAAGTCAGCATGATAATTATCATTGTATTTTCCCTGATAATATGTCTGGGGACCGTTTATTCGGCGCTCACGTCAGATCATGACAAAAGTCTTGGGTTTGATGAAGAATCAGAAGGCGAATATGAGGATACAAATGATGAAATATACAGTGGCGATGGGAATTATTATGTTGATAGTATCCCAGTCAAAGGATATGCATTTGGAGACAAGATGGTGAATGTGGATCCTGTTGGAAATACGGCGTGGTTAACGATCAATTCAGTGGAGCCGATAGAGCTGGAAGATGCCGATGTTCCCGAAGGATATGTGGTATACGATATGGAATATGAGATGGATGCTACGGACGATGGGAGTTCAGATGCAGAGGGTATGCCAGACGGAAGAGATTATTTTGATGTATATCTCAGATCAAAATCTTGTATGATGTTGGAACCTATGAGTCAGGAGGACATAGACATTTTGATGTCATATGATGGATATGCAGATGCCAATGACATATCAGAAGTAGTGGATGCTGACCATGGACATATGTACTTTATGGTCAGGTCAGATGATTATGGGTATATGGTTGTATACTGTCAGAATGATGATCCTGAATCACCAGAAGGTCAGTCTACTCCTACAAATATTATGTATGTGGTAGGCGAAAAGGCTGATGCGTCGGTTTGGTATGATGTGAGTAAGCTTGACACTCCTAAGGGAAAGTTATACAAAATATACGATGGAGAGTATGGACAGAAAATTGAGAATGATAAGAAATATACTCTTCCAGGTGGGGCGGAAATTACCACTGATGAGATAAGTTATCTGAGTGAAGTAGAATTTGATTATGACAGTTATGACTATTATCTGGTGAGCGATATACTGTTAAATCACGGCGCAAGGATAGGAAACTTTGACATTGTGGTTATAGATACGGATAGTGATACGGATCCAATTAAGAGAAAGATTTTCTATGGTGAATATACAGATGATGCCCTTACTCCAATGTCTGTGGTGTATCAATATGTTGTGTACGGTATCCCGAAGGGACAGGATAAGATCATAAATGTTACATATGAATTTGGATCAGTGCTGGATGAACTGCAGCATGAGACCACAAGACTTCCGGTTCCGGAACAATAATACTATATATGTTTCTATATATGAAAGACTATTATAATATCCTGAATGATATACATATGAAGTTATAAGAAAAGGCATACATGGACTGTCATGTATGCCTTTTGGGATTCATTATACTTATTATTTTGTTGACCGATGTGTCAATATTGCCAACAGGTTATTTGTATTTGATCTCTTTGCTTACTGCTTTGATATGGCAGCAGTTTCAGTGCTCTTGGCAACCTCTACAATAGAAGAGGTGAGACCTGCGATTCCCTGTATCTCTGATGGGATGATGATCTTGGTAGCCTTGCCGTCTGCAGCCTTTGTAAATGCTTCCAGGCTCTTGAGAGTGATGACCTGATTTGTAGGCATTGACTCATTCAGTGCTCTGATACCATCTGCATTTGCCTGCTGTACAGCGAGTATAGCCTGTGCCTGACCTTCGGCTTCCTTGATAGTTGCTTCCTTCTTAGCCTCAGCACGGAGGATCTGAGAAGCTTTCTCAGCCTCGGCCTCAAGGATGACTGACTGCTTGTTACCTTCTGCGATGAGGATGGCTGACTTCTTCTCACCTTCAGCACGGAGGATCTGCTCACGTCTCTCACGCTCTGCCTTCATCTGCTTCTCCATGGCATCCTGAATAGCTGCAGGAGGGATGATGTTCTTGAGCTCTACTCTGTTGACCTTGATTCCCCAAGGATCAGTAGCCTCGTCAAGTGTTGCTCTCATCTTGGTGTTGATGGTCTCTCTTGATGTAAGTGTCTGGTCAAGCTCAAGATCACCGATGATGTTACGAAGTGTGGTAGCTGTCAGGTTCTCGATGGCCATGATAGGATTCTCAACTCCGTAGCTGAAAAGCTTAGGATCTGTGATCTGGAAGAATACGACTGTGTCGATCCTCATTGTTACGTTATCCTTTGTGATAACCGGCTGTGGAGCGAAGTCAACAACCTGCTCCTTGAGTGTAACCTTCTTGGCTACCTTATCGATAACAGGCATCTTCATGTGAAGTCCAACAGACCATGTTGCCTGATATGTTCCAAGTCTCTCAATTACATAAGCGTGTGCCTGTGGCACGATCTTGATCGTACTGCAAATAATAACGATTACGATCAGACATAAAATGATAATAAGTGAAATTCCTGCTCCGTCCATAATAATCTCCTTAATTAAAAATGTGTGTGTCTTAAGCTGATAAGCCCTTAGCTTTATATTGCCGGCTTTCCTGCCTTTTCTACGATTGCTTTGACTCCGGATATCTCGTCGATCACGACCTCGGTTCCGGTTTCAATGGTATCGCCATGTTTGGATCTTGCTGTCCACTCAACTCCGTTGATCAAGACCTGACCGGTGGACTTGAGATTGTCTATGTCAGCAGATACGATAACGTGTTTGCCGATAAGACTTTCTACGTTTGTCTTTACCAGTTGGTTGTCAAGATGCTTCTTGGCAATCGGTCTTGTCGTGAAGAAAAGAATAGTGGTGACAACAAGAAATGCAACGATCTGTAGTGGCAGCGATCCGCTGAAAAAAGCGATGATCATTGCCACCAGGGCTCCTCCACATGCCCAGATGGTTGTAAGTCCAAGCGATATGATCTCAGCAATGAGACATACGGCAAATATGATAAGCCAGGTTGCAATCTCCCAATTCATATAGAACACCTCCCTTGTTTAGGAAATCCTGGTATGCGATAGTTTTCGCATTTGCCCTTGGCTAGCTCTCATTTTACTAAAAAACAGTAGGGTAAACAACATAAATTTTCTGAACATACTATCCCCTAAAGTGCATTATATGCACGAATTATAAAATTTATGAGATTAAATGATAAATGTATGGTTAATTTTGCGTAAGCTGTATTGAACAGGTTTGGAAAAACTAATATAATAAACACATGCTAAAGAATGGGAGAGAAGAAGTTGGCTGTTAATAATAAGAAGAAAAGAATTCTCAACATAAGTCTGGCGGTCATAGGAATAATCGTTGTCGGACTCCTTTTTAATAAGATACTGGAGCAATGGTCGGGATTTCGTGCGATACTTGACAAGATATCGAGTGCATTTGCACCGATCATAGTGGGTGCAGTCATTGCGTTTCTCATGAACCCGATACTTGTTTTTTTCGACAGATTATTTCATACGATATTCCAGGAGAGAGTCATATCGGATAAGAAAAAATTGTTCAAGGTTTCGAGAACTTTGTCGGTTATTTTAACTACCATAGTGTTCCTTGGAATCATAACCGGAATAGTGTGGCTGGTGGTTCCTCAGCTCTACGACAGTATCAAGCAGCTTGTGGGCAACATGGATACCTATTATTCCAACCTTCAGACGATGGTGGAGAATATAAATGAGAAGTTCCAGAAGCTCAATATACCTGAGGATCAGATCAACAAGTATATGAACAATGCATATCTCAAGGTTCAGGATATGCTGAATACCAAGATCATGCCAAATGTGGACAAGATCGTGGTGAATATAGGAAGTGGAGTGTTCTCAGGTCTTAAGTTCCTATACAATTTCTTCATCGGTATTATCGCTTCGATATATGTGATGGCAAACAAGGAATATCTTGCATCTAGGGGAAAGAAGATCATATATGCGGTATTCAAGGTGAAGAATGCAAATACTATCCTTGACGGACTTTCAGAGATGAACAGGATATTTGGTCAGTTTATTAATGGTAAGATACTTGATTCACTTATCATTGGAATGATCATGTTCATAGTTTCAACGATACTCAATCTGCCATATGCGGTTCTGATAAGTGTTATCGTCGGAGTGACAAATGTCATACCGTTCTTCGGACCTATCATAGGAGCTGTGCCATGTTTCTTCATCGTGCTCATTGCAGATCCTATAAAGAGTCTTGTGCTGCTCATTGTTATACTTGTACTGCAGCAGTTTGATGGCAATATCCTCGGACCGAAGATCATCGGAGATACCACAGGACTTTCAAGCTTCTGGGTGCTCACAGCGGTTATAGTTGGCGGCGGTTTGTTCGGATTCTTTGGAATGCTTCTCGGAGTTCCTGTATTTGCCTGCTGTTACATGTACATCAACAGGACATGCACTGCAAAGCTGCAGGAGAAGAATCTTGCGTTCAAGACATCCGAGTATGAGAAGATCCGCAGGATAGATGAGGAGACGGGAGAGCCGATATATATAACTGAGGAAGAAGAGGATATAAGGTTCAAGAAGAAGACGCCAGAGCAGAAGCTTGCGGAGCGTGAGAACAAAAGGAAGCTCAAGCAGAAGCAGCATATGCTTCAGTACCCATCAGATCTTCCAGATGATGAATATGTGAAGTCTGGCACTGCGCATGCAGATGATCAGTCTCAGAATGATGATGATTCAGATGATGATCCTATCAGTATATTTGATAAATTCATGCATGTTATGAAGAGCGTGGCCAGCAGGGCGGACGCTGAAAAGCTTGCAAATAATATAGTAGGAAGTGATGCAGAGCCTGATAAGGAAGCTGACAGCAAAGATGACGCTGAAGAAGTTGGAAATGGTCAGGCAAAACCGGAGAGTGATAAAAAAATTTCCGGGAATCAGGATAAATAAAACATAATATCAGCACGGGGAAAGCAGATGCTGTCCCTGTCTGACAAAAGAGAAAAGAACAGATTTGCTTTTACACAAATCTGTTCTTTTCTGCATCATATGAATAGTCGATGGATGCGAGCTTACTCTTGATATCATCTGCATTTACACATAGTGAGCTGCAGAGCTCGTCAAGACTTGGATAGTCATCTCTGAGCTTCGTGTTGATGAAGCTGAGAAGCACCATAGGATCCTTTGGAAGTGAAGAGTATTCCATGGTTAAAGTTCCTCCTTGTGGTATATTTGGTCATAATATGCATCGTGTTTATAAATATTATGGTTGAATTAACTGCATAAAATTGGTATATATATAGTTTGTGATATATATCAAAGATACAAATTGAATTTTACAACAGTGATTTAGAAATGGCAATAAGGAGTTAGATATGAGTACAAATACCGGTACGGCAAAGAAAGGAAAGCTATCAGGAAAGGGAAGTAATCTGGCGCTTCAGGCAGGAATCCTGGCGGGAGCCGGAATCGTGTCGAGGATCATCGGCCTTCTGTACAGATCGCCTCTGTATCAGATACTTGGAGATGAGGGAAATGGATATTATGGTTCAGCGTATGCAATATACGCCATGGTCATAATGATCGCCACATACAGTATTCCTACAGCGGTGTCGAAGCTTGTTGCCGGTAAGATAGCTATGGGACAGTACAAGAGTGCCAGACGTATATACTACTGTACATTTATATATGTAGTCATAGCGGGTGCTGTGGCGGCACTGATCACGTACTTTGGAGCCGAATGGTTTGTAAGTGACCAGCCAAATGCAGTCTTAAGTCTTAAGATACTTGCCCCTACTATATTTATATCGGGCTTTCTTGCAATATTCAGAGGATATCTGCAGGCGTACAACACGATGGTGCCTACATCTATATCGCAGATCATAGAGCAGCTTGCAAATGCAGTAGTCAGTATCGTCGCTGCGTATATGCTTGCAAAGCCATTTGCCGCTGGAACAACCGAGCATGCAAAGTATGGTTCTGCCGGAAGTGCCATGGGTACAGGTGCCGGAGTCCTTGGAGGATTGATATTCATACTGTTCGCTTATGCGAGAAGAAGAAAGGGTATCATGGAGTCTGTGAAGAGCGATACAAGTCCTGACACGGAATCCTATGGAAAGCTGTTCAGAATAATCATTGCCACAGTCACACCTATCGTGGTGGCAGCAGTGGTGTATAACGTGCTCACACCTATAGACATGAAGGTATTCTATGTGGTCATGAAGATGAAGGGCATGGATTCCCTGGAGATGGCAAAGCTGTATGGAATTTACTCAGGACAGTATACAGTTCTCACGAACCTTCCGCTTGCCATAGCAGCTTCAGTTGGAATCGCATATATTCCGGGAATATCCGGTGCGTATGCAAGAAATGACATGCAGAAAACCAATAAACTCCTGAATCAGGCGCTCAGCATGTCCATGCTGGTCACCATACCATGTGCGGTTGGAATGGGAGTCCTGGCTAAGCCTATAATACAGCTCCTGTTCTCAGGTGCGGATCCGATGGCAGCCAAATGTATGTATCTTGGATTCATATCCATAGTGTTCTTTGCACAGTCAACTGTAACCAACAGTGTGCTTCAGGCCATGGGTAAGGTGATGGCACCGGTTATCAATGCCACCCTTGCACTGGTGATACATGTGGTGGTTCTTGTGGTTATGCTGTACTGCACAGACTGGGCACTTTATGCACTGGTATTTGGTTCGATAGTGAATTCACTGCTCATATGTATATTCAACCAGCGTTCGCTCACAAAGTACAAGACCGGCAAGATGGACAACAGGCGAATATACGTTGCACCTACTATAGCATCTATCTTCATGGGTGTTGTTACGATCATTGTATATGAGGGCTGCAGGAAGCTTCTCGGCAACTGGGTGATCGCGATGTTTGTTGCAGTATTTGTGGCGATCATATTCTATGCGGTGGCTATACTCAAAGCCGGAGGATATACGGAGGAGGAACTTCTCAATATGCCTAAGGGAGGTCTTATTGTGAGGTTTGCGAAGAAGTTCAGGCTGATAAAATAAAATGTTTGTATACAGATCAGGGCAGGCACTTTAAGGTGTCTGCCCCTTTTATATAAAAAATGTTTCCAAAATTTCTCGAATAGGAATATACTTGTATCTGGAACGTGAAAACGTTTTCACGAGAAAGGTATATTATGGAAAGAGGAAAAAAGAGTAAGACTCTTCTGAAGATATTCATAACAACATTATATCTGAGCGTCTTTACCTTCGGGGGTGGATACGTCATCGTTTCACTTATGAAGAAAAAGTTTGTGGATGAAAACCATTGGATAGAGCAGGACGAGATGCTGGATCTTGTGGCTATAGCCCAATCGTCGCCGGGACCTATCGCAGTAAATGGAGCGATAGCGGTTGGATACAAATTGTGCGGTATAGCAGGGGCACTGGTGGCTATAGTCGGAACGATCATTCCGCCATTTGTTATCATATCCATCATATCTTACTGTTACAGCGCGTTCAGGACCAACTGGGTGATCAGTGAGATGCTGGAGGGAATGCAGGCCGGTGTAGCTGCGGTCATTGCATCAGTGACATATGATATGGGAGCAGACATAGTAAAGCAGAAGGATGATCTGGGGATATTGATCATGATAGCTGCATTTGTTGCATCCTACATATTGGAGATAAATGTCGTGTTCATAGTAATTGTCTGTGGACTTGTCGGCGTTTGCAGAGGACAGCTGGAGAAAAGAAGAGGGCGTGGGCATAAAAAGACAGAGGATACTTCTGACGGAAATCCTGAAAACCATCCCGACAAAGGGGGGATGGAATAATGATCTATTTGCAGTTGTTCCTAAGTTTCTTCCAGATAGGACTCTTCAGTTTCGGCGGAGGTTATGCCGCCATGCCGCTTATACAGGGGCAGATAGTGAAGATACATGGGTGGATGACCATGTCAGAGTTCACGGATTTGATCACTATATCCCAGATGACTCCGGGACCTATAGCTGTCAATTCGGCGACATTTGTGGGGCTACGGGTGGCCGGATATGCCGGTGCGGCGGTTGCCACGCTCGGATGTATACTCCCTTCATGTATCATTGTAACGGTCATAGTCAGGCTGTATCTGAAATATCGCAAGCAGGATGTTCTTCAGGAGATTCTCGGCGGCATAAGACCGGCTGTTGTGGCTATGATCGCGTCAGCGGGAGTTTCGATATTGGTGACGGCGGTCTGGACTGGTATCGATATGATAAGTCTCGCAGGAACTAAGTGGAATCTTGTGGTGATATTTGCAGTGAGTGTTGTTCTGCTCAGGAAATTCAAACTGAATCCGGTGTGGGTGATGCTGCTTTCCGGCGGAATGCAGGTGATCGTGGGGCTTACTGGCAGATATCTGATCTGAGTAAAAGCATATTATAATTTTAATTAAATTGTAATGCGAAGAACTTTATTATAGTATGTAAAAAGTAGATGTAGTGGGGAGTTCGCATATGAAGAAGAAAATATTGATATGTCTGATAGCACAGCTCATATGCTGGAGCATTATGACGCTGTCTGATTACGTGGAAGAAACATATAATGATAGTTACAATCTGGTCGTTGTATTTGCTGTACCCCTGATATGCGTGATTCTGTATATTGTATTCAGAAAAAGGATATACGACAATCAGATCGTGCGGCTGAAAGATGTCGCCATAATCTGTGCGGCGTGGATGATCTGTGGATTGATACTGGGATTCCTGATCGGTGCTCTGGTTCTCAATGAAATGTGGATAGTATCGCAGGCTACAGGAGGATGGGAGCATTTTCTGAATGGAATCGAATACATAATGTTCGCCATAACGCTTGCAGGAATACCATTTGTGGCGGTGATTCTGATCGAGTCGGTTGTGGGGATAGTAAAGGCAGTTAGAAAAAGAGCTTGACGAGAGCTTTGGTAAAGTTGCCGGCGCAAGTAATAAGTTTTATAATGAAATGCTTCATCTGTGAGAGAATCAGGTGGAGCATTTTTTATGCATGGTGGCTAATGTATTAACCGGGCATATGAAGTGTTTGTATACCCCTTGACAAAAATAAAAAATATAAATATACTTACCGATGATAATTACTTTGAGTAATTACACGAAATAACAATAAAACAATATTTGATAAATTTACAGGAAGGAATGCTATGACAAAGGAAAAGATAAAACAGGTTATGGATGCCTGCTATCAGGCTAAGAGAGTCAGAGATATGATGCCAAAGCTGCCAAATGGAGTCACACCGACTCATATACATTATCTTGATGTGATAACGAGATTTGAGAGGTCTGAGACTGATGTAAAGGTCAGTGATATAAGTGATGAGCTGGGGCTCCCAAGACCGGGCGTGACAAAGACGATAAAGGATATGGAACGCTTGGGATTTGTGGAAAAGAAGGCTTCAGAGGCGGATGGACGTTTTGTGTATATCAGGAGCACTCAGGCTGGCAGAGATCTGGTTTGCAAATATGTTGATGAGTATTTCACAGGACTGGGAGAGGTTCTTGCCGATATCACAGATGAAGATGCAGATATTATGATAGCGACCATTGAAAAAATTTATGATGTTATGAGTAAAAGGAGTCAGAACATAAGATGAGTGTACAGGATAAAACAGATTTTACACAGGGAAGTATAATTAGAAAAATGCTCCCATTCATGGGGCCGATTCTTGGAGCACTGATACTTCAGGCTGCATATGGTGCGGTTGACCTGCTGGTGGTTGGAAGATTCGGTTCGACGGCGGGGCTTTCAGCCGTATCAACAGGCAGCCAGGTGCTCAATCTGGTTACATTTGTGATAACAGCACTTGCTATGGGTGTCACAGTGCTTATTGCCAGATATATAGGCGAAAAGAACACGGATCAGATAGGAGAGCTTCTTGGAGGCGCCACGACTATATTTGCAATACTTGCGGTGGTGCTGGCAGTTGTCATGGTGACGTTTGCAAGACCTTTGTCTGTGTTGATGCAGGCACCGGCAGAGGCGGTCACTCTTACATCGTCGTATGTGAGGATATGCGGAGGCGGAATATTTTTCATCATAGCATACAACGTGCTCACTGCGATATTCAGAGGATTTGGAGACAGCAAATCACCTCTTATATTTGTGTTTGTGGCATGTATAGTAAATGTTGTCGGTGACCTTATACTGGTTGCGGGATGTCATCTGGATGCTGCGGGTGCAGCCATAGCAACAGTGGTTGCCCAGGCGGTCAGTGTTGTCCTTGCGCTTGTGCTGCTGAAGAAGAGAGAGCTTCCATTTAAGATATCAAGAAAAGATTTCAGATTAAACAGACAGTGCAGAAGATTGCTCTCAGTTGGGCTTCCGCTGGCGATGCAGGAATTTCTCACGCAGATGTCATTTCTAGCGCTGTGTGCATTTATCAACAGACTTGGCCTGGAGGCATCATCCGGATATGGAGTTGCCTGCAAGATAGTCAGCTTTGCCATGCTGGTACCAAGTTCGCTTATGCAGTCCATGGCTTCATTTGTATCGCAGAATGTCGGAGCTGGAAAAGAGGACAGAGCAAGAAAAGCCATGCTTACAGGAATGGGCATAGGACTGTCGGTTGGTGTGGTGGTATTCGTTGGTGTGTGGTTCTTCGGTGACAAACTGACATCAATTTTCACCACCGATGCGTCTGTTATCCAGAGGGGCTTCGAGTATCTGAGGGGATTTGCGCCTGAGACTATAGTCACGGCGGTGCTGTTCAGTATGATAGGATATTTCAATGGGCATGAGAAGTCGCTGTGGGTCATGATCCAGGGACTTATACAGACTCTGCTTGTGAGACTTCCACTGGCGTATTACATGAGTATCCAGCCGGATGCAAGCCTTACGAATATTGGACTTGCAGCACCTATAGCCACATGTGTCGGCATCGTGCTCAACGTCATATTCTACATCGTTATGTCAAAGAAGTGGAAAACGGAAAAGACCTGAAAATAATTAAATAAATGCTTGACAAATAAAACAAATGATTATAATACTTTAATCAGAGAATTGTAATCTATATGTAAAGAATTTGAAAAATAAATATTTAGTAAACCCGTTGAAAAGCGGTGACACAAAGCCATATGGGTCTAAGGTCTGAAAACAGAGAACTGTTTCGGACTATGACAGCCGGTTGCAGTATAATTTCCCTGTTGGAACTAGTATGTACAATGAGGAGTATAATTATATTTATTAAAAGGGACTGGAAGAATATCAGAAGATCTGATTATTCGGACAGGAGAGTCCTTCTTGTGGAGGACAATGATCTGAACAGTGAGATCGCATCGGAGATCATAGGAATGACGGGAGCCAGTGTGGAGATCGTTGAGAATGGCAGGGAGGCTGTGGAGAGAATAGAGAATGCCTCCGATAACTGGTATGACATAGTGTTTATGGATGTTCAGATGCCGGTCATGAATGGGTATGAGGCCACCGCCGCTATAAGAGCACTGCCTGGAAGAAGAGGCCAGATTCCTATCATAGCCATGACCGCAAATGCATTTGCTGAGGATGTGCAGCTTGCAAAGAACACGGGGATGGATGAACACATAGCGAAACCGCTTGATTTTGAAAAATTGAACACAGTGATGGAGAAATATCTGAACTGATAAAATGTAACAGCCAGCCGGGGGTAAAACCCGGCTGGCTGTTGTAGTTTTGATCAAAGGCTGCAGGTCAGATCATTTTTTTGTAGCGTGCCATATCAGTCTTACTTATTCCCATGGAAATACACACTTTTTCAAAAGGTTGCTTAGTATTCTTCATCAAGTTCTGTATGGCAGCTACCAGCGCTTCGTCGGCGCCAATCTGTTCACTTTTCGATAGAAAAAAGTATATTGGGAACACAGTATGAGAATCGTGCAACGGAGATCATAGATTTTATTTTACCACGAAAAAAGGATGGAACTGCGATATATCAAGTTTTGAAGGAGGCACTGGGTAAAAAATAGTTATGGGATTTCGATAATAATTATAAACATTGAAATTAAGCCACGGGTGTAGTACAATTACCGTGCTATTGGGGGCTTTTTGCGCCCTGAAAACAGATGGTACACTAAATGGTACACCATATAATCGGCAAAGTCAGAATATCAAGCAAAATCAAGGCTATAAGAAAGGAAAATAGAAAAAATGAAATTAGGAATCGTAATTTCAGTACCAATTTCATGTATCTTCACATATCACCATAAAAACCTATAAAGCCTTATATTATCAGTGTTTGAGTAATTTGAAAGTAACATATATCTCTATGCAAATTTATGTATCTTAATGGCGAAATTGTGTAGTGATTGTGTAGTAACTGTGTAAGTAAGTTTGGTACAAAAATAGAATATTTAGACATTAAAATAAGTCTATATACTTTAGTATTCATATTAGAGTGTATGGGCTTATTTTAGTGCCTAAAAATACCATACATATAAATTAACCAAGTAAGGTACTAAAATCAAAAATTGAGCCAAATACACGCTCATAACCCTAATGATATAGGGTAATAAGAAATACCGATTTCATGAGGAGGATTAACGATGGATTGGAAAGAACAGAGACAAACAATTACAAAGAAAATGATAGCGTCAAGAGTATTCCAGCGTGAAGACAATATATATAAAATGTCGGTCATTCAGGAGATATTCAATATGTGCTTGGAAGAGATGGAACTTGCCTTGGAGAATGGAGAAAAGGTTAGTATAGGAGAAATAGGTTCTCTTTCGCCTAGTGTTCATACACCACGTACATATAACATAGGTGAAATGAATCACGAAGATGGTAATAAGCCATATACAACAATTAAATTTGGCAGAAAGAAAGGTAACAAACAGAGAATGAATAATAAGTATCTGCAAAATATTGAAGATGGAAAATACGGTCTTGGATATGGTTGTATGTGTACACCACAGCAGATAGCAATATTAGAGGATAAAGGATATATAAAGGAGAATGACTAATGCCAGAGATAAAAAGTATGAAGGATTTACAAAATACTCTGCTGCCTGTAATGAAAGATATGACAGATAAGTTGGCAGATCAAGTATATAAAACTTTGAACTATTTTCTTCAGAGTTATTACGATTCGTATGATCCTATTTATTACCGCAGACAGTATGACTTTTTGAGGTCAGCGATTAAAGTTGGGGCAAGACGAAGAGGAAAGACAGTAACAGCCTATGTATATATAGATACAGATTCTATGGATAACTACTATAGTGCAACTGGTAATCAGGTCGCAACATGGGCAAATCAGGGGTTACATGGTGGCAAAGACCTTGGCACAAACACACCTCACGTATGGGATGACACTATGGCAAATACTGTTGAGAATGGTGAGTTGGTTAGAGCTGCATTGGATTATTTGAGAAAACAAGGATTTGACGTGGAGGTTAGATGATGAACAAGAGAATCATTAACTACAATGAGAAAAAGGTTATTGTAGCAAGACAGATTATGATACTAAATATGGAATCAGCACCAGAAAATGTAATTACAGAATGGGAGAAGATGTACCCAAAAGATATTGATAGAGTACGAGATAATACAGAGTTGTTTGACTGGATGGCAAAGTTTATACGTAACAATAATGTTAAATCTTGCAATGCTTTACTTGCAAGGGTACGCAACAAACAGGAGAAGATATTGAGAACTAAATGTAAGTATATAGGATATGGGGCAAAGCTGGTTGATTGTCCAAAGAATGAGCTGGCTAAATACATTATATTTACACGAGGCAAGAAGTATTCAGGTAATTATAACAGTATGTGCTGTATGATTGGCAGGATAAGAGAAGATTTAAGATTAAAAGAGAAGGAGCAATAAGATTATGGATATAAAACAACTCAAGAAAGCCATGAAAAATCTTGAGATTCACAAAAAAATACAGGATATGGTATTAGAATTTTTTATGAAAAAGAGTAATCAGTATAAATACACAGAATAACAACAAATGTATGAATATTCCAAAACAGACAGGAAGTGGTAAGTTGTCAATAGTAAAGTAACATTTTTCTAAATTTATTTTCACACGTTAAAATACAGTGTCGTGATCACGACAAAAAAAATTTGGCTCTATACGAAAAGTATAGAGCCATACTTATATTTGACGTTTGTTTTACGATAGGATTTATACAGTGGCGCAAGCTCCCCCGCCAAGGCTCGAAGGCTCTCCATCCCCACTTTTAATGTTGTGGGTCTAGGTCGAGCCTTCGAGCCTTGGCGTGGGGCTTGCGTAGATTCCTTTGAAGACGACAGGTTATTTACACCCACATCATTTACCACACAGCCGTGGTTATTTCATCCCTGAAAAATTCCTCTGAGCACCTCCACCCCAGTATTCTCCGAGGATATGCATTTATCCAGTCTTGTATATGCTTTACATATGTATCGTCATATTTATCTATGTCATGCCCCTTTGGTATATGCCGCCTTATGAGCTTGTTTGCATTTTCATTACTTCCACGTTCATAACTGCTATATGCATGGCAGTAATATATCTTCGTTCTGTCTCCCTCATGGAGCAGTGATCTTTTCATGCCCTGGTAGTCCGAGAACTCAACTCCATTATCAACAGTTATTGTCTTAAAGAGCTTTGGGAACATGGCACCAATGCGGTGTTCTATCTTATCAAGTTCAGCAACAACAGACTTTGCGCCCTGATCTGGAATCTTCCTGACTATCTCTCTCCGTGTAAGTCTCTCAGTGAGCACAAGCAGACATGACTTGCTTTTGCCACGCTGACCTTTAACGGTGTCCATTTCCCAGTGTCCGAAAGTGTTGCGGTCGTCAATTTCCTGTGGTCTGTACTCTATAGACTCACCCGCACTCATTCGCTTCTGCACTCTGACCCTGTTTTTATGCTTCTTGCGCTGACCCTTTACAGGTAGCTTTTTATTTGTGAGCAACAGGAAAATTCCTTTGTCTATATACCGATACAGTGTATTGACACTTATATGCGTTCTCATATCGTCAAGAGCTGCCATGGCAAGTGCTGCCGCAGGAGAGTACCCATCATTTACTATCTTATCTTCGATATACTCAGCGAACTTTATATCATTGCCTATCTTAAGTGGTCGCCCCTTAGAAGTCTGTGCATAGTCTGTATTTTGCTGTGCAAGGTCTGCGCTGTATTTTACATTTTCTGTAAGGTCACTGTTAGTATGCATATAAAGACCTTTTTTATATTCCCTTGTTATGGTTGCCCTTGATACGTGCAGATAGCGTGCAACTTCAGCTTTACTGCAACCCCTGTTGAGCAGTGTTTCCATAGCCACACGATCTGCATACTTTAAATGCCTGAACTTCATAGTATGCCCCCTATGACGTAAAAATGCGGTCAGCACATGCCGACCGCACGTTCTATTTTTATTATAAATTCCTTGATCTGGTAGAACTACTGGTCATATTTTCCAGTTAGATGGACAGCTCCATCTGCTTTGTGAATAAGTCCTTTTCACTTTCATCTAAATTCCTGAAACCCTCACCAGCAAGGACAGTTTCATTGTCTGCCTGTTTAGGAAAAAACAAGACATTGTTCACGTACTCCCTTGCTTCGTCAAGCGTCCTGTCCTTTGTAGCATATCTGCCACGTACAGGATTATCCATCGTCTGCACATACAAGTATTTAAGGCTTTCAGGTTGCCAGATACGGACAGCCATGGTAAGTGGTGTCATTTTAATATATAGCTTGCATCGTCTGCGTAACTGTACTATATCCTCATTTTCTGAGCCCGGAAGGTCTCTATAAAGCTCCTCCATGCTCTTACTTGTAGTTATTATCATTAACTTACATTCCAAAAACTTGTTATGATACCGTGCTCGTACCATCGACTGTGTATGGTTATCAAGCAACTTCAGCAGACTGCTAAAGTTCACATCATACGCCCTCAGGTCATCAAGTATTACACAGTCTTGACCTTTATAGTCATCAAGCATATCTTCACCGCCCGAGCTCACATAACAGCTATATTCATTTTGTGCCGCAAGCTCTTTAGCATATGTCGTTTTTCCACAACTACTGTCACCATAAATATATATGACTTCCATGTCTCTGTTTTCCCCCTTTATCTTATCTAAGCGATACCTGAACGCATTGTCTATTGACTTCCTGAACTTGTCATACTCCTGTGGAGATATGTAATCTGTGTAATTAAATTCCCTTATGATACCCGCAGTTATCAGGTCAACTATTTCCTGTTTCCTCTGCCTGTCAGCTTCACGGCTTCTTGCCGTGTCTCTCTCTTTCACAAAATCAAAATTACTTTTGACCTCTTCGTCAAGATACTGGTATTTATCAGCTACATTCCTATGTGTCGCATATGCAAGGGCATCAGCAAAACGTCCTTGTATACGTCCTATATAGTTTGATGTGATGCCGAACCACTTACATATGGAATCAGTCGGCGTAGAATCCTTAAACCTAATGTATATGTGCCAGTGAGCCGCCTTGGGTGTACCATCTACATTTACATCCTTATCATGCAGTATATACGCATAATCCCTGACAGCGTTATGATCTAACCCGCTTTGTATCTGGTCTTCACGGAGATATTCAAGTTGTTGGATTATCTCACATGTTTTCCATGTTTTAGGGGTTCTGTCTTTTTTCTTTTCTGTATTTTCCATGTAATCCCTCTTTTCATGTATTTTTTACACCTTTTACACCATTTACACCATGCCGAGGACAAGCCCACTCGGCATGGCATAGAAGCCTTGATTTTATTATGATTTTAAGGGGATAGGAGATGGTAAGATTACACCATTACACCTTATTTTTATATATTGCTTATGTCTCCGTATAAGCGCAGTTGTTAAAAGTGTAATTTGTGTAATTATCTTTAGTCTGATGGTACCATTCCCACACCCCAACCCCTTGCCCGAGCTCCCAAGGGGCTATTATTTTAGTCTTGCGCTCATCTTATGAATCTGAACAGACTGCACGCCAGACGGCACACATTGTTGAGTAGACGGAGCACGTTGTTCATAATTGACAGTAAATACCTCATGCAATATACCTCCACGTAGCCCGTTGCGGTGTAGGTGTCAAGGCACGCCACAGGCTTTAGGCCTTGACACCTACACCGCCACAGGCTGATTATAGTTATCAGGGTGATGGCTCACCCTGCGCAGCCACTTGTTATTATTGAGTACGCACAGAGCGCACAGCCGAACGGCGGAGAGTGCGGCGGGGCTGAAGCCGCCGCACGCACTCTATCTTTTACGTTTCCTATACCTTTTCTTTATGCCAGTTGCAAAGTCTATATTTGGTTGAACTACCCCCTGATTAGCCAGTATCTCAGCGTCACCGAGCATATCAGCTTTTTTAAGATCTTCAACGATCGCTGAGGTATCATAAGCCTGATAGTCTTTATTCTGGACGAACTTAAACGACAGTGAAAGCGGTCTCAGCATATCCACGTTGTCGCAGTTCTCAAAACTTACAGCGTCATACTCACGCACGGAAAGTATTCGCCACGTTTTATTTACGCAGTAAAGACTTCCTGTTATCTGTCTGAGAAGAGCATCAACAAATTTGAAACGCTGTGCGGTGCAGATGATACCTATCTTATTTTTTCGCACTTGGAGCAGTCTCTTTAATAGTTCTGTAGATATGTTATCCTTGTAGTTTCTGCTATTCCAAATAGCCCCGACCTCATCAAACACGAAGAGAGTCACATCATCAGGCGGTTGTACCACGTTTTTCATCTGTTCAGCCGATACAAAAGGAGTATAAGGAACGTCAAGAAGCTCGACATTACTTATAAGGTGTATATGCTGAGTTACAAACTTTTGTTCGTCCTCGTTCCAGACTGGAAGTCCGTTATATTTGTTATATATCCGTCTTGCAACCATGGTCATGTCCAAGGTCTTACCGCTACCAAAAACTTTGTTACGGAACGCAGTAACCATATATATACGACCGTACGCCTTGCACCTGTTGCGCTCCTTATGCTTAAAGTAATAGTACAGGTCAATCACTCCGTTATAGCATATTTTATAAAAATGAGTGATCGTAAAAGGGATGATAGGGAGATAGTAGCAGATAAGTACGATAGCAACTATAATCACAAATATCATAAGCGAAGCCCCCTTATACATCCCATTATCACGGCTACAAAGAGCAACATTATCATCCAGACAAATATCTTAGCTGCCATCATGTAAAGGTCGCCGTTGCTATATATGTCAAGTACCATTTTATCCATCACTTCACCTCCTAAAATTTACTTCGTTCAGTTAATATCCGATATACAGTTCTTACAATGTTCCAGCATATCCAGAACATCAATTCGATAGCTATAAGTACACATACATTGTATACATCTGTTATATCCCTGTGCGTGGTCAGAAAGCCCGCATCACCCGCCGTAGCTATCGGCACTTCAGAGCTTGGGATCTCTGTCACAGTGACTTGTCCAAGTCCGGTGTTTATAGTCTGAGCGTGTGCAGTTGCTATATGAAACAGACTGAAGCATATGACAAACAGGCTACCAATCAAAATCGTTATTTTCAATTTTCGACTCAAGATAATCACTCTCCTTATTTTTATATTCATTAAAACTTTCCTCATCCCGCTTGAATTCGTTAAATTCTCTGTATTCCTTAATGAGCTGAAGCGAACCCAACATAAAGACTATTAAATATACCAACGACATTCTAAACACCTCCTAAAATGCACAAAATAAAGAATACAAGTGTTAATATAAAACTTGTCACTGCACATACATAAAAGGCATAACAGCCAGGATCTTTCCGCCTGGAATATATCTGACCACATATAAAACATACAACACTAAGAGAGAAATAAAATACCATTTCCTTTACATCCGAACACATAACCACTCACCATCCCTCATAATTTATAATTGATCTACGGAATAGAAATCCTCACAATCATCAGAACAATCACGATGATTACAACCATATTCATTTACACACTTATCACACAGATTAAAAATAGGACGATATACACCATTGCAACAACTTTTATCTTCTATACATGTATCACAATTCTCATTACACATTTCCACTACTAATCAACCTCCCAACAAAGAATAAAGCAATACAAAGACGCACCATAAAAAACATACGACGACCAAAACCAGACAAAAAATAATCATTTAATATTTACCTCTCTTTGTCACAATTTTTTATCCACTTTGCAAGACCAAAAATTATTGCTATAGGCATACCAACAAAAAACATAATTGCTACATAATAGATCACAATTATATGAAAAGGAAGTCCTAAGGCAAATAGAATTACACCTGTTACAATTCCTAAAACTAAAATCAAAATATCAAAACATTCCATAACTTTACCTCACTTTTTATTTGTACTTACTCCAATTCTGATTTATAATATTTCTATCATCAGAAAGGAGATTAAACCAATGGACCCATTCTTATGGTCATGTATATCATTAACAGCAATATTTGCTATACCACTGATAATTGGCTTAATAATAGCCATCTGGGGAATAAGGAAGAGTAAAAAGACTGGTAAATAATCCAGTCTTTTTCTTTAATCTTCTTTACTGGATACCCCAACAACAAAGTAGTATAAAAGCATACCGACCAAGCCACATATTAAGAAAGTCATTATTATATTCCAGAGTGAAAAACTAACATCGCCCGCATTGAATTTATAGTTAAGGATATTGAAAATCACCTTTGCAATAGCTTTAATAGAACCGATCACATAACCACCCCCTACGATTTTTTAAGTAAACGGTAAATAGCAATTACCGCTATGATCACAACGGCACCAATTACTACAGTCCAGAATGAAGCAGGTATGAACTCAAAAAACGCCGCTATGACCGGAAAAAGTCCATCCTCACCATCAAGCAGAGCTTTGAAGAAAGCAACAATACCTTTGAGAATACTCCAAAAGCTTTTGGAATTATCGTCATCTACACCGATACCAGAGCCGCCACTTCCACCAGAACCGCCGTCTCCACCGTCTCCACCATCACCGCCATTACCGCCGTTACCGCCGTTACCGCCGTTACCGCCAGAGCCACCATTACCACCAGTTACATTAACTGTTATATTTATTACAGTCTTACCATCATCATTAGTCACTACCGATGAAACCCTTTTATCTTCTCCATCACCTGTAGTAGTGACCTTGGGAGATAACTCAGTTTTCTTCATAGTGCTAAAGTCCCATTTATATTGTTTAAAATCAGAAGAATACTCTGTCTCAGAACTAACTTTACGCAAACGTATATCCGCATAAATATAACAAGAGTCAACACTGGATAATTCACCAATATCAACACCTTTTAATGCAACAATATATTCAAGAACATTACTGTATACCAAAGTAGCAATTCTTCCGCTGGTAGAAGTTTGACCACTGCCACCATTTGACGGTTGGAATTTAATTTCATCACCCCGAATACTAAAACCGCTTTTATAATCATTCAAATTATAAAACATATAATTAGTACTCCAACTATCTTCTTGAATAACAGACGACCTCATTCTATATACAGTTCTCATCGTAAACTGAACAACTATTTGATAATTTTCAGGACTATACACCATCTTAGGAAATGTATCATAAGAATATTTTGCAGAAAAAATATACACATCCTTAGAATTATCGCCAGTTCCATCTTTACCAGGCAACAACGAACAATCAAAAGAAGTCCAACCAAAACTGTCACACCCCTCACCAGCTTCAGGAGTATTACCACCTACCGTATAACTCCCACTAGGATCTCCCACAAAAGCACTATCTTGATTGAGTGCCATGGAATCATCACCGCCAATGAAATCTCTTACATTCTCAAAATCATCATCATATTGACAGAGTGGGATATTAGTAAAACCCAGTGTACAAGTTCTTTTACCACCTGATAAACTATCAATAACTAACGAGCCATTACCATTTCCAATTGTTTTGTCATCAGTCCAGCCATATTTTTTATAACCTCTATTCCAATATCCCATTCCGCCGACTTCACCACTATAACCAGCACCCGAGTTATAACAACAATAATCTTTTGGTTGATTTGCATATTTACCAGTTTCGTACTTATACGAAAGACAGAAAACAGGGCAACCATCTTTTTCAGTTTTAAAAAAAACTGGAATTGTAGCTCCCGAATTAGATTGACCAAAGGTATCAATCTTTTTACAATTTAAATCTTTAGTAACAGTACATAACCGTGTTTTTTTAGGACAGATAAAATAATATGACCTTGTTCCAGTTCTAACATCTGGATTTGATGTATTCTCATTGTCATAAGTCCAGTTATCAATATACACATATACATCAAAATACTCATTGAATTTTGTCACCCTATAATCAGGGTAATATTTTTTAAATTCAACTATATAATTCGCAAAAGTAGTAGCAATACTAGAACTTCCATTATAAATATACTGCTCATTCATTTGCGCAAATGACGATGGTTGACAAGTTTCAAGGCAACCTATTTCCCACTCACCTGTACCAGCCCAAAAACCTGAACGATGAATCGCACGCCCCATATGTAAACCGCTATAATCTATAGCCCCAGACGAATTGACAGAAGATGAATCAGCCGCCCAGGACGTAAGCGGTATTAAAAAGCAGAGCAGTAATACCATGCACAGCACCACGGGCATGATTTTTTTAATATTTTTCCTAAATTTCATTAGTTCACCTCACATTTTAAATTTGGGTATAAAAAATAGGATGCATGCCCACACCCTAATTTTTTATTTACGAAAAACAACAAAGTGATCTGTTAGCCCTTAGCAGCCTTTACAAGCTTCTTGAATACGTATGCACCCGCTGCGATTACAGGACAAGCAAGAAGCACCATGAGAAGCGGATTGCCAGCGATTGTGTCAAGAACTGTAGACACAACAGAACCCATGTTTGTGATCGCAGTTGTTACTGCTGAAAACTCCATATCATTCACCCCCTTTACTTCATATTTATAAAACCCGCAAAGAGGGGATTATACATTACCTGTCTTTTCACTGGACTTACCAACCGAACCAGTAGCAGAAACAGCGTCCACCGCCTTCAGCTTCTTATCCACTATATCGAAGTACACTTTGCACTTCTGAAAGACACCGATAGTTACCAGATTGTTTTTCTCTCCACATGTCACATCGAAAGACTTACAGCCATTCGATAAACCAACAACATAGTATTTACTATCAGCCTCACCATTTTTACCTTTAATTATCCTCTCTTCCTGAGAAGTCTTAACAAGATCTAAGATAAACAAATAAGCCATAACAGCTACCTCCATATTTATAATGAACAACCAGTTATTTCCTATAGGCTCATGAGCATCTGAGCCTATAGGGTACAAACGAATGAGAGGGGAAGTACAAACTGCCTTTTGCACTTTTTACGAACACCCGTTTGTTACATTATTATTGTAAATTAACAAAACAGACAGGAAGTAAAAGAAAGTCTGTATCAGAGTTCAAGAAATATGTTAAAATATCATTTTCCCCTTTGTTCTGAAGGGTGTCTATTGTGCGGTTCAGCACATATTCCCAGTATATAAATATAAATCAACTGCTGCCTAAAGGTAGTAACAGTATATCAAGGTACGTCTAGTTTGGACGTGCCTTTTCTTGTCCTCTGATATAGCAAAATGGAGGACAGTAAATATGAGTAAAGAAGAAACACAAGTATGTAAATGGTGTGGGAGAGAATTTTCCATATTTGAATATGGAATTAGCAGCTACAATCAGAAAAGAAGGACAGTTTGTAAAGCGTGTTACAGTGAACGTAGAAGAGAAAAACAATTACAATTAAAACTTGCAGATGGATTAGAAAAATACAATAATGGTGAATTGGTAAAGATACGGAGAAAATACAAGAAGCCATATCATTTTCAAATATTATATAGGTCAGAATCAAGTATTGATTCTATTGCAAAAGATGAAGTATTTGTACGATTATTGGATTATAAATCCGCATGGATCTCAAATTATGGTAGATTGATTCAACAGTTGGATGACGGCACATATCAACTTGTAAAAGGGGTGCGTTCAAGAACGACAAAGGAATTAACTTATACACTTAACAGGAATGTTTATTTTAAATCCAAGGATAGGTGGGGATATAAGAAAGAGAGAGTTAATGCTTGTGATCTTGTAATTCAGATGTTCGTTGTCAATTATGATATGAAACATAATACGATGGTGTGGCATAAAAACAATGATACAAATGATAATTACTACAAGCATTTGTTCCCAGTAACAGATAAACAATACAGAGAGAGTTTGAGAGTACATGAACAGGATGGAGCAGTAACGAGTAAGCAGATTATAAATATTGTAAATGCTGTGGAGTTTAAGCCTGATGACTGGAAACCTTGGCACAATAAAAGAACCTATGAGGGTGTTGGTTATGTCGGTGCAGAGTCTTCAGATATAGATAGTGAATCATGTTCATTTATCAAGTGGAAGAATATGATTCAGAGGTGCTATAACAAAAAGGTTCACAAATTAAAGCCGTATTATATGGATAAAAATGTATGCGTGGAATGGCAGAACTACCAGAATTTCAAGATATGGTTTGATGCACATTACATTCCTGGAACTAAGGTTGATCTTGATAAAGATCTGCTCTGTAAGGAAAGTAATATGTACAGTCCAGAAACTTGTTCTTTTTTGACACATTATATAAATACTGTGTTTGAGGAGAGAGGGATAAAAAGTAGTATTACCCCAAATGGTAATAACATATATTCGGTGTCTATCTCAATATTGGATAAGAAGATAGATTTAGGAATATATGATACAGAAGAATCAGCAAAACAGGGATTGATTGACGGTAAAATCAAGTATATTAAGGAATTAGCAGAGAGTTGCAAGGGCAAAGTACAGGATTATGTATATGAGGCTATGCTAAGATATGAGATATAGTGATGTAATAGGGTATATTAGGTAGAAAATTATCTAATATACCCTATTTTTTACCCTTCACAAGTCTTATATGGTAAAATAGAGAAAGAATACTATAGGCATGTGCAATACAGTATTGGAGGAACGAAGATGAAATTAAATGAGGAACAGCGAAAAATCGGTATTAAATATAACGTTATGCAGTTGCTGATGACAGATATTCACAACAAACGATATGATGAGTTGCAAAAAATATATGAGGCTTTGAATTTGCGAAGCAATAATCAACTTGTGAATAAGTTATTAGAAGAAAGAAATGTTGGTGAATTATTTACACATACTGTTTATGCTGATGCGTTACTTGTAGTTGCGGATTATTTAGATAACAGATTAGAAGTAATAGATTTAGTCGATTTGCTGTATTCTAAGAGGTGTCCACGGATTAAGAATATGTTTACTGACTGGGAACATCAATACAAAAGTACCGGTACAATAAAAAACGCAAAGAAATTTGAAATGTCATATACTGAAAATTATTATTTGCATTTTTTATTTTATAGATCAGATGTATTTGAAGAACCAGATAAGGTTTTAAAAGGATTTGATTTTGAACAAGATAGATATATGCTGAATTATTGTTTTTATATGACAGATAAAAACCAGTTTGATAATGCACTTATATTTTGTACTACTAGTGAAGAATCAGAGGATTATTTGAAAGGTGTCAATAGAGAGAATAAAGAATATGTGCTGATGTCTAAATTCTTTGACAGATACCTTACAAAAAGAAGGATTGAGTTAGCAGATTATTTACATATAGAGGTGAATAAATTAGCTGAATATATCCACTCTGAAATGAAATCACAGAGTAAGAATGGTGAAGCACCTATTAGAGCTGGAATAGTTGGACAAATTGAGTTGTTTACAAAAGATATTATAGCGGATCACAATGGTGGGACATCTTGGTATAATGCTATGACAACAACAGCTAATGAAAAGTGGTATGGACAATCAGTTATGTATGTTCCAGATGTGGATAGATTGATAAGAAATTATTTTAAATCATTCGTTACAACAAAATATATTGAAATGGTTATGGAGAAGAAACAAGGATTTACGAAACTTACATTGTCGAGAGAGTGTATTCCAGACAATTATGAAATTGTATATCGGACAATTCTTTGTATGTATGAAATGGATGTATTATACAAGATGTTTGCAATTATGCAGAAACAATATTATACAGATTTTTCATGGGAAAAAATTACCAATCAAGACTTAGCCACACGATATGAGGATATTATATCTAATCTGGAACAGAATATTGTAGATAAAGAAAACAAAATAAATAGCTTATTACAAAAAAACAGAACATTATCATTACAAATTACAGCAGATAATTCTAAGCAGACAGCACCATTAGTAGCCGAAAATAATAAACTGTTAAAGGCTATAGAAAATAAGAATTCTGAAATTAACGATTTGAAGAAACAAATAGAATATCAAGAACAGTTTATTTCAGAATTGAATAAAACAGACAATGAAGGTACAAGCAATACATATGACTTAGAATTACTGCAAAATAAGAGATTTTTATTTGTGGGACATATAAGTGATGTATTACCAGAGATAAAGCATAAATTCCCTAATAGCATATTTATGGAATCGGAGACAAATAATATATCTGGAATAGAAGTTGACGCAGTTGTAATGCTTATAAAGTGGATGTCGCACAGTATGTTTTATAAGGTAAAATCGACAAGTGCATTATCACAGAAAAAAATAGTAATGTGTAATACGAAGAATATAGATACTATACTTCAAAAGGTGTATGAAGAAGTAATTTAGTTGTAGTCATAGTTTAACATACCCCCCCCTGCTGCCTTATCGTACATAATATCGTGGCAGTGAAAAAACGTTGATTTTGTGTTGATTTACATAATATTAAATCTGTATTGTGACGAAAAACTGAGTATTGTGCTATATCGTAAAAACGTAAGAAAATAAGGAATATCTGGGAATTGTATGCATTTTTTAAAAAATAGACACAATTTCAAACTGGACGGTGATACAAGGGCAAAATTTAGATTGTTTTTGGGGGATGTAGGTAATAGATGTTATCGTGAATATTATGTAACTACAAAACTACAATAGTATTTTCTCGAAAATAATTAGAGCAGGAGATCAGTTCTCTTGCTCTTTTATAATATCTGGTCATCATCCGATTTAACATATCTTACTATATCGCAAATATCACAGCCGAGAATACGGCACAAATCATTGAGTGTCTTGGTTGATACATCCATATTATGTTTTAGTCTATGCAGTGTGCTATGTGACATATGGTATTTGTTTGTGAGTGTATACCAGTTCTCACTTGATTTTTCAAGAGTATTCCAGAAAGGGGAATAATCAATCATCATAGCACCTCCATTCATAGCTTATGAATAAAGGATAAAAGATATTCTTATGATTGAATATCTTCGTTAAAACGAATATAATAGAAACATAATATTATTCATACAGAGGAGGAGAAGGTATGGCTATGATTAAGTGTCCTGAGTGTGGACAGGAAATTTCAGACAAGGCAAAGAAGTGTGTACACTGTGGAAAGATATTAATTGAGGATAAGCCAGATACTAAAATATGTAGCGACTGCGGAAAAGAAAATCCAATTGATGCTACAGAATGCGTACATTGTGGATGTCCATTTGAAGAAACTACTGTGGAGATACCAGTACAAACAGCAATAGCAGAAAAACCAAAGAAAAATCTGAAAAAGATTATAATTCCTGTTGTCGCAGCAGTTGTTGTAATTGTTGTAGGCTTGATTATTTATAATGTAAAAGTGGTTAAGCCGAAAAATACATACAATGAAGCTATGACACTTTTGGAAAAAGGTAAATATGATGAAGCTGATAAGTTGCTGGATTCTATTAGTGGATATAAAGATGTGGCAACGATTCAGGAACAGTTGAAATATGAATCCTATGCATATTCAACTATAAACGATTTAAAGAATTATCTTAAAAATCCAGATTCTTTTCAGCCATATGACATAACATTTTATGCTTCAATGGGTGGAGAAGAAGATTCAGAAAGTTCAGAAACAGAGGATAGCACAGAAGAAGTATCAGACAAGCATCCAGCTTGTATTATCCATTATGGAGCACAGAATGGTTTTGGAGGTAATACAACAAGTTATGTGCTAGGATATTATAATACTGAGGATAAGGCATATAAGGTTTTAGGTTCTTGTAACTCATTAGATGAGGATGATTATGATTCAGACGATGAAGACGATCTGTATGATTTGTTAATATGTAAATTAGTAAATCTTTATATTGATGGCGAAGATAAAGTAGGTGATGTTGATTTGGCAAGATTAAAAACAGTCCTTAAAAATGATGCGTATTCAACAATCAAGATTATCGAATAGATAATAACAAATGGGAGGGATTCGATGAAATGTCCTGAATGTGGAACTGAGGTAGCAGATAATGTAACTGTATGTCCTAGTTGTGGATATGAAATAGTTCAATCTGAAACTGAAGCAGTAGAAGATATCATAAATACAACAGCGACAGTGCCGGTATATAAGAACAAAAAATATATTGGAATTGCTCTTTGCGTGGTGGCTTGTATCATGCTGATTGTTGCCTTTACTAGAATTAACAATGATACATATTCTTTTTACAAACAGCACTATAAAGAGTGCATGGAAGGATATGCAGAAAATAGTGCGGATGCAAGAAATTATGGATCATGGTTTAGTGGTACATATAGATATATTGCATCTGAATATGAGGATATGGCAAAAGATGATAATAAGAAAATATGGGAATATCGCATACAAGCTATTGTATTATGTTTAGGTGGCATTGCCTGTGGAGTTGTAGGCTGTAAGTTTATCAAAGGGGAGAAAACAAATGGCATTAGTAAAGTGTCCTGAATGTGGCAGAGAAAATGTATCAAGTACAGCTAAGTCTTGCCCTGGATGTGGCTATAATGTAAAAGCATATTATGAAGCAGAACAGCAAAAAGAGGTTGTTCCAAATACTGCTGTACCAGCAAACAAAATCAATGTAAAGGCTATTATTGGTGTAGTTGTAGCATGTATTGTAATATTCTGGATATATTATTTTTCAACCAGATGTGCCTTTGATGGATGCACAGAAAAGAGAACAGATAATAGCAAATATTGTGCGTATCATTCCTTGTCATACTCTTATGGTTCAAGCTATGATTATACACCAAAGACAGGTAATGCTGGTGCAAAAGCAAAAGCAGAATCGTATCTTAATAGCTCTGCATTTTCCTATACTGGGTTAATACATCAATTAGAGTATGAAGGTTTTTCTACATCTGAAGCAACGTATGGAGCTGATAATTGTGGTGCTAATTGGAAAGAACAGGCATTGAAAAAGGCTAAGTCATATTTGAATAGTTCTGCGTTTTCATATAGTGGGCTACAACATCAACTTGAATATGAAGGGTTCACAGATGATGAAGTTCAATATGGAGTGGATAATTGCAATGCAGATTGGAACGATCAAGCATATAAAAAAGCAAAGTCTTATTTACATTCTTCACCAGATATGGGAAGAGATAGACTACTCCACCAGTTACAGTATGAAGGATTTAGCTATGAACAGGCAATGTATGGAGTAGATCAAGTGGGCTTGTAGTTTGAGTCAGTGTATAGATGTACCAGATACACCCCATAGCAGAAAATAAAACATGTTTTTTAGTTTTTGCCACCTCCCCCTAGTTCGTTGCTTGGTTCCTGGGCTGTATCGTGTGAATGGTACAGATACACCCACAGATGGACAGATGACAATATCACAAGATGTATACATACCCCTATGGGTATAATGAAAGGCTAGAGATTAAACACCTCTAGCCTATTTTTACACTATTTTATTGACTACATTCTATTAAGAATTTGCATTTTCTCCATTTCATAGAGCCATGAATAAAAGGTTGTGCCGTTTGCCTTTTGCTCATCATCAACGGCGATTGTGTAAAGCCTGTATACTTTTCTGGCTGATAGGGTTTCTATTTTCCCATTTTCATAATAATTAAACATGATAACCACCTCTTGTTATTCAGGGTATACCCACTTTGTATTAGTGGCTATACCCTTTTATATTAAGCCATTTTGAGCCGTTTCTTTTCGTCTGTCTTTACCTCTGTACTTCCATATAAATTTCTTATATCGTCCATAGATAACGATTTATGACTTCTTTTTCTGAATGCTTCAGTGTGAAAATACCACTTCTTTTTTTCTCTTGCCCATCTGAAGCCGAGACCCTTTAAAATGTCCTTGTGTGCGTATGTGTCACCATCAACCCAGATCCAACAACCTACAATTTCAATATTGATATTGTCCAGTGTGATAATATTCTGTATAACCTCTCTGAGCCTTATATCTTCTGTATAGTCATATTTCATATTGTTATATGATGCTTTATCCTCTGAATCGGTTGTTGCTCTGTTTTCGTGTCTGTTCTTTAATATATTGAACAGGCTTTCATATTCTGCATTGATTGACTGTGTGGCTTCTGTTGAGCCGTTGGGGTTGTCTGGATGAAACCTCTTTAATAATTCCTTATACTGTTTTCTTAATTCCTCTAATGATTCAACATTCTTGAAATATGTCATAATGTCCACCCCTTTTCTAATCTGTAACAAGTTCAACTCTTATATCGTCACAGTTGTTAATCTCTCTTACTTCCTCTGTACTGAATGTTTCAATACCTATTAACTGACCTTCAAAATAAATTTTGTACATTTTCATTACTGAAAACCTCCTTGATTGAATTGTTTTTGATTGATTTGTTATCTATAATATACACAAAAATGCGTGCATAGTCAATAAAAATATGCACATAAAAGCGTGTACATATTACACAAAAATGTTCACACATATTTGTGCATACTGCGAATAGACTATACACGTAAATTTGTGTATCATATAGGCATAGTCAACCGAATGACTTACAACAAATCAATCAAGTATCATTCAAGGAGGTAATTATTATGTGTATGACAGTTAAAGAAATGAATGAAGCAATGGAGCAGATTCAAGAGTGGAAAAGAATCAAGGAAGAAGCAGAGGACAACATCACAACTTTAAATTCAAAGGTTATGGAATTTCTTAATGAAACAGAAGAATGTGAAGCAGTTGATAACAAGGGTAAGCCAATCCGTAGATTTATCGGTAACATTTTCAAAGCTACACTTTCAAGTGTTGAGCGTGAAACAGTCAACAAAGATGAAGTAAAGAAATTACTTAGTAAAGATGATTATGCAAAGGTTAGTATGGTTAGCAAATATCAGTCTTTAAGAATCAACTAACAACAAACAATCAACAGGGCAGAGGGTGAGACAATCACCCAAAGCCGAGGTGATAAATAAATATATCGGAGGTTTAAACATGGATAAACAGACAACAGAGTTCTACATAAAGAAGTGCAACAATGAAATTGTAAGAGTTGGCAAAGGTGTTATAAACAAGCCAAAAATTGAATACAACGGCAAGGTTACAAAGTGGGCAGATGATAAGTACATAAAAAAGTGATAATTCAGGCGGTGACGGTTTAGCCGTGGGAGATTCAGTTCTCCGCTTGCCTATTCGGTAATATACCATAATCCAGCATGAAAGAAGGTGAGAAAATGACAGGCGCACAACTAAATGTAGAAGTGTTAGAGCCGTATTGTAAAAATAATATGCAGTTACTGAAGAAAATTTCAAGATCAATTTTTTTGAAACTGGGTGAGACGTTGTCAGAAACCGACTATGACGATTTTTACAGTATTGCAAATATGACATTATGGCAGGCTTACAACTCTTATAACTCAGATATGGGTATCAGTTTTGATATATTTCTTCATGGATGTATTAAGAGGAAATTCAAAACAGAGATAAGAGACAGACACAGAGCTAAAAGGGTTATCAATCAATTTACCTCATCATTAGATGATTCTGATGATAACGGCAATGATATATATAACCTCATACCATCCGACTTTGACACATTCGAGGAAGCAACAAACAACAATCAATTTCAGGACAAAGCACAACAGTATATTTCAAAATTATCTAGTCAACAGGTGAATATACTCAATCTTTTAATGGATGGGTACGAACCCAAAGATATACGGCAAATTTTAGAAATTTCATCAAAAGAATATGCCGAAAATATAAAGATTATGAGAAGTTTTGAAAATGTAAAGATTTTATTCTAGGAGGTAATCACCATGAAGAACATCAGAAAGCAGACGTACACATTAGAGCAGTATTTAAAGGACATGAAAGCGGAGAAAATCAGAACAGACCAGGAATGTCAGAGAAGATCAGGACAGTGGAATCCAAACATGGTAAACGAGCTTATAGCTTCAGTATTATCAGATGATTATATCCCACCCATTATTTTAGGTGAGGAAACCACAGCAAACGGAATTACCAGACAGTGGATAATTGATGGATTACAGCGAAGCAGTACATTGTCATTATTCAGATATGGAAACGCAAAAATAACAAAGAACCTTGATGAATATATGGTCACTTATCAGCGAAAAGTAACAGATGAAAATGGAAATATAAAGCGAGACGAACATGGCGAGGCTATTTGGAAAAATATAGAGTGTGATATTCGTAATAAAACTTATGAGCAGTTACCAGAGGAATTAAAAGAGAGATTCAATGGGTATCAGTTGGAGGTTGTAGTTCATCAGAATTGTGATACAACGCAAATATCTAAATTAGTACGCAAATTGAATAATTGCAAGCCTATGAACCAGGCTCAGAAAGCATTTACATATATTGATGCATTTGCTAGTGAAATAAGGGAAATTACAGAAAACAGATTCTTCAAGGATATGTACTCTTGCAATAACAGAGACAGAATCAACGGCACATTTGAGAGAACCATTGGAGATATGGCAATATTGTGTAACTATCCGGAACAGTACAGGAAAGATACAAAGGTAGGCTTCAAATGGTTAAATGAGAACGCAACCATATTTGATTTTAACAACTTGGATAATTTACTAACTAGGCTGGTTGATTCAACGGAAATAACAAGCGAAATTAGGAAGTTATTTAATAGGAAGAATGGGTATATATTTGTTGCAACATTCAAGGCATTTACAGAACTTGGAAGAAACGACAAAGATTTTGGAGAGTTCCTTCACTGGCTAATAGCTGATGGAAAATATACAGAGATAAATGGAAAAACATGGATAGATCTGGATATAGACAGATCAACAAGGGATAGTGGAACAGTACATGGAAAACTTGATTACCTTACAGCACTTGTTAAACAGTATTTTACAGTAATCAAGAATGTTGCATAAAGGAAACAGGGGGAGGAAAATCCTCCTCCTGGTATAAGAGAAATCGAGGTGATACAGATGTACACAATATCAGATATTCTAACAGATATTAACAGAGGATGCCTTGCTAATAATATGATAGAGGACTGTTTTACATACAGGATTATATACTTTGTGAATGACGGAAATAACGGCAGAAAATTTTATATAGATTGCTCATACAGAGATCTGAGAAAGTCACTGGAAAATATTATAAGAGGCAAGTTGACATTGACTAATAATATCGTCATAGCAGAAACAACAGTTATAAAAAATGGAAAATGTACTTGCTTACAGAGCAGATCATATTCATTCAGTTTGGAAGAGTATTTCAGAAGAGTAAAGGGAGAATGTAACAGCAGGAATAATCAGTATTGCAGGAATGCAGGATAGATGGAAAGGATGAAAAACATGGTAACATCAAAATTTTTCGATATGGGACAGATAGTTGTAACAAAGGGAATTAACGATATAATGGCAGCCAATAAAAAGTTTGCTACAGAGATTATGGTGTCATTGCAGAGATATGCAGTTAAAGATTGGGGTTGTCTTGATAATGAGGATAAAAAGACAAATGATGAAGCCTTGGACTACCCAGAAGATTTATATATTCTGGGTGCATATAAAACATCCAAAGGGAAAATATGGATCATAACCAACAGAATTTCAGAGGATTCGGGAATAAATGCAACAACAGTATGTTTCCCTGATGAACGATAGAGAAATAAGGAAATACATAGTGAAAGGACAGGGAAAATATCTCTGTCCTTATTAAAACTATAAAGGAAATTTTATAAAATTTTGCAAAAAAATGAAGATTACTTGAAATGAAAAAAATCATAAAATATAATATATGGAAAGGTCTAAAATAAAAATAATGGAGATTAAGATGATAAATTACAACAAGTTAATGGAAAAATTAAAAGAGAAAAAAATAACGACATATACAATACGTCAAAAATCATTGATTCCACAGGGAACACTAACAAAAATTAAAATGTGTACAGGGGATTCGATGGAAGAGATAGAGCAAAAACTTCAGGAATACAAAGACAAACATAATGGAAAAGAGTTTGTGTGCGATGTATCAACAAAAACGATTGAGGATTTATGTCAGCTTTTACAATGCCAGCCACGAGATATAATAGATTGGGAAATAGATTTGAAACCTGAATTATCTTATGAAAATAGGTTCAAACAGGAATAAATGAAAATGTGGTATTAAAAAGGGCACTTGAAAAAACAAATGCCCTAGTATATAATCTAATTAGAAAGGTAATCGGATGTAACTCCGATTTGCCCTCAGTAAAATGTAAACGTAAAGAATAGCATCTACTTTTGGACGAGTGGGATGCTATTTCTTTTTATTATTTATGATGATCTATGTAAGACAGAGCCGCAAAAATTACCAGCACCAAAGTTAAAACTTCAAGTGTGTTCATAGGGCATTCCCTCCTTTGTAAACTAGAGGGCATCTAATAATCGGAAATTACATCCTGCTTTCTATTAAATTATACTATATCAGTATATCATATTGAGAACATATGTTCAATGAATAAGAGCGAAATTTGTAAGATAATAGAATAAATAAAAGCAGTCAATCACCTATGGAAATAATTCTATAGGTGATTATTTTTTTGCTTGATGGAATCAACGGCATTGTTGAGATTTGCAGATCTCCATTTGTTCTGAATTATCTGATGTTGCAATTCTGAAATACGTTTATCCGTGTATCTGTTGAGCCAGCTAATCAATATAGATGGCAGCAGTTTATCAGGTAATCTCTGAATAATGGAAAATACAAAATCTTCGAGTTTTGAAAAAGTCTTCTTGAATATGTCTCTAAAGTGGTTTGGCTTCTGTATCTCTATATTTATATGTATCAACTCCCTTCATATTTAGTATATCGGTTAATTGGCGATGGAACAAGAGGTTTGGAAAACTGTCTATAAAGGTGTCATTTTACGGAGAATAGTTATTCTGTAAGGGAATGTATTTGTAAAGGTGTCAATTCTATTTACAGATATATTCATAAAGTGGCAGGTGTTTTACAGACAGAAAGGACGGAAAAATGGAAAACAATGAAGTATGGGGATATGCAAGAGTATCAACAACAGAGCAAAATCTTGCGAGACAGCTTGAGCAGTTAAAAGAGTTTAATATTCCAGACAGGAATATAAGATGTGATAAGGTAAGTGGAAAAACATTCAACAGAAGAGAGTACAACGCATTGGTTGGAACGACTGAGACGGCACCATTATTAAGGAAGGGAGATTTGCTGGTCATAGTCAGCCTTGACAGACTGGGAAGAAATTACACAGAAATCAGAGAACAATGGAACTATATCATCAATGACATTGGAGCAGATATTGTTGTGCTGGATATGCCTTTGCTTGATACAAGACAGTCTGATGATAATTTGGACAAGAAATTTATTGCAGACCTGGTATTGCAGATTCTTTCTTATGTTGCACAAAAAGAACTGGAAAACACAAGACGTAGGCAAAAACAGGGTATGGATGTTATGCCAGTTATAAATGGAAAGAAAACATCATTAAAGACAGGTAAGCCAGTAGGCAGACCTAACGCACAATTTCCTGATAAATGGAAAGAATACTATGAAAAATGGAGATGTGGAGAAGTCACAGCAGTTAAGTGCATGGATAGATTGAATTTAAAACGTTCAACATTTTACAAACTGGTGAAGATCTATGAAAAAGACATGGACAAAAGGGAGAATTAATATGCAAAGGAAAAATGATGGAGGTGGAAATTTTGAACAGTGAGCAGAAAGCAGATATTTTTTGTCTTGGTGTGATAACTGGAATCAATCTATATCAGCAAAAGGTTATTGCAGCACAGCAACATAATAAAGCACTCAGAATAAATGGAGAATTATATTATGTACAGAGTGCAAGGGAAAGATTACAGGATATGATGGATAAAATTTGTAGGTAGAAAGAGGGGTACAGCCAAATGACGCAGCCACAGTATAAATTGGAAGAATTGAAAATATTTGAAGATACTAAGGAGACAGTTGAAACATATTCAAATATATATGATGATGGAACTTTAGGAATATTTCTGAATAATGTTTCTGCAATGCCAGCATGTATCAAGGAATATGCGAGAACAGCATAAATAACTCACTCATGGAAAATTATAAGACAACAGGCAAGGTATATACAAAGGATAACTTTGAAATATCAATGACCATAGATTTGAATTTAAACAATGGTATACTAACAATCTGTACATATGTAGGTTACTGGGATTTGGATTTATCAGATATCATAAGTATTATAGATCATGATTGCTACGAGGAAATAAAAGAATTTTTCTTCTCTGAACTGAACAGGATTACAACAGAGCGATTAAATGAGATAAAAAGCAAGATGGCATAGAGAATTATAATATAGGGATTACATAGATACTCAATTTAATTCTGATAGATAAAATGGTTTGGGTATGTTATAATAATTGATGTTAAGGGCGTGATGAACCCTTAATATACAGTTTCAAGTTTGTAGGCTGATTACCTATAGATTGGAATTGATTGATTTGTTGCGAGAAAGTCATGGCTGTAATGGTCATGGCTTTTTTGTTACAATATGGTATTGACAACAAATAACAATATGTGATATAAAGAGAGTGTAAACGACAGGAAAATTTACAATATCCTTTTTGTTTGCATTATATTACACAAGATAAATTTAAAAACTACTTATTTTACCAAAGACAAACAGCTTATAAAAAGCGTATTTGAATATGTGGTAAAATAGGTAGTTTTTTTTAGTTTAGAAAGATAGGAGGTGAATATATGAAGTATGAATTTCTACATACGTTACTGCTTAAAGACAATCGTATGGTAATTGTTTTAGATGGAAAAGACGATAAATATTTAGTTTGTGAATTAGATAATGAAGAGAACATGTTTGGAATTACAGAAGATGACGTATTCATGGAAGTATTATAGTATGAATCATGAATTCAGATAAACCTTAACCAGTCATCCTTGGATGCTGCAATGTTTATTCAAGGAGGCTGGTTATTGATCTAGTTTGGTATTAAGTTCGGTAAAGTGAGCATTTACTTGATATTGCTGGATAGAGTCCCTTATACATACCAGTTCGAGAGTAGTTTCGTTATATTGAGAATTTTACAGCGTTATGTAAACTAAAACAAAGGCGATTTAACACTTTAACACAATAAAAGCAAAACTGCCGAACATAGGACATAATAAGCCTTATATATCCTACAAAATATGAGATTGTTAGGCGGTAATATACTATGTGTTCGGACGTTTGAAAAATAGCTGGCGTGTGAAGAGAAAAGTATTTATAATAGGTATTACATAGAAACACTCTAAATTTTTTTAGGAAAGGATATATATGTAATACCTATGTAGCGTTGATTAGTATACGCTTGATCTAAATTCGATGTAGAGGTTAGATTAGTATAATAGATATATGTATTACATATAAATGATATTATGATCAAGAATAAGATATCAGATTCACAGAAAGCAGCACAAAAAAGATATGATCAAAAAACAAAAATGGTATCAATAAAATATAATCTTTCTGAGATGGAAGAATACAAACAATTAAAATCATATCTGGAAAAAACAGATCAGAGTATGAATGGATTTGTAAAAGGTTTGATAAGAGATTATTTTGAAACAGGCGAAGGTAAAAACTTTGAAACTTCTATTGAGAATAAGTTGCACAATAAAAATAAATATAAAATTTTTGAAAATATTGATATAGATGACTTACAAACTTTTTCAGAATATTTCAGTAGAATGTTTACTTTAAGGTTACTGTCAAAATATGAAATATTGCTTGAAAATTTAGTCAATAATTCAAGAGAGAATTATGAAATTAAATTACTTATATTTATGGATGAATTAGAAAAACGAGCCAAGCAAGGGGAATTTGATGAGTTGGATGGGATAGAGAAATGGCATATAGTCGGCGATGAATTGGAACAATTATTTGAATAAATATGATATAGGTATTACATATAAGCGTTATATGAGGATTTTAAGATATGGATCTTCATATAACGCTTTTTATTTGCATAAAAACTTCAAATCCGAAAGTTTCGGAGTCTAAAAATCAAGAAGAACTAGCAAAAATGATTGGAATTTCAGTAGATACTCTTAATAATTACAAAAAACTCACAGAACTTATTCCTGAATTAGAGGATAAAGAAATTTTGCAAAAACTCATCTCAAAAATGGGGAATAAGTATATACAAGGCAGAAATGCTTATATATTTTTTCTCACAAGTAGCAATGTCAGATATATACCATGACAACAACACGTATATGTTTGGCGACATTCTAACCTGTATTAGAACAATGCTACCACATTATATGAAGAAAGGATTGGTTAAATTGAACAGAGAGACACAGTTGAATCGAATGGAATTTATCTTATTAGATACGCTTTATGCAAATGAGTGCAAAGACAGATTCCACTCAATGACATTATCTGAGATCAGCGAGGATAACGATGATTCCCTAGGTGTGGGGACAACACTTTATAGGAAGATGAAGAAGTTGGTCAAGCTTGGATATGTCAAGAAGGGATGTTTGGACAATCATGCAGACACATTTTATTTGACAGAAGAAGGAATAAGCGTTGTGGAGGAATGCAAGGAGGTAGACAGATGAATTTGAAGGACAAAGTTATATTTATAGGTATTGGTTGCTATTGAGGTAAACAGGTTAAAGAATTTGTTGAGAACTATGGATATAAAGGCATAGCAGTGAATGGTAGTGAACAGGACTTAAGAGCATTGGGCGGTATGAACAAGTATTACCTAAAAAATTTTGATGGGTTTGGCGGTCACAGGGAGAGAGCTTTAGAGTGTTTGGAACAAAATCCTGATTTTCTGGACTACATAAGCAGTATTGAGGAAGAGATTATTTTCCTTGTATTTGGCGGTGGTGGTTCTACTGGTTCAGGTAATGCCACCATAATAGCAGAAATGTTATTACAGGAAGATTCGGCAAATAAAAAAATTGTATGCCCTGTTATAGCGTTACCTTCATCAAGTGAGCCACTTATAAAGCACAGCAACGCATATTCAGCAGTTCAGGAACTTCAGGAATTACAGGATCTCGGACTAGGTGTGACTTTCTTCATTAATAATAATGTAGATAGTACATATAGTTGTATCAATAGCGCATTTGCAAAATTTCTTGATACGTTTCTTACAAATGATTCATATGGCGAGTTAAATAATTTTGATGAAGCTGAAAGAATAGAAATGCTGAAAGATAGTGGAGCTATGACAATGAGCCTTATGAAAGGTGGAACTGATTCGACGGTTATGTTGGACAAGCTGGCTAGAAATGGCATATTTGCACCTATAGAGAACAAGGTGTGTGAGCATGTGGCTATTATTCATGCTGGAAACGATAACAGAGATATTGAGGTAAGTTTAGTAATCTCAGAAGTGGGAAAACCGCAAAATGTATTTGAAGGGTACAACGGTAGAAGTACATTGATTGCTTGCAGTGGTCTTGATTATCCAGTTGAATACGTTACCAAACTTGCAGAGATGGCTAAAACAGCATTTGAGGAGCGTAAGAGGGAACGTAAGCAGGTTAAAAAGTTGGATGCGTTGGTATTATCTGATGAAAAAGAGGAAATTAAGCCTGTAAGAAAAACATCGAAGTTTGAGGTATTAAAAAAGAGAATGAATAGATAGGTACATATCATGCAACATCAAGACTATATCAAATATACATAAAATATATGTCTTGATAGAGACAAATACAAAGGGGAATAAACAATATGATGGAAAGATCGACAACAGCAAAAGACCTTCAGAAGCTTTTTAATGAGTATATGGTCATAGTAACAAGTGTAACAGTGACAAACAAGGACACCAATCAGAAAAACGAGGTAACACCTGAACAGTTTATGAATGATTTTGAGTGGTACATGGAATCTGGAATTTTTGCGGATTCGTTGGATTTTAAGTATGAGTTGGCTGGTAATAACAATATCAAGTTATTTATTGGATATGTAAGTGGGTATTGTGACAACTGTATTGATGTTGTGTTGCAATTTGCAAATGGGGCGACATTAGATCAGGTTGTAGATGGATTAAATGCAACATATACAGCATTTCTAGCATCATTATCAGCATAAAGAGAGAATGTATATATAGGTCGATTAGTCTAATCGGTAAAGAAAATTATAAGGATATACTTTGTTTCTACCTATTACATAATATTTTTAGGAGGAAAGAACAAATGGCAAAAGAAATCAAGAAAGAATGGCAGAAGTATTTATTGAACGAAAACAAGGAGTACACAACAGAAGAGTTGACTGAGAATTTTAAGAAAGCAGTGGATTATCTATTCTCAAAGCATGTTAGGCTTAGCTCAGATATGTTGGTTAATCCTCAGAGAGCAAGTGAGCAGTATCATTTATCAGAACAGGATCGGGCAGTCTATTTGGGAAAATTCCATCATGCGGGGTATGCAGTGAACGACAGTGAGAAGATGGTAGAGGTTATGGATGTATTGTACCATGTACTGAATATATCAAAGGATGAAGCAGGTGAATTTACTTTATATATTACTGAAAATCACATGACATTAACAGATGCTATCGAGAAGAGGTATGGAGTTTCTATGGATGATGTTTCTCAGTATATTGAGATGGTTTTAACACCATATGCTGATTATGCTATGAAAATGGCAATTAGAACAGGTAAAGAGTTATTAAGTATCTTATCAGAAGTATTTTCTGAAAGCGAGGTATAAGACAATGCACGCAGGCGGTGGAATGGCATTTCGAGTAAATTTGCCTACATAAAGGAGAATGATATATTACAGAGATATTTGTTATAGAATTATTTAGATTGATGTTTGTCTTTTGCAACCATGCGAGTAACACATTGAACTTTTTTAGATAGTTTAGGATGTTTACAAATTAGTATGCAGTGAGATGATGCAACCGACTGTTGAAGCGAACAGTTATTTTCAGAACGGATAGAAGTTTCCCCTTTCCTATGTAACTTTTCATATATTTATCAGTGAAGTTGCTGATTATACATAGTACGGAATAACAGGCACATTACCTTTATTGGTGATGTGCCTACATTAAATTGAAAGCGAGGTACGAAAATTGATTCAGATTGACAATATTGTAGATTATGAATCGACACAGCAGCAGTGTGACAGATGGAACGAAGAAGGATATGGGTTTTAAGATTGGAGGAATGAGTTATTAGTAAAATTACAGTGGTAGATTCCATTATGGGATCAGGAAAAACTAGTTGGAGCATCCAACATATTAACAGAGAGAAGTTTGATAATTTCCTTTATATAACACCATTTTTAGATGAGGTGGAACGTATTATTGAAAATACGAACAGAGAATTTAAGCAACCGATAAATAAGGGGAATGGTAAATTGGGAGCAATCAATGAGATGTTAGCTTGTCAGGACGATATAGCTTCAACACATGAGCTGTTCAAACACCTTGATGAAGAAAGTCGGGAAAATATCCAAAATGGTCACTATACATTGATCTTGGATGAGGTCTTAAATGTTGTTGAACCATATGACAATATCCGAAATGATGATATGAAACTACTGAAAGATAGTGGCTGTGTAACAGTGGACGAAGATGGTTTTGTTGTATGGAATAAAGAAAAGTTGAATTATGATACAAAATATAATGACATAAAAATTCTTGCGGACAATAGAAGCCTTATATATATTAATCAAAAATTGCTTTTATGGAGATATCCACCAGAAATATTTGAATTATTTGATAAGGTGTATATACTTACATATTTGTTTGAAGCAAGCATTTTGAAAAATTATTTTGACTTGTATAAAATTGATTATGAGCAAAAGAGTATTTTGGAAAATGATGGACAGTATGAGCTTACGAACTATTACATTCCAGATACATCAGTTTTTTTAGATAAGATTAATATTTATGATGGTAAACTGAATGATAATATATATCAAAAAATCAATGGTTTATCGGTCACTTGGTTTAAGGCAAGAATAAATCAAGATGGTATCAAGCAAATCAAAAAAAATCTATATAATTATTTCTCCAATATTGTCAATGCAAAATCGGATAACATTATGTGGACTACATTTAAAGACTATAAAGCAAAACTGAAGGGCAAGGGGTATTCAAGTCAATTTGTGAGTTATAATTGCCGTTCAACAAATAAATATGTAGATACATACAATTTGGCATATTGCGTAAATGTATATTTGCATCCAGGGATAACTCAATTTTTCCTGCAAAGAGGAATTAGCATAAATGAAGATTTATATGGATTATCAGAAATGATTCAGTGGATATGGAGAAGTAGAATACGAAAAGGGGAATCCATTAATATTTATATCCCAAGTATGCGAATGAGAAATTTGTTGATTGATTGGATGAATATGAATTTGCAATATCAGCATAAGAAGGTAAGTTAGGAAGTTGACCTTCCTAAAATTGGGAAAGAATGTAGTAAAATCAAGGCTTTAAGGGGTGTCTCCGTTAAAAGAAAATATGTAATAAAAAGAGATGATTTTTGCTTTGTTGGACTGGCATATTGCGAGCTGTGCGAAGCAATTGACAGGACACACAAGTGAAAAAGGCGGACAGGTTAGATTGACGCCCTTCTGGGCGGCAAGATAAGCTGGCTGACTAACAGGGGGTGGGATGTTCCCACTAATATATCCTACTTTCTTTGAAACCAACCTTTTCTACTAAGCTTCACGACGCAATCAAAGATTGCTGTTCCGCTAAGTGAAAAGCCTGCGCCAAAGAAAGATAGCAAAGAAAGCGCATGAATATGGAAATGCTATATAAAATCTCGATGTGTGTGTAGATAATATTATTTTAAATTTAAAAATATAGACTATCATTCATACGACAAAGAGAGTATAAATATGATTTATTATGAGGAAAATGCACATTGAAAATTGAAAATTGACGGTTAGTGTGTTACATTATTTTAAAACGAAAGGAGGAATTGGATGGCAGGAGCAGGATCACCAGAATATTTGGAGGATATTATAATAAGTATGTTGGAAGAAATTCGTTTAGAAAACAAAGAACAAAAAACAGAGGATTCTAATGAATGAAATAGTCAAAGAAATATTCAATGGCATTGTAGTTGCGTTTATAATATGGATATTAAAACAATTAGCACAAAAAATTATTGATAGTATATCAATACGTAGTCAAGGATTAGATTTGACAGGGTGTTGGTTTGCAGTGCATGGCAGTTATATTAATAAAAATATAGAAGCTATAGAAATAATATATATATGGCAGCAGGGCGAAAAGATTAAGTATCGTATGGAACAATATGTCAATTTTGAAGATATTAGAAGAGTCTTTGGTGGCAAAGGACTGATAAGAGCTGGTGTGATTTCATCATATTATTATGCAGTTGATAAAGCATCAAAACTGATAGGATGTATGAATCTGCAAATAAAAACCAAAAGTGCATCGAATATTTATTTGAGTGGTACATTTTATGAGATTGACGAACGAAAGAAAGGTTATTCTTTTGAGAACTATCCAGAAGATTATTACAAACTATATCGAATGGAACTTGATTCAAAAAGAAAAATACGTTTAAAATATGGGAAAAACGTATTTTGTTCTTTTATGGAGGTTGAAAAATACATTGAGCAATATAAATAATTTATTTCGATGTTATAAATGCGGAATATGTTGCGAAAATTTATTCCCTAATTCAATTGTTATATTTCCCTCTGACGTAATTAGAATTTGTGATGGAATGAATATGGAAAAAAAGGTGTTCCTAGCAAAATATTGTGTAGGTAAAGATATTCCATGTGGTGATAGTTCAATAAAAGTTTATTTTATGAAAGTAGGAAAAGATAGAAAGTGCGTATTTCTTAACAATAGCTTATGTACAATTTATAATATTAGACCAACACAATGTAAAAAAACACCATATGATTTTTTCGCTTATAAAAAATTATGGGGATATATGCCTTGCGTTAAAAGGGAGTATTATTCTGAACGAAAATCATATGATGAAGATATGGAATTGCTAAAAGAACTGTTACATGGGTATTAGCCAACCGTTGATATAAGACGGTTGGTTTTTTTATACCACAATTAGTATGGAGATATAAATTATAAAGACACTATTTTATTATAAGAACATAAGTAAGCGCTCCACAGTGAGTACCCCCACTATAATTAGCCGCTCGTCTGAGCGGTTTGAATCAGTAGTAATACTGGTCCTTTGATATGTTATTTCAGCAAGCTAATCCTTTGGTTTCATGCCGCTGTTCCTGCATTTCTGAATAATCGTAGTCCAAGTCTCTAGTTGTTTTTTCGAATAGCAAGGCGTGTTACCATAATAAACCTCCCGAATATTTGGATTTTTTGCTCTTATTTTCTAACTAGTTGAGTTAGTTATGGCAAAATGGGGGTAAGATGGGGAGGTATTGGCTATGGAGCATTTACGAATATAATGTAGAAATATAGGAGAAAGTAAAGATGGCAGAGAACATAACAGATATATCGTACCTGATGATATTAGACAAGATTTATACAGTAACAAATATATCATTTGCGGACATGACTATTACGGCTGAAGATGAGGGAATAAATAAAAAGGATATTCCTGAATGTGAAATATTTGGAATAGAGGATGTTGAAGAATTTAGCATTAAGCTGGTGAATAGGATTAACCCGGCTGAGATTATCGACTTTTTAGCATGGAAAATGAAAAAGAATGTCCAATGAAACTATCATTTCCTACTTGCCTAAAAGTGGTGTATACAAAGGCTTTAAATGCACGAAAACAGACCTATTTTGAACGATAGATATTAGACGATAATTTATACCTATGATGGGATAGAATTGGATTTGATATCAAGAATCGCATTGTAGTTACAACAAATGACATATAAATAAACATAGGATGGAGGTTGTTTTTAATAAAATATACAGATTCAAAGATTATAAAAGTAAGAAGTGTTCAGGCAGCAAGTGTCTACAGGGTAGCACATGGATATAAATTTTTAGTAAAAGATAAGAGTAGCATATCAGAGAAGTACGTTAATTCATTTGTAGACTATAAATCTGCAGTTATCAATAGGAGTATGTTTTCTGCCTATTTGCTGAAGCATGGTGTTACTCTGAGTAAAAAAGGTAATAGTTTAGATCTCATACTAATGAAGTTTGATTATGGTGTTGATGCGGATGGTTCAACTGGTGATGATTCAAGACCATCTGTATCAGCAAATGAGCTGAGAAAGTATTTTTATGAGAATAATGCAACTATTACATGGGTAACTTTTGATAAGAACAAGAAAGAAGTTCCAGAACTGACGAAAACTATCACGTATAAAATGCTGTGCAGGAATCCTGGTAAGGCTAAAAAGGGTGAGTGTTTCTTCATCAGAGAAGAATTATATACTAACGTCATAAGGTATATTACTATGGGACTTATTGATAAAATTCCTGATGGCAAAGGAGCCAAGATCGTTGAGTTATCAGCTTATGCACCATTGATAACTGCTACGGCAATGGACTTTATTCATATACCACTTAACAATATATTGGTTCTAAAGGATGAAAAGGCTTCATGTAGAAAACAGGCTTGTATTGTTGGTGTAGAGCAGCAGAAAAAGAAGGTACGAGACTTCAAGGCATTTGAGAAAATCTTGAATCCTATGGGGTATACAACATATAAGACAATATCAGAAGATTATCCTGAATATCGGTTGATAGGTAGGACAAAAAGAGAGCTGTTAGAACATGGTATAGATATAAATGATTGCCCAATTAAAGAAACTGATTTTTCTGATGGTAAGATTCATAACAAGTGTGTTGTAAAAAGAGACGAGAAAGAAATATCTAACATTCTATGGGATGGTATGGGTTTGATAGATTCGTCAATATTCCCGTCTGATATGAATGGTTTCATATATTGTAGAAGCCATTTTTTCAAGAGTTGCTTATTTAAGGGTAACATCCAGCAGTTTTTCCAAGATTATTACAGAGATGACTATGATAGTGCTTACATTGCCAGTGGAGTTGATATGTTTGGACGCAAGATGAAGGTGTCTGACATAAAGGTTATAGTCACTGACAATTCGCTGAAGTGGCTGAAGTTTACAGATTACATGAGTGAATCAGGTACACCCCAAGCTGCTTTTAAGGCATATAAAAAGATCATGAAGAATGATGGCTATACTTTTCAGATAGTGAAGACAGCGCATAGCAGCAAGTATGGTGATTTGCAGAGAACATCGTTTCAGATGAATAATACCTTGCTAACAACTGATGAAAATATATTGGAGAAGATAGCTTCTACCAGTATTGATTTTTGCAATAATTTGAAGCTTGATGATGGCGCATTCATAGACTATCTACAGGCTACATCAACAGAGAAGTACAGTATAAATAAGGTGATGGTGGCTTTGTACAATTGGAATAAAGATATTATCAATACGGAGTATTTCAAGAAGAAAAGGCGAGAGATGATTAGCAGTTTGAAGAGAGAAAGGTTACTCATTGGTAAACTGTTCCAAAATGGGGATAATTTAACCATCTGTGGAAACCCTATTGCCATGTTGATGAAGGTAACTGGACAGGATTTTTTACATGAAGGGTGTTTCTGTACACATGATGACAGGATAGAGTGTTACACAAAGAGATTCGCTGAAGGTGAGAGGTTGGCTGGTTTCAGGAATCCCCACAATTCACCCAACAATATAGTTTGTCTTGAAAATGTTTACCCCGAAGAGTTGGTAAAGTATTTCCCTGATCTTGGCAAAGAAATAATAGTTATCAATGGTATAGGTACAGATGTACAGGACAGACTTAATTCACAAGACCTTGACAGCGATACAATATATGCTACTAATCAGCCAGAAATGGCAGAACTGGCTCAAAAAGCGTATCTTGAATATCCTACGATAGTAAATGACATACCCAAAAGCACAAACAGCGATTATGATAAAAGTATGGTGTCATTCGCCGTCATGGACAATAAGATTGCAAATGCTCAGTCAGATACAGGTGTATCAAGTAACATTGCACAGTTGGCATTAAGTTACTGGTTTGATGGTGGCTGTGAGAGTACAGAACTGGAAGACATATTTATAATATGCTCAGTGCTTGCGCAGTGCAGTATTGATAGTGCGAAGAGAAATTTTGACATTGCGGTTGGTAAAGAACTATCCAGGATTCAAAAGCTGGAATGTATGAATCCACAGAAAAAATATCCGAAGTTCTATGCTGATGTACAAGAATTGAAGGACAGGAAGAAGAAAAGCAAAAAGAAAGAGATCGACACTAAAGAAGTAAAGTTATTCAATTGTCCTATGGATATACTGTATCAGATTATAGATGAGGGCATAATTGATCTCAGAGAGAACAAATATAAAGCATTTAGGGGTAAAGGAACAAGTTTGAGAAACTTTTTGATACCATTGAGCAAGGAAGATAGAAACAAGGCTAATAGGAAACAGCAGAATAGTATAATTGAGATAGTTGAGACTTATGATAAAGAAGTTAAGGGACTGGAAAAGGGTTCAGAGCATTACAGTAGTGACAAACAGGATATTTATGATGAATGTATGAGAAAGCTATCAGGAAGAAAGATCAACGAGTATACCATGCGTGCGTTGATTGGAAAAGCATTTGATAACCCTAAGATTAAGGATAGTTTATTTGTGACGTTGTATGACAGTAATCCAGAATTGTTTTTAAAAATGTTCAAAAATTAGCAAAATTGTCACACAGAACTAGGAAAAACACCTAGAAAATAATGCAAATTGTTTATTTGCCTATGAAGAGATGAAAGAACCGTAGGTCTAGTAGTCTCTTCATAATTGCTTTTTGCTGATTCAAACTAGGTGAAAAGTAATAGTATCGAGTGCGATATTCAAAATATGGTTGGTATAGGTGGACAGACTGCATCAAACACGGTCTGTCCATTTATGTCAAAAATCTTTAGCGGTAGTCTCCGCATTTTCCATATTATTTTTATAAGAAATATTGTTATTTCAATAAATATTAAGCAAAAAAGGAGGGCATATATGACACAGCAGGAATTAAGAGAACTTTACATTGATAGGCTTGAGAGAGAAAAGCAGGTATATATCTCTAAGACCACAGGGATAAGCACATCTATATTATCAAATTTCAAGAATGGTAAAATTGAGTTATATCCGCATCTTTTCGTTAAGCTGGAAAAGTATCTAACAAATTCATAATATTTTCTATTATTTATTCTAGGCTCAATGCCGTAGGTTGTTATTCAACATGAAAAATCCATAAAAAAGAAGTGATTACATGAAATTAAACATGGGAGATCTCATCAAGTATGATGGGGCAATTTATGAAGTGGTGGCTGTAGTATGGTCAACGCTTTATTTGCGTACTGTCAATTCAGACAGATACGATTACAAAATTGATAATTTAGGTAAGTTGTACAGGGACATTGAGTTCCTGGGAAAGGAAAAAATTTATGATATTTAATTACACATTAGAAGATCTAGCTAGGGCAATAGCCGGTCTTGAAGAACATGAACAGAATGTCATTATAGGTAATAATTTGATTAATATGCAATATTTGTTGAAACTGATGAATGACGATGACACTTGTAAAGACACAATCGAAAAGTTAGACGAGGGCATAGAGCAGTTGAATAATACTATAGAGCAGTATGAAAGACTTGCCGATGCGATACTGAGTTTGAAAGTGTCTATAAGTGAAAAGTGGGCTACACCAGACTCTGTTGTAGAAGATTATGCAGAACTAGACGAGGAAGAACAGAGAAAAGCAGTTGTTGACCTTCTTAATACAAATGGATTCCAGCAGAAATGTTCAGAGGTTCTAGTTGATGACTTGAAGAGAATCGTTGCTGATGATCCAACATTGCAGTTCATTGACAAAACATTCAATATCACAAATATACTAGGTGACATGATAACTCAGGGTATTGGTTGCGATCACCATTATAGAGGGTAGGTGAAATGTAATGGGTTCAATGAATGAGTTTTGGGTTAAAGTTCAAGCGCAACTTGAAGATACCAAATTCAAAAAGCAGATGGAACAGTTATCCAAAAAGAAATATAAGGTCGATGTAGATGTTTCAAATTCTGGCTCCAAGAAAGCAACTAGAGACTTGGAGCAGTTAGCTTACGAAGCCACTCATACACAGACAGTATTTGGTAAGCTAAAGAAGTCTGTAGGTGAGACGTTTTCAGGTAATAAGATGGCAGTAACGGCGTATCTTGCCACATTGAAAGCTGTTAAGAGTGCTGCAAGTGATGCAAAAACTGCTATTGTTGATATGGATAAGGCGGTCACCGATTTATCAGTTGCACAAGGACAGGGAAGAGATACAGCAGCTAATTATTTGAAACAATTGAATCTTCAAGCTCAGAGTATAGGTGCAACAACAAAAGAAGTTGCTCAGTCTGCTGATTCATGGCTCAGACAGGGCAAGTCAGTAAAAGAGACTGGTGATCTTGTATATGATTCAATGATACTGTCTAAACTTGGACAGATAGAGAGTGCAAAAGCCAGTGAATATTTAACATCTGCTCTTAACGGCTATAAGAAGAGTGCTTCTGAGGCTATTGATATAGTCGATAAATTAACAGCGGTTGACATGGAATCCGCTTCAGATGCTGGTGGTCTGGCTGAGTCAATGTCAAGAACCGCATCTGCTGCCTCAATGGCAGGAGTGAGCATGGACAAGCTTATTGGTATGATAAGTACAGTAAAAGAGGTAACTCAGGCAAGTGATGAGTCTGTCGGAAATATGTTTAAATCTGTTTTTTCTCGTATGAACCAGATTAAAGCTGGTAAATTCATTGACGAGGAAACAGGAGAAAGTCTAAATGATACCGAAAAAGTTTTAAATAAAATCGGTATATCTATGAGAGATACAAATGGTCAATTTCTAAGTAGTGAGAAAATCCTTGATGAAGTTGGTAGTAAGTGGAAGTCGTTTGATGGAGTAACACAAAGGGCTGTGGCTACTGCAATGGCAGGTACATATCAGTACAACAAATTGATTTCTCTTTTCGATAATTATTCCAAAGCATTACAATATACAGAGGTTTCAGCAAATAGTGCTGGAACTGCAATAGACAAGTTCAATAATTCATATAAGGAAAGTCTTGAAGCAAAAACAAATACTCTTCAAGCTTCGTTTGAGTCGATGGTGCTTGATTCAGACATGAGCAAAGTGTACAGCAGCATCATTGAAGCAACAACAGCACTTGTTAAATTCATAGACAAGACAGGAGCGTTAAAAGGTACACTATCTGGTCTTGGGGCTGTTATGGGTATAAAAGCCTTTGTGACTTTTAAGACAGGTATACATGAGGCGTATATTGAACTGAACAAGTTCAAGAACGCTATGGATATTGTGGGAAAAAGCAGAGTATCGGTCAAGAATTTTGACAAGCTATTACTTCTCACAAATGGATTATCCAAGAGTCAACTGAAAATGGTCGTGTCGTCCAAAGCATTGACTCAGGCGCAAAGACAGCAGTTATTGATGGCAAGTGGACTTTCACAAAAAGAAGCTGAATTGCAGTTAAAGACGTGGGGGCTTGCAAGGTCTACAACTGGTCTAACAGCATCAACAACGTCTGCAAAGAATGCGTTAGGTGGTCTATGGACAATTATCAAATCTAATCCTATAGGAATGATAGGGACTGCTGTATCTGCTGGTATGATGATATGGCAGAAATATAAGTCATCCGTGGAAGAACATGAGCAGAAGATGAAAGAAGCTTCTGAAGAATTAAATCAAACATGGAATGATGAAAAATCAGCTATTGATGATGCTATATCAAAATACGATGAATACAATAAAAAGTTACAGGATAATACATTATCAATATCTGAGGTTAATGATGTTAAATCTCAATTAAAAGATATTCAGGATAAGTTAATAGAGACATTTGGCAATGAAGCTGAAGGTATTGATCTTGTTAATGGCAAGTACGATGAACAGATTTCAAAGCTTGAAACAATATCTAAGCGTAAGGCTGAAGAGTACATTGCTAAACAAGCAAACAATGTTGAATCAGATAAGAATTATCTAAATGAGAAATTAACAGACTATGTGAGCTTTGGTGCAACACATAAGCCATGGGGAACTGGAAAAGCTGATTTGAATGATGGTGATATAGCTAACTCTAAGATTCCTGAATTATTGAAGAAATATGATAAATTGAATCTGATAGATGGTGATACATTTGGAATTCAGTTTAATCAGGGAACGAGAGAGGAGATATATAATCAGCTTGTAGATTTTTATACAGATCTTTCAAAAATAAAAGATGATCCAGCAGTCGAAAAATTCAAAGATGGTATTACAGAAACTATAAATTCTGATGATTTATTCGACCAGGATAAAATAGACAAAGCAAAAGAGAGTATCAAGAACTATACAGAGGCAGAAATACTCAAAGATGATAACACCAGAAAAGCATATAGTGATCTTACTGATGCAGTAGACAAATATAATCAAGCACTTGAAGATGGTACTGGCGTTGAGGGCGCTGAAAAAGATCTATTGACTGCGAAAAAGTCAGCCGAAGATTCAGCAGAAGGAATATCAAACGCTGGTGATGTATTCCAAGATGTATATAATCAGATAAGCGGTTCTGCTCCGATAGAGATAAGAGTGAAATTTGGCACGATTTCTGATGAAGAATTACAGCAGTATCAAGATGATATAAATGCTTTAAAGGAGCGATTAGGGTACAAATTAAACCCTTCAGGTGCAGAAGATGCAAAGAAAAATTCTACAGTGGATTCATTTGTCAATGGATTAAGTGACGATGATAGAACACTTCTAATTAACGCTAAACTTCCTGACGATGTGAAGACGTACACAAAGGAACAGTTAGCAGATCTATTAACTCAGTTACAAAATCAAGCTGATGAAAATTCCATAGATATAATACCAACCACCCTATCATCAGCATGGGAACAGCTCAAAGCGTCAACAGATGATGCGACAAAGGGTGTAGCAGATGACCTTCAAGACCTTGCAGATAAAGGCGAATTAACCATAGATACATTCAAAGCTACTGATGGTGCGGAGAATTACTTTGATGGACTAGGTGTTTCAGCAGAAAATGCCGTGAAGTACATCAATAGTTTGTCTGATAAAAACTCACAGCTTGGTGCAATGTCCAAAAATATCAAGTCAATAACTGATGCACTTGGTACAAAGGCTTCTGATGGATTAGTAAGCGTAGATGATTTATCAGGTTTTGACGCAACAATCAAAGGACTAAACACATGGGAGAAATTTTCTACTATTCTTGGCGATGCTTCATCATCAATGGAAGACTGCCAGAAAGTTGCCAATGAATTAGCCACGGAATACGTCAATAGTGAATCCGTGCTGTCTAATCTCAACGAGACAAATAGAGCATATTATGAGTCACAGCTTGATAACATGGGAGTGACTAATTCTGCCGCCGTTGTCGAAGCTGCTCTTGCAAAGAATTTGGGCGAAGAAAAGATAGCTACAGAGGAAGCTGTTAAGGCTGGTCTTAGTTTACATGGCACAAAGATTGATACTACCAATGCTACAGAATTATTCTCAAATGCGACTGCTGGTGAGATAATTCAGCTTGCAAACGAAGCAAATCAGTCAGGCGTAAGTTCACAGGCTCTTGCTTTACTTGCAGTGAAGAAATTAAATAACCCTACTCTTACAACTGATGGTGATATTAAGAACTTAATGGATTTGTGTAAAGGACTTGATCTTGCAACACAGGCTATTAAGACATTCCAGAGTATAAAAAATAGTGTAATGAATCCTGATGGTACATTTAAAGCTACAGGAACTGCGGGAGCTCAACAGTCAGAGGCTTTAAATAATGCATTTAATGCCATGAAGAGCCTTGTCAAAACTTCCGTTGGCGGTGCATCTGTTAATTCGCATGGTAGTTCAGGTGGTGGAACTTCAGGTGGTGGAGGTGGAGGCAGTTCATCCACTGCAAAGACTGCATTCGATAAACTCTCCGATTATGCATCTAAATTCTTCGATTGGATTGAAGTTCGCCTAGACAGACTCCAAAAGAAAATCGACTCCAATATATCCAAAGCGGAATCAAAACTAAATGATAAGCGATACTCTTCTGCTACAGTTAACTATATGTCTGCTGTGGGTAATACATACACAAAGATGTATACAGAGCAGAAAGGTAGAGATAAGTATCTTAATACGGCAAATAGTTATCTCAACAAAGCAATCAGTCTTGGTGCAATAAACAAGAAACTTGCCAAAGAGATTAAGACTCGTGTTTCTGATGGTTCAATCAATATTTCAAGATACAGCTCTGATATTCAGACAGTTATATCGACCTATAAAGATTGGATAGATAAGGCGAAAGACTGCACTACTGCTATGCAGACACTTCATGACTCTCTCAGAACATACGCTGAAGATCTCAAAAAGGTATCTGATGCACAGAGAGATGCTACAGTGTCTATCGCCGAGACAAAGCAGACTATTGCCACAGGCGGTGTACAAAATACGGCTACAGCCAAGAACTCATCGCTTGGATATAACAATTCTGTCCTAAATACAAAGAACAGTGCATATTATACGGCTGCCAAGTTAGCGAACAGTAATGTCAATAAATTTGCTAAGAGTGCTACTTCTGCCTTGAACAAGGGCAAGATTAAGAAGAATACAAAGTACAATGCTACACTTAACTCTATCAAGGGTTATATTAAGAAGCGTGTTGCTATTCCAGATTCATTACTTGCTATTGTGGCAAAGAAGAACTCTACTCTTTATAACAGACTGTACATGTATAATCTCAGCATTGAGAACCTTCAGACTGCTAGAGAAGAGTACACTACAGCATTTGCTGCAAATAATGCTGAAAAGTACAACAATATAGCAGATAAGTACAAAAATCTTGATGATGCTACAAATGATGCTATGGACTTTAATAGTACCAAGTCATCCAATGCAGTTTCGGCAAAGGATAAGAATAGCTATCTCGACAAGCAGAAGTCGGGATATGGTACTATTGTTACTCATGACAAAAATGAGCAAGACGCATATGATAAGGCTAGAAAATCAGCTAGAAGTAGTATGTCCAAGTCTGCTAAGGGCACAAGCTATAACAGTTTGTCTACAAAGAATCGTGCAACTGTAAACAAATATGTTAATGACGCAAGATCTTCGGCAAAAAACGGTAAGATTATAGCGGCTTCTACTATTGCTAAGTTATCAGAGTATTATAAGAAGGGTTATATTACTAGAACTTTCCTTGATTCTTGTATTAACTATAATAATGCTCTTGAATCATATAACCAGACTAAGGCACAAGCTGAGATAGATAAGCAGACACAGATTGCTCAGAGAGCAGAAATTGCTTCACAGAAGTTTTCTAACATCTCAACCGAGTATGACAATAAGCGTCATCAGTATGACCAGACTGCAACTGAGCTGAATAATAATATGTCTATACTTGAGGAACGTGGCAATGGTGCTTCTGCTACTTGGTATAGTAAATTAGTAAAGAATGAAGAGTCAAGTAGAAGTAATTTGATTCAGAAACGTACAGATCTCGTCAAGGAATTAAATAATGCAGTTAAGAATGGTGATGTTGCCTATAAGAGCGAAAAATGGTACGAAATGAGATCACAGATAGACGATGTGACCAATTCCATTGACGAAGCAACTAAATCGCTTGCTGAATATAATAATCAAATTATGCAAGTACACTGGGATAGAATTGATGAACAGGCAAATAAGGTTCAGAACCTGATAGATGAGAATAACTTCATTATTGATGAATTATCTCGTAGAGATTTGACTTCTGATGATACTGGTGGATTAACCTCTGAGGGTAATGCTGTCGCTGGACTTCATATATCCAACTACGAAGCATATAAGAAAAATGCGGAAACGTATTATGCCGAGATTGAGAGTATCAACAAGAAGTTGGCTAATGATCCATACAATCAGAAGCTAATTGACCAGAAAGAGAAATTGGTCAAGTCTTATCAGGACTGTGTGAAGGGTGCTGAAGACGAAAAGTGGGCGACCATTGATTTGATGAAATCGGGTTACGATGCCTTGAAAAATCACATCTCAGACCTTATTGATAAATTTAATGACCTTCTGGATTCAGAAAAAGATGCTTACGATTATGCAAATAATATTTCTGAAAAGACTAAGACTCTTTCAGATCTTCGTAAACAGTTGGTTGCTCTTTCAGGCGATACATCTGAAGAGACTAGAGCAAAAGCCCAGGAGCTTAACCAGTCTCTCAAGGATGCTGAAAAGGATCTCAAAGATACACAGTATGATAAGCTCATATCTTCAACGAAGGATATGCTCTCTGATTTCCAGACTGATTTGGATGACAGTATTCAGGATATAATCAAGAATTTGGACGATAATTTCAGCCAACTTATAGAAAACATTGATAGTCACTGGAACAATGAGACAATCACAAGTCTCATGGAAAAGATACAGTATGTCGCAACTGATTCATTCAACAATGTATCTGCTGATGGTAAAATATCTGAGAGCACTGGTAATGTTGTAAGTGATATTCAGAGTTTTATGGAGAGGGCTTGGGCTAAATACGATCGTGACGCTGAAACTACACAGCAGGACAAGATAGATGAAGCGACAAAAGAAGAAGTTAAGAATAATATTCTGAACAATTCTAATAGCGGTTCATCTTCTGGATCTTCTACAGATGTGAAAATTGATGCCAATAAATTAATTAGTCGAATTGATAATCCAACCAATAAGATTTCTCCTGCATACAATAATACCACAACCAATAAAAACAGCACAGCTCCTGTCGGTAAAGTATTATCAACTTCACAGAAAAAGTGGGTTAATGACTTTTTGAAGAAGAACATTGTTGTTGCGAAACAGGATGTTAGCAAGTATGGTAATTTGAATAAGGTACTCTACCGCAATTGGGGTAAGAAGATTCTTCCTACATCTAAGTGGACAGAGTTAGCTAAGAAGATTGGATTTAGTAACTTCTCATCTGCTACAAATTCTGCTTTTTATCAGACACTTCACAGGTCAGGTATCAAGGGGTTCAAGAAGGGTTCTGATAGTATTCCTTATGACATGATTGCCAACTTAGGTGAAAATGGTACAGAGTTACAGTATGATGTGTCTAAGGGTGTTCTGAAATCTGTTGGACAAGGTGATATGATATTCACTGCTGAACAGGCTAAAACTCTGATGGAATTTGCCCAAAATCCTATGGCATATAAGAATATGTATACTGGTACAGCGTTTAGTATGCCGAGTGTGCCTGTAAATAACAAGATGGATAATGATGTGAATATCTCTATTGGTGATATTAAGCTTGAGGGTGTTCAAGATCCAAAACAGCTTGCTAATGGAATAAAAGATATCATAAAAAACAATACAGGTGGAGTTCGTAGTATGATTAAGGAAGATACCATTGGTAGTCTCAGTAAGGGATATAACTCTCAGAGCGTGAAGAGATGGTAATTGGATAGATAATACATAGTAAAGATCAGGAAGATTTTATATCTGCCTGGTCTTTTCTTATGTTTCAAATAAATATAGGGGTAAAAAAATATATGACAAATGAAAAAAATTTAAAAATGCCATTTTGGCTAAAACTTAATATGACAATTAAAGAGGCAGCAGCATATTCAAATATAGGAATTAACAGAATTGAAGAGTTATTAAAACAACCGAAGTGCAATTTTGTACTTTATGTAGGAAATAAAAAATTGGTAAAGAGAAAAGAGTTTGAGCAGTATATATCAAAGAGCATTGAATTATAAAAATTTTGGTAGTTTCAAAATTGCAGAACTTATGATATAATAATAGATTGTATCAAACTCTTTATGCTTACACAGCAGAAAGGAGTTGATTTTACGGGCAAAGATTTAAAAGGAAGAGAGCTTGGTGTAGGAATATGCCAGCGAAAAGACGGATTATACACAGCTAGATTTGTCAGCAAACGTACAGGAAAATCCGTTCAGAGATATTTTCTAAAGTTACAAGAATGCCGTAATTGGTATGCAGACGCTAGGTTCGAGGATGAACATGGTGGAATCAATGCTTGTGGTGATATGACAGTCACAGCTTGGTTTGAGTATTGGCTTGAAAATATAAAAGGTGATAGTATCAGACCTAACACAATAAGAAATTATAGAGAAAGGTTTGAACACAACATTAAAGACTGTATAGGAAATATGATTTTATCAGATGTAAAACCGATGCATTGTCAAAATGTTCTGAATCAGATGAAGGATAATTATAGGACTTCAACAATCTATCAGACAAGAATTGCGTTGTATTGTATGTTTTCAGATGCAGTTGAGAACGATGTTATACTAAAGAACCCAGTAACAAAAGCAGTCAAGTACAATATTGGTAAAGAACCAAAGAAAGTAAGGGCGTTGACAGTAGAAGAACAGAAGAAGTTCTTGGAAGTAGCGAAAGACTGTAGCAATTACAATCAGTTTGCATTTGTATTACAGACTGGATTAAGAACAGGAGAAATGATTGGTCTTAAATGGTCTGATATTGATTTTGAGAAAAAGGTAGTACATATTCAAAGATCAATGGAGTATCGGCATTCTGTAGGTGAGTGGAGAATAGGTGAGCCAAAGAGCAAGTCTGGGTATCGAGATGTACCTTTGACAGAAGAAGCAATCCGATTATTAAAAGCACAGAAAGAAAAAGTGAGAAGTCTTAAAGTTATCAATATGGATTTTTCAGAGTTTGTGTTTTTGAATCGAAAAAGCGAACCTACAAAAAATTCCGCATATGATACCACACTATTTAAGTTATGTGATAAAGCTGGTATTCCTCGTTTCTCAATGCACGTATTAAGGCACACAATGGCTACAAGGTGTATCGAGGCGAATATGCGTCCTAAAACCTTGCAAGTAATATTAGGGCATTCTAATGTAGGAATTACCATGAATTTATATGTCCATGTGACAGAAGATGAAAAGGTAAAGGAAGTCGAAAAGATAGAAAAAGCCTTAAAAATTGTGTAGTAAATTGTGTAGTAAAATAACATAGAAAGGCGAAAACCCTTGAAAACAAAGGATTTTCGAATAGGTATATTAAGATATGAAATTAGGTATCGTAGGACTCCCAAACGTGGGAAAAAGTACACTTTTCAATTCACTTACAAAGGCAGGAGCGGAATCAGCTAACTATCCGTTCTGTACAATAGATCCAAACGTAGGAATCGTTGCAGTGCCGGATGAGAGGCTGGACAAGCTCACAGAGATGTACAACTCAGCCAAGACAACACCTGCTGTTATAGAATTTGTAGATATAGCGGGCCTTGTAAAGGGTGCATCAAAGGGTGAAGGACTTGGAAACCAGTTCCTTGCAAATATCAGAGAGGTTGATGCCATAGTTCACGTTGTAAGATGCTTTGAGGATACAAATGTCATCCACGTTGACGGTTCCGTAGACCCGATCAGAGATATAGAGACCATCAATCTGGAACTGATCTTCTCAGATATAGAGGTGCTCGACAGAAGGATCGCCAAGACCATCAGAGGTGCAAGAAATGACAAGATGCTTGCGAAGGAGCTTGACTTCCAGCAGAGGATCAAGGCTCACCTTGAGGATGGTAAGCTTGCAAAGACCATAGAGGTCGCAGATGAGGACGAGCAGGCGTGGATAGAGGAATATAACCTTCTCACATGGAAGCCTGTAATATTTGCCGCAAATGTAGGCGAGGAAGACATTGCGGACGATGGCGCTTCAAATGAGAACGTGCAGAAGGTAAAGGAATACGCAAAGGACTTCGATGCAGAGGTATTTGTAGTATGTGCACAGATAGAACAGGAGCTGGCAGAGCTTGATGATGAGGAGAAGAAGATGTTTCTCGAGGATCTTGGAGTAAAAGAGTCTGGTCTTGACAAGCTTATCAAGGCAAGCTACTCACTTCTTGGTCTTATCAGTTATCTGACAGCCGGAGAGACAGAGTCAAGGGCATGGACCATCAAGAAGGGAACGAAGGCACCTGGAGCAGCTGGCAAGATTCACTCAGACTTTGAGAGAGGATTTATCAAGGCGGAGGTTGTCAGCTACAAGGATCTCATGGACTGCGGAAGCATGCTTGCTGCCAAGGAGAAGGGCCTTGTAAGACAGGAAGGCAAGGAATATGTGGTTGAGGATGGAGATGTTATACTCTTCAAGTTTAATGTATAAAATAATCTTTGTGATGACACAGATGTAGTGCGGATAAGATCAGATTGCATCTGCTTCACAATAGAATATAGGAGGATGTAATAATATGTCTCAGATATCAGAATATTTTAGAAGCATATTCTTTCCGAACCTTGGGATAACCCTCAGAAACATAGGTGACCACATCAATATAGGAAGCTTTGAGGTGAGGTTCTACGGGATCATCATCATGATAGGATTCCTGCTGGCATATGTACTTGTCACCAACGAGGCAAAGAGAACAAGACAGAATCCGGAAATGTATCTGGATTTTATACTTATACTTATCATTCCGGCCATACTTGGAGCAAGACTTTACTACATTTTGTTCAGACTTGATCAGTATATAGTGCAGGGTGATGTGGGAGCCACTATCAAAGCCATGCTGAACATCAGAGGCGGTGGACTTGCCATATATGGTGGAATCATAGCGGGAGTCATCACGGCGGTAATATTCTGCAAGGTGAGAAAAGTCAGCTTTGTACTCATGGCGGATACAGCCACTTTTGGAATACTGATCGGACAGATACTTGGAAGATTTGGAAACTTCTTCAACAGAGAAGCATTTGGCGCATATACGAACAGTAAGATGGCCATGGCGATTCCGCTTGATTACTACAGATCTGATGGCAATCTTGACTATCTGGAGAGAACCGGTGTCATCACACAGAAGATGCTGGATAATGTGGTGAATATAGACGGCATGGATTGCATAACGGTCCATCCGACATTCCTGTATGAGTCCTTATGGAATCTTATGCTGCTTGTGTTCTTATTTATATATAGAAAGCACAAGAAATTCAAAGGAGAGTTCGCTCTTATATATGTGGGAGGATACGGACTCGGAAGATTTATCGTCGAAGGTCTCAGAAGTGATTCCCTGATGATCGGCAATACAGGGATCAAGGTATCCCAGGCGCTTGCACTTGTATGCTTTGTAACTGCCGTGGTACTGCTTGTCATAAATTATGTAAGATGTGCCAAGCGTGGCTGGCCTGCTGCAGTGATGGGAGACGCCGCTGGCACAGAAGTGAAGATTAGTGGCGAATGTGATCCTGCGGATACAGAAGTGGAGACCAGTGGTGAAGCAGACGCTGCCGGTACAGAAGTGGAGACCAGTGGTGGATCAGATGACGCTGGAGAAAAAAAGAAAGATGACAAAGATGCCACAAAATAGCATTTCAGCGCAGAAAAAGTGGCAATAAAAATAATATAACAGGGAGACAATACAGATAAATACCCACAAGGTGGAGATATCCCCCACGAAATGGGAAAAAACTGGGATTTGTCTCCACCATAAAAAGCCTGTAGGTTTGACAGTGAAAACTGTTAGATCTACAGGCTTTTTTGCGTATTTGCACACACTTTTTTCATATAACAGGGTTGCAATTTGGGGGGCTATAGTATAGAATAGTGGTTACAAGTGGCATTACTGTGCAACAAAGTGGTGGAAAGTGGTGATTGAACCGGAGTTATACGAAAGGAGGAGATCGGGATGTCCAGATGCTTATCAGGTGAATATGAACATAAGCTTGATGCAAAAGGAAGACTGATCATGCCATTAAAACTTCGTTCGGAACTCGGGGAGTCATTCATGGTAACCAAAGGAATCGACTGCTGTCTCTATGTATATGGAATGACAGAGTGGGAGGAGTTCGTTGAGAAGCTGAACAAGCTTCCTATGACCAACAGAACGGCCAGAGCCTTCAAGAGAGGTTTTCTTGCCGGAGCGGTCAAGTGTGAGCCGGATGCACAGGGAAGAATACTTCTATCTCCGAAGCAGAGAGAATATGCTCATATAGACAAGGATGTGTATGTCATCGGTAACGGTGAGAAAGCGGAGATCTGGAGCAAGGAAGAGTGGGATGGCCCTGAGAACATGAGTGATAATCAGGCCAGCATGGACGAGCTTGCAGATGAGCTTGATGCACTTGATTTTAGTTTTTAGAAGAGAATGGTAATTGATTATGGAATTTGCGCACAAGTCGGTCTTGCTTGAGGAGACCATCGACAACCTGAATATCAAGCCGGATGGCATCTATGTGGATGGCACATTAGGGGGAGCCGGACACTCAGAGCAGATTGTGAAGAGGCTTGGTGAGGGCGGCAGGCTTATAGGTATCGACCAGGATGAGGATGCCATAGCTGCAGCGTCGAAGAGACTTGAGCCGTATGGGGATAAGGTGACCATAGTCAGGGATAATTACCAGAATTTCAGAAGAATATTGGATGAACTGAACATACAGAAGGTGGACGGGATACTCCTTGATCTGGGAGTGTCTTCATATCAACTCGATAATGCGGATAGAGGATTCACATATCGGGTTGATGCTCCACTGGATATGAGGATGGACAACAGGCAGACAAAGACTGCAAAGGATATAGTCAATGATTATTCCGAGGCTGAGCTGTTCCGTATACTTAAGGATTACGGAGAGGAGAGATATGCAAAGAGTATTGCATACCACATTTGCAAGTACCGTGAGAACAAGGTGATAGAGACCACCGAAGAGCTCAACGATATAATCCGTGGCTCCATACCGGCAAAGGCGAGGAATGGACAGGGACATCCGTCCAAGCAGACATTTCAGGCGATCAGGATAGAGCTTAACAGAGAGCTTGATGTGCTCAGGGATTCAATAGACGGCATGATAGCAAGCCTGAATCCGGGAGGAAGATTGTGTATCATCACATTCCATTCCCTTGAGGACCGGATAGTGAAGCTAGCATTCAGGAAAAATGAAAATCCATGCATTTGTCCACCGAACTTTCCGGTGTGCACATGCGGAAGAAAGCCTCTCGGCAAGGTGATAACGAGGAAACCGATCATACCGGGAGAAAGGGAGCTTGAGGAGAATTCCAGATCAAAGAGCTCAAAGCTCAGAGTGTTTGAGGCAATTTGACAGATATAAATGAAAGAGGCGATATAGATGGCAGATAGAAGATACTACACAGAGGGTAGTTCTGCAAGACAACTGAATTATGATGACCGGGCTGGACGTAACAGATCCCGCGAAGCTGTAGTCAGAGGCTCAGCCGCTCCGGCGAGAAGACCACAGCCTTCAGTGAGACCTGAGAGAGCTCCACAGCCGGCGCGAAGAAAGAAACAGGGATCATCTCATCTGACTGACAGAGAGAGACGAGAGCTTGCAGCCAGAAAGGCACAGAGAAAGGCAGTTACAAATGCACAAATAAGATATACGGCGGGCATGGTTGCTGCGATAATCGTTGCGGTGGCGCTGTGCTGTTATCTTCTGAAACTTACATCAGATGTCAAGTCACAGAAGGAGTCAGTGGCAACGCTGAAGAGCCAGGTGGCAACACAGCTTGACGAGAATGCAAGCTACAGCGCAGGACTTGATTCCATGACAGATCTGGATGAGATATATAATATTGCAACTACTAAGCTCGGCATGGTATACTCACAGCCGGGACAAACATTATACTATTCACAGAATAATGATGATTACGTAGTACAGTACAAGGATGTCCCTAAGGCCAAGTAGTCTTAGGGATATTTAATTTTTAAGGTGGAAAGATAAAATGTCAAAGAGATCAAAGCTATTTTTAAAAGGAATGAGAAGAAAGACCAAGATCGCATATTTGCTGGTGGTGGGAGTTCTGGTGGCACTCACCATAAGAGTTGTGTACATCAACGTGGCAAATGGAAAGGAGTATTCGGAGGCTGTGGTTCTGCAGATGGACTACAATTCCACGGATATTCCGTATGAGAGAGGCGAGATACTGGACAGAAATGGAAATGTCCTTGCAAACAGTGAGAAGACCTACAGCCTGATACTTGAGCCTGTGAATATTCTGATCACGGAGAAGGGAAAGGCGGCAACAAGAGCTGCGGTGCTGGAGTATTTCGATGTGTCAGGAGACGATTTTGACAAGCACATTGCAAATGAGGATTCTTATTATGAGGTAGTCCTCAAGGATCTTCCATATACAAAGGTTAAGGCATTTGAGGATTACTGTAAGACCGATGAGGGCGCAGATGTCATAGGAGTGAGATTCGAGACGGTGTATAAGAGAAATTACCCAAATGGATCTCTGGCGTGTCACCTGCTCGGATACACCGCCAGCGGAAATGTTGGACAGGGTGGTATTGAGGGCTATTATAATGACTACTTAAACGGTGTGGATGGCAAGACTTACAGATATATGTCGGGATTAGGCGGCGTTGACTCGGAGACTGTGGCAGCCCAGAATGGTGAGACAGTAGTATCCACCATAGATATGAATATACAGAAGATTATAGAGGACAACATCACTGAGTATATGCAGAATACAGGTGCTAAGCAGATAGGTATCATAGCAATGGATCCAAACAATGGCGAGATACTTGGAATGGCAAGCTCACGTACCTACGATCCAAATGACCCGATGAACACACAGGCGCTCAGGAACATGACAGTCACCGTCACCCAGGAGGTTGAGATCGAGGGTGCAGATGAGAATGCGGACAGCCTGATAAGCGTTGAGAGTGCAAAGAAAAATACAACAGCAACAACGGAGAGCAGCGAGGATGGCACTACCACAGAATCATCCACAGAAGCGACCACCGAACAGAAGAATGTAAAGACTGAGGAAGTGGAATACGATTTCTCAAAGATGTCGGATGAAGAGTTCCATAGCACGATAGATGGATTTACATCAGACCAGTTATATGAGGCACTCAACTATGTATGGCAGAATTACTGTATAAGTGATGTGTTTGAGCCGGGTTCAACATACAAGGCATTTACCATAGCGGGAGCCATGGAGGATGGAGTGATCTCAGACGGAGATGAATTCCTCTGTGATGGTTCACAGGTCGTAGTCGAGGGAGAGAGCCCTATTTACTGTAGTTACAGAGCAGGACACGGAATGGTAGACGTCAAGAGAGCTCTGGCTGTTTCATGTAATGATGCATTGATGCAGATAGCGGACAAGGAGGGACCAGAGACATTTGACAAATATCAGGTGATATTTAACATTGGTTCCAAGACAGGAATAGATCTCGAAGGTGAGACGACAGGTATTAAGTACGATGTGGAGAATCTTAATCCTACAGAGCTTGCGACATCTTCATTTGGACAGGGTGTTACAACATCCATGATCCAGATGGCAGCGGGATTCTGTTCTGTAATAAACGGCGGAAATTATTATGTGCCACATGTTGTCAAGAGACTTCTGGATTCAGACGGAAATGTGGTTGAGAATATGGATCCGGTGCTTGTCAGAAAGACCATATCCAAGGAAGTGTCGGATTACATGAAGACATACCTCCAGGCGGTTGTTGAGGAAGGTACAGGATATGCGGCTGGAATAGAGGGCTACACCATCGGTGGTAAGACAGGTACAGCCGAGAAGCTTCCTCGAGGAAATGGAAAATACGTACTGTCATTCATAGGATTCACCCCTGTTGAGAATCCTCAGATCATGCTTTACGTTGTAGTTGATGAGCCTCATGTTGAGGATCAGTCAGGATCAGGAGCAGGAGCAAAGCTGTTCAATCAGGTTATGCAGGATCTCCTTCCATACCTGAATGTATACTCAACAAACGGAGATGATGTGGCTTATGACGGAACGGAGGAACCGCTATCATCAGCATTTGACACGGATACAGAGACTGCAGATACAGAGGCGGCAACAGAGGATGCGGCTGCTGAGGACACATCAGCGGAAGATACATCAGCGGATGATACATCGACCGACGACACATCGGCGGATGACACGTCGTATGACGATACGGCAGACGACAGTTATACGGCGGACGATACATGGGAGGATGACAGCGGAACAGGCTATGACACGGATACGTGGAGCGGTGACGAGGACTATTCCGGCGAATGATAATTTACACAGTAAACCAAAGCATCGAAGGTGCAGATACACCTCCGGTGCTTTTTTAATGCAGAGATGGATTTGTACACGAATAGGCGAATACATGAGGCATCCGGCTAATATGATAATAAAAAAGTCCGGGATCAAGAGTTGAAGGTATACAGTTATAACAGGCGGAGGATAAAGTTTGTGTTCGTTATGGCGGCCCTAGCGCTGGGAGTTATAGTTGGCCGTCTTGCATACATAATGCTCTACAGGGGAGAATACTATAGTGAGAAAGCAGATTCCCTGCATGAGAGGGAGAGAAGCATAAAAGCTCCCAGGGGAAGGATATACGACAGAAATGGCAATATCATAGCGGACAACAAGGCGGTGTGTTCAATATCCGTGATACACAGCCAGATAGAGGATGAGGCGGAGGTCACAGAGCTTCTTACAAGATATCTGGATAAGGATCCGGCAGACATCAGGAAGAAGGTGGAGAAGGTATCCTCAAGGGAGCTCATAGCGACAAATGTAGACAAGGAGACCGGAAAAAAGATCAAGGCGGCTGCTGTTCCGGGGATCAAGGTGGACGAGGATTACAAGCGCAGCTATCCATATGATACCCTTGCATCGAAGGTTATAGGCTTCACCGGTGCTGACAATCAGGGAATACTGGGCCTTGAGGTGACATATGACAGTGTGCTCACAGGGACAAATGGAAGCATAAATGCGGTCACGGATGCAAGGGGAATAGAGCTTGCGGAATATTCAGAAACCAGGACAGAGCCCATTTCCGGAAATGATCTCGTGACAACACTGGATCTCAATATACAGAGATATGTGACACAGGCTGCAGAGAAAGTCCTGATCGAGAAAAAAGCAAACAGGGTGTGTGCAATAACGATCAATCCCCAAAATGGCGAGGTATATGCCATGGTGGATGTGCCGGAATACAATCTGAACGAACCGTTCAAACTGGTTAAGCCAGAGAACGGTGGAGAGACAGACACAAGGGAAGATGCAGAGAGAAATAACAGCGCATCCGGGACATCCATGTTGCTGCCTACAGCCGGTAATATGGATGAGCTGAACAATATGTGGAGAAATTATCTGATAAGCGACACATATGAGCCGGGATCAACCGCCAAGATAATAACACTGACGGCAGCACTCGAGAAAGGAGCGGTCGACAGCAACTCAAACTTTTTCTGCCCGGGATATAAGATAGTTGAGGACAGAAGGATAAGGTGCAGCAAGACCACGGGCCATGGAAGCCAGAGCCTTAAGGAGGCGCTCATGAATTCCTGCAATCCGGCGTTTATGGAGATAGGAGAGAGAACAGGTGTGGATGGCATGTACGAGTATTATCACAAGCTGGGATTGTTCAGTCAGAGCGGAATAGACCTTCCCGGAGAGGCAAACTCCATCATGCATAAGAAGGAAAATGTCGGGCCGGTAGAGCTTGCCACCATGTCGTTTGGACAGTCATTCCAGGTGACTCCGATACAGTTCATATCTGCAGTGTGCACGGTTGTGAATGGAGGGCATACGGTAACTCCACATTTGGGAAAAAGGATAATAGACAGCAGTAAAGAAACTATTACAGCCATTGAATTTGACGAGCAGAGACAGGTTATAGATGAGGGGACATCACAGAAGATGCGGGAGATGCTTGAGGCAGTCGTTGCCGAGGGCGGCGGATCAAAGTGTGCCATAGAGGGCTGCAGGATAGGCGGAAAGACCGCCACGAGCGAGAAACTTCCCAGAGGAACAGGCAGATACATATCTTCTTTTATAGGATTTGCGCCGGCGGATGATCCTCAAGTCCTGACGGTCGTGCTAATAGATGAGCCCGAGGGCACATATTATGGAGGAACCATAGCGGCCCCTGTTGTGAGAGATATTTTTTTGAATATTCTTCCCTATTTGGGAATTGACAAAGCCACAAATGAGTATTAAATTTATCTCAGTCTGAAAACAGTTTAAGAAATACATAGTCCGCGGTGTGCGGGCAGGTAAGGAGTACAAAATGAATTTAGATTTAAAGATTGTTTTACCGGTAGTGATAGCATTCTGTATCAGCGTGGTGCTGTGCCCTATAGTTATACCGTTCCTGAAGAAGCTCAAGTTCGGTCAGTTTGTCAGGGATGACGGCCCACAGGCACATTTGAAGAAGGCCGGAACACCAACCATGGGTGGACTTATAATCCTTCTGTCACTTACGATCACGACGCTTATCTATATGAAGAAATATCCGGATGTCCTTCCGGTGCTTTTTGTGACACTTGGATTTGGACTTATCGGATTTATCGATGATTACATCAAAGTTGTTATGAAGAGATCAATGGGACTTCACGCATGGCAGAAGATGCTCGGACAGATTGTCGTTACGGGAGTATTTGCATATTATGTAGAGAAGTATTCAGATATCAACAATGAGCTTATAATACCATTCCTTGGCAAGACGGTTCAGCTCAACAGCACACTCTATGTGATACTGTTGTTCTTCATCGTGCTTGGAACAGTTAATGGTGCGAACTTCACAGATGGACTTGACGGACTTGCGTCATCAGTCACGGTTCTCATAGCCACATTCTTTGCGGTTGTAGCAGTGGGAACAGACTCAGGTGTTGCTCCGGTTGCCTGCGCAGCGGTTGGATGTCTTCTTGGCTTCCTTGTGTACAATGTGTACCCTGCAAAGGTATTCATGGGAGACACAGGTTCTCTGGCACTCGGTGGATTTGTTGCATCAACAGCGTATATGCTCAAGATGCCTATATTCATAGTTATAATAGCTTTCATATACTTCATTGAAGTATTATCAGTTATAATACAGGTTGTTTCATTCAAGCTTACAGGCAAGAGAGTGTTCAGAATGGCACCTATACATCATCATTTTGAGCTCGGGGGATGGCCTGAGTCAAAGGTCGTTGCTATATTTTCTATAGTGACTGCAGTCCTCTGTGTGGTAGGTTTACTGGCTCTGTAATGTAGAAAGGAGAAAATGGTGCAGTGGTGCACCATGGTGAAATGATATGGAGATCAATACAGCGATAGTAGCAGGAACAGGAAAGAGTGGAATCAGTGCAACCAAGCTTCTGGTAAATCATGGAGTAAAGGTTTATCTGTTCGATGAGAACAAGGACAGAGATATAGAGGCGATAAAGGAGAAGACAGGCGATTCAGAGCTTGTTCAGATAGAACTCGGTGAGCTTGGAGAGGATGCCCTCTCATCATCACAGCTCATGGTCATCAGTCCGGGAATCCCTGTTGATGCGCCATTTACAGATGTGGTGAGAAATGCGGGAATACCTATCTGGAGTGAGATAGAGCTGGCATACCATTATGGTAAGGGTAAGATAGCAGCCATAACAGGAACAAACGGCAAGACTACAACTACAGCCCTTGTGGGAGAGATAGTCAAGGCACACAATGCCAAGACCATCGTTGTGGGAAATATTGGAATACCTTACACAGAGCTGTGCGACACAACAGACGATGATTCAGATACAGTTGCAGAGATAAGCAGTTTCCAGCTTGAGACGGTTATAGATTTTCATCCGAATGTCAGTGCAATACTCAACCTGACTCCGGATCATCTGAACAGGCACTATACATTTGAGAATTATGGAAATGTAAAGTTTTCAATAACAAAGAATCAGACCATGGATGATGTGACAGTCATCAACTATGATGATGAGCATACACGCGCCATGGGAGAGAAGGCAAAGGATCATTGCCATGTAGTATATTTCAGCAGACTGGAGAAGCCGGCCGGTGGAGTATATGTAGAGGATGGGGATATCACCCTCGAGGATGGCGATAAGAAGATCAATGTACTTGCCATTAAGGATCTTAAGCTCATGGGAGCTCACAATGTTGAGAATGTTCTGGCAGCAGTTGGAATATCATATTATATGGGAGTCCCTGTTGATGTTATCAGAGATGTTGCAACATCATTCAAGGCTGTTGCTCATAGAATAGAATATGTTGACACCGTCGATGGTGTCGCATACTACAATGATTCAAAGGGAACAAACCCTGATGCAGCCATAAAGGGAATACAGGCCATGGTGGCTCCTACATTCCTCATAGGTGGAGGCTACGACAAGGGTTCTGAGTACGACGAGTGGATAGAGGCGTTTGACGGCAAGGTAAAGTGGCTTGTTCTCATAGGCCAGACTGCGCAGAAGATAGCTGACTGTGCAAAGAGACATGGATTTAACTCAATTATATTTGAGGAGAATCTTCAGGATGCGGTAGCATATTGCCATGAGAATGCGGTTGACGGAGATGCGGTGCTTCTCTCACCTGCATGTGCAAGCTGGGGACAGTTTGACAACTACGAGCAGAGAGGCGATATGTTCAAGGAGTATGTAAGAAGCTATAAGGAGTGATCTGATTGCATGGAGGTCCTGAGGTTTCAGAAGATAGAGTGAGAGATGCACGAAAACGGTGTCCGGGAGGATATGTGGATGTGACCATGCTCCTGGCGCTGGGGATGATTCTGATATTTGGGCTTGCCATGATATACAGTACGAGCAGTTACAGGGCGTACGACCTGTACGGAGATCAGATGTACTTTTTTAAAAGACAGGCACTTTATATGTTGCTGGCGATCCTCGCCATGTACATAGTGTCAAGATATGACTACAGGCGACTGCTCAGGCTGTCTGCGGTCATTTTGCTGTCATCACTTGTTCTTCAGGTGGTGGTGCTGATAATAGGAACGGCCAGCCATGGGTCAGCAAGATGGATATATATTGGACCTATAGGATTTCAGCCATCAGAATATGCCAAGACGGCGATCATAATCTACACCTCGGCGAGGACTGCCGTGGAGAGCAAAAATCTGTGCAGACCGGGCTGCCTTATAAAGGTAATGATCCTGCCCGTGATCACCATAGCCCTGATCGGTGTGGAGAATCTCAGCACGGCTATAATCTGTTTTGCAATCCTTTTTGTAATATTGTTTGTGGGAAGCCCCAGGGTCAGACATTTTGTTCTGATCGGTATATTTGGTGTTGTCGGGAGTGTGCTTTTCATAATGTTCGCAGGCTACAGGGCGAACAGAGTCAAGATATGGCTTGATCCTGAGAATTACGCAGATGGCTATCAGACGGTTCAGTCGTTATATGCCGTTGGTTCCGGTGGACTGTTTGGAGTGGGCTTTGGGAGAAGTGTCCAAAAGATGGGGTTTATTCCGGAGTCACATAATGATATGATATTCTCAGTTGTGTGTGAGGAGCTCGGAATTGTCGGAGCGGCATTTATACTTATCATTTTTCTTATATTACTTAGGCGGATGGCTGTGACGGCCATGAATGCCAGAGACAGATTTGGAAGCATGCTCACAGCGGGAGTGATGGCACATGTGGCGGTCCAACTGCTGATAAATGTGAGTGTTGTCACGAATACCATTCCGCCGACAGGTGTGCCGATGCCATTTGTCAGTTATGGCGGAAGTTCGATAATTTTCATTCTGATGGAGATGGGGATAGTGATGTCCGTATCCAGAGGAATTTCGTATGACGAAACAGACATATGACAGATCCTTTAAAGGAAGATTTGAATGGAAAACAACAATAGACGAAATGTTAATAAAAATAGAATGAGCAGAAATGTTGATGTTGCGCAGACCAGACGTGAAAGCGGCTATGTGGATGTCATGACCGGAAAACGCCTCGACGGAAGGGTGAAGGTTCCGGTTGATAAGAGAAGACAGCAGACAGACAGCCGCAATGGACAGCGGAGAGCAGACGGAGATATGCGCCGCAGGACGGATGAGCAGACACGAAGAAGGCCTGATGGGGAGCACCACAGAACAGGCGAACAGGCGCGCAGAAGACCAGACGGAGAGCGTCGCAGATCTGACGAGCAGGTGCGCAGAAGACCAGACGGAGAGCGCCGCAGATCTGACGAACAGGTGCGCAGGAGACCAGACGGAGAGCGCCGCAGATCTGACAAACAGGTGCGCAGGAGACCAGATGGAGAGCACCGCAGATCTGATGAGCAGGTGCGCAGGAGACCAGATGGAGAGCGTCGTAGATCTGATGAGCAGGTGCGCAGGAGACAGGATGGAGAGCGTCGCAGACCGGATGACCGGATGCGCAGAGAGGATGCAGAAAACCGCAGATCCGAGGAGAGACGCAGGCGTAAGCAAGATCAGGCGGTTGCTGCAAAAAAGAAGAACAAGAAAAAACGCAAAAAAGAGGGCAGAAAGCTTACCCCGGAGGAGATAGAGAGAAAGAAGAAGCTGCAGGCGGAGAAACTTGCCAGAAGAAAGGCGAGACGTGAGAAGGCGGCAAGGATATTCAAGATAGTTCTCAAGATACTTCTCATTCTGGTGGTGCTGTGTGCTATAGCGTTTGTATACATACGTACATGTTATAAATTGAAGTCCATAAAAGTGACCGGAACTGATCACTACACTGACCAACAGATGGTCGATATCGTGACCGGCGGTAAGGATTATGGCAATACGCTGCTGTTTATACTTGAGAGCAGACTGAATCCTGCCCAGGATGTAACCTTTATAGATAAGATAGACGTCACATATGTGAACAGGAATTCAGTAGAGATCACGGTGTACGAGAAGGCCATGGCGGGCTGCATAAAGTACAACGATCAGTATGCATATTTTGATGGCGATGGTATCGTGCTCGAGATATCCGATGCAAAGCTTGATGATGTTCCTTGTATAGAGGGACTTACAAGTGACAGCGTGGAGCAGGGAAAGAAGCTTGATGTCGGTGATTCGGGATTCTTCCAGGAGATACTGACTATGACACAGCTCATTTACAAGAGCGGAATACAGATAGACAAGATTACTTATGACACAGATCAGAATCTCATACTTCACAAGGATGGAATAAAGATCAGGATCGGCGACGGTGAAAACCTGGAGACGAAATTCATGAATCTTGAGAGCATACTTGAGAGCGTGAAGGGTAAAAAGGGAACTCTTGATATGTCGAATTACAGTGAATCGCAGAGGAACGTTATCTTTAAAGAAAATAAATAAAAAATTTCTTGCGTAATGATATAAAAAATCGTATTATATAGGTACTAATGCGATAAAACGGTCAGCTTTTGAGCAGATGACAATGATTGATGGATAAAGAATAAGTATATAAGGAGGATGCAACCGTGCTTGAGATAAAATCAAATGACGAGAGAACACCGGCAAGGATTCTTGTAATTGGTGTCGGCGGTGCAGGTAACAATGCTGTTAACAGAATGATCGATGAGAATGTTGAGGGAGTGGAACTTATCGCTATCAATACAGATAAGCAGGCTCTTTCACTCAGCAGAGCTACAACAAAGATCCAGATAGGTGAGAAACTTACCAAGGGTCTTGGTGCTGGTGCAAAGCCTGAGATCGGTGCCAGCGCTGTAGAGGAGAATAGAGAAGAGATCGTAGACATCATCAAGGACGCCAACATGGTATTCGTAACATGTGGTATGGGTGGTGGAACAGGAACAGGCGCTGCCCCTGTCGTTGCAGAGATGGCACGTAACCTTGGTATCCTCACAGTCGGAGTTGTCACAAAGCCATTTGGTTTTGAGGGCAAGCCTCGTATGAGAAACGCAATCGAAGGTATAGAGAGACTTAAGGAGAATGTGGATACACTTATTGTTATCCCTAACGACAAGCTCCTTCAGATCTGTGATAAGAGAACAAGTATTCCTGATGCGCTGAAGAAGGCAGATCAGGTACTGCAGCAGGGTGTTCAGGGTGTTACAGACCTTATCAATAAGCCGGGTCTTATCAACCTTGACTTTGCAGATATACAGACAGTTATGAGAGATAAGGGTATCGCTCATATCGGTATAGGTTCAGCAAGCGGAGAGAACAAGGCTGTTGACGCCATCAAGGAGGCTATGGATTCACCACTTCTTGAGACAACCGTTTCGGGTGCAACAGATATCATCGTAAACTTCTCAGGTAACATTGGTATCGTTGAGGCTTATGATGCTGTTACATATCTTACAGAGCAGGCTGGAGATGGAGTCAACATCATCTTCGGTACAGTTGACAATGACAACATGGGTGAGGATATAAGCATCACGATCATTGCTACAGGTCTTGAGAGATCAGGCGAGAGCGATGTCACCGCAAGATATGCAGGTACTGCATCTCCTATGGGAACAATGACCACACCTAAGCCAGCAGTTACAACAACACCTGCTGCAGAGCCAAAGACTGCTACATATGCAGGCCAGAGCCTTGGAACACACAGCACTCAGACAAGCACAAGACCATCGTTCCTCGGCGGTCAGACAACTGAGACTGCTCCGGCAGCAAAGCCAGCATACACAGCACCTGTGACACCAGCACAGCAGACACCTGTAACATCAACACCAGTTGAGCCGGCACATGTGTCAAGACCAAAGACAGAGAGTATCAAGATTCCTGATTTCCTCAAGAAGAGATAAGGAAGAGATCGGAAGATTTTTATAGGTAAGTATAAAACGGGTAATTTCGAGAGAAATTATCCGTTTTCTTCAATAAGGAGGCAGAAATATGTTTTATGTTGCAGACCGAACAGAGATGCAGGAGATAGACAGGCTGACCATAGAGGAAAAGGGTGTGCCAGGGATCCTGCTTATGGAGAGAGCTGCGATCACCGTGCTGGAGGAGATAAATTCCAGACTGAAGTCTATAAACGCGGACAGAAAATTAAAGTGCCTTGTGGTTGTTGAAGGCGGCAATAACGGCGGGGACGGACTGGCTCTTGCGAGACTTCTGTACCAGCAGGGAGATATGGTCCATGTCTGTTATATAAATGGAATATCGAGAGTAAGCGACAGCTTTTCATATCAGCTTGAAATAGCGAAAAAAATCGGCATACAGGTGACGGATCACATCATTGACAGTGATTACGATGTGGTTGTGGACGGAATATTTGGCGTCGGACTCAAGCGTGATGTGGCGGGAATATGGAGAGAGACCATAGAGACGATGAACGGACTTGTCGGCTTTAAGGTTGCCATAGATACCCCGTCAGGTGTGGATGCCAGCACGGGGCAGATCATGGGATGTGCATTCAGGGCAGGCATGACGGTCACATTTGGACTGAATAAAAGAGGGCTGATATTTTATCCCGGCTGCGAGATAAGCGGAGAGGTCGTTGTGAGAGACATAGGATTTGCACAGGCTGAAGTGGACAGAGTACACCCGGTGGCATATTCCTACAACAGAGACGATCTGTGCATGCTTCCGGGACGGAGTGATTCATCAAATAAGGGAACATATGGAAAGCTTGCGGTGATAGCTGGAAGCAGAGACATGTCCGGTGCCATGACATTTGCGGCGGAGGCTGCATACAGGATGGGAACAGGGCTTGTGAAGATATACACACATATCGACAACAAGGAGATAGCAGGAGTAAGAATTCCTGAGGCAGTGCTTATGTGCTATAGCAACAAAGATGAAGCGGAGCAGTGTGCAAGGGATGCCGTGGAGTGGTCGGATGCCATACTGATCGGTCCTGGTATAGGAAAAGGCGATGCGGCAAGGAGCATGGTGGAATATATTATGTGCGAGGCCGTGCAGACCGTGATCGCGGATGCGGATGCCTTGAACATAATATCCGAAAAGCCCGATATTCTTGGAAGACACAGAGGACCGGTGATCGTAACACCACATATAGGAGAGGTGTCAAGACTTACAGGCGTCGCCATACCGGATATAAAAAAGAATATATTAGAGGTGTGCAAAGACTTTTCGATGGAGTATAATGTTGTAAGTGCGCTGAAAGATGCCAGAACATGCGTAAGTGACGGCAGGGATGTGTACATAAACACATCCGGTAATAACGGTATGTCAACTGCGGGGGCAGGGGATGTGCTTGCCGGGATAATAGCTGGGCTTGTCTGCACCGGACTTGGTGCGTATGAGGCTGCGAAGCTGGGAGTATATATACATGGGTTGGCAGGAGATATGGCGGCAGAGCACAGAGGAAGAAATGCAATGATAGCCAGGGATATAGTGAGCGCTATATCGGAGGTTATAAAAGGAGCAGAACATGATGGACAACAGTAACTTTAACAGAGTGCAGGCTGTGATAAATCTTGACAATATAAGGGATAATATCACGGCTATGAAAAGGCTTATAGACGGTGATAAGAAGATGCTGGCGGTCATAAAGGCAGACGCCTATGGACACGGCGCTGTCGAGGTGGCAGAGGCACTTGATGATCTGGTGGATTTCTTTGCAGTGGCATTCATCGATGAGGCTTTGGAGCTCAGAAGAGCAAATATAGATAAGCCCATATTGATACTGGGCTACACAGATCCCTCGGATTACGAACTGATTATCAGATATGATGTTAGACCTGCCATGTATGAGGTGGACGATGCACAGAAGCTCTCGGATTTGGCGGTGAGCATGAATACAAAGGCAAAGATCCATATCAAGGTCGATACAGGCATGGGAAGAATCGGATTCACATGTGATGAAGATGGCGTGAAGAACATAGAAAAGATCAGTCAGATGCCGGGCATAGAGATAGAGGGGATATTTACCCATTACGCAAAGGCTGATGAACTCGACAAGACCGCTGCAAATGGTCAGCTTGAGAAGTTCAGGTGGATAAACAGCCAGCTTGAGGCACTTGGAATACACATACCTGTAAGGCATATATCTAACAGTGCGGGTATCATGGAGATGGACAATTCGGATTTTGATATGGTCAGATCGGGAATAGTCACATACGGACTTTATCCATCAGATGAAGTAGATAAGAATATAGCGGCTTTGAAACCTGCTATGAGACTTATGTCCAAGGTTATATTTGTGAAGGACGTAAAAGCCGGAACAGGTATAGGATATGGATGGTCCTATATAGCGGATCATGATATAAAGGTTGCGACGGTGTCGGCAGGATATGCCGATGGATACCCAAGAGCACAGTCCAATATAGGCAGAGTTATCATCCATGGAGAGTATGCTCCGATCATCGGAAGGGTGTGCATGGATCAGTTCATGGTTGACGTGAGCCACATTGATGGTGTAAAAGTAAGAGATGACGTAACTCTCATCGGACAGGATGGAGACAGAGAGGTAACTGTCGAGGAGGTGGCAGCGCCTGCCAACAGCTTTAATTACGAGCTGGTATGTAACATATCAAGACGAGTTCCGAGAACATACATAAGGGACGGCAGAGAGCTTGGACAGGTAAACTATCTTCTGGATTAACGAATAACCGGTACTGTCATGGGCAATACTTTTTTTAGAGTGGAATACATACTATATAAGTATATAGCCACATTCAATGAAAGTATTTGTGGGGTGAACAGAATTGGTGATCAGACGTGGGGATATTTATTACGCGGATCTAAGACCGGTGGTTGGATCGGAGCAGGGAGGCATACGACCTGTTATAGTAGTTCAGAATGAGGCTGGGAACAGACACAGTTCCACGGTCATAATAGCTGCGATAACCAGCAAGATGAAGAGGCCAAAACTTCCAACACATATCATGCTTGATTCTTCAAGCTGTGATATAGCGAAGGATTCCGTCATATTGTTGGAACAGCTCAGGACTATAGACAAACAGCGCCTGAAAGAAAAGGTGTGTCACGTTGACGCTGATGTGCTGAGGCGCGTTGATGAAGCTCTGAAGATAAGTCTTGAACTGGCATAAAATAATATATGAGGTGATACAGACAATTATATGAAGATTTTTAACAAAAAATCAGAAGAGGAAAAGGTAGAAGAAGAGATCATATCCATGGTGAACGAGGGAAATGAGCAGGGACTTATAGAGGACTCTGAGGCCCAGTTTATTACAAACATATTTGAGTTCACTGACAAGGAGAGCAGAGATGTGATGACGGCCAGATTGAACGTCATGGCTATAGACAAGAACTCTGATCTGGACGAAGTCATGGAGATAATGATAGAGAATAACTATTCAAGATATCCGGTGTATGACGGTGATCTTGACAACGTAGTTGGAATAATCTATTTCAAGGATTTTGTGAAGGAATATCTGCGAGATAAGACGAAATCACTGGCTGAGATCATGGTTGAGGCTACATTTGTACATCCTACGTACAACATAGCAAAATTGTTCCGCAGGATGCAGACAGCAAAGATACATATGGTCATAGTTGTGGATGAGTATGGTCAGACAGAGGGAATTGTGACCATGGAGGATATTCTGGAAGAGATAGTCGGTAACATACTTGACGAGTACGATGACGCCAGCGAGGATATCAAGAAGCGTGGCGATATGTACATAGTCAGTGGTAAGGCTGAACTGGATGAGCTGAGTGACGTTCTGGGGATAGAATTCCCGGACGAGGACTTCCAGACGCTGAACGGATTTCTGCTGTATGAGCTGGGAAGACTTCCATATGCGGATGAGGAGATAGAGATAGTGTATCAGAACTACAGATTCACTTCCCTGTCGGTAAATAACAACATGATCGGTGAGGTAAAGATCACAAAGGTTGAAAAAACACCGCAATAGTGATAATATACGTAACTAGTAATCAAGAGAAAGAGGAGAATTAACGATGTCAGGACATTCAAAATTTGCGAACATCAAGCACAAGAAGGAAAAGAACGATGCAGCAAAGGGTAAGATCTTCACAATCATTGGTAAGGAGATCGTGGTAGCAGTAAAGGAAGGCGGAGCAAATCCTGAGAACAACAGTAAGCTTCGTGATGTAATCGCCAAGGCAAAGGCAAACAACATGCCTAACGATACTATCAAGCGTGGTATCGAGAGAGCGGCAGGAGATGCAAACTCAGTAAACTATGTAGTGAATACATATGAAGGCTACGGTCCTAACGGTACCGCCATCATAGTAGACACTCTTACGGACAATAAGAACAGAACAGCAGCCAATGTGCGTAACTGCTTCACAAAGGGTGGCGGTAACGTAGGTACAACAGGCTGTGTATCATATATGTTTGATCACAAGGGACAGATCATCATTGCAAAGGAAGACTGTGATATAGATGCAGATGACCTCATGATGATGGCACTGGATGCAGGAGCTGAGGATTTCTCAGACGAGGATGACAGCTACGAGATCATCACAGCACCTGAGGATTTCTCGCAGGTAAGAGAGAGCCTTGAGAAGGAAGGCATAAAGATGGCTGAGGCTGAGCTCACAATGATACCTCAGAACTATGTTGATATAGACGATCCTGAGGTTGTCAAGAAGTTCACAAGGATTATAGATATGCTTGAGGAGGACGATGACGTTCAGGCAGTATATCACAATGCAAATCTTCCGGAAGAGGACGATGAGGACTGATATATAATTGCAAGGGATATGATAACATTGGTAACAGACAATTACTCAGATAATCAGCACCATTGCAGCATAGCTTGAAATAGAACTTCCGCACCTTATATATGGTGTGGAAGTTCTATTTGAGTAATGACGACATGGATGGTATCTGTGTCTGTTATATACGGAATGAGTATTGTTAGGAGAAGAGATGAAGGGAATACTTAGATATCTTAAGGACTATAAGAAAGAGTCCATACTTGCCCCGCTTTTTAAGATGTTGGAGGCAACATTTGAATTGCTTATCCCGATCGTCATGGCAAATGTAATCGATGTCGGTATAGCAGGGCGTGACATAAGCTACGTTGTGAAGATGTGTCTCGTCATGATACTTTTGGGAATTATCGGTCTGGTGTGTTCTATCACCGCCCAGTATTTTTCGGCAAAGGCTGCTACAGGATTTGGAACAGCACTTCGAAATGATCTGTTCAGGCATATTACATCACTTTCATACACAGAGATCGACAGCATAGGAACATCCACACTGCTCACGAGAATGACCAGTGACACGAACCAGGTACAGACAGGAGTCAACATGGTGCTCAGACTGTTCCTCCGTTCACCGTTCATAGTGTTCGGTGCCATGATCATGTCATTCACCATCGACGTGAAGTCGGCCATGACATTTGTGGTGACCATACCGGCACTTTCAATTGTTGTGTTCGGTGTTATGGCACTCAGCATACCTCTGTTCAAGAAGGTGCAGAACAGACTGGACAGAGTCACACTGCTCACCCGTGAGGGACTTGAGGGCGCGAGAGTTATCAGAGCCTTCAACAGACAGGACAAGGAATTTGAGGAGTTTGACAAGTCCACGGATGACCTGATGAAGTTCCAGCTCCTTGCAGGACGTATATCAGCGTTCATGAATCCTGTCACTTATGTGATAATCAATCTCTCAACCGCAGCTATAATCTGGATCGCAGCGGGACAGACAGATGCGGGAATCATCACACAGGGAAAGGTCGTCGCACTTGTCAACTATATGTCACAGATACTCGTCGAGCTCATCAAGCTCGCAAACCTTATCGTGACGATCACCAAGGCTGTTGCCTGCGCAAAGAGAATAAATGCGGTCATGGATCAGCAACCATCGATAACAGACGGAACAGGCAAGGCAGCAGGATCACCGGCAAATGCTGTAAAGGTAAGCTTTAGGGATGCAAATCTCAGATATGCTGGGGCCGGAGCAGATTCCCTGTCAGATATAACATTTGACGTGGCACCGGGCGAGACTGTGGGAATCATAGGCGGTACGGGTTCAGGAAAGAGTTCTCTTGTAAACATGATCCCAAGATTTTACGATGCCAGCCAGGGAAGCGTGTGCATAGACGGAGTTGACGTAAAGGACTACACCCTGGACGAGCTCAGGCATAAGGTCGGAGTGGTACCGCAGAAGGCTGTATTGTTTGCCGGAACAATAGCAGACAATATCAGGTGGGGCAAGCAGGATGCGACTGAAGCAGAGATAGACGAGGCGCTTGAGATAGCCCAGGCCAAGGAGTTTGTAGACGGCAAGGAGAATGGAATATACTTCAAGATCACCCAGGGGGGCAAGAACCTGTCGGGTGGACAGAAGCAGAGGCTTACCATAGCCAGAGCGGTCGTCAGAAAGCCTGAGATACTGATACTGGATGACAGCGCATCGGCGCTAGATTTTGCAACTGATGCGGCTCTCAGAAAAGCAATCAGGGAGAAGACAAAGGGCATGACTGTATTCCTTGTGTCACAGAGAGCGTCGACCATCATGAATTCGGATAAGATCATCGTCATGGATGATGGTCAGATAGCTGGGATAGGAACCCACAGACAGCTGCTTTCTAACTGTGAGATATACAGGGAGATATGTCAGTCACAGCTTTCGGAGGAGGAACTGTCTCATGAGTAAAGATAAAGGGAATAAATCAGTAAATAAAAAGACGATACTCAGAATACTGAAGTATATCAAGAGATACAGGTTCCTCGTGGTTCTGTCTCTCATATGTGCAGCCATATCGGTCGTGCTCACACTGTATGCACCTATCATCATGGGACATGCAGTTGACAGGGTCGTTGGACCGGGAAAAGTAGATTTTACAGGACTTAAAGGAATGCTTGCAAAGCTTGTGATTGTGGTAGTTATAACGGCTGTTGCACAGTGGGTCATGAACGTGCTCAACAACATGATCACATACAGGGTGGTTAATGATGTAAGAACAAAGGCATATGAGAAGCTTGGCAGCCTGCCGCTCTCATATGTGGATTCACATACACACGGAGACATAGTCAGCAGGATCATAGCTGACGTAGACCAGTTCTCAGACGGACTTTTGATGGGATTTACACAGCTATTTACAGGAGTTATGACTATAGTAGGAACACTGTGCTTCATGCTGTCGATCAACTGGATCATAGCCATTGTGGTCGTATGTATCACTCCGGTATCACTCTTTGTTGCGTCATTCATAGCAAAGAGAACATACAGTATGTTCAGGAAGCAGGCTGAGATCAAGGGTGAGCTCACATCCCTTGTAAATGAGATGGTTGAGAACCAGAAGGTAGTCACAGCATTCTCCATGGAGGATGAGACCTGCGACAGATTCCAGGAGGTCAATGGAAGACTTAATGTGGCAGGACTTCAGGCTACATTCTTCTCATCGATAACAAATCCTAGTACAAGATTTGTCAACAGCCTCGTGTACACAGGCGTTGGAATCATAGGTGCCATAACAGCTATAAAGGGCTTTATATCAGTTGGACAGCTCACAAGTTTCCTGAGCTATGCAAATCAGTATACAAAGCCGTTCAATGAGATATCAGGCGTTGTCACAGAGCTTCAGAACGCGCTGGCATCCGCTGCCAGAGTGTTTGAGCTTATAGACGAGGACCCAGAGGCTGCAGAGCCTGCTGGCGCACACGAGCTCACAGACGTTCACGGTGAGGTGGACCTTAAGAATGTTGACTTCTCATACAACAAAGATGTGGAGCTCATCAAGAACCTCAATCTGAACGTGAAGAACGGACAGAGAATAGCAATAGTGGGACCTACAGGCTGTGGTAAGAGTACAGTCATCAACCTGCTCATGAGATTCTACGATGTGGATGCTGGAAGCATATCCGTGGATGGATATGACATAAGAGAGGTCACAAGAAAGAGCCTCCGCGGCAACTACGGAATGGTGCTCCAGGAGACCTGGCTCAAGAGCGGTACGATAAGGGACAACATAGCATACGGAAGACCTGATGCCACAGACGAGGAGATCATCGAAGCTGCAAAGCAGTCTCATGCTCACAGCTTCATCAAGCGACTTCCTGACGGCTACAACACATATATAACCGAGGACGGAGGAAACCTGTCACAGGGACAGAAGCAGCTCCTCTGTATAACCAGAGTAATGCTGGATCTTCCACCTATGCTCATACTGGATGAGGCAACATCATCCATAGATACAAGAACTGAGATAAGGATACAGAGAGCATTTGCTAAGATGATGAAGGGCAGAACAAGCTTCGTGGTTGCACACAGACTGTCAACCATCAAGGAGTCAGATGTCATCCTAGTCATGAAGGACGGGCACATCATCGAACAGGGAAATCACGAGACACTGCTTGCAAAGGGCGGCTTCTACACGAATCTGTACAATTCCCAGTTTGCAAGATAATACAGAGAAATGCATAAATATAAAAGGGCTGTGCTTTGAGGTATACCTCACGGTACAGTCCTTTTTAACGGTGGTTAAAGCATTTATCTGTTATATTTCACGAACGCTTGCCAGTGGCGGGCTTTGTGTATATAATGTATGCGTGCGAGATGCGATACTCAGTGAAGTAGATTATAGGCAATTGCGAAATTCAAGAATTGAACATGCAAGAGGTGTTTAGCCGTACCAGATCAGGGGAATACGAAGTCGCCGGTACTTAGATGGCGCGTCAGCGGCATCTTTAGTACCGTTGCAGACTGAGTTAAGTGGAAACGACCCCTGATTGGTATGCTAAAGCACCTCTGCATATGTAATCATGTTTCGCAATTGCCTATAAAGTAGATAAAGGCAAAAGGAGAGAAAGATGAAGGTTAGTGAATCAGGTTATACAAGAGAAGAACTTTTAGAGATAGTAGATACATATCTGGCAGAGCAGTCCAGAAGATGGGAATTCATAGAGGAGAAGGGCGATGGCATGTATGTGTACGCTGAGAACGGCGACAGATACCTCGACTTCTTCGCAGGAATAGCGGTAAGCAGCGCAGGAAATGCCAACAAGAAGGTTGCAAAGGCCATAGCTGACCAGGCTGCAAATGTAATACATGCATCCAACTATGCATATACACTTCCAATGATACTCCTTGCAAAGAAGGTGTGTGACACCATAGGCATGGAGAAGATCGTGTTCCAGAACTCAGGAACAGAGGCAAATGAAGCCATGATCAAGATGGCTAGAAAGTACGGCGTGGACAATTACGGACCGGACAGATATAAGATCGTGACAGCGAAGAACAGCTTCCACGGAAGAACATACGGTGCACTGTCGGCAACAGGCCAGCCTGATTCGGCCTGCCACAAGGGATTTGCACCACTCCTTCCGGGATTCACATATGCAGAGTATAACAACCTTGAGGACTTCAAGAGCAAATGCGATGAGAACACCATAGGAATCATGGTAGAGCCTGTACAGGGCGAGGGTGGTGTATACCCTGCAGACCCTGAGTTCCTTAAAGGACTTCGTGAGTTCTGTGATGAGAAGAACATGCTCCTCATGTTCGACGAGGTTCAGACCGGATGGGGAAGAACCGGAGACATCATGGCATATATGACATATGGCGTAAAGCCTGACATGGTATCCATGGCAAAGGCCATCGGGGGCGGTATGCCTATAGGCGCGATGTGTACAAGCACCAAGATAGCAGCAGCATTTACACCTGGTGCCCACGGTTCAACATACGCAGCCAACCCTGTGTGTTGTGCAGCGGCGCTTGCAGAGATAGATGAGATACTGGATAACAAGCTCTACGAGAATGCAAAGGAAGTAGGAGCATACTTCATGGAGGAACTCAAGGCACTTCCTTGTGTCAAGGAGATCAGAGGACGTGGTCTTCTTATAGGCGTTGAGTTCAACAAGCCTATCGCATTTGAAGTAAAGCACAGAGCGTTTGAGAACAAGCTCCTCATAACAGCTGTAAGAGACAGCATCATAAGGATCGCACCTCCACTTATCGTTAAGAAGGAGCACTGTGACGAGGCTGTTAAGCTGCTCATCAAGTCTGTGACAGAAGCACTGCAGGAGCAGTAATACAGCGTGATCATATAGCAGAATAAGCATGAATCATAAAAGTAATATAGGAGACCATAATGGGAAGAAGTAAAGAAGAGATGGAGGGTGTGACCCTCCTTGGAAATAAAGACGTAAAGTACAGCATGGACTATGCACCTGAGATGCTCCAGACATTTGACAACAAGCATCCGGACAACGACTACTTTGTAAAGTTCAACTGTCCTGAGTTCACAAGCCTCTGTCCGATCACCGGACAGCCTGACTTCGCAACGGTGTACATATCATATGTGCCGGGCGAGAAGATGGTGGAGAGCAAGTCGCTGAAACTGTATCTGTTCAGCTTCAGAAATCACGGAGACTTCCATGAGGACTGTATGAACATCATCATGAAGGATCTCATAAAACTGATGGATCCAAAGTACATCGAGGTGTGGGGCAAGTTCACACCGAGGGGAGGAATCTCCATAGACCCGTACTGCAATTACGGCAGACCGGGAACAAAGTGGGAGGAGGTTGCCTGGAACCGTCTGGCAAACCACGACCTCTACCCTGAGAAAGTTGACAATAGATAATTGGGTCTGAGCAGCACGCACGGACGGATAGATAGGAGAATCATAATGGCGGATTACAGAGAGACTGTGGATTATATATTGGGTATTCCGCTTTTTGCACAGAAGATTGGCAAGGAGAACCTTTCCAGTCTTTTGTGCCGTTTGGGGAACCCTGAGAAGGCTGTTCCTGCGATACATGTGGCGGGAACCAACGGCAAGGGCAGCACATGCCGCGCTCTGGCGCAGATGCTTGCAGCCCGGGGATACAGAGTGGGATTGTTCATATCACCCCATCTCGTGTCCATAAACGAGAGAATACAGATAAATGGTACAAATATATCCGATGACGATTTTGTGTCGGCATTTGAGACCGTAAAGGGGCAGTTCATGGAGCACCCTTCGTTCTTCGAGGTCATGTTTGCCATGGCGGCGGTGTATTTCAGACAGCAGAAGTGTGACTTTGCCGTATACGAGACAGGAATGGGCGGAAGACTGGATGCGACAAATGTCCTGACGCCGGAGCTTACGATCATCACGTCGGTGGGAATGGATCACATGGAGTATCTTGGCGACACGATAGAGAAGATAGCTTATGAGAAGGCAGGCATCATCAAGCCGGGTGTTCCGGTGATATATTTCAGGCGGGATGAGGCGGCTGCGCGGGTCATAGAAGATACTGCCAAAGAGCGTGGAGCGGACATAATTCCGGTCGAAAAATCAGATTATATAATAAATCATTTGGGGAACAAAACCATTGATTTTTCATTGCATAATCGGTATTATAGTTATTGCAATTTACAGATACAGAAGACATCACTGTACCAGGTGGAGAATGTCAGCCTTGCCGTGACAGCATTCAGGATGCTCATGGAGAGGCGGAATGTACCGGAACAGGATATAGAGAAGACCGTGAGGAATGCACTCCTGCAGTTCTACTGGGAGGGCAGGATGGAGGAGATAGCTCCCCATATATATGTGGATGGTGCCCACAATGTGGAGGCTGTAAATGCATATATAGAGACCATGAACAGGCTTCATGGGGAATATGACAAGATACTGGTATTTGCGGCGGTGAAGGATAAGGAGTATGACTCCATGATACATTTGCTTGCCGGAAATATTACGTTTGGCAGGATAATAGTCACAAGCGTTGACAGCAGCAGAAAGGCGGATTCCGCAAAGCTGGCGGAGATATTCTCGGCGTGTACGGATACTCCGGTCATGGTCAGCGATGAGATTGACGATGCCATGGATATGGCAGTGGAGCTCAGAGGAGACAGAGAGAATACCAACATATACTGCGTTGGTTCCCTGTATCTGGTGGGCGGTGTCAAGAGATGGAGGAACAGACATGATCAATTTTGATGAAGAGATAAAGAGGTTTAAGCCGGCACTTGAACTTGACCAGGCAGAGGATGCAATATACAACAATGATCTCAAGGACATCATGGATGTCATGCAGGAGATGATGAGGGTTGCAAAGGAAGCAGAGAAGTAAAGAACACAGATTGGTCGGGAGATTAAGATATGGCAGATGTACTGAATTGTAAGCACTGCGGTGGAGCGATAGCCGTCACAGGCTACTGTACCAGGTGCGGACTGAAGATAGATTACGTGAACAAGGCTCTCAACTCGTCAAAGTACTATTACAACATAGGGCTTGATAAGGCGAGGGTCAGGGATATGTCAGGTGCGGAGGAGGCGCTCAAGCTGTCTCTGAAGTATGACAAGATGAATATAGATGCCCGGAACCTTCTTGGACTGGTGTACTATGAGACCGGAGAGATAGTTCAGGCGCTCAGCCACTGGGTAGTGAGTGTGAATTATTTTGACGGCAAGAATGTCGCCAAGAGATACATCAAGGAGATAAAATCCAACCCACACAGGCTGGAGGCGGTGAACAATGTAACCAGAAAGTATAATCAGGCGCTGGTATATGCGAAGCAGGGCAGCAAGGATCTTGCCTTTATACAGCTCAGAAAGGTACTTTCCGACAACAGCAGATTTATACAGGGATACCTGCTCCTTGCACTTCTGTTCATCGACGAGGGAAGATATGACAAGGCTCGCAAGGCACTCAAGCGTGTCATCAAGATAGACAGGACAAATCCAGTGGCGGTCAGATATTTCAATGAGATGGGCCACACTGATGAGGAGATCATGAACTTCAGGGATTATCCGCAGGAGGACTACGATGTGGATTCTCTGTTCGTGGATGACCAGAAGAAGCTCATAGCCGGCAACAGCGAGGTGGATTTTGATGGGGATCCGATTCCGGTTGGAAGATACAAGGACATCAATTTCTACAAATATTCCATCGCTTATATCATAGCGGGAGTTGTTCTGGGACTTGCGGCTATGTGGACGCTCATCATCCCGCACAGGGATAAGGTGGCTGACAATTCAGAGAGAGACCTGAAGGTTACATTCAGTCAGGAGATAGCGGATAAGAATGTGGCCATATCGGAGCTCCAGTCACAGGTGGACAGCATGACCACCAAGCTCACAAATGCTGAGACTGAGGCGAAGAACCTTCGGACACAGATAGATAAGTATGGCGATTACGCTTCACAGGTTCTGTCGGATGACAATAAGGCAAGGGTACAGTCAGCGATCTATAAGTACGAGGCCATGACATATGAGGCTGCCATAGATGATCTGAACAGAGTCCTTCAGGATACACCTAACAGCGATGTGGCACTGTTCTACAAGGCGATGTGTTATCTGAAGCTTTCTGATGATAACAATGCCACACTGGTATTTAACCAGCTTGTTGAGAACTGTCCGAACTCCGTATACTACACGGTTGCGTGTGATTATGCGGATGAAGATGCCATACAGGCGGGACTTGAAAAGAAAAATTCTGCAAGTACAGCCAGCACGAACACGGGCGACGGAACAGATACAACCGACAGCGCAAGCACAGGTGACGAAACAGGTACGACCGACAGCACGGACACAGGTGACGGAACAGATACAACCGACAGCTCGTATACAGGTGATGGAACGGATACGACCGACAACACGTATACGGATGATGGAACAGGCACCATCGACAATACGTATACAGGTGACGGAACAGACACGACCGACAGTTCGTATACAGGCGATGGAACAGATACAACTGACGGACAGTAACGAAAGACATATAAAAAGATTATAATTTATAGAAGGCACAAAAGAGACGGATAAGGATTAACCGTTTCTTTTGTGCCTTTTATTTTGTGACAGGGGGATTGAAGATGAATATCTACGAGAAAATGGGGGATACTATAATCGTATATATGCCCAGAGAGGTGGATGATTATGCGGCGGTGAAGATGACAGCAGGGATAGACGGAGTATTTGCCGAGGAGGTGGTGAGACATGCCATATTTGATTTTGGCAGGACAACGTTCATGGACAGCTCGGGGATAGGACTTATAACGAGAAGGTACAGACAGCTCCACGACAGAGGGGGAAGCGTTGGGGTGATAAATGTAAATGCGAGAATGGACAGGATACTGCTCATGTCCGGTATATACAGGATCGCGACAAGGCTGGACAGCGGTGTCCGGGATGAGGCTGAGGATTGGACAGATAAAATATAGATAACGAGGAGAATGGTATGGATAAGAACAGATTGATCATGGAATTTGGCTGTGATGCCCGGAATGAGGCTGTGGCGAGAGTCGTGGTGGCGGCTATGCTGACGAGGACAAATCCGACACTCAGTGAGGTGGAGGATGTCAAGACGGCGGTTTCGGAGGCTGTCACGAATTCGATAATACACGGATATGGATCCGGGGAGGGAAGCATAATCCTGGAGGCATACATAGAGGAGCGCACTCTGTACATAACGATCACAGATCACGGCTGCGGCATAGAGAATGTCGACAGGGCCATGGAGCCGCTTTACACCACTGTCACGGACGGAAGCAGATCGGGCATGGGATTTTCATTTATGGAGGCTTTCATGGATGAGCTAAAGGTAGAATCCCGCGTGGGTGAGGGAACCGTGGTAAATATGAAGAAGATAATAGGAAAAAGTCAGGAGATATATTGATGGCGGATAATCATCGTTTGCTTGAACTTGCAAAAGATGGAGACAGAGATGCCAGAGATAAACTTGTGACGGACAATATGGGACTGGTGGTCAGCGTTGCCAGAAGATATGTGGGGAGAGGACAGGAACTTGAGGACCTTATACAGATAGGGCTTATAGGCCTTGTAAAGGCCATAGACAGGTTTGATATGGACTATGAGGTAAAACTGTCAACGTATGCGGTTCCGCTCATTCAGGGGGAGATTAGACGCTTTCTCAGGGATGACGGAATGGTGAAGGTCAGCAGAAATCTTAAAACGATATACTACAGGGCAGACAGATACAGACATGAGGTCGAAAAAAACAGAGGGACTGAGCCGGGAATGGAGGAGATATGTGAGGCTATAGGAGCGACACCTGAAGAGCTTGTGATGGCGATGGACGCGGCATCGGATGTGACATGCATAGATGATCTTCACGCAGAGATATGCGGCACGGAAGATGGAGACCGCATCGTGGACAGGCTGTGTGTATCGCAGCTCCTGGACACGCTCACGCCGGACGAGAGAAAACTTGTGGTGCTGAGGTATTTTCAGGACAAGACGCAGGGACAGACAGGTCAGATCCTTGGCATGAGCCAGGTGCAGGTGAGCCGGCTTGAGAAAAAGATACTCGGAAGACTCAGATGGAAAATATTGGAGTAATATCAGCCATATACATGGACAGACTATTCTTAGAATATAAGAACAGGGGACATGTATATGGCTGAACTTTTGTATTTGAAACTGTCGGAGAGCTGCCTGGCGGAGAAGAGAAAGGTCAAAATAAAGGATGTGGCGACGGTGCTGAGTCCGAATCCCGATATAAAATACGGCGTTGAGAAGCTGGAGCTCATGAGCTTTTCCGGCAGCAGGGAGCAGCAGGTCATATCGGTGATGTACATTCTGCAGGTGATACAGGAGCACTACCCGGACTGCCAGACACAGACCATAGGGGCAACGGACGTGGTTGTGTATTACAGGACATATGACACCAGCGACAAAGTAAAGCAGTTCTTCAAATTTCTGATGATATGCTTCATCGCATTTTTCGGAGCAGGCTTTTCCATCATGTCGTACAACTCGGATGTCAATATGGTTGGACAGCTTGACGTCATGCACAACATATTTGTGGGGCAGGGCAGGGATGCCTATCCTGTGGCGGGAATAGCATATTCCCTGGGGCTCTTCATCGGTATAATCGTATTTTTCAATCACGGTGCAAAGAAAAAATTCTCAGATGATCCTACACCGCTTCAGGTTCAGATGAGACAGTATGAACAGGAGGTCAACCAGACAGTCATAACGGATGCCTCCAGAAAGAAGGCGGAGAGAGATGCTGATTAGATACGCTATGCTTGCCATCGCCTGCTTTGCCAGCGGTGTGGCCATATCGGGCGGGTATTTTGCATTTATATCCATGATAGGAATATTCCCCAAGCTCCTTGAGAATGTAAAGGGGGCAAGGCATTATCTGCTCATAGAGTGTCTGCTGGCATATGGTGCGGCACTGGCAAATCTGATATATGTATTCAAAATATCGGTTCCGGTGACATGGGTGGGATATACCATCATATGTCTGTTCGGAGGGATATTTGTGGGATGCCTGGCGGGGGCACTTACGGAGGTGTTGAATGTCATACCGATCGCGGCCAGAAGATTCAGTGTGAGAAGGAATCTCCCTTATGTCATATACGGCCTTGCTGCGGGAAAACTGGTGGGCTCGGTGCTGAGTGTCGTTTTGGGCATGTGATAAAGTCAAAATTATTTTGTGTGAAATGGAGGTATTTGCTATGAAATTTGAACCTACAGAGAGCGATTACAATGAATATGTGGAGCTTGTGACACCTACATCAAGCGTTCCGAGAAATTGCCTGTGGGCGTTTCTTGTGGGCGGTGTGATCTGTACGATAGGGCAGGGGATATTTGACCTGCTGGTACACTTTGATGTGAAGGAGGATGAGGCGTATGCGTATGTATCGCTGATACTCGTCCTCGCAAGTGTCATCCTCACAAGTCTGAATCTCTACAAGAAGATAGCAAAGTACGGCGGTGCCGGAGCACTTGTGCCGATCACAGGATTTGCAAATGGTGTGTGTGCGCCCATAGTGGAATTCCAGACTGAGGGTGAAGTGTTCGGAAAGGGCGTGAAGGCGTTCACCATAGCGGGGCCTGTTATACTGTACGGTATATTTACAAGCTGGCTGCTCGGTGTTATATATTGGATAGTCTCAATATGGTGAAATGGGGTTTATTAAATTAAAAATCAACATATTTTCCCCACATCGGTTGACAATATTTGAAAAAATAACATAATGGGTATAGATTTGGACAAAAGAAGAAAGACAGGAGAAATGCTGACATGAAGAGGCTTATGACAGTCAATCTGGCACCTGAGCAGAAGAGTGCAGTACAGGATATATGCAGTGCCATAGGTGCGGAGTGCGTTGACATTCAGAGAAAGCATTATGGTATGAAGGTCGGAAGTCTGTGCGACACGGCTGACATATCTGGCTGTGGAGATGAGACCGGACAGACGGAAGATCTCAGTATGGATATGCTCATATTTGACGGAGTGAGCAGCAAAGAACTTGATATATTTCTTGAAAGGTATAAGAAGACCGGGCTTCCGGCAGTAAGGCTGAAGTCGGTCGTGACACGGAGCAACAGGGAGTGGACTGTACAGCAGCTATACTCGGAGCTTGCAAAGGAATATCTATTCTACAGGATGAGGGGAATGTAGATGGCAGACGAAAGAAGAAACGGACATACAACTGAAAAGAGACTTGCGCAGAACAGGCAGAGAGCTTCAGGACGTTCAGGACGGCGTGCATCTGAGCAGCGTGGGAAGAGACAGCAGCGATACAGAGTGATAAGCTGGATACTCACGGCGGTGTTCATGGTGATATTTTATGCGCTAATATGTGCGTGTGTGGGTAACAGAAAGCTGTACAAAAAGACCACCATAAACGGATTAGACGTTGGCGGAATGAAAACTGCGGAGGCGGCAAAGAGCATAAATGACCAGTTCAGACGCGATTACAGCAGTGTGGGCATACAGGTGAAGCTGGATGATAAGATTTACACCCTGGATGTGTCGGCGGCGCTGGATATGGATTCTGAGAAGTCTGTGCAGAAGATACAGGATGACTCACACAGCTTCTGGAGAAGAGGCTATGGGCTTCTGGAATCATGGACACTTGGAAGCAGCTATGATATTTATCCATATATAGGCGACAGCGGCATCATAACGACCGCCATCGAGAGCAGTGATATGATGAAGGTTGATCTGGATATAGAGGATGGATACAGGATAGAGGACAAGAACCTCATTGTGACAAAGGGAAAGGGCAGCTACAGGATAGACACAGACAAGCTGGTAACCCGCATAAAGAAGCAGATAGCAAAAGGAGACTATGGCACTGTGGTGGAATGTCCTGTCGTGTCTGCTGACGTGGATCTGGACGAGGTATACAAAAAGGTACATTGTGAGCCGCAGAATCCAACGCTTGACCCGGACAAGAACTACGAGGTAGTTGAGGCCAAGGACGGTGTGGACTTTGATCTGGAGGCGGCAAAGAAGAGCCTTGAATCTGCCAAGAAGGGAACGGATGTGAGCATCCCGCTCACATACACCCCGGCGGATATGAGTACGGAAGGATACAGGAAGCTGCTGTTCAGAGACGAGATGAGTTCATACAGCACAGAGGTTGAGGGTTCGGAGAACAGAAAGACAAATGTCAAGCTGGCGGCGCAGTATTGCGATGGAACCATACTCATGCCGGGAGAGTCATTTTCATATAACCTCGGAGTCGGAGAGCTCACCGAGGAGAGAGGCTTCCTTCCGGGCCCATCATATGCTGACGGACAGTCAGTCATGGATATGGGCGGTGGAATATGTCAGGTGTCATCCACCATGTACATGGCGTGCCTGTATGCGAATCTCGAGATAGATGAGAGACATTGTCATCCATACCCTTCATCGTATGTTCCTGCGGGACTTGACGCCACTGTGGCGTGGGGCGGATGTGACTTTGTATTTACAAATGACACGGATTACCCGATAAAGATAAGCACAAGCTACGATGGATATTCCACATCATGTACGATATGGGGCACCATCACGGAGCCGTTCAGCGTGGAGCTCTACACGGAGACCGTTGAGACAGAGCCATATGAGACCAAGTATGAGCTGGACAAGAGTCTTGGCAAGGATGAGCAGGTGCTTGACACAGTGGGAATAGAGGGCCTTACAGTGCAGTCCTACAGAAGAGTGTATGACGGCGATGGAAATGTCCTATCGGACAATCCTGAGGCGATAAGCGTGTACTCTAAGCGTGACGAGGTGTACAAGGTAGGAAAGCTTCCAAAGGACAAGGACAAGGATAAAGACAAAGATAAGGATCAGAACAAAGATAAGAGTGACAGCTCAGACACAGATAAGAAGACGACTGAGTCTGAGTAAGATACTCAGGAAGAGTAGCCTGCCGGCTACTCCTCAATGTCGTCTGAGTCGTCCTCCCTGATCCTTATAAGGCCTTCCAGAAATCCCGGTTCCTTGGTCTTTATCTCCTGGTTGGTGTAGAGATTGACATAGTGAGGGCGGAGCTTGGAGTAGATGATCTTCTGCTCGTTGTACAGGCTGTAATAGCCGGACAGCATGTAGCTGACGGCACATCCTATGGTGAACAGAAGTATTCCGTGCGCTCCGAACAGCTCTATGCTCAGGAACAGAGATGTAAGAGGACAGTTTACCACGCCACAGAAGAAGCACACCATTCCGAGGGCAGCGGCAAAGCCCGGGTCGAGTCCCATGAGTCCACCCATGACGCATCCAAATGTGGCACCGACGAAGAACGATGGAACGATCTCACCGCCTCGGAATCCACAGCCTATTGTTATGGCGGTGAACAGCGCCTTGAGAAGGAAAGCCGTTGGTTTTGCCTCTCCGTTGAGCGCCTGGGCGATGATGTTCATACCGGTTCCGTTGTAGTCGGTGGTGTTGAGTATTATGTTGAGCAGGACGAGCATCACGCCTCCTGCGAATACGCGCACATACTGGTTCTTGAAATATTTGCGGAAAAGCTTGTGCACAATGTTCATGAATATACAGAACAGACTGCTGAGCACTGCGCACAGGATAGCCAGACCGATGACCTTGATCACCAAAGGCACATCCACGGATGTCGGCATGCCGGCTATATTGTAGTGGTCGTGTACAACGTGAAGCTTTTTCGTTATTGCGTATGCGATGACTGACGAGAACAGACAAGGCACAAATGCGCAGTAGTAGAGGATACCGATGCTTATGACCTCCATACTGAACAGCGCGGCAGTAATTGGGGTTCCAAACAGTGCTGAGAAGACAGCGCTCATGCCGCAAAGTGTGAGTATATGCTTGTCGCTGTCATCCAGCTTGAACAGCTTGCCTATAGAGACACCGATGCTTCCACCTATCTGAAGGGCGGCGCCCTCCCTTCCTGAGGAACCTCCGAAGAGATGTGTGATGACCGTCGATATAAAGATCAGTGGTGCCATACGGGAGGGAATCTCATCCTCCACGCTTCTTATGGAACCGATGACAAGATTGGTTCCCTTGGAATGTCTTATTCCACAGATCCTGTATATAAATACGATCACGATTCCCGCAAGCGGCAGAAAATATATTATCATATGATTGTTCTCACGGAAGCCGGTGGCGTACTCTACGCATATATGAAAAGCTGTTCCGACAAGCCCGCATATCGTTCCCATTATCAGTGAAAAAACTATCCATTTGAAAAAAGTCGTAGCATATCTGACACATCTGCTAAAACAGTTTATCCAGTATTCCTTTGTAAATTCCACGGCGATTCTCCATTCCTTTTTCTTTGTAAAGCAGCTTTAGTAATGTTAAAGCAAATAAATGAATTTGTCCAGTGCTGATGTTAACAAATACTACCATTATAATCTGCGGTGCATAAGGGAATTATAGTAACAGTTACATTTATCCATATAAGGGAGTTGCATGATATGAATGAGAAAAAAGGTAAACAGAGCATAAAATTTGGCAATCCCCCATATATACTGGGGGCAGCAGCGGTGGCGGGGCCGAAGGAGATAGACGGCCCCATGGCGAGATATTTTGACAGAGTGAGTGAGGATGCAACCTTCGGCAAGGATTCCTGGGAGGAAGGCGAGAGCGAGATGGTGCGTCAGGCCGTGAACCTTGCCATACAGAAGGCGGGAATAGTCAAGCAGGATATAAGGTATATATTTGCCGGGGATCTGCTGGGACAGCTCATAGCGTCGACATTTGGAATCAAGGATATGGAGATACCGGTGTTCGGTCTGTACGGCGCGTGCTCGACGTGCGGAGAAGCGCTGTCACTTGCATCCATGACTGTGGCGGCGGGATATGCGGACAACGTTATCGCAGAGGCGTCAAGCCACTATGGAAGTGCAGAGAAGCAGTTTCGTTTTCCCTTGGAATATGGAAATCAGCGTCCCCTGTCGGCTACCTGGACGGTTACGGGAAGTGGTGCCTTTGTGGTGTCAGACAGAGAGTCAGATGTGTGTATCCAGGGAGTAACCACAGGGCAGATAGTAGATTACGGAGTGAAGGATTCTCTCAATATGGGAGCGTGTATGGCACCCGCTGCGGCTGCTGTCATATATCAGAATCTTCAGGACTTTGGCATAAAGCCATCATACTATGACAGGATAATAACCGGTGATCTTGGCAAGGTAGGCAAGAAGATACTGGAGGATCTGCTGGGCATGAACAATGTGGATATATCCGCAAATCATATGGACTGCGGTATAGAGATATTTGACAATGAGGAGCAGGATACCCACTCTGGCGGTTCGGGCTGTGGCTGTTCAGCAACTGTTCTTGCCGGATATATATTGAAGAAGGTCAGCTCTGGAGAGTGGAAGAGAGTGCTGTTTGTTCCAACGGGAGCGCTGCTATCAACTGTGAGCTACAACGAGGGGCAGACCATACCCGGAATCGCCCATGCGGTCATGATAGAGCATCATGGCAGGAAAGGAGAGTAGATGTAAATGGATTATGTAAAAGCGTTTGTGGTTGGCGGAATAATATGTGTTCTTGCCCAGATATTGATGGACAAGACAAAGCTTCTTCCGGGAAGAATAATGGTCATACTTGTATGCACAGGTGTTGTACTTGGAGCGCTTGGAATATATAAGCCGCTTCTGGACTTCGCGCAGTGCGGAGCGTCGGTGCCGCTCACGGGATTTGGATATAATCTGTGGAAGGGCATAACTGAGGCGGTTGATAAGGATGGATTTATCGGACTGTTCCGCGGAGGCTTCCAGATGGCGGCGGTTGGAAGCTCGGCCGCACTGATATTTGGATATCTTGCATCGTTGATATTCAAGCCGAAGATGACAAAATAGAAATAGAAGACAGGCAGGATATAAAAAGCCCCATCATACATTGAATTGTATGATGGGGCTTTCCGTCATTGAGTTGTATCGGTTGAATCATCCGAGCTTGGTTCCTCGGTTGTGGTTATCTCCGTTGAAGAGGTAGGTTCCTCTGACGTAGGTTCCTCAGTTGTAGGTTCCTCAGTCGTTGTAGGCTCCTCGGTTGTTGTATCTTCTGATGTATCCTCCGATGTATCTTCGGTTGTCGTGGTTGCTTTGGTAGTCTTCTTTGTATCCTTCTTCTTGCCGTGGATGTTACAATGCTCCTTCAGAAGCGATTCATCCCAGGTGTATCCCTCAAGGACATACTCACCGTCATCGTTCAGCTTGTAGATGAAGGTTGTTGTCTCAGGACATTCCTTGTTGGCAAGCATGTGTGATTCGTTACATACCACTACCTTCTTGACACCTGGACAATACTTTGTAGGTATCTTTGTCGCATCGAAGTAATCCGTAACTGTTGGACATCCGTTCGATGGAAGAAGTCCGGTATCTGAACATACAGTTGCCTGAACGATTCCGTCCGGCATCTCAAATGTAGCCGATGTGTCAAGTCCCTTCTTCTCGATGACCTGATCCATGATATCTCTCCACATATAGCACTTGATAGAACCAGGGCTGTATGTGATGTTCGCATCATTTCCAAGCCATATAGAAGCTGTGTAGTATGGGTTATAACCACAGAACCAGTTATCAAAGTCTCCTGATGTGGTACCCGTCTTACCTGCTGTATACATACCTGTGTAAGAATTGGCACCTGAACCGGTACCTCCTGTTACAACGTCGTGCATGGCACTTGTGAGAAGCCATGCTGTCTGCTCTGATATGACACGTGTCTTCTCAGGCTTCCTGTTGTCTATCAGAAGATTGCCTTCATGGTCGTAAACTTCTGAGTAGAACACAGGCTTTATATAATTACCACCGTTGGCGATGGTTGCATATGCAGCTGTGATCTCCAGGTTGGTAATACCATTTGTCAGACCACCAAGTGCAAGTGACTGGTTGATATCTGACAGGATGAGACCATCGCTGTCTGTCTTTCTCTCAACAAGAGTTGTAAATCCAAGCTTCAGCAGATAGTCATATGCGAGCTGCGGAGTTACGTCTGTGATACACTTTACAGCTATGATATTCATAGACTCCATGATAGCATATCTTATAGTTTTAGGTCCCCAGTATCCGCCGTACCAGTTAAATACCTGATTACCATTCTCATAGTAGTAAGGTGCATCATCGTATACGGTGGCAAGAGACATGTTGCACGCTTCCAGTGCAGGAAGGTATGTGGCAACTATCTTGAAGCATGAACCAGGCTGTCTGGTCGCCTCAGTTGCACGGTTGAATGATCTGTTCTCAGTTTTCTCTCCACGGCCTCCGACAAGTGCCTTGACCTGACCGGTGTTCTGGTCCATGAGAGTGAATGATACCTGTGGCTGGATGACAAGCTTGAATGTCTCCATGAAGACTTCGTCGCCGGTCTCGGCAACCATGGCATCCTTGAACTCGTCAGCCGCTGCACGGGCTTCATCCTCACTGTAATATCTTGCACTATAATCGTAGCCCTGCTGTTCAGCAAACCAGCTCTCGAGATTCTCTACACTGTAGTTTGTCTGGACCTTTGTCTCCTTGTCAGCAAGAGTGAGAGCGTAGTTGAGCTGATATACAGGCTCAGGCCAGTAATCTGCATTGTTGACAACAGAATCCGCAATCTCCTGGATCTCAGGATCCTGACATACGATGACCTTGAGTCCGCCTGACCAGATCATGGCCTCGGCTTCGTCCTCAGAGTAACCCTTGGCGACGAGATCGGACTGAAGCTGATTGATAACCTCATCAGTGTAGTAGGAGTTGACCTCTGTCTTCTGCTGCTTTTCTTCCTTCTTAGATACGGAAGCGATACGCTTGTAAACGTTATCGTTTATAGCCTCGTCATACTGGGCCTGTGTTATATACTCAAGATCCAGCATGTATTTGAGAACCTGGGCCCTTCTGGTCTTGTTGTCGTCAGGATAGACAAGAGGATCAAATTTCGTAGGGTTCTGAGGAATTGCTGCGAGCACAGCGCACTCTGAAACTGTCAGCTGACTGAGCTCCTTACCGAAGTAAGTCTGGGCTGCGGTCTCAACTCCATAACATCCCTGACCGAGATATATGGTGTTCAGGTAATACTCAACGATTGACTTCTTGTCGATCTTTTTCTCCATATCAACTGCAAGATACTGCTCTTGAACCTTACGCTCAAGCCTGTCAAGGAAAGTTGTCTCATCAAGACCAACATTGAACACGTTGTTCTTGATAAGCTGCTGTGTAAGAGTGGAAGCACCCTCATCGAAGTCTCTGCTTTTGAGACCCTTTATAAATGCTCTGGCGATACCCTGTACATCGATTCCGTTGTGCTCCCAGAAACGTCTGTCCTCTATAGCGACAAATGCATTCACAAGATCCTCAGGAATAGAGTCGTAATACACATACTCTCGGTTGGAGTTGGAATTGGCAAGTGTCGTGATCTCCTTTCCATTCTGGTATACAAGAGTTGTCTTGTATCCCTTAGGTATGAGAGCGTCAGCGTTGATGTTCGGTGTGTCATCCAGAATACCCTTGAGGGCTCCAAATCCGGCTCCGACACCGACTATCACAATGGCGAGCACCAGCACCAGTATAGTCTTAAACACAGAAATGTTAAGCTTACGCCGGTTTCTTGGAAGCTTGGATACGAGCTCCTTCTGAGCTTTCACCGCTCCCTTCTTAGTAAAATCCATAAAAAGACCTCCTTAAAACTTGGGGGATAGATCCCCGCTATTTAATTGTAAAAGTAAATTCTAAATAAGGGCAGACTACTGCCGTTAATATACACTTCAAATCAGTATATCAAATAACAGTATAATAATAAAGAAAAAAATATTGCAACAAAACAAAAATTAATAAACGTGAACGAAAAAATCAGAAAGAGTAAATTGACAACGGCATGATTCAAAAGCATAATAAATAAGAAAAAGTGCAGAATAAACAGGAGAAGATATATGTTTGCATCAATAGACGAAGCGGTTGAATACTGGAAGGACGAGCTGTCATATGTGGACGACGCAAAGGTGACAGGATATGTGGGAGGATACCCGGTGGTGGAATTTACCATCAACAAAGCCGCCTGGGGACTTGTTAAGGACAAGAAGAAATTTGGAAGGATCGTAAGATCATCAGAGATGGAGGGCGGAATAGAAGTCGGTGTGTCGACATGCTTTTATCAGACGGCATCCCTGGAGTGGGAGCCACCTGTCCTCAGGGTGTGCGGATATCCTGAAGTGATCAACAGAATACTTGGCAAGGTAATGTAAGATTTACCATGGAATGCCCCGGCGGATACATAAAAATGCATCCGCCGGGGTATTTTATTATACATGTAATGGGTTATGTAAGGAGGACGCATATGAACAGGGAGATACGTACGGATCTTGCGATAGAGCTCAGAGAAAATGTAGCCGACAGGAGAAATATGCCTGGGGTAAAGGTGAAGACGGTGGTGAATGAGGACAGGAGCATCAAGACTACCACCATAAATGTGCTGGATGAGATAGGGGAGAAAAATCTTGGAAAGGCAAAGGGACAATATATAACGATAGAGTGTTCCAAGCTTAAGGAATATGAGGAGTCCATACATGAACCTCTGAGGGCGGAGCTTGAGGGCAGACTCAGGGAGCTCATGGGGCATGCGGGAAATATACTGGTGGTCGGACTTGGCAACAGGCAGGTCACCCCGGATTCCATAGGCCCGCTGGTCATAGACAATCTGTATGTGACAAGGCACCTGGACACTCCGGGAAAGCCAGATCTGGTCATGAGTGCCATATGTCCGGGAGTCATGGCACAGACCGGAATAGAGACTGTGGATATAGTCAGGGGAATATGCGATGAGATAGACGTGGAGATCGTGGTTGCAATAGACGCTCTGGCGGCCAGAAGCAGCAAGAGACTCGGATGCACCATCCAGCTCACGGATACAGGTATAAGCCCCGGCTCCGGTGTCGGCAACAACAGAAAGACACTGAGCTCAGACAACCTTGGCAGACGCGTGATCGCAGTCGGTGTTCCGACAGTCATCTCCGTTCCATCCATCATAGACGATTCGCTGGATGAGGTGGCTGATGCATTTAACGAGACCTACGGGCGCAGGATCATGAGGGAGTTCACGGAGAAGCAGAGATACCAGATAGCGTGCAATCTCCTGGACGAGGATATGGCGGATATGTTTGTGACCCCGAAAAATATAGACGAGCTAGTGCGCCGCATCAGCTTTACGATATCTGAGGCGATAAATGCCATAGCGATGTAGAGAAAAATACAGGGAATCATTTGGCACGTACACTCATATATTTGAATAATGGATAACAGAGGCCATAGCATATTCAAAAGGGGTGGAAATGTATGTCAGACAGAAAACTTCATGTGAAGACTGTGTATATACTGGCGTGGGTGATTCTGGTGTGTGCGGGTATACTGATAAGGACAGGGATAGCTGATGATGTGTGGAAGCTGGTGTACCGTGGGATATATGGTAGCTCTTCAGGAGATGCAGGCGGGAGCATATACAGCCCCGGTGCGGCTGAGCCGGATGTGTACTGTTACATGGATTATTGGGAATCCCAGGTCAGGGAGGTGTGCGAGGAGGGCAGGACATACCAGACGGAGGATGCGGATTCAGAAGGCGAGGCATCATCGCAGGCGGAGACTTCAGAGACTTCTGCGCCTGCCAGCACTGAGACCACAGAAGCTGCGCAGAGATCCGCTGATGCCAGGACTGTGTCGGCCATGGCGGATATAAAGAGCTCTTATATAGGTATGGACGCAGATACACTCCTTTCATATTGTTATAACGCCACATACCCTAAGTGCGTCAAAAAAGACGAGCTGGATGCGGAAAATCTGCTCGGCAAAGATCTGTCGCTGGATATGGACACGGGCGGATACAAAGTTCTGATATATCACACCCACGGCTCTGAGGCATTTGCGGACTCAAGACCGGGCGAGGTGGACGACACGGTGATAGGACTTGGCAACCGCCTGGCGGAGATACTCACGGATACATATGGCATACCGGTGTACCACGACACCACGGCATATGACATGATGACAGGGGTTCTTGACAGGAACGCTTCCTATGATTATTCGAGGGAAGGTGTGTCACAGATACTTAAAGACAATCCTGAGATAGAGGTCATCATAGATCTCCACAGGGATGGTGTGCCGGATGACACACATCTGGTTACAGATGTGGATGGAAAGCCCACAGCACAGATCATGCTGTTAAATGGCATGTGCCGTGACGAGGAAGGCAACGATGTGGACTATTGGAGCAATGACAACAAGGTCGACAACATGGCATTTGCACTTCAGACTTATCTGGCGGGCAGGGCAAATTACGGCGACATGATGCGCAAGATATACATAAGCACGAGCCGGTACAACATGGATCTCATGCCGCACGCCATGCTGGCTGAGATAGGCGCACAGACTAACACGGTGGAGGAGGAATACAACGCCATCGAACCATTTGCCGCAATGCTTGCAAAGGTGCTCCTGAAGTGAGGATTAAGTGGCATATTGCCACTTGCAGTTATATGCTCATACATGTTATATTAACGTCAAATGCGAGTAAGACAAGTATAAGAATAAAAGAGCCTGCACATACAAGGCGCGGGACATAGATAAGGATGTGAAGACATGGAGCATTTAGACCAGTCAAAGATAAGAAATTTCTGTATAATAGCGCATATAGACCACGGTAAATCAACACTTGCCGACAGGATCATAGAGAAGACCGGAACTCTGACCAGCAGGGAGATGCAGAATCAGGTTCTTGACAATATGGATCTTGAGAGGGAGCGTGGAATCACCATCAAGGCACAGTGTGTCAGGATCGTGTACAATGCCAATGATGGACAGGAGTACATATTCAATCTCATAGACACTCCGGGACATGTGGATTTCAATTATGAGGTATCTCGAAGTCTGGCAGCCTGTGAGGGAGCCATACTTGTGGTTGATGCCGCACAGGGCATAGAAGCGCAGACCCTGGCGAATGTATACCTGGCGCTGGATCATGACCTTGATGTCATGCCAGTCATCAACAAGATAGACCTCCCGTCAGCAGATCCGGAGAGGGTCGTGAACGAGATCGAGGATGTAATTGGAATAGAGGCACAGGATGCCCCAAGGATATCGGCAAAGAATGGAATTAATATAGAAGAAGTGCTTGAACAGATCGTGAAGAAGGTGCCGGCACCGCACGGTGACCCTGAGGCTCCACTCAAGGCACTTATATTCGACAGTCTGTATGACTCCTACAAGGGAGTTATCATATTCTGCCGATTATTTGACGGCTGCGTGAAGAAGGGAACCACCATAAGGATGATGGCCACCGGAGCTGAGGCTGAGGTGGTTGAGGTCGGAATATTTGGAGCGGGAAGATTTGTCCCATGTGATGAGCTGTCAGCCGGTATGGTTGGTTACATAACAGCCAGCCTTAAGAATGTACAGGATACCACAGTGGGAGATACAGTCACACAGGCGGACAGGCCATGTGACGAGGCACTTCCTGGATACAAGAAGGCACAGCCTATGGTATACTGCGGACTCTATCCTGCGGATGGAGCAAAGTATCCGGATCTCAGGGATGCCCTTGAGAAACTTCAGTTAAATGATGCGGCGCTCAGCTTTGAGCCGGAGACATCCATAGCACTGGGCTTTGGTTTCCGATGTGGTTTCCTTGGACTGCTTCACCTTGAGATAGTTCAGGAGCGACTGGAGAGGGAGTTCAATCTTGATCTGGTAACCACAGCGCCAGGCGTTGTATATAAGGTACATACCACAGATGGGAATGTGATAGAGCTCACCAATCCGTCGAATCTGCCGGATCCATCCACCATAGAGTACATGGAGGAGCCATTTGTCGATGCGGAGATCATGGTCACAACAGAGTATGTGGGTGCCATCATGCAGCTCTGCCAGGAGAGACGAGGCGTGTACAAGAGCATGGAGTACATGGAGGAGACAAGAGCGCTTCTCAAGTACGACCTCCCACTGAACGAGATCATATACGATTTCTTTGATGCACTTAAGTCGCGTTCAAGGGGCTATGCTTCATTTGACTATGAGATGAAGGGCTATGTCCGCTCAGAGCTTGTGAAGCTGGACATCCTTATCAATAAGGAAGAGGTCGATGCACTCTCATTTATCATACACAAGGATACAGCGTATGAAAGGGGCAGAAAGATGTGCGAGAAGCTCAAGGATGAGATCCCGAGACATCTGTTCGAGATCCCGATCCAGGCGGCCATAGGCGGCAAGGTAATAGCCCGCGAGACAGTCAAGGCCATGAGAAAGGATGTCCTTGCCAAGTGCTACGGCGGAGATATATCCAGAAAGAGAAAGCTCCTTGAAAAGCAGAAGGAAGGAAAGAAGCGAATGAGACAGGTGGGCAATGTGGAGATACCACAGAAGGCATTTATGTCTGTCCTGAAGCTTGATGAGGAATAGAAAAGACCGGGAACACAGTGACACGGTTATATCAAATAAGAAATAATAGAATCGTAGAAAAGCCGTTAATGAGAGCATTCTGACAGGAGCATTCTTAGTAGCGGCTTTTTTCATGCGGTGATGATATTTGAAATAAAAAGGAAGGATACTAATGATAGATATAATAAATACCGAAAATTCAGATCGGGATTTCGGCGATGCAAATAATGACGAAGTTTTAGAGTCATATGAGAAGAAGCCGCTCAGCATATACATACATATCCCATTCTGTGTGAAGAAATGTGCATACTGCGACTTCCTGTCATTTCCGGTGGGGGCAGCCTGCATGTCGGGATATGGAGTGTACCGTGAGAAATACATCGAAGCCCTGTGCGAGGAGCTGAAAAGCTACTCGTATTTGGCAGAGACCCACAAGGTCAGGACAATATACATAGGAGGCGGAACCCCATCCATACTGGAGCCGGACGAGATCACACTTGTAATGACGACGGTGAGGAAGCTGTTCGATGTCGCAGAGGATGCGGAGATAAGCATAGAGGTAAATCCGGGCACCCTGACCAGCCGTAAGGCAGCAGAGTATATAGCAAATGGAATAAACAGGATGAGCATAGGCCTTCAGTCCGCACAGAAAAATGAGCTGGAAGCTCTGGGCAGGATACACAATTATGACCAGTTCCTCGCCGCATTTGACATGGCTAGGGAGGCCGGATTTCGCAATATAAATATAGACCTGATGTCAGACATACCGGGACAGACCATGAGGTCATATCTGGACACCCTTGACAAGGTATTAAGGTGTAAGCCGGAGCACATATCGTCCTACAGCCTCATAGTGGAGGACGGAACTCCTCTGGCAGCAGATGAGAACCTGCTGTCACAGATCCCGGATGAGGACGTGGACAGGCAGATGTACGACATAACAAATAAGCTCTTAGGCACCGGCGGCTACCACAGATACGAGATATCCAATTACGCCAAAGCTGGCTACGAGTGCAGACATAACATAGTCTACTGGACCCTCGGGGAATACATAGGAATCGGAATCGGAGCAGCGTCCTTCCTGTACGGCAGACGCTACACCAACACATCCAGTCTGGAAGACTACATAGACGGCATGGCAAGACACAGGGAGCTCATGACATTCGGAGATCACGTCGCAAATTCGGGTAAGGCAAGAGATATAATAGAACACATGCGCAATGTGGAAGAAGAACTTGACGCAGACAGGCTGATGGAGGAATATATGTTCCTCGGACTGCGTATGATATCCGGTGTGAGTGCAGAAAAATTCAACGACTACTTTGGACACTCCATCTACGACATATACGGCCCCGTCATAGATAAATACAAGTCCACCGGCCACCTCGAAGATGACCACGGCCTGATCCGCCTCACAAAAAAAGGCATCGACGTAAGCAACACGATCCTGGCGGACTTCTTAATAGAATAATACTGGCACGACCGTCCTTCAAAACATAAAAAAAACACAAAAACATTCGTTATTTTGTTGACAAAAGGGGGCGGCGGTGTTAGATTATGTTTAGTGGTTAGCACTCGGATATGTTGAGTGCTAATAAAACTAAATGCAAAAAGGAATGAGAGTATGGAACTTGACGAGAGAAAAGTCAGAATTCTAAAAGCGATCGTTTCGAATTACCTGGAGACTGGAGAGCCCGTTGGATCGAGAACCATTTCCAAGTTGGCCGACATGAATGTCAGCCCGGCTACCATAAGAAATGAGATGTCAGATCTTGAGGATATGGGTTATATATGCCAGCCACATGCATCGGCAGGAAGAGTCCCAACAGATGCAGGTTACAGGTTTTATGTTGACAGCATCATGGCAGACAGGGATGAAGAGAAAGCAGAGGATCAGACAGAGCGAGAGAATCTGCTGAATAGAGTTGATAAGCTCGAGAAGCTTCTCAAGCAGGTGGCAAAGGTGCTTGCGGCGAACACACAGTACGCAACACTGGTTACGATGCCACAGTACAACAACACAGTAAAGTTCATCCAGTTGTCACAGGTTGATGAGGCCACATTGCTGGCGGTCATCATGGTTGATGGCAATATAGTCAAGAATAAGCTGATCAAGACGACGTACAGCCTGAAGAATGAAGATATTTTAAAATTTAATATTCTGCTAAATACCTTCCTTCAGGGCGCGGCACTTCAGGATATCAATCTTGAACTTATACAGACCATGAAGGTTCAGGCAGGTGAATATGCAGAGATCCTTGAGACGATATTTCAGGGAATCATGGAGGCGATCCATGAGGCCGATGATCTCAAGGTTTATACCAGTGGAGCAACGAATGTACTCAAGTACCCTGAGCTGGCGAACACGTCATCCGCAGAGAAGCTGCTCGGAACACTGGAAGACATAGAGGACAAAGAAGAATTTGCAAAACATGTGGAGGATGTGATCCAGCAGGACAGCGACATACAGATCCTGATAGGACAGGAGAACAGCGATGAAAACCTGAAGGATTGCTCCCTTGTAACAGCAACATACAAGATGCCGGAGGGCGCAAAAGGAACGATAGGAATAATCGGACCGAAGAGGATGGATTACAAGAAAGTTGTGAGCATGCTCAAGGAACTCACCGGGGAGCTTGATGACATATTTAACAACAATGGATAGACAGATAAGATTATAACGATGAATAGGAGGATATGTAATGGCTGATAGCAATAACAGTACTGCATCCGACAAGAAGGTTAAGACAGAGCAGACAGCAGCCGAGACCATAGTTGGAGATGCTTCAGCAGAGATAAAGGATGACGTTGAGTCAGAAGTCAAGGTCGGTGAGACCATTGACGTTCCGGAGGAGCAGGCAGAGGCTGCAAAGCCACAGCATGTTGCAAAGGAGAACAGACGTGGAGGCAAGGCTCTCCGTGAGGAGAACGAGAAGCTCAAGGAACGCTGCAAGGATGCAGAGACAAAGTACACAAGACTTCTTGCGGAGTGTGAGAACATCCGCCAGAGAAATGAAAAAGAGTCAGGCAAATTGTACGACATAGGTGCAAAGGGAGTTCTTGAGAAGCTCCTTCCTGTGGTAGACAATTTTGAGAGAGCAATGGCAGCCATTCCTGATGAGGATAAGGACAGACCATTCGAGTCGGGAGTTGCAAATATATATAAGCAGCTTATGACGTCATTGGAAAGCATAGGTGTAAAGCCTATGGATTGCGCCGGGGAACAGTTTGATCCTACATTCCACAATGCAGTGATGCATGTAGAGGATGACAACTACGAAGAGAATGTAATCGTTGAAGAGATGCAGAAGGGTTACATGTACAAGGATCAGGTGCTGAGATTCAGCATGGTAAAGGTTGCAAATTAAATCAATCATGAAATTTTTTTCTAGGAGGAAAAGACAATGGGTAAGATTATAGGTATTGACTTAGGTACAACAAATTCATGTGTAGCAGTTATGGAAGGTGGTAAGCCTGTAGTTATAGCTAACTCAGAGGGTATGAGAACAACACCTTCAGTAGTAGGATTCCTGAAGACAGGAGAGAGAGTAGTAGGTGAGCCTGCAAAGCGTCAGGCAGTTACAAACGCAGATAAGACAATTTCATCTATCAAGCGTCACATGGGATCAGATTACAGAGTAGAGATAGATGGCAAGAAGTATTCACCACAGGAGATTTCAGCAATGATCCTTCAGAAGCTGAAGTCAGATGCAGAGGGATACTTAGGAGAGAAGGTTACAGAGGCAGTTATCACAGTTCCTGCTTACTTCTCAGATGGACAGAGACAGGCAACAAAGGATGCCGGTAAGATCGCAGGTCTTGATGTAAAGCGTATCATCAACGAGCCTACAGCAGCAGCTCTTTCATATGGTCTTGACAACGAGCAGGAGCAGAGAATCATGGTTTACGATTTAGGTGGTGGTACATTCGATGTATCTATCATTGAGATCGGTGAGGGTGTCATCGAGGTTCTTGCAACAGCCGGCGATAACAAGCTCGGTGGTGATGACTTCGATAACGCAATTACACAGTATATGCTTGATGAATTCAAGAAGGCAGAGGGCATCGACCTTTCAGGCGATAAGATGGCTATGCAGAGATTAAAGGAAGCAGCAGAGAAGGCAAAGAAGGAGCTGTCATCAGCTACAACAACCAATATCAACCTTCCTTTCATCACAGCAAACCAGGATGGACCAAAGCATTTCGATATGAACCTTACAAGAGCTAAGTTCGATGAGCTTACAGCAGATCTTGTAGACAGAACAAAGGGCCCTGTTAACACAGCACTTGCTGATGCAGGACTTACAGCAGCAGACCTTGACAAGGTACTTCTTGTCGGTGGTTCAACCCGTATCATAGCAGTACAGGAAGAGGTTAAGAGACTTACAGGTAAGGAGCCATTCAAGGGAATCAACCCTGATGAGTGTGTTGCTATCGGTGCTTGTATCCAGGGTGGTAAGCTTGCCGGAGATGCCGGTGCAGGCGAGATCCTTCTTCTGGATGTTACACCACTTACACTTTCAATCGAGACAATGGGTGGTATAGCTACTCACCTTATCGAGAGAAATACAACAATCCCTACAAAGAAGAGCCAGATTTTCTCAACAGCACAGGATAATCAGGATGCAGTTGATATCAACGTAGTACAGGGTGAGAGACAGTTCGCAAAGGACAATAAGAGCCTTGGCAGATTCAGACTTGATGGTATCGCTCCAGCAAGACGTGGTGTTCCACAGATTGAGGTTACATTCGATATCGATGCAAATGGTATCGTAAATGTATCAGCAAAGGATCTCGGAACAGGAAGAGAGCAGCACATCACTATCACATCAGGAACATCACTTTCAGATGATGATATCGATAGAGCAGTTAAGGAAGCAGCAGAGTACGAGGCTCAGGATAAGAAGCGTAAGGAAGGCATCGAGGCAAGAAATGAGGCAGATGCACTTGCATTCCAGACAGAGAAGGCACTCGGCGAGGTAGGAGATAAGCTTTCAGATTCTGACAAGGCTGGCGTAAAGGCAGATCTTGACTCCTTAAGAGCAGCGATAGACAGCACAGATGCAGAGAACATGAGCGATGCAGATGTAGATAAGATCAAGGCAGCTAAGGATAAGCTGATGGAGAGCGCACAGAACCTGTTCTCAAAGCTCTATGAGCAGAACGGTCCTGGAGCAAACGCAGGAACAGGCGCAGGCACACCTGATTACTCAGATGGCGATGTTGTAGATGGAGATTTCACAGAGGTTTAATATATAGAGGATGAAAGGTAAAGGCTATGGCAGAGACAAAGACCGATTATTATGAAGTCCTTGGTGTAACCAAGGGAGCCTCTGAAGCCGAGATCAAAAGGGCATACCGAGTGGTAGCAAAAAAATACCACCCGGATATGAACCCTGGTGATGAAGAGGCTGCAGAGAAATTCAAAGAAGCAGCTGAAGCTTATTCAGTCCTCAGTGACCCTGAGAAACGTGCAAAGTATGATCAGTTTGGCCATGCAGCATTCGACCAGAACGGCGGCGGTGCCGGCGGATTTGGTGGATTTGACTTCGCGGACATGGGAGATATCTTTGGAGATATATTTGGAGATATGTTCGGTGGCGCAAGCCGTCAGAGAAATACAAATGGTCCTATGAAGGGCGCAAACATCAAGACAACCATCAGAGTAGCCTTTGAGGAGGCTATATTCGGAACCCAGAAGGAGCTTGAGCTCCCACTGAAGGATGAGTGTGATGTATGTAAGGGAACCGGTTCACAGCCGGGACACCAGCCTGAGGTCTGCGGCAAGTGCGGCGGTAAGGGCCAGATAGTGACAACACAGCAGTCACTTTTTGGAGTTGTACGTAATGTTCAGACATGTCCTGATTGTAGTGGATCTGGTAAGATCATCAGATACAAGTGCAGCAACTGTGCAGGAACAGGATATGTAAAGAGCAGAAAGAAGATACAGATAGCTATTCCACCAGGAGTAGACAATGGTACTAACATCCGAATCAAAGGAAAGGGTGAGCCTGGTATCAACGGTGGTGAGAGAGGAGATCTTACAGTTACCATACTTGTTGATCGTCATCCAAACTTCCAGAGACAGGAGTACAATCTGTATTCATCAGAGCCTATCACATTTACACAGGCAGCACTTGGTGGAGTTATCAAGATCAACACCATCGAAGGAGAGGTTGATTACACCATACCACCAGGAACACAGACAGATACACGTATAAAGCTGAAGGGCAAAGGAGTACCTAACCTCAAGAACCCAACTCAGCGAGGCGATCACTATGTAACACTTGTTGTACAGGTGCCGGAGAAGCTCACAGAGGAGCAGAAGAAGATCCTAAACCAGTATGAGCAGGCAACACTTGTAGAGACAAGACCTGCAACAGATTCAGCAGGACCATTTACATTTGGCGATCACAAGAGAAGAAAGAAAAAGTAGGTATAAAATATATGAAATGGACGAAGCTCACAATAGATACAACATGTGAAGCTGAAGACCTCATAAGCGCCTTCCTCGAAGAGGAAGGCGTTTTGGGTGTTCAGATAGAAGATAATATTCCCCTCACTGAGGAGGAGATGGAGACGATGTTTGTCGATCTCCTGCCGGATGATATGCCGGAAAATGATGGAACTGCAAAGGTGTCCTGTTTCCTTGACGATACATTTGACGTGCAGGAGATAAAGGATAAGGTGGCTGCAGAGATCAGGAGACTGTCAGAGTTCCTTCCTGTCGGAACGGGCAAGATAACCGAGAGTGAGACGAAGGAAGAGGACTGGAGAGACAACTGGAAGGCCTACTTCAAGCCATTCAGACTGTATGACAATATTATCATCAAGCCAACCTGGGAGGAAGTGCCGGAGGATGCAACGGACGAGGATATAGTTATTGAGATAGATCCCGGAACAGCATTTGGAACAGGTTCCCATGAGACAACGAGACTGTGCATAGGCCAGCTCAAGAAGTACATGAAGGATGGAGATGAGATACTCGATGCCGGAAGCGGAAGCGGTATCCTGTCATTTGTTTGCAATAAGCTGGGTGCAAAGCATGTTCTCGGTATAGACATAGATCCGATCGCTGTTGATGTGGCGGGAGAGAACAGAGATGTGAACCATATTCCTGCCGAGGCTGTGGAATTCAAGTGCGGAAATGTCCTTGAAGACCAGAAACTGGTAGAGTCAATAGGCGCAAATTATGATATAGTAGTTGCAAATATCCTTGCAGACGTTATAATTCCAATGTCGGCTGTAGTTCAGAAGTTTATGAAGGATGATGGTATTTTTATATCATCGGGCATTATAAACATAAAAGAGGATGAGGTCAGACAGGCTCTTCTTGACAATAACTTCGATATCGTAGATACTGTCTACATGAATGACTGGGTAAGCTTTGTCGCAAAAAAGCATGTATGAACCAGCGTGTGAGAGGAAATAATCATATATGAACAGATTCTTTGTAGACGTAGATGGCAGAGATATAGGAACAGATATAAGCATAACAGGCGGAGACGTTAACCATATAAAGAACGTTCTCCGCCTTAAAGTGGGTCAGGAGATAACTGTCAGTAACGGCAGAGGAAGAGATTATACGTGCAGTATATCGGAGCTTGGCAGAGACGAGGTTCTGTGCCGCGTCGAGGATGTGAATGATAACTTTGCAGAGCTTCCGGTGGAGGTTACCCTGTTTCAGGGATATCCGAAGTCGGATAAGATGGATCTTATAGTACAGAAGATGGTGGAGCTCGGTGTCTGCCGGATAGTTCCGGTATTCACTGCGCGCACCATAGTGAAGCTTGATGCGAAGAAGGCTGCAAAGAAGACCGAGAGATGCCGGATCATAGCGGAGTCTGCTGCAAAACAGTCCGGAAGGGGAATCGTCCCTGAGATCACGGAGCCGGTAACATTTGCACAGGCGATAGAGATGGCAAAGACTCTTGATATGAATATAATTCCATATGAGGAGGCGAAGGGACTTGCAAAGTCCAGACAGATCATCGCTGATGTGACAGCACCGTCCTCTGCCCGCAGAAGTCTGGGGGTATTCATAGGCCCGGAGGGTGGCTTTGCCAGGGAAGAAGTGGAACAGGCAATGGCGGCCGGGGCGGAATGTATAACTCTTGGACACAGGATACTGCGCACTGAGACGGCCGGACTGGCGGTTATGTCGATCATCATGTTCAGTGCCGACAGGGACAATTAGAACAATATTGTAGAGATTAGTGAAAGAAAGAAGCTTGAAGCCGGACGTATATCGGTTTCGGAATGGTGGAAGACAACATGGAAGCATATTTTGACAATTCAGCGACTACCCCGGTTTACCCGGAGGTGAGAGATCTTGTGGTAAAGCTAATGGAACAGGACTACGGCAATCCGTCATCACTGCACCAGAAGGGTGTGGATGCGGCCAGATACGTGAGCGATGCCAGGGATAAGATAGCCAGGCTGCTCAAGGTTCAGTCGAAGGAGATCGTGTTCACATCGGGAGGAACAGAATCCAACAACATGGCTCTGATAGGAGGAGCACTTGCCAACAGGAGAGCGGGCAACAAGATCATCACAACTGTAGTCGAGCATGCGTCAGTCGGCAGTCCGCTGACATTCCTTGAGGATATGGGCTTTGATGTTGTCAGGATCCCGACCGGAAGTGATGGCGTGGTAGATGTTGACCGGTTGGTAGATGAGGTAGATGACGATACGATCATAGTGTCAGTCATGTACGTCAACAATGAGATAGGTGCTGTCATGCCGGTGGAGGATATTGCCAGACGCATAAAGGAGAAGAATCCGAATGTACTCTTCCATGTGGATGCCATACAGGCATTTGGCAAATATGTGATATACCCGAAGCGTATGGGAATAGACATGATGTCCATAAGCAGCCATAAATTCCACGGACCAAAGGGCGTTGGAGCACTGTTCATAAAGGACAGAGTCAAGGTCAAGCCTGTGATATACGGCGGAGGCCAGCAGGGCGGAATGCGGTCAGGAACAGAGAATGTACCGGGAATAGCAGGAATGGCACTGGCTGCCGAGATGACCTACAGAGATCTCGATGCAAATGTAGCGCACATGAGAGAACTCAGGGAACATCTTATAGATGAACTCACACAGATAGACGATGTGTACAGTAATTCCGGGGATGCGCCCCATATAGCCAGCATAACCTTCAAGGGAGTGCGAAGTGAGGTCATGCTTCATGCTCTGGAAGAGAAGGGTATATATGTCTCATCCGGTTCAGCATGTTCATCGAATAAACATTCCACAAGCAACACGCTGAAAGCCATAGGCCTGCCGCCTGAGAAGCTTGAGTCCACGCTGAGATTTAGTTTTTCACCGGAGAATACAATGGAACAGATAGATTATGCAGTCGAGTGCTGCAAGGAGCTTTTACCGATACTCAGAAGATATGTGAGGAAGAAATAGGAGGAAATATGCAGTACAAGGCATTTATGATAAAGTATGCCGAGATAGGCACAAAGGGAAAGAACAGATATATATTTGAAGACATACTCTGCAAGAACATCAACAGAAAGCTGAAGCCTTACGGAGATTTCTATATCCGCAAGGAGCAGGGAAGAATATTTGTTGAGTGCAAGTCGGATTACGACTATGAGGATGTGGTAAATGCCCTTGGAAAGGTGTTTGGTATCGTTGGAATATGTCCTGTTGTGGTTGAGGAGAACACAGAGTTTGAGAACCTCAAGCAGAAGGTAATAGATTATGTTGAAAAGGCATACGACAGAAAAAACTTCACATTCAAGGTGTTCACCAGAAGAAATGACAAGACATATCCTATGACTTCCATGGAGGTAAGCGCCGAGCTTGGACATTTCCTCCTTGAGGCGTTCCCTGATCTTGCAGTGGATGTGCACTCACCTCAGGAGATAATCAATGTGGAGATCAGAAAGGTAGCATATATCTATTCGATCACCATACCTGGCCCGGGAGGACTGCCGGTTGGAACGAACGGCAGAGGAATGGCACTTCTGTCAGGCGGTATAGACAGCCCTGTTGCGGCGTATATGATAGCCAAGAGAGGAGTTGTTGTGGAGGCAGTATATTTCCACGCACCTCCGTTCACAAGCGAGAGAGCAAAGCAGAAGGTTATAGATCTGGCATGTCTTGTGGCCGACTACTCAGGAGCCATCAGACTCCATGTTGTCAACTTTGCCGATGTACAGATGGCAATATACGACAACTGTCCTCATGAGGAGCTTACGATCATCATGAAGAGATACATGATCAAGATAGCGGAGGAACTGGCTGAGAAGAATGACTGTCAGTGTACGATAACAGGAGAGAGCATAGGCCAGGTTTCAAGCCAGACTGTGTTCAGCCTGAACGTTATCAACCAGGTCAGCACCATGCCGGTGTTCAGACCATGTATAGGTATGGATAAGCAGGAGATAGTAGACATATCAGAGAAGATCGGAACATACGAGACATCTATACTGCCATACGAGGATTGCTGTACGACATTTGTTGCAAAGCATCCGGTTACACATCCGGTTCTCTCTGCGATAGAGAAGTCGGAGGCAAAGCTCACAGGAATCATCGAGCCATTGTACCGCAAGGCTGTAGATACGGCAGAGGTCGTTATGTGTCGCGCAAAGCAGTAAAACAATATAAAACAGTGATAAAAGACAACAAAAAAGAGATGCTTCATAATAAGCATCTCTTTGATTATCAGATCCATATAACATACGGGGCAGAATAGATATTATTCTGCGAGGTATGGCTTCAGAGTAGCCATGATCTCATCGATACCGCTCTCTGCATGAATGTTAAGTTCGATAGGCTTTGAGATATCAAGACTGAAAATACCCATGATTGACTTTGCATCAATTACGTAACGTCCTGATACGAGGTCGAATTCTGCGTCAAATTTTGCAATGTCATTGCAAAAGCTCTTGACCTTATCGATTGAGTTTAAAGAAATCTTAACTGCTGTCATAAATAGTCCTCCTAACCCTTGTAAGTTTTTTATGTACTGTCATTATTATATTTTTATAGAATACAAAAGTCAATATAAGGAGTGTAAAATACATGCTAAAAGGAATGTCTGTGGCTGCCACAACACTTGGCTGCAAAGTCAATCAGGCGGAGACTGACAGCATGCTCGACATGCTGAAGGCTGCCGGTGCAAATATAGTGGAATTTGACGAAAAAGCAGATATATATATAGTAAATACCTGTTCTGTGACCAATATTGCGGACAAAAAATCAAGGCAGATGCTTCACAGAGCCAGAAAGATGAATCCTGATGGAATAGTGATAGCCGCAGGATGCTATGTGCAGTCAGCCAGAGAGATTCTCGAGCAGGATGAAGCTATAGATATAGTAATAAGCAACAATAAGAAGAAAAGTATCACAGAAATAGTTAATGATTATATTAATGTGAGAAACAATGGAAAAAATGCCCCGGGTAAGGATCATGAAGCCATGGAATACTTCGTGGATATATCCAGAGAGACTGAGTACGAGGAGATGGGCGGCCATGTCCCTGTGGGACACACAAGGGCATATGTCAAGATCCAGGACGGCTGCAATCAGTTCTGCTCATACTGCATAATCCCGTATGTAAGAGGAAGGATAAGAAGCAGAAGCCAGGAGGCGATCCTTGCAGAAGTATCAGAGCTTGCGGAGGCAGGAATAAAAGAAGTTGTGCTTACCGGTATACACATATCGTCATATGGCAAAGATAAGAATAATGAGGGAGCACTTATAGAGCTTATAGAGGCTATCTCAAAAATCAAAGGAATCAAGAGAATAAGGCTTGGTTCACTTGAGCCGGGGATAATAACAGAGGAGTTTGTGGAGAGAATTTCATCCAATTCGAAAGTATGTCCACACTTCCATCTGAGCCTGCAGAGTGGCTGTGATTCAGTGCTCAAGAGAATGAACAGAAAGTATACTTGCAAGCAATACTTTGAAAAATGTGACATGCTGAGAAAGGCGTATAAGTCCCCAGCGCTCACCACGGATGTGATAGTGGGCTTCCCGGGAGAGACTGAGGAAGAATTTGCAGAGACTGTAAGATATCTGACGGAGCTCAATCTGTATGAGATGCATATATTCAAGTATTCTCCGAGAAAGGGAACAGTCGCTGCCGCCATGAAAGAGCAGGTTGCCCCTGAGATAAAGAATGAGCGAAGCGATGTGCTGCTTAAGCTTGCCCATGACAACAAGACCGCATATGAAGCCCAGTTTGAGGGCTGTGAGCTTGAAGTTCTGGTGGAAGAGGTTGTAAAAAAGGACAATAAGACATATCTCAGGGGACATACGGAGAGATACATGGATATACTCATAGATGTGGGCGACATATCCATGCCGGAGAGTTTTGTGAACAGCTTTGTGTATGTGACATATACCCAAAATGGGGGAAACCTTCCTTTACTTTTGTAGTTTTTTATATTAGAATAGGAATGTTAATTGGCTCATGAGATAATAACAAGATGAGGACGTGATTTGATGAATAACGAAAGTACACAGAATATTGTTCCAATCAAGGACGCGACAGTGGACGTACGCGAGATAATTGGAGAAGTATACGATGCACTTACCGAGAAAGGATATAATCCGGTAAGCCAGGTTGTTGGGTACATAATGAGCGGTGACCCGACATATATCACAAGCTACAAGAATGCGCGAAGCCTGATCATGAAGGTGGAGAGAGACGAGATCATTGAGGTTTTACTTGAGGACTACATCAAGAATAACCTCGTGTAAAGGAAAAGAATAGTATGAGAATATTGGGACTTGACTATGGAACCAAGACGGTGGGAGTTGCCGTGAGCGATCCGCTCAAGATGACTGCCCAGCCGCTGGAGACGATAGAGAGAAAGTCGGCGAACAAGCTGAGACAGACACTTGCCCGCATAGAGGCCATACTTGAAGAGTATGGAGCGGCAGGAGAGCGCGACCGCATAGAGCTGATAGTGCTTGGCTACCCGAAGAACATGAACAATTCAGAGGGAGACAGATGCGAGGCCACCCAGGCATTCAAGGAGGATCTTGAGCGCAGAACAGGACTTGAGGTTGTTCTGTGGGATGAGCGCCTTACCACTGTGGAGGCAGAGCGGATCCTTATGGACAGCGGAGTGAGAAGAGAGAACAGGAAGACGTACATAGACAAGATGGCGGCTGCGGTCATACTGCAGAACTATCTTGATGCGAAGTGCAGCAGTCTGTGATAGACACAGACCTTCTGCCTTTGTTTTGTGTACGCCTGAAGAAGTATTAAGAGGTTTATATGGCAGAGAACAGGAAGACGGACAACAGTATCATATTTGAAGCAGAAGATGGAACAGAAGTGGAATTCTCGGTTGTGGAGCAGACCACACTTGGCGGCGTGAATTATCTGTTCGTTATAGACAAGGCGGATGATGAATCATTCCTTATCCTTCGCGAGAACAACGGAGCTGATACGGAAGAGATGGCAGCATACGATATTGTGGAAGATGAAAATGAATTAGAGGCGGTCATCAAGATATTTGACGAGCTGCTTGAGGACGTAAATTTGGAGGTATAAGAAAATTGAATAAGAATAATAAAGAGACAGTGAAAATCATTCCTTTGGGCGGTCTGGAACAGATTGGAATGAATATCACTGCGATAGAGTATGAGGACTCTATCATAGTCATTGACTGCGGACTGGCATTCCCTGAGGACGACATGTTAGGAATCGATCTGGTAATTCCTGATGTCACCTATCTCAAGGAAAACGCGGACAAGGTCAGGGGACTCGTGGTTACCCATGGACATGAGGATCACATAGGAGCCATACCGTACATTGAGAAAGAATTAAACATGCCGATCTATGCGACCAAGCTGACCATGGGTCTTATAGAGAACAAACTGAAGGAACACAACCTTATGAACAACACCAGAAGAAAGGTTGTAAAGTATGGTCAGAATATAAATCTTGGGGCATTTAGAGTGGAATTCATCAGAACAAACCACTCCATAGCAGATTCGGCGGCCCTTGCCATATACACACCGGCCGGACTTATTGTCCACACCGGAGATTTCAAGATAGACTACACACCGGTATTTGGTGGAACCATAGATCTTCAGAGATTTGCTGAGCTCGGCAAGAAGGGTGTGCTTGCACTCATGGCTGACTCGACAAATGCTGAGAAGGAGGGCTTCACACAGTCAGAGAAGACAGTGGGAAGAACATTTGACAACCTGTTCAACGACAACAAGGATCACAGGATCATCATAGCGACATTTGCATCCAACGTTGACAGAGTACAGCAGATCATCAATTCAGCTTACAAGTATGGCAGAAAGGCTGTCATAGAGGGACGAAGCATGGTGAACATCATCACCACGGCGTCCGAGCTTGGATATATCAACATACCGGATAACACACTCATAGATATAAGCGAGATGAAGAACTACCCGGATGAGAAGGTTGTTCTCATCACCACGGGAAGTCAGGGAGAGAACATGGCTGCGCTGTCACGTATAGCTGCATCCATACACAATAAAGTAGCCATAAAGCCTGGTGATGTGGTCATTTTCAGCTCACATCCTATACCGGGAAATGAAAAGGCGGTATTCAAGGTTATAAATGAGCTCGAGGCGAAGGGGGCACACGTTATATTTGAGGATACACACGTATCCGGCCATGCCTGCCGTGAGGAGCTCAAGCTTATATATGCGCTCACAAGACCGAAATATGCAATACCTGTCCACGGTGAGTATAGACACCTCAAGAGACATGCAGAGCTTGCAGTTGAGATGGGAATCCCTAAGGAGAATGTCAAGATCATGACCACAGGCGATGTTCTTGAGATCGGTGAGGAGAAGTTCGACGTTGTCGGCAAGGTTCCTGCACAGGGAGTGTTTGTGGATGGACTTGGAGTTGGAGATGTTGGAAATATCGTCCTCAGAGACAGACAGCTTCTGTCACAGAATGGCCTCATAATCATAGTTGTGACCCTGGACAGATACAGCAACCAGCTTGTTGCAGGACCGGATATAGTGTCAAGAGGCTTCGTGTACGTCAGGGAGTCTGAGACACTTATGGAAGACTGCAGGATCACATGTCAGGAGGCTCTCGACAGATGCCTGAGCCGCGGCGTGACAGACTGGGGTAAGATCAAATCCGTGATAAAGGATGACATGGGAGAATTTCTCTGGAAGAGGACAAAGAGAAGCCCTATGATCCTTCCTATAATCACAGAGGTGTAGAAGGGTGAGAAAATGACAGATACATTGGAACTTAGCAGACAATTGAATGCGTGCATCAAGGATTCTGATGTCTACAAGAATTATCAGTATTGCAAGGATAAACTTAGACAGAAACCAGAAAAACTTCAGCAGCTCATGGAATTTCGTAAGAAAAATTATGAAATACAGAATAACGAAATGCTTGACAATCCATATGATGAAGTTAATAATCTATTCATGGAATATGACTCCATAGTCCATGATACTATAGTCAATGACTTTATCAGGGCGGAGCAGAAGCTGGTGAGAATGATGAAGCTTGTATATGAACAGATAGCGGACGATCTTGATTTCGATATCATAGATGAGGACGCCCGGTGATTCGCGCTGGCTGGGATGTATTTGTGAACAAGGAGAATAACGATTATGGCTTTAGATAGTGCTAGAAGTATGAAGAAGATTCTGAGGTTCCTTTTTGGACTATTCATCAATGTATGTATTTTATTTATATTGGTAAAGGCTTTCTCATACTCGTATGATTTTGCGTATCAGGTGTTTGCCACAAGGGCTGCGGATCCGGGCAGCAACCGTAAGGCAACTATACAGATAACTCAGGACGAGCCGCTTCTTGATGTGGCGGATTCCCTTAAGACGGCGGAGGTCATCAAGGACAAATACGCTTTTATACTGAAGGTCAGAATAGGCGGATATGCAGATGATATCCAGCCTGGTACATATCAGATAGCACCGAGCGATACAAATCAGGAGATAATAGAGATCATAACGGGAAATGGCAAGAGTTCCTCGGGGGATAGCAGCGGAGACAGCAGTGATGATTCCTCCGGTGAGGACAGTGCTGAGGAATAGACAGAGAGGATAATTATGGTATGTGATGAAAGACTTGCGTCATTTATCAATTCCTTCAATACAGACTACGATGAGGTTGTGACCTCGATCAGAAGAGAGGCAGAAGAGAACAGGGTACCTATCATAAGACGAGAGGCTGGAGAGTTCATCAAGATGTTGATTCTTATGAACAGGCCGAAGAAGATTCTTGAGATAGGTTCAGCCGTTGGCTTTTCTGCCATTTTTATGAGTAGATTTCTGGATGATGACGCACATATAACAACTATAGAGAATTATCAGCCGAGAATAGAAGAGGCGAAGAAGAATATAGTCAGAGCCGGGGCTTCAGACAAGATTACTCTGCTTGAGGGCGATGCACTGGAGATATTACCAGAGATGACAGAAAGCTATGACATGGTGTTCATGGATGCAGCTAAGGGTCAGTATGGCAATTTTTTCACGGAGGCTATACGGCTGCTTGCCCCAAAGGGGGTATTGCTCTGCGACAACGTGCTTCAGGACGGAGATGTCCTTGAGAGCAGATTTGCAGTTACCAGAAGAAACAGAACGATACATTCAAGGATGAGAGAATACCTGTACGAGCTCACCCACAATGAACATTTGGAGACGGCCATACTCAATATAGGGGATGGAATGAGCCTCAGTATCAGGAAATAAACGAAAAATGGTTGGAGGAAACGATATGAGAGATAAGAAACCAGAGCTTCTTGTCCCGGCGGGCGGACTGGACACGCTCAAGGTGGCCGTGGACTATGGAGCTGACGCAGTGTATATAGGCGGACAGGCATTTGGCCTCAGAGCGAAAGCAGACAACTTTTCCATAGAAGAGATGAAACAGGGCGTGGAATATGCCCATGCACATAATGCCAAGGTGTATGTGACAGCCAATATATTTGCACACAACTATGATCTGGATGGAATAAGAGCTTATTTTGGCGAGCTGAAAGATACAGGTGTGGACGCTGTTCTTGTATCCGATCCGGGCGTGTTTACCATAGCTCGGGAGACTATGCCGGATATGGAATTACACATAAGCACACAGGCCAACAACACGAACTACATGACATACAAGTTCTGGTATGACCACGGCATAAAGCGGGTTGTGTCTGCCAGAGAACTGTCCCTTGCGGAGATATCACAGATAAGAGCAAACATACCGGACGATATGGAGATAGAGTCATTTATCCATGGCGCTATGTGCATATCATATTCAGGAAGATGCCTTCTCAGCAACTACTTCACAGGCAGGGATGCAAATCATGGTGCGTGCACCCATCCGTGCAGATGGAAGTATTCCATCGTCGAGGAGACCAGACCGGGAGAGTATATGACTGTCAACGAGGACGACAGAGGAACATATATATTTAACTCCAAGGATCTGTGCATGATAGAGTACATCCCGGAGATGATGGAAGCCGGAATAGACAGTTTCAAGATAGAGGGGCGTATGAAGACTGCTCTGTATGTGGCGACCGTTGCCAGAACCTACAGAAAAGCCATAGATGATTATATGGAGTCAGAAGAGAAGTACAGAGCAAACATGGAATACTACAAGAGAGAGATAGCCAAATGCACATACAGGCAGTTCACAACGGGATTTTATTTCGGGAAGACAGACTCAGAATCACAGATATATGATAGCAACACATATGTAAAAAACTATACGTATATTGGAACTGTGAGAGAGGTTACCCCGGATGGCTGTGTATGCTTTGAGCAGAAGAATAAGTTTCTGGTGGGAGAGAAGCTTGAAGCCATGGGCTTTGATGGAACAAATATAGAGTGCGAGGTTCAGGCGATATACGACGAGGAAGAAAACAGCATGGACTCTGCGCCACATCCAAAGCAGAAATTGAGGGTGAAGCTTGATAAGGAGCTTGAGACCGGTATTATACTGAGAAGAAAAGAGTGATCATAAGGATGTCTGGATGTCAATCCAGGCATCCTCTTAATTTCCCGAGAGCCTTTTTCTCTATGCGCGATACATAAGATCTGGAGATTCCGAGCGTACAGGCGACCTCCTTCTGCGTGAGAGGTGACTGTCCGCCGAGACCATAGCGCATACATATGATCTCTCTTTCTCTGGAGGAGAGGAGCGATGATATGCAGGAGGGGAGCAGGCACAGGTGGTCATCCTGTATCATTTTGTCCAGAACGTTGACGTTCTCCGAACCTATGATGTCAAGGATGACGATCTCGTTACCCTCTTTATCAGTGCCGATGGGATCGTAGATCGAGACCTCACGCGCCTTCTTCTTCTCGTGGCGGAGAGTCATGAGAAGCTCGTTTTCGATACATTTGGCGGCGTATCCTGACAGTTTGCAACCTTTGTCGGGTCTGTAGCTGTCTATGGCTTTGATGAGACCTATCGTGCCTATGGACAGAAGATCCTCGGGATCCCTCACGGCGGAATTGTACTTTCTGGATATGTGGGCGACCAGACGGAGATTGTACTCTATCAGAATGCTGCGGGCAGCCTTGTCACCGGACAGGCACAGCGCAATATATTTTTTTTCTTCTTCGGGAGTTAGTGGGTTTTTAAACGCTTCCATATATTAACTGCTCCCGTAAATTGATTGTACCGGCTGCACATTTGTTGGACGGGCTATTTTACAATTAGTACAGTCAGCTTGCTTATATAATATGTTTATTGTGCAGAAATAGTGCTTATCCACCCTGTAAAATTGCCGAAATCTGATAAATGTGCAAAAAAATATATCAAAATATGTACAAAATGTTTAAAATGTGAAAATACTGTGATATAATACGCTTTAGGTATTTGGATAATTCTGCCTGTGCGCAGGATTGCGAGAGACGTGAGGAGGGTATTTAGAGAATGCGATTAAGCGTGGGACGTAAGAAGATCAGAATTGGAGATGTCCTTGTAGCAGCGGGGGCTATCACGGAGGAGCAGCTTCAGGAAGGACTTGCAAAGCAGAAGGAGACCGGCAGAAAGCTCGGTAACGCCCTGGTTGATCTGGGATTTATAAGTAACGACATGCTGATTACGGTACTTACAACCCAGTTGGGAATTGACTACATAGAGCTCAAGGGAGCTAAGATCGAGGAGAAGGTTATACACATGGTGCCTGAGAACATGGTCACCAAGTATCAGGCCATACCTATAGAGATAGATCCTGATAACCCGAACATCCTCAAGGTAGCCATGGCGGATCCTATGGATATCATGGCCATGGACGATATAGGACTTGTCACCAACCTTCAGGTTGAGCCGATGCTCGCCTCGGAGGAGGGTATAAAGAACGCTATAGATAAGTATTACGGAAGTGCTCAGGCTATGGAGGCGGCAGAGGCGTACAGGCAGGAGCAGGCGAGCGCCTTGGGCGGCGGTGACGAGGAAGAGGGCAATGAGGAGATTGACAACTCACCTATCGTTCTCCTTGTTAAGCAGATTATTGAAGGCGGAGTAAGACAGAGAGCGTCAGATATACATATAGAGGCTCTGGAGAACAGTGTCAGAGTCAGATACAGAATAGATGGTGCACTTAAGCAGGTTATGTCATATGACCTCAGCATACTGGCTGGTATCACAGCACGTATCAAGATCATAGGCGGTATGGATATAGCAGAGAAGAGAAAACCACAGGATGGTCGTATCACCATCATGGTTGACAGAAGAGAGTTTGATGTCCGTGTTTCTATCCTTCCAACAGTTTTCGGAGAGAAGACGGTTATGAGACTTACATCCAAGGACGGTCTTACAAAACCGAAGAGTGCCCTTGGTTTCGATGCAGAGCAGGAGAAGGTTTTCGATAACATCCTCAGCAACCCACATGGTATCATCCTTGTAACGGGACCTACAGGATCGGGAAAATCAACCACACTGTACACATCACTCAGTGAGCTGAATACAGAGGATGTTAACATCATCACCGTTGAGGACCCTGTCGAGGCGAACATCAATGGTATAAATCAGGTACAGGTTAACAACAAAGCGGACATGACCTTCGCGGCAGCCCTCAGATCTATCCTTCGTCAGGATCCGGATATCATCATGATAGGAGAGATCCGAGACGGTGAGACAGCAGGAATCGCCGTACAGGCCGCTATCACAGGACATTTGGTTGTGTCAACACTGCATACTAACTCAGCGGCTTCGACCATCACCCGTCTTATCGATATGGGTATTGAGTCATATATCGCCGGTGATGCTGTTGTTGGAGTTATTGCACAGAGACTTGTGCGAAGACTTTGTACCACATGTAAGCAGCCGAGACTTGTGGAGGATGAGGAGAGAGTTCAGCTCGGTGTTCCGGCTGACGAGGAGGATGTCATCATCTACGAGCCACAGGGATGCCCACTGTGTAACGACACAGGATACTCAGGACGTATCGGTGTGTATGAGATGATGCCTGTATCGAGAGCGCTTCAGGCGGTTATCGCATCAGGAGCCACAGCAGATGTCATCGAGAAGCAGGCTCTGAAGGAAGGAATGCTCACACTGAAGATGGGAGCTGCCAAGCACGTTCTTGACGGTATCACATCCATAGCTGAGATGAACAAGATCGTTCACAGCACAGTGACCGTGGCCGAGGGAGTGGACATGGGAGAGCTGTAAGATATAAACGATATATAATGAGATTATATATAAATTGTAATTATTAATGCAAAAGGGAAAGGAAGGGACAAGTTATGTTAGACATGAAGGAATTACTTGCCTTCTCTGTAGAAGCAAAGGCGTCAGATGTTCATATAGCTGTAGGTATACCACCTAAGCTCAGAATCAACGGTAAGCTCACCGAGGTTGAGGTTCCGGCACTGTCACCTGCTGATGCGGCAGAGGCAATTGGATCTACTATGAAGGACAGGCATAAGGCCATACTTCAGGACAGAGGAGAGGTCGATTTCTCATTCGATTCACCTGAGACCGGACGTTTCCGTGTCAATGTATTCATGGACAAGGGAAACATGGCAGCAGCGTACAGACGAGTTGAGACTCAGATTCCAAGACCTGACCAGCTTGGTATTCCAAGGGAGGTTGTTGAGCTTTACAAGAGAAAGAGAGGACTGGTTCTCGTAACAGGACCTACAGGTTCCGGTAAGTCAACCACGCTTGCTTCTATTATAAACAAGGCGAATGAGAATCTTACGGATCACATCATCACACTGGAGGATCCTATAGAGTACATTCACCATCACAATAAGGCGATAGTTAACCAGCGAGAGGTTGGTATGGATACACTCAGTTATGCCAATGCACTTCGTGCAGCACTCCGTGAGGATCCTGATATCATCCTCGTAGGAGAGATGCGAGACCTTGAGACTATCTCCACAGCCATAACTGCTGCAGAGACAGGACATCTGGTATTCTCCACACTGCATACCATCGGTGCGGCGTCAACCATCGATCGTATCATAGATATCTTCCCTACAAACCAGCAGCAGCAGGTAAGAGTTCAGCTTGCAATGGTTCTTGAGGGAGTTATCTCACAGTCACTTCTTCCTATAGCAAGCGGCAACGGACGAGTTGCAGCCTTCGAGGTAATGCTTGCATCGCCTGCTATACGAAGTCTGATACGAGAGGCCAAGACTCACCAGATTCAGTCAACTATTCAGACTAGTAGAGCTTTAGGTATGATTACCATGGATGATGCGCTGTATGATCTGTATGCTTCAGGAACCGTCACAAGAGAGGTTGCTATGACATACGCACAGGATCAGCAGTACCTGAGAAAGAAGATCAACGGACAGTAAGATATATGGAATAATCGATTGCCATATGGGAAAATGTGGTATAATAACCAAGTCGCATTGTGCACATCGTCTAAAAAATAACGTGCAAATAATTAAATGTTGATTAAATCTGTGTGGTATAGTAAGATATTTTACATATAATTTATGTTGCATTATTGCGCTTTTAAAGTGCAGTGGGAACAAAACGTAAGAATATTAAGATTGGGTCGGAGGAGAGACAATGGCAGTATTTAATTACAAGGTTGTTGACAGAGATGGTAAGAACAAAAAAGGTACCATCGAGGCCCCTAACAGAGACGGAGCTGAGAAGAAGCTGAAGTCGGAAGGCTACTCTATCATGAGCCTGACGGAGCAGAGCAGTCCGCTGGGGGGCATAGGATTTAAGAAGAAGGTCAAGTCGAGAGATCTGGGTGTATTCTGTAAACAGTTCTCAGCGGTCATCAAGGCCGGTGTTACCATCATATCCGCGCTGGAGCTGATGGGAGATCAGATCGAGAATAAGACGTTGCGAAAGGCTATAGCAGATGCCCGTACATATGTAGAGAAAGGTGGAACTCTGGCAGATGCACTCAGAGTTAACCCTGATGTATTCCCGCCTATCATGATCAACATGGTGGCAGCCGGTGAGATGTCTGGTAATCTTGAGGTCTGCTTGGACAGACTGGTAGAGCATTTCGAGAAGGACAATGCATTGTCATCCAAGATCAAGGGTGCCATGACATATCCTATCGTAGTTCTCTGTGTTATGGTTATAGTTATCATAGTAGTGTTGGTAGCGGTTATACCAAACTTCTCAAGTATGTTTGAAGAGATGGGAACTCAGCTTCCACTCGCAACTCGTATGATGATGGCTGCGGCAGATTTTGTCATGTATAAGTGGTGGCTGCTCATAATCATAGTTGCGGCGATAGTATTCGGTGTTAAGTTCTTCAAGAAGACGCCGTTTGGTGAACAGCTCTTTGCGAACATAGGACTTAAGGCACCTATATTTGGCAACCTGAATGTGAAGACGGCGTGTGCAAGATTTGCCAGGACCATGAGCACACTGATGGCGTCAGGTATATCCATGATAGATGCGGTTGAGCAGGTTGCGAAGATGATGGACAACAAGATTATCAGAGACGGCCTGATGGATGCTAAGGTTCAGGTGTCCAAGGGTGTACCGCTTTCAAAACCGCTCAAGGATATGACGATGCTTCCTTCTATGCTCTCGGCCATGACAAAGATTGGAGAGGAGACAGGAGATATAGAGGAGATGCTCAGCAAGGTTGCTGACTACTATGACGAAGAAGTTGAGGCGGCAACGAATGCGCTTACAGCAGCTATGGAACCTATGATTATGGTTCTTCTTGCAGGTGTTGTTGGTATGATAGTTGCAGCGGTATATGGACCGATTATGAGTATGTACAATGCTATGGATAATGTATAAGATGCTACGATAAGGTAAGTATGAGGTTTGTCATACAAAGAGTGTTAGGGGATTGCCTGAATAAGCATAATTAAATGGCATATATCTAACAAGTACACATGGATGGTGTCATGAATGACCTGCATGATCCGTCGCAATAAAGATTAATTCCGGTAGAACGAGGATGCCGGTTTAATATAGTGCATAGCACAAAACAACAAACAACAAACAACAATTAAAAAAGGAGAGTAATATTATGAAGAAAAACAACAAAGGTTTCTCACTTGTAGAGTTAATTATCGTTATTGCTATTATGGCAATCCTTGCTGGAGCGCTTGCACCAGCTCTTATCAAGTACATTGCAAAGTCAAGAAGATCAACTGATGTATCAAATGCACAGACAATTGCTACAGCAGTTACAAATGCCCTTTCAGTTGAGGCTGCATATGATGATTGTAATGCCACTACATATAATGTTGCAGATGATGGAACACAGCTTGGAAGTGGAGATGCTTTCACATCTGAGGTTACAAGTCAGCTTGGTGCAAGTAAGTTTAAGCCTAAGTATGATAAAGGCAATACATTTGACATAACGATCAATTCTGATAAGTCTACATTCACAATTAAAGTTAATAACTCAGAGCTTTATCCAGACGTATGCGCAGCATATAAGTAAACTCTTAGTGTTACTTATGTGAACTTATGGATTGTTAATGATAACAATAAATGATGTTGCATAAGTGCAGCATGGACGATGATTATGCAGACTGTATTCCTCGTACAGACAGTGTGTGTAATCATCTCCAGATGCTGCTGTGATCTACTTTTATATCTATAGTAACTGGGATTTCCCCAGTTGCTATATTTAATACAAGGAGTTGAATACGAAGGGATATGTGGTTTCTTTTGTACTCACTCTTTCTTTGCAGTCGGCGGTTTTGTTACATGCGGCAGGACTGGATGGCATTACTTATGGCGGCAACTGGCTTACCTAGTGAAGCTGGTACTTATTTTTCTCGGTAAACTTTCTACTATATAAAAGGGTCATTATATGAGAGAGTGAGCTAAAAAAAGGTGACAGAGTGTTGACCTTTATCCAGATATAATTTGTCTGGAAAAATATTTAGATGGGGTGAACAGCGGTAAGCTGGTACTCAATGCAATATGGGAGTAATCTCATACAAAACTACTGATTAGCGAGGGAGGCTATTAAAATGGCGAGTAATAACAAAGTTTTAACAATCGACATTACAAATGAAAGTATTACAATCGTTGAAGTTACACCTTCAAACAAAAAACAGTCGACGATCCATAATGCGATAATCTTCGAGACACCGGAAGATGCCTATGAGGATGGTGTGATCAGAGACAAGGAGAGAATAGCTGAGGCAATTAAGTCACAGTTATCAGCAAATGGAATAACAAACAAGAATGCAATATTCGTTCTTACCTCTACAAAGATTGTTAACAGAGAGGTTCTTGTACCTTTCGTTAAGGAAAACAAAATCAAAGGAATTATTAATGCGAACTCATCAGAGTATTTCCCTGTTAATATAGAGGATTACGTAGTGTCTCACACTGTACTTGAGACCGTTACTGATGAAGAGAATAACAAGCAGCTCAGAGTCCTTGCAGTTGCTGCGCCAGAGAATATGGTTAGATCATACTATGATCTCGCAGCGATGGCAGGACTGAAAGTAGTGGCACTTGATTATATTGGTAATGCGATGCTTCAGTTGATCAAGACTCAGACAACAGAAGCTATGACAACTATGGTAATCCAGTTAGGTAGTGAATCAACGGTACTTAACATCGTGAAAGGAGACACGCTTCTCCTTCAGAGAACAGTTCCATACGGAACAAATGTTGTTGTGAATGAAGTTATGGATGCGAAGGGCGTGGATGCAACAACAGCCATGACATTACTTCAGAATGAAAGACTTCTCACGGTAGATTTCGACGACAACGCAATAACAGGAGCGTTCAGATATCTCATCAACAACATCGGTCGAGTTATGGACTTCTTTACTTCGAAAAATCCTGATAAGCCTATCGATGATGTATTCCTCACAGGTGATGGAGCCCTTATAAAGGGAATCGATGGACTGTTCAAGGTTCAGCTCAATGTATCGACCAGAGTTATGGATACATTGTACAACATTAAATTTGACCCTAAAATTGATCTTAAGATTTATAATCCTGTATATCTCATGGTTCCAATTGGTGCGGCGTTTGATCCTATGGGATTTGAAATCAATGATGCTGGCAGCAAGGGAAGTTCGCAAAATGTTGACACGACACCTCTTGTTATTGCATTTATCATCATAGCAGTAATCGTTGCAGGTGGTGTTACAGCATACTCATTTATAGCTAAGAATAAGGCTCAGTCAAAACTTGATCAGGTGAATAGAGATATTGATTCAATCAAGGATATAGAGCAGATTGTTCAGGACTATGAAGATGCAGAGTCTGTATACATGGATGCTCAGAATATGTACAGCTACACAGAGAACCTCAATGAGAATGTTGGAACACTTATTGCGGAGCTTGAGGACAAGATGCCAAAGGGAATCAGTCTTACAGCGTTTGATTCATCTTCAACAGAGGTTAGTTTCACAGGTAACACGAAGTCGTACGAGGATATAGCTGCATTTGCAATAAACCTCAAGGATATAGAGTGCATAGACAATTCATTCGTTCAGTCTGTCACTGAGAATGTGGATCAGCAGAGCGGGGATACAACATACGACTTTACAGTTACATGTATCTACAAGGATGTAAATGCAGATGACACCGAGACTTCAACAGATGAAGTATCAGTTAATTAAGGAGGGACTATCATGGATTCAATCACAAAGGGCCAGAGAAATCTATTATTATTCATATTGGGAATTGCTATTTTAGTGCTTCCTATAAGATTCCTTGCCATGAGCAATTTTGATGACAAGAAGAGTTTTGAAAGTCAGTACAACGAGAGACAGACATATTATAACAGCCTGCTTGAGAAGGATGCGAACAGACAGCAGTACATAGCTGACACTGAGAAGTACAAGGCAGACTATGAGGCCGTTCTTGCAGAATTTCCATCAGAGCTGTATCAGGATAACACAATCATGTATTTACAGGGTGTAAAGGATAAGTATAAGTTCAACTTCCCTACTGTAACAATGGGGGAGGAGACACTTTTCTATACACTTGGCGCAGGCGCTGTGGGCGACGTTACCGTTGCTGATAATTCAAGTGCTTCAACAGATGCAGCAGCATCTGACGTGACTATAGATGAGTCAGCAGCTACAGCATCAGGTTACAACTGCTATTCAGCATCATTCCCTGTCACATACGAGGGAGACTACAAGGATATCAAGGATGTCATCGACTACATCAAGAATGGTGATTATAGAATGACTCTTGATAATGTGACAATAGCCTTCAACGATCAGACAGGAAAGTATGAGGGAGATATGACTATAACCTCATATGCAGTAAACGGTGATGACAGAACTACAGATCACGCAGATGTGAATGTACAGACAGGTACAAACAACATCTTTGGAAACCCAACAGTAAAGTCTACTACGACTACGACCACAACAACAGTCCAGTAGATGCATACACTTAAATGGAGTGAACAAATAAATGGTTAAATCAAACAATAAAGGATTTAGTTTAGTAGAGATTATAATCGCTGCTGCCATATTTGCCATTCTGATATATCCGATAACTAATGCATTGATCACAGCCACGAAGACTGGTACAAAATCTACCAAGAAACAGTATGCAGTTGAGAAGGCTGAGGAGATTATGGAAAACTTCAAGGTCGCTGATATTAATGGAAATGTAAATATCCCTGATGATAATGGAACAAAGACTTACTCATTTTCAAAGGGAACTTCAACCAGTAAGTCCATAACATTGCCAAACTCAAAAAAAGCAGTATATTCAGATACTACATATACATGCAATGATGTGTCCATAGGTAAGTCATTTGAGACATATACATGTCAGGTAGATGTGAACGATGCAGCGTATCAGGTTTTAAAGAATGGATATGTACTCACAGGTCTTGATGGTGGTGCGACATTTAAGAGTGACGGAAGTGGAGCTATACAGACCAATGCAACAGAGTCAGGAACAATCAGGAATCTTGACAGCAAACAGTCAGCCATAATCATAGGTGCAACCTATAATGTGGCTGCGACAGGCAGCAATCTTGACAACCTTGCATACCAGTATTTCTTGGATGCTAAGCTTGATGTTCTGAGAAAATATGATGTTCAGTATAACCATTATCTTTCAGGTGGTGGAACTTTCGATGAGGATCATTTTCAGAAGAATACCAAGATCAAGATATCAAAGCTGGGATCCACATATACAGTTGAGTGTTATGTGGAATACACAGATTATACAACGGTCTCAGTTATCAGATCAGAGTATGAGAGCTCAGGCAACAATGTATATAAGCCAACGACATTATATGGAGATGGAATAGTATACAAGCAGGAGTTTACCAATGGTTTACCTCCAATATATCTCCTGTATGTTCCTGCAATATATAATGGTTCATACTGTACAACTGATACTATAACTGTTGACAATTCAGGAATATCAGAGGATGCTAAGGTATATGTATTTGAGACAACAGCAGAACTCGGCGATACATACAAGAAGATCATACGTGAGCAGTTCAAAGTTAGCAATGTTGATGATCTTACATATACAAATGAAAGTAAGAATACCAAGATGTCAGATGTCAAAGTAAGACTTAAACTTGCTGCTGGAGCAAAGGCAACAAATCTTAATGTTTATGCTAACTTTGATTTCGACAATGAGAATTCTGATTATGCAGTGGAGCGTTTATCAGAAGATCAAAGTGACAGTGTATATATGTATGATATAACAGTTACTTTAACAGATAGTGAAGGAAACAAGACAACAGTTACTGGAACAAGGGGGAAGTAACAGATGATTGAGAGATTAAAGCGTAAGCTTAGGCATACTGATGATCACGGCTCAAGTTTCGTCCTTGTAATAGTTGCAACCACATTCATGTGCATTCTGGCTTCGGCAATACTCATGGGAGCAATGATGACATATAAGCTCAAGTATTACAAGCTGAATTCTCTTAACAACTTCTACGAGGTTGAGACTGCACTTGATGAGATGTATGCGGGAGTAGGCGCAGCCACCAACGAGCATCTGTATTCAGCTTATACAACTACGGCTGAATTGGTTGTTGTGTATGATACAAAGAATCAGGCATATACAACTCTTGATAATAAGTCTGCTAACGAGCTTTTCAAGAAGTTTTTTATGACAGGATTTGTTGCAGATACTAATTATAAGAATTTGAAGAGTGTAACAGATACACTCCAGTCGTTTATATCAAATGAGTATGATGCAACGGAAAACCCTGATGGTGTCAGACTTGATACTACGAACATGAAGCTGGTGTATACTGATGCTAATGGCAAGACAACAACACAGTATTATAACAACAATGGTGCCGTGAAGACTGCGAAGGAGTCAGGATATGATAATGATACAGTTGATACGATCACATTTAAGAACATATGTGTAAAGAGAAGTGTGGATTTGAAAGGCACGACAGCAGGAACATATGAGCAGTCGATCACAACTGATATAGTCCTTACAGAGCCTGAGTATAATGTATCCTTTGATACAAGCAGTGTGGCGAGCAATACATTATATGAGTATGCAATACTTGCAGATATGGGTGTTGAAGTTGGAGAGGATAATGATAATAAGACAACGGATGCACAGATAAAGGGTAACATCTACGCAGCAAGCGATTATTACAATAAGGATTACAACGATGTAGCCGAGACAAAGGTTACGAACAAATATGAGAGTAAGCCTAGTACAATGTGGGGAACAAAGGACAGCAGTGCTTATTCCGGAATATTTGTAAATGGAAAAAATACATCACTTACACTCAACTCTGATGTTGTTGTGTGTTCAGGTTCTCTTGCAGCATACAATGGAGCAGAGATAAACCTTTCAGGTCGTACACAGACTCTTTCAGAGCTTTGGGCAGACAATATTGTCATAGGTGGAAAGGATGGCGGTTCTCTTAAGGCTTCTGCTGATGCATACATATTTGATGATACAGAGCTTAACGCAGAGAAGGCGAGTCTTAAGTTTACTCAGGGTAGCTATTTTGGATATAGCTACAATGCTCAGGATACGAGAAGCCTGAATTATCTTAGACAGAAGGGATACCTGGCAACCGGATATAAGCTGAGATCACACTTCAGTGACAGTGCGATCATAGTAAATGGTAAGAATTCAACACTTGATCTTCAGGAACTTAATTCACTGTATATAGCAGGTAAGTCATACATTGAGTTCTCTAAGATTGCAGCGTCCAGTGTTCCTGAGGATGACGAGAATATAACAGTTGATGAGAATGCAGATTATGCATTCACCACACTGGAGGATTATTCCACAGGACAGTCTCTTGATGTGAAGACTAATCAGCTTATGTTCCTCACCCAGTGGTCTGTAGTGAACAACACTGAGAAGGTTGACCCTGACACAGGAATCACTACAGTTACACTTCAGTTCCCAAAGACATTTGAGGCGGATGCGAACATACTTGATCTGTATGATGATTTCCTCAATGATCTTGCTACAGAGGGAGATAAGGGTGTAACAGCAATTAAGCAGACTGTTTCAGGACATGATTATTACTATCTGTATATTGAGGATGGAAAAGATTCATCCAATGTAAGCAATGCAGAGAAGTTTGCAGAGAAATATTATAAGCTTCTTCAGGATTACGGCGATGAGATAAGCAGTAAACTCTATAATGTACAGAAATATGAGCAGTTCCAGGTTAAGCTGGTTCTTCCGGCAGAGGGCAAGATAAATGCAAGCGGTGCTGTCACAGATCAGAATAACGATGATTCGCTGTTTCTGAGAGCATCCACAACTACCACAATGGATGTGGCTACAGCGCTTGATAATGTTTCAACAGGCAAGGTGTTTACTAACATCCTTGGTAACAAGGGTTCAGACAACAATAAAAAGGTATTTAATGACCTCAAGGCGGATGCTGCAGAGCTTTCAGGAAGTTCAGTTGCAAATGATGAAGAGACTACAAGTAATTTCCTCTCATATATGTATATAAATATGAAGGATCATCTGTCAGTTCTCAACAAGAAGGATGAGGCAACTAAGCCTGATGTAAATGCGTGGGAGATTGCAGGCTATAGCAAGTCAGCAAGTGGATATACAAGTACATATAATAAGGATAAAGATGAATATTCATATGATTACAGTATCACTCCTTTAAATCACTATGTTGATTTTGCTTATGTATTTAGCAGGAACCTTTCAATAGAGAAGACGATTGGAAATGCGACAGATAATGAAGCTAAGTCTATAGTGATTAATTCAGGTGATGTTAAGCTTCAACCAAACAATGGTGATGGTTCATTCCAGGGAATTATAATAGCTGGTGGCAATGTAAGATTTGGTGAGAATGTTAAGAGTTTCAGAGGAATGATAATCACAGGATCAAAACTTATAATTGATCATAATATGTCAATATCTGCAGATGCTGCATTTGTTGCAAATCTTCTTGAACAGTGTTCAGAGAGCACAGACGAAAAGCTTAATACACTCACAACAAAGGTATTGAAGAACTATACATCATCTAAGAGTGAAGGTAACGCAGAGGTAACAGGGGCATCGATATCAGACATCTCATATGAAGATATTCTTGTATTCCAGAACTGGAAGAAGAACGTGGAATAGGAGGTGTGGTTGATGAAAAGCAAATTAAAATCAGATAGTGGATATACATTAGTTGAGATGATTATAGTAATTGCGATTATTGCAATTATGTCAGGTGCAGGTGCGTTAACCATATCATCAATCAGGGCCTCTCAGGCAACAGCTTCCATGCAGAAGTTTGATAGTGAGTTATCGACTCTTGAGATGCGTACAAAGACACAAAAAGCTGGAGAGGCAATCAGAATAGTACAGAATGGTGCTAATTATGACATTTTCTATGGTACATGTACCGATGGAAATCCTTCAACATTTACAGCTAATTCCACAACAGCAGATAAAGTTCTGGAGAGAGTTACAATATATTATGCTGAAAACTATGATGCAGATTCAGAGACAACCCCTCTTACAGATCAGGTTATTGTTATAAGAAAATCTGATGGACAGGTGCTGGCAGGATATGGAGAGTATCGTTTTTGCAAATACAATAGTGGCAGTAACACCGTGGGAAGGGTTTCTTTAAATCAGTATACAGGTGGACACACATATGGAAAGAATTAGGGGGTGTGAAGAATGATATTAAAAAATAGAAATAAAGGCTTCACATTCATAGAGCTTATACTGTACATGGCTATACTTGGAATATTTATGGTAGCTGTTATGTCAATTATAAGTACGACTGTAGCATCACATAAAAAGCAGTCGTCAAGGCAGAAGATTCAGACACAGGCAACGGAGACATATGATGCTATAGCAGATATAGTGATGGGTGCTAGTGATATAAAAATTGATGGGTCAGCGTATGTGCAGACAGGAACATCATATACTAAGGTTACAGGAAGCTTTATTGTTCCCGATGATACATATATTAAAACAAATGGAACAGGAAGTACTCTCCGTACAGCGGGAGGAGTTGCTGAAGTTGTTCAGAATATTGTATCAGGTAGTGGAGTGTTACAGAAGAAAAGTAAATGTTATGATATTGCTGATATAAAGACTTTTGGTGGTGTTGATGCATCAAAGGATGAGCAGACATTTATAGATGCAGATTACCTTTGGGTACAGTATTCATCTGAGCTTGATAAAACAGCATTTTGTACAATAAAATACAGCAAGACAGATAAGAAGCTGTATATATCAAGACAGGAGATGAGTGATGAAGACATTGCTAAAGCAAAGCAGGATCTCAAGAGCAGTGATCCAACAAAAGTAAATGCAGCGCAGGCAACACTTTCATCATGTACTCAGTATGTGGATTCAAGTTCTCAGAAGGGAACGGTTCTTGCGAATAATGTGGCAAGCTTTCAGCTTCAGGTAAATCCAGATGATAACAGTTTGGCTGTGATAATTGGATTTGAGGATGAAAAAACAAATGAAAAATATAAAGTAACAAGTGTAGTTGGACTCAGAAATTCATTCGTGCTCAAGAAGCATGAGTGGGATTAATAGAGGAGGAAAATACAGTGTTTAAGAATAAAAAAATAGTCTTATCATCTATAGCTATTATATTCGCACTTGTAGTCAGCTCTATATTTGTGAATTATACACTGGCTAACTCCGATTCACAGGCTTCCCTGAGTGATGCGAACGGCAGCGGAAGTACATCTACAAGTCTGACGGGATTGTCCAATATCGATTTGGCAGTTAAGAACTCCAACGATGCTGGCAAGAAACAGACAGGAGAGGACAAATTCAGAATCGTCCAGATAGTACCTGATTCATATAGTGGCAATGCAGATATGGATGAGAAGCTGAAGGAAACTGTCACTGATAGCAAGTTTTCAGGTGATGCGAAGAAGCTGACAGGATACGATTCAACAACATATCTTTGGAGATATGTATATGCAGGTGAGTATTTCAGACTTGCAGTGTTCAATGGATATAAGACGATAAGCGATAACATGGCTGCCGGTGCGGTGACTCTTACAACTTGTACAGTCAGCGAGCTGAACAGCATGGATACAACAGCCCAGGGAATCCTCAATCAGGCGGATTTCATATATATTTGGGCAAATGGTGCCAGTGATTATGCCAGCACATCAAATGATATAAGCGAGGATCTGTATAACTGGCTGGATGCGTATGCTACAGCAAACTCACATCCTATAGCATTGTGTACAGGAACTCTGTGTACATCAGAGCCAGAGCTTATAACAGGAAATAATGATGATTACAGAATGGGTGCACTTGCATACAAGCTGATCACCAAGGGTGCTGTGGCAAGATATGATAATGTCCTTGTTACAGAGCCGGATTTCTTTAAGACACTTTATCAGGAGGCAGATGATAACAAGACGACTCCTGATATAAACAAGACAACAAAGACGATCTCTGACTTTATTCTTCAGGCAGAGAGAAAAGCCAGCGAGGGTGGTAGCGATTACCTTAACTATGGAACATACTATAAGTGGTATGAGGGTGTATCAATACTTGATTTCCTTGATGGTAACATACCGGATAATATCAAGGATTCCACATATGATAAGGCTGGTTCAAGATCAGGTCTTACAGGAGACAGAAAGTCGTGGAACTTTGATAATGCCAAGATACTTGTGATTTCAGAGGACGGAGCCGGCAGTGCAATGTTCAGTGAAATCACAGAGAAGAATAGCAGTGCTACACGTGGAGACATGGCTTCTGCTGATTACACATTCAATGCGAAGACAAATACATGGGAATCTGTACAGAAGGCTCCAAACAGCGATCTGACAGGACATATGTATGCGAATGGTACTTCAAGCAGTGGTACAGGTCTTTCAAGATATGTGCCAAGTGGTGCTGATGTTTATCTCATTGACAGTGCCGATCTTGTAGAGGCGATGACCAATGGCGGTAAGGCATTTAAGAATGTCAACTTTGCAACATCATACTATAAGGATGTCAAGACAAAGTCAGTTTCCGGTACAGTGAGATGTACTGATGATGCAGGTGATGCAGTGGATCCAGCAGCAGATATGTATGCATATCTTGTAGTAGAAAATGGAACACAGCTTAATCTGGCAGGAACATCAGTAGATATTCTTATGAAGGCTCCTCTTGAGATGAAAGAGGTTCCGAAACTTGACGAGAATGGTCAGGAGATAAAGGATGCTGATGGCAACACAGTTATGGAGACTGTATACACATACAGCTTTGACAGACTCAGCCCTGAATATAGCTACAAGGTTGTAGTTGGAGGAGATGTCAGTGATGACCAGTTCTCTTATGATGATCTTGTGGTTGGAGTAGCTGATAATTCCGGTCTTGTTGACGGAAGTGATGCTGATTATCAGTATGATTTCAATATTAAGACAGTTGACGAGGACAATGTATCAGGATACACATACAGAATAGACGCAGCAGGAACAGAAGATGAGAATGTTGTAGTTACATATCAGGATTTCCAGGAGAATGTTGGTAATGCAGATCTCAATTATGAGTATAAGAGTGATCTTGTATATACTAATCTGGATTTCTCAGATGCGGCAAAGGTTGTTTCGTATGTTACTGGTCTGCATGACAAATATCTCGAAACCCAGGCAGTATTCATGAATGGTACTTATGATAAGCTTGATCTCTCAGAGTATGACTTTGTATTTATTGACAAGGGTACATATAACAAGGAGATAGGCACAGCGGTATTCAAGGATCTGTGCAGTGCAGTCGAGAGTGGACAGTATTTTATAGTTTCTTCTAAGGCCGGTGACGGAAAGGGCTCAGGAGATGGCAGTGGCGATGATTCAGATCCAACCATTCCGGTAGTTGATTCACCATCGGCAAAGGCAGTGGCTGATGTTATCAATGCCAGTGTGTATCGCGATGGTTCTGATAACAAGTTCAAGGTACTTGAGATTCAGCCGGATTATCCGATTGATCTTGAGGTGGCAGCACTTCAGGATACCGTAAGTACAGCTTATACAACAAGAAGTGATGGAACAACTAAAATAACAGGAAACTATTATACAGTTCCATCTGATGTAGTAAGTGGTAAGTCTAAACAGGAGCTTGCGGCCAGAACAGAGTATTATGATTTTGATCTTACCAAGGCGAAGATAGCGTATGCTATCGATGGAATATCCATTGGAGATATTCAGCTCACTCAGGTTTCGACCGAGCAGCTCATTGGTATGAAGGAAGATATAGCAGCGACATACGATCTGGTATATATCGGTGGCGATATAAGTGCTATGGATAGAAATCCAGCGGAGATGTACAAAGGACAGAATGATATCGGTAATGCTACGCCGGGTTACACATATCAGATATTCCCAACATTCATCATGTATTACCACACAGGTACACTCAGTCAGTTGATGAATGCATCTACATATAGCCCAGATACAGCACCTATATCAGGATCAACAAATATGCTTGCATCACCAAAGGTTGGTGACAAGTATTACACAACAACATATCTTGCAGAGAATGGTAACGACCTGACAAATACAAAGTATCAGGAGCTTCTCACATACATGGCATCAGGCAGACCGATGATCATAAGTGATGAGCTTACCAGCGTATATGAGAATATGCAGGGTACAAATGCAAATGGTGATAAGCTTTCACAGGCTGAGCTCCTTCAGGGATATTGGTATAAAGATGGAAAGCTTGAGAGAAAGAATTATTATCTCGATCCATCATCAAGAATGTATCAGTTGGTAGATACCCTCTATGCAAGACATACAGGAGCAAATGGATCAAATATTCTGTGGGGATTCGATAAGGATGCAACACAGTATATAAGTGATAAGGATGGAATATACGGTAACAGTTTATGGACAAAGCGTGTTCAGTCACTTGCTGGAGGTAAGTTCAAGGAAACTGATTATATGGACTCAGACGTACAGGATCAGTCATGGTATAAGCGTCCGGGAACAGATACTGTATATTATAATTACAAGGTAGTCTATGATGATGCAACTTCAGCATCTCTTAACAGACTGGTGACAGGAAGTGCACATAGAACAAGACTTACTATCACTACAAAACCAGTTACATATCAGCAGGGAATACAGCAGACTTATATCAAGTCCAACAGACTACAGTTTACATTCCAGGTTGATGGTGACAAGTCAGTATATAACTACAAGTTGTTTGTAGATGTTGATAAGAATACAAAGTTCGAGAAGGGCGGCGGTGATTATTGTCTTGAGGACAAGATCACAAATGGTCAGGAGAAATCACTGACAGTAGCGCTTGACTCAGAATTCTTTGGATCAGCAGCATGGTATCTTGAGATAACAGATGAGGATGGCAATATAGTTGCTTCTTCTACAGGTCTCAGCAAGATAGTAAACAATAATGTATCAAAGAGTGAGATAAATGTTCTTCAGGTTCAGACAATGGCAGAGGGACAGACGGCAACCTCATGGGGAGCAACTGATACACTTTACTTTGATATTGAGTCACAGACAGCTCACAAGATTGCAAAGTACAATGTATTTGCAAACATGGCAGAGCTTGATAACGCTTCAACTACTCAGTATGCAGTTCTTGGAAGACATGAAAACAGATTCGGCGTATATGAGTTTGATACAAACACAGATGCGGATGATTATTATTCGAATCTTGCAGATGAGCTTTCAGAGGATTATGACATAAATCTTGATCTTGTGGTTGCTTCAAGTGATAGAGCTTCATTCAAGACAGGAGATGGAGTAGATGCTCAGTATGATTGCCTTGATACTATGGTAGAAGAGGCTGAGAAGCTTGCCAAGGGTGAGAAGGTTGATGGACATAGTCAGGAAGAGTACGAGAGCCTTGCCGCTGTTGCACTTACAGAATATTCAGCAGCGTCAGCAAAGGTTGCAACGCCAAAGAAGATTCTTGATAACTATCTCAAGAATGCAATAGACTATATTGATGGTAAATATACAGGAACTACAAATTACAGTACATTTATCAATAATTTCAGGACAAGCAATGCAGAGACAAAGAAAGTCCTTCAGTATATGCAGGATACAGGCGATTATTATCTGATATTCTGGCCAAAGTACAACACAATGAATCACTGTGAGGGTGACTTCAAAGCAGGAAAGATGTCAGATGATTTCGGAGCTGATTTTGCTAAGTATTATTCAGATTATGTGACAGCAAAGAACGCAGAACTTGAGGCAAAGGATAAGTACAATACTTACCTCAGACGTTCATATGGTAAGAGCTTTATGAAGAACATGTACTCAATACTTGTTCTTGGACCATCGGATTCATTTGGTGGATTTAAGGTTGACTTCAAGAAGGAAACATGTCAGTACATACTTGACTATGTATCAGCAGGAGGAGATTTGTTCTTCTTCCATGATTCAATGTCACCATATGCAAATGCAGGTGCAGTTAACCTTACAAAGTCACTTTTATCAGTAGTAGGAATGAACAGATTCCATGTTGATATAACAGACAATGTTGTTAAGTATGACAATCCACTTAAGCTTGGTAAGTATAACGTTAAGAGTGTTTCTTACAGCAAGGCTTCTGTTAATACAAGTACACTGGAAGTTACATACACAGCAGATGGAACAGTTGATGATGTGACATATACATCACCGGATAGCAGCTTGTATTACCTGACACCATATGCAAATAATCCTACTGCAGGCGAAGGATTACTGAACAGTATGAATTCTAACATTATGGATGTATTTGTTGAGAAGAACGCATACTGGCAGCCATATCTTGGAAAAGATAAGAAGGTATATGTAAGTGCACTTGCAATGACAGCACTTTACTACAATGGTAATATGGCTGGTGCAACAACTACACTTCCATATGTATATGCACAGGAGTCATATAAGGCAGCAACAGCCTGGTCACAGGCTTCAAACCAGGATCAGTCAGCTTGTGCTGAGACAGTTAAGGCTACACAGCTTAACTCAGGTCTTGTAACATTGTATCCATACAACATAAGTTCATCACTGAACATATCGGGTACACATCAGCAGGCATTTGCACTTGATCTTGAGAGTGACAACATAACAGTATGGTATACTCTTGCAGGTTCAAATAACTCATCGAACAGTAAGATGCGTTCATCAAAGTATGCAGCGGATCCTGGAGATGCAATGGAGGCTTACTTCATCTACACTACAGCTTATGGCAGTGGTGCGATCACATATTGTGGTGCCGGACATTCATCAGTTACAGGTAGACGTACAAGAAACAATGATGAGAGAAAGCTGTTCATCAACGTTATTGTAAACAGTGCATCAGCAGTACCAGAGATGCCAACTATCAAGTGTTACGATCCAAAGCAGACATGGGCTGCAGAGGATGAGCTTCCAAAGGATGCAGAGGCACTTGCTTCATCAGGAAAGACTGTATATGTAAGTGAGGTTGACTCAAAGACAGATGATCCTGAGTTTGATTATAAGATTGGAATTCCGGAGAAGACAAAGGTAACAAAGGTTAACATTTACTATGATCTGGATTACGATGATTCCGATTACTCAATCAGACCAAGCTATACAGAGAATACTGATAAGATGATTAAGTCATACGATAAGATTGGTACAGCCAAGTTAACATCAATTGCAGGCGATATAAAGGATATTGTGAGAAATGGCAATGGTACAGCCCTTACACCTGATGATTCGTGTTATGCACCATATGGTGGAAATTACACATACATCGTTGTGGAGGTATATTACCAGGGCAAGACAGTTCCTGTATATACAATGATCAAGGTTAAGGCCGCAGATCCATTGTTCGACCTGACAGACAATACTATAGACGTTCCGGCACTTGGAGATTTCATTGCCGAGAAGAAGAATGTATTTGCATAATGCGTATATAGTATAAATAATAGCAATAAATATAGAAACCGGGGTGGTTATATACTCCGGTTTCTTTTTGTGTTATACTGACTCTGTTCAAAATAAGAGACTGAAGGATGGAGATACATATGGAGATAAATGGAAAGACAAGATTATTAGGTTTGCTTGGTGATCCGGTTCAGCACACCATGTCACCGCTTATACACAACACACTCAGCGATATATTGGAAATCAATGAAGTGTATGTGCCGTTCCACACCCATAAGGAGGGGCTGGCGGATGCTGTAAAGGGAGCGTTTGAACTGAATATATTGGGAATGAACGCCACTGTACCTCACAAGAATGAGATAATGGCTTCACTTGTGGATATAGATGAGGGGGCAGCGGCAATAGGTGCGATCAACACTCTTGTCAGGACTGCAAACGGTTATAAGGGATATAACACAGATATGATGGGGCTGTCCAGAGAACTGGAGTCCTACGGAGTGGAACTTGACGGTAAAAAGGTTATCATACTTGGCGCAGGCGGTGCAGCGAGAGCTGTGGCATATATGTGCATGAATAAGGGTGCGGATAAGGTATATATCCTTAACAGAACGATCGAGAAGGCACAGACGATAGCAGAGGACATGAATGGTCATTTTTGCAGAGAGACAATGACTGCCATGAGACTTGGTGATTATGGACAGTTACTGCAGGAAAATGTAGATAATAAGTTCGTGGTATTCCAGTCCACATCGATAGGTCTGGCACCGAAAAATGAGGCGGTAGTCATCGATGATCCACATTTTTACGACAGAGTCAGTGTGGGAATCGATCTCATATATAATCCGTTTGAGACAAAGTTTATGAAGCTTTGCAGACAGGCTGGAGCATTGGCGTACAATGGTTTGCGTATGCTCCTTTATCAGGGAATAATTGCATATGAGCTCTGGAATGATATATCCATATCAGAGGATGTTGCTGATATTGTGTACGACAGGTTGCTGCAGTCAATCAGAGAAAATGTGATCCTCATAGGATTTATGGGATGTGGTAAGACAACTGTCGGGGAAGCTCTTGCGAGAAAGCTGAACTTTGATCTGCTGGATGTGGATTCTTATATAGAGGACAAGGCTGGTTGCAGCATAAAGCAGATATTTGCCGACAAGGGGGAAGAGTATTTCAGACAGCTTGAGACAGATACTCTTAAGGAATTGAACAGCCGGCTGTCACATACGGTTATATCCACTGGAGGTGGACTTCCTATGAGACAGGCGAATGTGGATGAACTCAGGCGAATGGGAAGAATAATATATCTGGATGTTAAGCCTGAGGAGGTAGTCAGACGACTGGCGGGAGATACGACCAGACCTCTTCTGCAGGGAGAAAATGTAGATCAGAGAGTGAGGGAACTTATGGGACAGCGAGGACCGGTGTATGAAGCTGCCGCTGATATCATAGTTCCGGTTACAGGAATTGAAATAGATGAGATAGTACAGGAAATAAGTTCTTATATAGAAGGTGGGAGATGATGGTTATGGACACAGCAATTGCTTATGAAAAGGTCAGAAGGATAATAGATGAGATGAATCTTGATGCGATATTGATCACTGACAGGTACAACATGAGATATATAGCATCGTACCGCGGCGAGGGCATTATAGTTCTGGCAGGATCAGGTAAGACAGTCATAACGGATTCAAGATATACAGAGCAGGTTCAGCGCGAGTGTGAAGGATATGAATGTGCGGATATTGCTGGAAAAGGATATGTTGCGTGTATTTCATCTATTCTTGATGGACAGAGAAAAAATTCTGGGAATCTGAGAGTTGGATTTGAGAATCTTAGCATCAGCTATAGAGAGTATTCGGAATATTCGACAGGAATATCCGGTGTGGAATGGATAAGTCTTGATGGTAAGCTGGATTCCTTAAGAGAGATAAAGACAGATGAGGAGATCGAGAATATCCATACAGCGGAGTCGATAGGAGACAAGGCATTTTCACATATACTGGAATATCTCAGACCTGGCATTACAGAGAAGGATGTTGCGCTTGAACTGGAGTATCATATGAAGAAAAATGGTGCGGAAGGCTTGAGTTTTGACACCATAGCTGCATCTGGAATGAATTCATCCATGCCGCATGCTATTCCTACGGATAAGACTCTGAATAAGGGGGACTTCCTCACTATGGATTTTGGCTGTATATATGAGGGATATTGTTCAGATATGACCAGAACCGTAGCAATAGGAAAGGCATCTGATTCAATGAAATATGTGTATGATACGGTACTCAAGGCTCAGACGGAGTCTATGAACATGATAAAACCAGGAGTCAGATGTAACGATGTTGATGCTGTTGCTAGACGTATAATAGCCGATGCCGGATATGGAGATTGCTTTGGACATGGACTTGGACATTCGGTGGGATTGTTTATACACGAGAATCCGAGATTTTCACCTAAGTGTGATGACATATTGAAACCTGGCATGGTCATAACAGTTGAACCGGGAATCTATATTCCTGGACAGTTTGGTGTCAGGATAGAGGATCTGGTTGTTGTGACGGAGGATGGTTACAGGAATCTTACAGGATCAGAGAAGAAGCTGATAGAGATTTAGTAGTGGCGGCTATCACGATATAGAACTCAGGTATCATACCGCAGGTCTTATACCGGGAGTCATCGTGAGTGCTGTAGGAGTATGTGCGTTTGTATTGCTGTGTATATACGACAGTAGAAAGCGCAGAAACGTAGACTTACCTGATAAAGGTTGATGGTATGGTAAAAAATAGTTGAAAATTTATTTCATATATTATAAAATGTGACAAGAAGTTTATATCTTTAAGGAGGATAAGATAGTTATGGCAGAGATGATCTCAGCAGGCGATTTTAGAAACGGCGTTACAATCGAATTCGAAGGAAATATTTATCAGATTATAGAGTTCCAGCACGTTAAGCCAGGAAAGGGTGCAGCTTTCGTTAGAACAAAGCTTAAGAACATCAAGAGTGGCGGTGTTGTAGAGAAGTCATTCCGTCCAACAGAGAAGTGTGAGAAGGCTCACATCGAGAGAAAGGACATGCAGTATCTGTACAATGACGGAGATCTTTATTACTTCATGGATCCAGAGACATATGATCAGATTCCTATCAGCTCAGCAGCTATAGGTGATTCACTTAAGTTCGTTAAGGAGAACGAGATGTGTAAGATCTGTTCACACAATGGCAACGTATTTGCTGTAGAGCCACCTCTCTTCGTTGAGCTTGTTATCACAGAGTGCGAGCCAGGTGTTAAGGGTGATACAGCTACAGGTGCAACAAAGCCATGTACAGTTGAGACAGGCGCACAGGTATCAGTACCTCTCTTCGTTAACGAGGGTGACACGATCAAGATCGATACACGTACTGGCGAGTATCTTTCAAGAGTATAATAATTGTTACCAGCATTAGGATATAACTACCTACGATAACATATAAGAAGAATAAGAGTCCCGGTGATTCAGGATATTTGAATCGCCGGGACTTTTTTGCGCTGTAAGCAACCAAAGGTTCTAACCTATCCACCCTCTGAATATACTTTTTATGTAGCTGTACAGACAGTGTTATATAGAAGAAGGACGATACATATGTGTGGAGAAGATATATTGCATCTGCTTCCCATCAGGATCAGGTGCATGGTTGAGAAGCTGAGGCTTGATTATGGGAGACTGTGGGAGATACGTCTGAGGGTGAATAGTCCATTTATACTTAGATACGAGGACTCGGAGATATATGTTGATTCCTGCGGATCAAGAACCTGTAATATGAAGGATGCGTACATAGTGACTGCCAGGGATGTGAACGACACTCTGGAATGTATCTGCAATCATTCCCTGTATGCCTATGAGGATGAGATACGTCAGGGCTTTATCACCGTGTGCGGTGGACACAGGGTAGGAGTTGCGGGCAAGATCATACTCGATGGAACAAGGATCAAATGCATCAGACACATATCATTTCTTAATATCAGGGTGGCACATGAGATCAAGGGATGCAGCGGTGATGTCCTGCCATACATATACAATGATGGCAAGCTGATGAACACGCTCATAGTGTCCGCTCCGTGTCACGGCAAGACCACACTGCTCAGGGACATCATAAGAGTAGTGTCTGACGGAGGAATGACAGTTGGTGTGGTTGATGAGAGATCGGAGATAGCGGCGTGCTACAAGGGTGTTCCGCAGAATGATGTCGGAATGAGGACTGATGTTCTTGACTGCTGTCCAAAAGCTTCAGGAATGATGATGCTGGTTCGAACCATGGCGCCTGATCTCATAGCGGTCGATGAGATAGGAGGGCAGCAGGATGTCGATGCCATTTTCGGCGTGATAAACTGCGGCTGCCGTCTGCTTGCAACTGCACATGGCTATTCCATGGATGATGTGAGAGACAGGGCAGGGATAAGGCGTCTTGTGGAGAACAGGGTTTTTGAGAGGTATGTTGTGCTTGGAGGCGATAAGGCAGGACAGATCTCTGATATATTTGACGGCCAGGGCAACCGGCTGTGCTGGTACGATTAGATGGGAGGCAGGACATGGTTAAGGCGATAGGGGGATGTCTGATCGTATATGCCTCATTTATGGTGGGACATGCCATAGGGCAGTTGCATGGGCGCATGGTGAAGGAGATGGAGGAAATGCTGCTCTTCATACAACTGTTCAAGGGGCAGATCATGTATGCCGGATCGGAGCTCCCGGAGATACTTGCCGACAGTGCAAAGCGTCTTAAGGGAAATGTTGGTAAATGGGTGAACGGTCTGGCGGAGATGTCTGAGAAGAACAGGGATAGGCCATTTGCAGAATTGTGGACAGACTCACTGGCGATGCTGAGGCGGGACAGTGCCCTGAGCTTGGAGGTGCTGGCGGATGTGGACAGGCTTGGAAAGATAATGGGAGATATGGACGTTGAGGCACAGCTCTCAAGGATAAATCTTGTGGAAGATATAATTACGGACAGATACCAGCGGGAACGCGCCAGAAGTTCCGGGATAAAGAGGCTTGCCAATTCACTTGGGCTGCTTGGAGGCGTATTCATAGTTATATTGCTCATGTAGGTTAAGAGGGAGAGACGATGACGATCCAGATACTTCTAAAAATAGGTGCAGTGGGAATTCTGGTGGCACTGCTCAACCAGATACTAAAACATTCAGGCAAGGAGGAGCACGCCTATCTGCTCAATCTGGCGGGACTCATCATTGTGCTTTCCTGGGTTATCCCGTACATAAGTGACCTGTTCAACGAGATCATGGATATTGTAAATATAGGGCAATAAATGAGAGTAGATGTGGGGGTAAATGATGAATCTCATGGCGGTTTCTCTGGCTGCGGTGATCGTGGTTCTGATAGCGGTGAAGATAAAAGAACTGGATTCCGGGTACGGGATCGTGTTGTCCATAGCCGGGTGTGTGATGCTCATGTATTTTGTTGTGAGCAGGTTCAGACTTATAGCTTCGTACATAGACAGGCTGACTGCGTACGTGTCGGTGAATATTTCATATATAGACGTGATCCTGAAAATGATAGGTATAGCGTATATATGCCGATTTTCATCAGATATCTGCAAAGATGCCGGCTGCAATGCCATGGCATCCCAGGTGGAGATGGCGGGAAAGATAACTCTTATTCTGCTCAGTATGCCTATACTCATGGGAGTTATAGATCTGGTGGTGACCATAGTTGAGGGGTAATTTGATAGTGGTGGTGCTGATGCTCTTTATGGGGGTGTCAGTGCCTGATGCGGCAAATGTGTGTAATGAGAGTAAAGTTGAATCATATGATACAGATATCAAATATTGTCCAGAATTTTATGCTGAGAATGAAAAGGAAAATACCACGGAAAGTGACTCTGATATTAACTCAGATATATTGGAGGACGACTCCGTCATCGGAAGCCTCAATGAGATCACAAAAGACAAATCCGACGTGACCTTCTACGACATATACGAGTCCCTAAAGAGTGGTGACGTGGATTCCACCATAGACATGGCACTAAAAGTGTTTTCCGACAGTGTCATATACGAGGTCAGGACAAGCAGGGGGCTGGCGCTGCAGATCATAGCGGTGATCGTGCTCGGAAGTACATTTGCCCAGCTTGCGGGAAATATGGGCGAGTATGTATCCGCCCATGGTTTCATGGTTACATACATGGTGCTGTTATCGTTGCTGCTGGGGGATTTCGTCCTAGTGCAGTCCATCGTGCAGGACACCATAGGAGATGTCACGGAGTTCATGAAAGCGTTCTATCCAATGTACGCCTCGTCTGTGTTATATGTGAGCGGCCCGGAGAGTGCCGGATATTCACAGTCGGTCATAATCCTGGTGATATACATTTGCCAGAATGTGATAATAAGGTTCATACTCCCCCTCATCAAATGCGGCGGGCTCATAGCACTCATAAATAATCTTGGAAGCGAGGATTATTTCTCCCGGATGGCGGGGCTTATGAAGAGCCTGGCGGTGTGGGGAATGCGGACAATGTTTGCGGTGGTAACCGGGATAAATGTGGTCAAGAGCATGATAGCACCGTCCATGGACAGGCTTTCAAGAAATGGCATACTCAGGACATTGGGAAAAGGTGCAGGGATGTCCACGGTGAGCGCTGTCATAAGTGTGATGGTGAGCACAGGAGAGTTTATCAGGAATTGTATGGGGATGGCGTGCACTATCATGATAGTGATACTGGCCGCAGTGCCAATGATCAAGATAATCGTCATCATGTTCATATTAAGGTTCATCGCCGCGGTGGTGCAGCCGGTCGGAGACAAGAGATATGCCGAGGCAGCAGGCATCATGGCGGAGACAGTGGAGCTTATGCTGAGGGCGTGCGGAATAAGCGTGATGATGTTCATCATAAGCATAGCCCTGATGTCGGTGAACATATCATAGAACGGATGGAGGATGTGCATGCTTGCTGAGTGGCTGAAAAATATAGTTGTGTGCAGTATACTTTTTTCTGTCGTGCTGTATATTGCCCCGGATCCGAAGATGCGCAGATATGTCCAGGCGGCTGTGGGATTTGTCATGATGATGGTTGTGATAAATCCTGTAATAGGCTGGCTTGGGTATGCGGACAGGATAGAGTTCAATACATACAGTGAATCGCTTGGAATGGACGTGGCCGAGGGCGATGATGAGATGTATGTCAGGGCCATGGAGGAGGTAGTGGAGCGGTTTATATCTGACAATTGTAATGCCGATGCGGTGGTGCGTATAGTCACCGGGGAGGAGCTTGGGATAGACAGCATGGAGATATCCATACAGTCTGATAAAGTAGACACAGACGGGATAAGATCTGCGGTGTCAGAGGAATACGGCGTTGATGAGAACAGGATTACCATCAGGAGGGGCAATACAGATCATATGCAGGAGGGACTGTAGTGGAGGATTCTAAGAAAAAGGGAATATCGGGGATTATGAATATATTGAAGAGCAGCAACAACAGATTATACAAGTTGCTGCTCATTTTGCTGTCAGGGATATGTCTGATGATAGTTGTGTGGCCGGCAAATAACAGCAAGACTGATAAAAATGACCAAAAGAGCGGATGGACCGGACAGTCCGATGAGACAGACGCGGATGTGACCGGCGGAAATGACCGGAATATGTCAGGGGATACCACGGATTATGTGGAGTATATGGAGGAGAGACTCACATCAGTGCTTGAGCAGGTGGACGGAATATCAGATGTGAGAGTGATGATAACGGTCAAGGACAGCGGTGAGAACATAGCACTCAAGGACTCCGGAAGCAGTTCCAGTGAGAACGGCGACAGCAGCCAGAGAAGCGTGTCGGAGGAGACGGTCATGGTGAGTGAGGGCAGTGGGAGCTCGCCGTATGTGGTCAGGTACAGGGAGCCGGAGACCGAGGGTGTGGTTATCATTTGCAAGGGGGCGGAAAATGGCGATACAACGCTGAAGATAACGAATGCAGTGCAGGCATTATTTGACGTGCCGACGCATAAGATTGTGATATTAGAAGCAAATTAATGTGGAGGGACTATGAAGAAATTCAGTGGAAAGAACAGACTGGCGGTCATCGCACTTGCAGTTATGATAGGGGTGGCCGGTTACATGAGCTTTGCGGATGCAGGAAAGGACAAGAAGAAGGAAAAAGCTGACAAAAAACAGGTGGAGGTGATCAACTATGAGGATCTATCGTCCATGGCGGAAAATGAGAACTCACAGGCGGTGAAGGATGAGAATGGCCAGACCGAGGATGTGGAGCTCAATGGCCAGGAGGATGAGATCGGTGACGCTGTACTCACCAGTGCACAGGTGACAAGCAATATGGCCGCGGCAAAGCTGAACCGTGAGCAGAGCAGATCAAGGAGCAAGGAAGCTTTGATGGATGTGATAGGTGATGAGGCACTCAGCGATTCGGCAAAGAAGGAGGCGACAGATACATATGTGAAGCTGAACGATACCATAGAGAAGGAGACAGATGTCGAGACAGTTCTGGCGGCAAAGGGGTATAGCGATGCCATAGTGACGATAAGTGATGAGGCTGTTGACGTGTCGCTGAATGTGGAATCGCTGTCGGATACCGAGAGAGCACAGATAGAGGACATAGTTATCCGAAAAACAGGGTATGATATAAGCAGTGTTGCAATATCTGTCATGGGTGGCAAATAGACAGCGGAAGGATAAGCCGTGAATCGCATATACTTGCAAAATAGCTGCCTTCAGATTATAATAAGATTCAAATAACCCATACGAAACGGGAGGTATGACCATGAGTGATAAGTTGAATGATGATATCGTGATTGAAGGCAGCGCGGTTCAGGATAATTCTTACAATATAGAAGAGAGCAATTCTCTGGGCAAAGTCCAGATAGCGGATGACGTAGTGGCTATCATAGCAGGGCTTGCAGCCGGAGAGGTTGAAGGTGTATACAGACTTACAGGCAACCTTCCAAATGAGCTTGCCTCAAAGTTCGGAAAGAAGAACCCTGCAAAGGGCGTTAAGGTAGAGCTTCTTCCCGGCAAGGTAAAGGTTGATATTGCGATAGAGGTTCTGTACGAGTACAGCATACCATCAGTATCAGGCCAGGTTCAGGATAAGGTCAAGCAGGCTATAGAGACTATGACAGGACTGAGTGTTGAGGAAGTCAACATAAGGATAGCCGGTGTACGTGTTGGAGACGGCAGATAGGATACAGATAAAGCTTTATATAGTGGAGAGGAAGATATGACTAGAAGAGAGATAAGAGACAGGATATTCAAGATAGTATTTACACTGGAGTTCAATGACGCTGAGGGCATGCAGGATCAGCTTGATTTTGCATTTGACCCTGAGATGCCGGGAGATGAGGAGGACGATCCGCTTCTGTACGGAATAGTCAGCGATGAGGACAGAGATTATATAACCACCAAGGTTAAGAATATCATCTCTAAGAAAGCAGAGATAGATGAGATCATTTCACAGATATCAGAAGGCTGGAAGCTTCCTCGTATAGGCAAGGAGGAGCTGGCTATATTAAGGCTTGGTGTCTATGAAGTGAAGTACGATGAGAGCATACCGGAGAAGGTCGCCATCAATGAGGCGGTTGAGCTGGCAAAGAAGTATTGTGATGCATCGGCGAGCAAGTTCGTGAATGCACTTCTTGCAAAGCTTGTATCCGGTGATAAGGACAAGAAGGAGAGTGGCGCAGATGCCACAGCAGAATAACATATATACAGTCAAGGAACTCAATGAGAGGATACAGGAGTTGGTCAGCGGCGAGCCGTGGCTTGGCAGTCTGGGGGTTGAGGGAGAGATCACAGGACTCGGAACAGACAAGAGAGGTCATATGTATTTCAGTCTCAAGGATCCCAGCGGAGTTCTGGCGGCTGTTATGTTTGCGGGAAAACAGGTATATGGACTCAAGTTTGCTCCGAAGAACGGAGACAAGGTTCATGCATTTGGTCATATTGATGTCTTCGTGAGAGACGGAAAGTATCAGCTCTATGTAGACAGGCTGGTGCGTGTGGGTGACGGCGAGGTGAATGCCAAGCTGGAGAGACTCATAGCCAGACTGGACGGCATGGGGCTGTTTTCGCAGGAATACAAGAAGCCTATTCCCGCCTATCCGAGGCGTATTGGTATAGTGACGGCGGGGGCAAAGGCTGCGATAAGCGATATCCGTGCAGTGGCAAAACGGAGGGATCCGTATGCCCAGCTCTATTGTTATCCTGCGACCGTGCAGGGACAGTATGCGGCGGCGGATATATCCAGAGGAATCGAGATACTTGATTCCATGGGGCTCGACCTCATAATCGTTGGAAGAGGCGGAGGCTCCAAGGAGGATCTGTGGGCGTTCAATGAGGAGCAGGTGGCATGGGCCATATTCAATGCGGAGACGCCTATCATATCGGCTACGGGGCATGAGATAGACACCACAGTTGCGGACATGGTTGCGGACAGGAGAGAATCCAATCCGTCCACGGCTGTCATGCATGCGCTTCCGGTGGTGGCAGAGACAGTTGCCGGATTTGACAGGAGACTTGAACAGCTCACCATGCTGATATCCGGCAGGATAGACAGACTTGCGAGGAGTCTGGATGGTTATGACAGGCAGCTCAGACTTTTGAGTCCATCCGGAAGAATGGACAGTCAGAGGCAGCAGCTTGACAGAATAGAGAAGCAGATAAATGGGCTGATGGCGGATAAGATAGAGGATAGATCGGTGCACTGTGACAGGCTTCATGACAGGATGAAGAGCGCGATGGGCAGAAAGTACGACATGACAAGGAATGCCCTGGCGGTCATGACGGAGAGGATACATGGCCTTTCGCCTACAGCTAAGCTCATAAATGGATTTGGATATATTTCATCGGATGGTGAGCCTGTCAGATCTGTGTCAGGGATCACACCTGGGGATGATATAGAGATAACTCTTCATGATGGAAGAATACAGGCGGTCGTGGCTGACGTGACCGGGCAGGAGGAATAGATATGGCAGAAGATACACAGAATATGGATACAGCGGACACTCTTCAGGATGTGTCCATAGAGGAGGCTCTTGCCAGACTTGATGAGATAGCGGCTGCGCTTGAGAATACTGATACGGGGCTCAAGGAGTCCATGGAGCTTTATTCTGAGGGCGTCCAGCTCATAAACAGATGCAGGAATTACCTGTGCGATGTTGAGAAAGAGATGATAACACTTTCGGGTCAGGAGGAAGCATGATAGATAAACTTATAGCGGAGAAGGCGGCAAGGATCAACGATATAGTTGAGAGCTATCTGCCACCTGCAGACGGATTTAACAGGACAGTGTGTGAGGCCATGGCGTACTCGGTAGAGGCGGGTGGAAAGAGGCTTCGTCCCATGCTCATGGAGGAGACATACAGGCTGTTCGGCGGCAAGTCAGAGGTTATAAAGCCGTTCATGGCTGCGATAGAGATGATACATACATATTCACTCATACATGACGATCTTCCGGCTCTGGACAATGACGATTACAGGCGCGGAAGAAAGACATCCCATGTGGTATTTGGCGAGGCGATGGCCATTCTTGCGGGGGATGCGCTGCTCAATTATGCATATGAGACCGCATGTAAGGCATTTGGCATGGGTGAGGATATACATGCTGTGGCGTCTGCGATGTGTGTGCTTGCGCAGAAGCCGGGGATAAACGGCATGATAGGCGGTCAGGTTGTCGATGTGGAGATGACCGGCAAGGAGCTCTCAAAGGAGCAGCTTGAATATGTGTATGAGAACAAGACCGGAGCCCTCATAGAGGCATCCATGATGATAGGCGCGATACTTGCGGGGGCAGACGAGGCTAAGGTTGCGGCGGTACACAAGATAGCATCGGACGTCGGCATGGCATTCCAGATCCAGGACGATATTCTGGATGTCTGTGGAGACAGTGCGCTTCTTGGAAAGCCGACGCTGAGTGATGAGGAGAATGGCAAGGTTACATATGTCACGATACATGGAATTGATGAATCCAGACGTTATGTGACTGAGCTGTCGGAGAGAGCAGTAAGAGAATTGGAAGAGATAGGCGGGGACAATGAGTTTCTGAAGGAATTGGTCATCTGGCTGATAAACAGGGATAAATAGGACTCCTCTCGTGGTGTGCATATGAATATACTGGATAGAATAAATAAACCAAACGATATAAAGGATATAGACAGGGAAGATCTGCCGGAGCTGGCGGATGAGATCAGAGAATTTCTGGTGTCGCATGTGAGCGAGACCGGTGGACATTTGGCTCCGAATCTTGGATGCGTGGAACTTACCATGGCACTTCACAGGGTTTTGGATTTCCCTGAGGATAAGCTTATATGGGATGTGGGACATCAGTCCTATGTCCACAAGATACTGACGGGCAGGAAGAATGAGATGGGCACTCTCAGACAGTTTGGAGGAATGAGCGGTTTCCCGAAGACCAGTGAGAGCCCGTGCGATGCGTTCAATACAGGACACAGCTCAACATCCATTTCCGCTGCGCTTGGAATGGCGTGTGCCAGAAGTATCAAGGGTACAAATGAGAAGATTGCCGCAGTGATCGGAGATGGCTCCTTCACAGGTGGCATGGTATATGAGGCCATGAATAATATGGCGGATATCAAGACCGGCTGCCTTGTTGTGCTGAACGATAACAATATGTCCATCGATCAGAATGTTGGCGGCATGTCCACATATCTCAGCAAGATACGTGTTGGGCAGCAGTACAATGATTTTAAGGGCAATGTGGAGAAGATCCTCATGAAGATCCCTGTGGCTGGAGAACATCTTGCCAGAGGACTGAAGAAGTCAAAGGATTCCATCAAGCAGATATTTGTGCCGGGGATGTTCTTCGAGGAGCTGGGAGTCACATATATAGGACCTATAGACGGACACGATATAGATGTGATGGAGGCCACTTTCCGAAAGGCGCTTAAGCTTAACAGACCGATCCTTGTGCATGTGAAGACAGTGAAGGGCAAGGGGTATACCCATGCCGAGAGACACCCTAGCTATTTCCACGGCGTTGATCCGTTTGATATACAGACTGGAAAGGTTATTAAGGACCGGAAGGCCATGACAAACACAGGAGTGTTTGCCAGAAAGCTGGTGGAGCTTGGCAAGGCTGATCCAAGGATAACGGCCATAACGGCTGCCATGGGCAAGGGAACAGGAGTGTCGGCATTTGCTGCGGAGTTCCCGGACAGAGCTTTTGACGTTGGCATCGCGGAGGAACATGCGGTGACGTTTGCCGCGGGACTTGCTGCGTCGGGACTGGTGCCAGTGGTTGCGATATACTCGTCATTTTTGCAGAGGGCATATGATCAGATCTTACACGATGTGTGCCTGCAGAAGCTGCATGTCATATTTGCCATTGACAGGTCAGGGCTTGTCGGTGCAGATGGCGATACACATCAGGGCATATTTGACACTGCGTTTCTGTCACATATTCCGAACATGACCATCATTGCGCCGAAGAACAGATATGAGCTCACCAGAGCGATGGAGTGGGCTGTTGCTTACGATGGTCCGGTTGCGCTCAAGTATTCCAGAGGAGAGGCTTATTATGGACTTAAGGAATACAATGCGGATATTGAGTATGGCAGGAGCGAGATGATCCACAGGGGACAGAAGCTTGCCATAGTGGCTGTTGGCAACATGGTTCAGGAGGCCGAGAAGGTATATGACAGACTGCTGGCAGAGGGAACAAATGTCACATTTGTCAATGCAAGATTTCTGAAGCCGATAGATACTGATATGATAGATGAGCTCAGCAGGGATCATGAACATATAGTGGTTATTGAAGAAGAGATAAAGCATGGCGGATACGGATCTCTGGTCGAGGAGTATGTCATGGACAGACACCTTGATGTGGATGTGACAGTGTGTGCCATTGAGGATACATTTGTACAGCATGGAAGCGTGGATGAGCTCAGGAGGATGCTGAAGCTTGACGCGGATTCGCTGTATGACAGGATAAAACATATAATATCGACAGATTGTACAGAATAAGAGGAAGACAGATGAAGAAGAGACTTGATGTTCTCCTTGTAGAACAGGGACTGGCAGATTCACGAGAGAAGGCGAAAGCCATCATCATGTCAGGAATAGTGTATGTTGACAATAACAAAGAGGATAAGGCCGGCACGACATTTGACGAGACTGCTAAGATAGAGGTCAGGGGCAACACCCTCAAATACGTGAGCCGTGGAGGCCTGAAGCTTGAGAAGGCTATGGATCATTTCGGTGTGGAGCTTGCGGGTAAGGTGTGCATGGATGTAGGTGCTTCCACCGGCGGTTTTACCGACTGTATGCTGCAGAATGGTGCGGTGAAGGTGTATTCCGTTGACGTGGGTCATGGACAGCTTGCATGGAAGCTCAGAAATGACGAGAGAGTTGTCTGTATGGAGAAAACAAATATACGATATGTCACACCTGAGGATATTGACGATAAGATTGAATTTGCTTCGATAGATGTGTCATTTATATCTCTTACAAAGGTGCTTCCAGCGGTAAAGGAGCTGCTTACGGATAGTGGAGAGATCGTGTGCCTTATCAAGCCGCAGTTCGAGGCGGGAAGAGAGAAGGTCGGCAAGAAGGGCGTTGTCAGAGAGCTTTCAACCCATATTGAGGTTGTGGAGATGATAGTCGGTTATGCCAGAAGCATAGGATTCCGCACACTGCACCTCAGCTATTCACCTATAAAAGGACCTGAGGGCAACATAGAATATCTGCTCCACATATCAAAGGATGAGTCGAAGACGGATGAGAAATTCGACATAAAGGCTCTGGTGGAGGAGTCCCACAACGAACTGAACAAGTCATAGAGGATACGATATGAAGAATTTTTATATAGTATATAACCCGGATAAGGATGAGGATAATCGTATAACGTCGGAGCTCACAGCGTATATTGAATCGCAAAATGGTGCGTGTAAAGCCATGGACTGCTACAGCTTCAGTGCATGTGACAAGCAGCAGGTTACGGATGAGCTTGAGAGCTTTGACTGTATACTTGTTCTTGGAGGGGATGGAACACTCCTCAATGTGGCATCCAGTGCCAGCCATGTGGAGATTCCTCTGTTCGGGATAAATCTTGGAACGGTGGGATTCCTCACTGAGGGGGAGATCACCAACTGGCAGACCATCATAGACAGACTGCTTGCGGATGATTATTCCATGCAGGACAGAATGATGATCAGGGGAACAGTCAGAACAGGAGATGGCAAGGAGTGCAGGAAGAGGGCACTCAATGATATAGTTATCAGCAGGGCAGGATTTTCAAGACTTATAGGTCTTGATGTCTATGTAAATGGAAGCTTTCTGAATGCCTATGATGGAGATGGAATCATCATATCGACCCCCACTGGCTCCACGGGTTACAATCTCTCAGCCGGAGGTCCGATCGTGGATCCTATGGCAAGACTGATGATCATCACTCCGGTATGTCCACATTCGCTGACTTCGAAGAGTATTGTGCTTCCTAGTGATGCAAAGGTTTCAATAGAGATCGCCAAGAAGAGGAAGACGCAGGACACCGAGGCGATAGTTTCATTTGACGGTGGAAATGATTTCGAGCTGGCAGCAGGCGATATCCTTGATATATGCGTGTCAAAGAGAACCACGCAGCTCGTAAAGGCGAGTGATGTGAATTTCTACGAGATACTTAGAAACAAGCTTGGGGGAAAGTGATATGAAACAGAAGCGACAGGCGAAGATTTTGTCGATAATCGAACAATATGATATAGAGACTCAGGATGAACTGCTGGAGAAGCTGGCAGAGGCGGGCTTTTCCACGACCCAGGCCACCATATCGAGAGATATAAGAGAGATCAACCTCACCAAGGTTGCCGTGGCGGGTGGCAGGCAGAAGTACACTCTGGGAAAGTCGGCAACACATGAGTCCATAGAGTCGTACAGAAAGGTTCTCGGGGCTGGCATATTATCCATGGTGCCGGCGGAGAATCTGATAGTGATCAAGACAGTGTCGGGCATGGCGATGGCAGTTGCCGCAGCACTTGACAATGTGGAGATAAATGGACTCCTCGGAAGTATAGCCGGGGACGACACCATATTCCTGGCGGTCAGAAGCCGGGAGATGACCGATTCGGTCATGAAGACGATAGATAAGATGCAGAGATGACAGCTCTCTGTAATATGTTATGTGTAATAAAGTCTGTGCGTCAACAGGAGGATACAAATGTTACTTAATGTACATATCAAGAATATTGCACTCATAGACGATGCAAATGTTAATTTTACCGATAATCTCAACATACTTACCGGTGAGACCGGTGCGGGTAAGTCCATAATCATGGGAGCCCTGAAGATTGGTATGGGAGATAAGCTTCCGAAGGATATAGTCAGGGAGCCTGACAAGGAGGGCTTCTGTCAACTGCTTTTCCTGGTGGATGATCCCCAGGTGATTGAGCAGATCAGAGATCTGGGAGTGGAGCCATCGGAGGATGGCGAGATACTCATCACGCGGAGAATAAATAATTCCAGAACCATAAACACTATAAATGATATGGCGGTGACCGCCGCAAAGCTCAGGGAGGTATCTGCGCTTCTCATAGATATGCACACGCAGCACCAGCAGCAGACGCTCCTTAAGAAAGCGGAGCATATGAAGCTTCTGGATAAATATGGCAGAGCATCCATAGATCCCCTGAAGCAGAAGGTTGCAGAGTGTCACAGAGAGTACGTCAAACTCAGGCGTGAGATGGACGAGCTCTCGATGGATGAGGCGGAGCGGAGCAGAAAGGTAGAATTCCTCAAGTACCAGATTGCGGAGATCGAGTCAGCAAATATAAAGACTGGTGAGGACGAAGATGTTGAGCATCAGTACAACAGGATGGTCAATTCACGCGATATAGTTGCGGCAGCTTCGGATGTATACAGCGTTACAGGTTATGAATCTTCTTCATCTGCGGGAAATGAGATCGGCAGAGCTCTGGCATCGATGAAGGGTATAAAGGATCTCGACGGAGAGATAGACGGTCTGTATAGTCAGTTGGAAAATATTGACGCGCTGCTGAATGATTTTAACGTTGAATTAAATGATTACATGCAGAGCATGGACTTTGACGATTCTGAGTTTAGAAGTGTTGAGTCCAGGCTTGACGTCATCAATGATATAAAGGGAAAATATGGAAGCACCGTGGAAGAGGTGTTCAAATATCTGGAGGACAGCAGGAAGGAATATGAAAGGCTGTCTGAATATGACGAATATATAGCAGGACTTTCAGACAAAATAAAAAAGGCGGAGAAAGCCATGCTCAAGGCAGCAGATGCGCTTACTGCTGAGAGACAGAAGCAGGCTGAGAATCTGTGCAGAGACATCAGAGATGCACTTGCTGATCTGAGTTTCATGGAGGTTCGGTTCGACATGGTATTTGACAGGCTTCCGGAGTGTACGGCAAATGGAATCGATGACTGCTATTTTGTCATTTCGACAAATGTCGGCGAGAAGCTGAGACCGTTATATGACGTGGCTTCAGGCGGTGAGCTCTCAAGGATCATGCTGGCGATCAAATCCTGCATGGCGTCCGAGGACAATATCGGCACTCTTGTATTCGATGAGATCGATGTGGGAATAAGCGGCCGTGCAGCTCAGAAGGTTGCTGAAAAAATGGCAGTTATTTCCAGAAGCCATCAGGTTATAAGCATAACCCATCTTCCGCAGATCGCAGCGATGGCAGACAGTCATTATCTCATAGAAAAGTCTGCCGACGAGGGCAAGACAGTGACAAGGATCGTCCGATTAAGCGACGAGGAATCAACAGAGGAGATCGCAAGACTTCTCGGCGGCGTGACCATAACTGAGGCAGTCATGAGCAATGCCCGCGAGATGAAACAAATGGCAGAAAAGACAAAAAAATACTGATATAAAGTTATTCCTAACACAACATACTAAGAGTAACAGCCAAGGCTGTTACTCTTTTTTTATAAGCTATTAGTTGTTTTTAAGTATATGTAGGAGGAATAGATTATGAGGCGATATAAGAAAGTGATCATATGGGTGGCTGTGGCGGATCTGTTGCTCCTTGCAGCACTATTGGTTTTATGTGTGTTGGTGGACAGACGAGTGGATGTTGAAAGGTCAGAGAAGACAAGCTCAACACTTGATGGGGTAGTGTCAAGGGCGACCACGAAGGATGCGGAGTTTGGAAGTGATATATTTGACCGACCTGTAGTTCCGTCCGGCGAGGCGATGGGAATCTATATGAAGACGGATGGAGTTTTGGTGGTGGATGTATGCAGCTTTAAAAATGAAAATGGCGAGTCCTGTTGCCCTGCTGATGGAAAGGTCTGTACAGGGGATTATATTGTGAGTGTAGACGGTATGGAGATATCTAAGAGGTCGGAGCTGCTTGATATTGTTGCTGAAAGCCAGGGTGATAGCTTGTCCGTGAGATATATAAGGGATGGGGAGGAGAAGGTCTGTAGCATCACGCCGGAAAAAAACGAGAATGGCGCTTATCTGCTGGGCGCGTGGGTGAAGGATGATGTGTCGGGAATAGGCACGGTTACATTTGTCGACGGAACAAATTTCATGGCCCTTGGACACAGTGTGTCGGATATAGATACGGGAGTTATGATGCGGTGCAGCACCGGCGGTGTGTACACAACGGATATTACAAATATAAGCAAGTCGTACTCCTCGGAACCGGGCAGACTTCAGGGAAGCATTGCCTATAGAAGATCTTTGGTCGGCATTATTGACGGCAACAGTGCAAGTGGAATATATGGTCATCTGGACACAAGCTATTGCCAGGCAAAATACGGCGATGCGGAGCGTATGTATATAGCCAGAGGTCATGAAGTCCGCAAGGGGCAGGCTTATATATATTCCAGAATGAGCGGCGAGCTTGAGAAGTATGAGATAGACATAGAGTATGTGGACAGGAATTCATCCGACAAGAATATAGAATTCCACGTGACCGATGATGCTCTCATAGACCTGACGGGCGGAGTGGTACAGGGAATGTCCGGTTCCCCGATCATCCAGGATGGCAAGATAATCGGCGCAGTCACCCACGTATTCGTAGACGATCCAACCAGGGGGTATGGGATTTTTATTGAAAATATGCTGGAGGAGTGAAATTAATCCTGTTTAGTGATAAAATTAAGAACAGAAGTGCCGGACTTTAGCATAAGGCAGACCGGCACACACAAACATCCCAGGAGGGCAAGAAAATCAAGGTTTCAAAAATTTCACTATGTCATACACTAAAGAATTATAAAAAAGAGAATTTGCTTCCTGATCTTTTGACAGGAATTATCATAGCGGCGGTGTCCATACCGATATCGATGGGGTATGCACAGATAGCCGGGCTGCCGGCGGTATATGGATTGTATGGTTCGGTGTTCCCGATCATAATATTTGGATTGCTGTCCACGTCGAGGCAGTTCGTGTTCGGTGTGGATGCCGCGCCTGCGGCGCTGGTCGGAGCTGCACTGGTGACGCTTGGGGTTGCGCCGGGAACGGAGCAGGCGATGCAGGTTGTTCCAGTGATAACATTTTTCACGGCGCTGTGGCTGCTGGTATTCTTCCTGTTCAAGGCGGGCAAGCTTGTAAATTACATATCGACTCCTGTCATGGGCGGATTCATATCAGGAATATGCACCACCATCATACTAATGCAGGTGCCGAAGCTCTATGGAGCCGGAGCGGGAACAGGAGAGCTGTTCGAGCTTGTGGAGCACATAGCAGAGACGATAGGAGATGTAAATGTGCCGTCAATAATCATGGGATTTACGGCTCTTGCGGTACTGCTTGTTTCACGAAGATTAATACCAAAGTTTCCGATGGCGATATGCGTCATGACAGCGGGAGCGTTGCTGTCCTGCGTGATAGATATGGATGAATACGGAATAGTATGTCTGTCGGAGGTGAGCAGAGGACTTCCACAGATCGTTGTACCACAGATAGATGAGAGGATGCTTCCAAATATCATGACGGTCAGTCTGTCGATAGCAGTGGTAATCATGGCGGAGACGCTTCTGGCTGAGAACAATTTCGCCCAGAAGAACAGATATAAGATAGACGATAATCAGGAGCTTCTGGCATTTGGAATGGCAAATCTTGCAGCGGCATTCACAGGCTGCTGTCCGATAAACGGTTCCGTGTCCAGAACCACAATGAGTGAGCAGTATGGAGGCAGGACACAGCTCACTGGAATATTTGCAGGAGTAGTGATGATCGTGATCCTCGTGTGTGGAACGGGATTTATAGGTTATCTGCCTGTTCCGGTGCTCACGGCAATCGTCATCTCCGCACTCTACAGTGCTCTGGAATTTGATCTGGCGGCAAAGCTGTGGGAGGTGAGTAAGGTGGAATTCTACATATTCTGCGGAGCTTTCCTAGGTGTGCTGGTACTTGGAACGATAAATGGAGTTCTTATAGGAATCATACTCTCATTTGCCGCAGTCATAAGGAAGGCTGCGGACCCTCCGAGAAGCTTCCTTGGACTGGTACCTGGACATGAGGAATTCCTTGCGCTCGAGAGGTTCAAGCATGCATACCCGATACAGAATATAGTTATTTACAGATTCAGCAGTAATCTGTTCTTTGCAAATATAGCCATATTCCAGAAGGATATCATGGATGCGGTACAGGATGACACAAAGGCGGTCATAGTGGATGCGTCCGCCATGGGAAGCGTGGATGTGACGGCTGCCAAGGCCCTCAGGATCATGTATGATACGCTGAAAGAGAAGGGGGTGAAGCTCTATATCACGGAGCATATAGGCCAGCTCAACGCCCAGCTCAGAAAGCTTGGACTTGGCGACATGATAGAGGCAGGATGCGTGAGACAAACCATGGAGAGAGCACTGTCAGACTGCGGCCTTGAGAGTCCATATCCATTGGTTGGTGTACATAACAGCTATCATGACATCAGGAGAAAGAGAGCGGAGCACATGGCTCAGGAGCTTGTGTGGGCATTTGGCGATGATGCGGAAGATGTCATAGAGAAGCACATCCGCGAGTCCATAGGCAGTATGAAGAATGGAACCGGGGTTGAACAGCTCATGACCGGTTTCTGGAAGCAGATGGATATACAGGATGAGGAAGAATGGCTTGAGCATATGGAGGCCCACATAGAGGAGATCGTGAGGGCCACAGGCGAGGATGAGGACTCTGTTGCAGAGCGTATCGAGCGCAGGCGGAGCCAGCTTCTTCACAGGCTTGAGAGCGAGCATCCTGAATTTGTCGACAGATATAAGGCGAGAAGAAAACGAATGGATGAGCACCTGAAGGAGCACAATCCGGCGGCCTATGATGCGATCATAAGACTCAGAGAAAAAGAACATACAAAAGAGAAGTGATCATGCGCGGCATATCGACCCGAAAAGGGAAGATATGCCGCATTTTTTCATTAAATGTGCGTATGTGGTCTGCTGGTGTCAGTCGCAGTAGAAAAAATGTTTTCCGGAAGCTGATGCTGTCGTAACTTGCGAAGTTCTATATATTCCCAAGAAAACTACATTTATATATAATGTTCGTAGTGGAATAACAGGAATAAAAAAGTAAATATTGTTATTCCGTCACTATACTTGGGAAGGAGTATAACATGAGTCATGTTAAAGTTATGATGGTAAAACATGACAAAAGAGAAATTGAACAGCTAAAGCACGTATTTGAGGATATGCCTGATTATGAGTACATTGGATGTTGTGAGAAGGGTGACGAAGCTGTTAAGAAAATTGCAGAAGATAAGCCAGACATAGTGATCGCGGACGAGGTTATACCCGGTACGGATATCACGGATATGGTCGAGGGCGTATCTGGAAATAAGAACCTGAGAAATGTCAAATTTGTGCTCTGTTCATCGAAGCAGCACAGAAATTATCTGGACTTTGTATTTTCGACGATAGGTGACAAGGCAGTGGTGAGACTGCTTGAACAGCCATACGATGAGAAGAAGGTCAGAGGTGTGCTTGATGATGCATGTAAAGGTCGCGGAAGCAATACGACTCAGCTTCTGAAGATGGATGAAAATGAGCAGAAGACGGACGAGCTGGAGGCGGTGGTGACCAGGATAATCCACGAGATAGGCGTTCCGGCGCACATCAAAGGCTACCAGTATCTCCGAAGTGCGATAGTCATAGCAGTTGGGGATATGGACATTTTGAATTCCATAACAAAGCAGCTTTATCCGACGATCGCCCAGATGTACGGCACAACTGCATCAAGGGTAGAGAGAGCCATAAGACATGCCATAGAGGTGGCCTGGAGCAGAGGAAAGATAGAGACTATCAACGAACTGTTTGGTTACACCATAAGTGCGGGCAAAGGAAAGCCTACGAACTCAGAATTTGTCGCCCTCATTGCCGACAAGATAAGACTGGAAGCGAAGATGAGAAATGCAGGGTAATTTGTAGTAAAATGTTGTCATAATATGTGATATTAAAAATGATATTAAAAGCACTTGACAAATTATATCATATTTAATATTATTATAAAGTAGTTGGGATAAGCGCTTAATCCTGTAAATTTATACATAACAAGGGAGATACTATGGGAAACAAAGGGATCGAAATTGTAATTGCTGATGGCGACAGCACACAGATAGCAAAACAGATCGCCACATATGCATCAAAGGACGAGATGAGAGTAGTTGATATGGTCAGCACCGGGGATGAAGCGGTGGAATCAATAAAGCTTTACAAGCCGGATATAGTGATACTGGACATTTGCCTTTCGGGAATGGATGGCTTGGGAGTGATGGAGCATATGAGTGAACTGCCTGAATATCAGAATACGATATTTGTGGTACTCACATCGGTGTCATCACAGAGACTTATAAGATGTGCATTTGAGATGGGTGCGACATATTATATCCTGAAGCCATACAATCCGGTGCAGCTTGTGACAAGACTCAGACAGATGTATATGAAGAAGAAGGAGCTTGAGTCAGGGCTGAACGACAAGCTTACATGTCTCACAGAGAAGAGTATGGCACACAAGATAGAGAATACTATAGAGAGCGATGTGACGGATATCATCAGGGATATAGGTATTCCTGCAAATATAAAGGGCTACCAGTACATCCGTGAGGGCATCATCATGGCGGTCAACGATGTGAACATGCTGAACTACATAACAAAGCTTCTCTATCCGACGATAGCGAAGAAATATAAGACCACATCCTCCAGCGTAGAGAGAGCCATAAGACATGCCATAGAGGTGGCGTGGAACAGAGGTCAGATAGACACCATCAACGATTTGTTTGGATATACAGTGAATGCGGGAAAAGGCAAACCGACAAATTCCGAGTTTATCGCACTCATAGCGGACAAGCTCAGAATAGAGTATAAGAAAAGGGCATAACAGGCTCACAGAGTAGGCAACATACCTTGAAGAACTGACAGTTATCATGTATAATAACTTAGGTACAAGAAGCAGGATACGGCAAGTACCCTGCTTTTCTTTATGTACCGGGATAATTTGCAAAATTACTAACGAATAAATAATACAAGGTGGACAAAATATGATAGAAACTGTAGTATCAGCTAACATGCTGATCGGGGAAGTCATGAGGGTGAAGAAGAACCATCTGGCTCCGGATTTCCCAACTGGAAATGAAAAGAGGCTGTGTATTGTGTCCGGTATACATGGGGATGAGGTTGCCGGACAGTACATATGTTATGAACTGATCAGAAGGATCAAGAAGGATTTTGACAAGCTTACTGGAATCGTGGATGTATATCCATTTATCAATCCTATGGGACTTGAGGCTCAGTACAGGGATGTGCCTGTATTTGACATAGACATGAACACCCTGTTTCCGGGATCAAAGGACGGAACTGTGGGAGAGTATACAGCGGCAAAGGTCATGAAGGACATAGAGGGGGCGGACATTTGTGTTGATGTCCATTCCAGCAGTGTGTACATCAAGGAGATCCCACAGGTCAGGGTTAATTCTGACGTGGCATCGGATCTTGCTCCGTATGTTGCGTGCATGAATGTGGATGTTGTATGGATACATCCGTCGTCTACGGTCATGGAGGGAAGTCTTGCACATGCCCTCAACGAGATCGGAGTCAAGAGTATGGTAGTGGAGTCCGGAGTTGCCCTCAAGATAGATTACGATTACTCGAACCAGATAGTGGACGGACTGTTCTCTCTTATGAAGAAGATGGGAATATGGCAGGGCGAAGTCGAGACTGCACATAAGCCTAAATTTGCAAAAGACAAGGATGTTGTATTTGTAAATGCTGAGAGCAGCGGAATCTTCCTTCCTGTGGCAAAGCACTCAGAATATATACAGCAGGGAGAGATCATAGGAAGAATTGTAAATGTGCTCACGGGCTCGGTGGAGGAGACCATCAGGTCGCCGAGAAGCGGCATTGTGTTCTCACTGAGAGAATATCCGGTTATAGAAGAGGGGTCACTTGTGGCCAGAATTTTCGGAGGTGGCCATGAATAAAGAGATCATATATTCCATGAATACAGCCTACAGAGGAGAGTACGAGATACAGGGATTTTCCTATGGCAGCGGAGACAAGGCTGCATGCATAGTTGGTGCCATGAGAGGAAATGAATTTCAGCAGCTCTACATAAGCTCACTTCTGGCAAAGAAGCTTGGGGAGCTGGAGGCGAGGGGCGCCATAGTGTCGGGCAAGAAGATACTTCTGATACCATCAATCAATTACAGCTCGTTCAATGTGGGCAAGAAATACTGGATAACAGACAATTCAGATATAAACAGATCATTCCCAGGCAATCCTGAAGGTCAGGCGACAAGCCGTATTGCAGCGGCGGTGATGGAGAAGGTCACCGGCTACGCATACGGAATACAGTTTGCGAGCTTCTATATGGATGGTGAGTTTATCCCGCACGTCAGGATGATAGAGACAGGCAAGCAGAGCAACAGCCTTGCCAGCCAGTTCGGTATGCCGTATGTATTGACAGCGGAGCCTAGATCATATGATAAGGCAACGCTCAACTACAACTGGCAGATGCGCGGCACGGAGGCTTTCTCGGTATATTCGGGAGTTACCGACACCATCAATGGTGAGAGTGCCAATCAGGCGGTGTCCTCAGTGCTCAGATTCCTGACACGTATGGGCGTTATAAGATACAACTGCCATGCGGGATACATTTCCACCATCATGGACGAGGAGGATCTGCTCAGCATAAGGTCCGAGCATGCCGCCGGCTTCTTCAAGAAGCTTGTCCAGCCGGGAGACGAGGTTGTACGAGGCGACATAATTGCAAATATCATCAATCCGATGACGGGCGAGAATACGACGGACATATACGCACCGACGGACGGAATCATATTCTACTGTCAGAATTCACCTATGATATACCAGAATTCGGTGATATTTAAGATGATACGAAGACTGCATAACTAGCATGGAAAAGTTATGACATATTTGGTGAAAATGCAGGGTTAAGATACAATTTTATACTTAAATAAGCTGAAAATAGGCAAAAAGATAAAAACTACTACAAAAAAAACAAGATAAATGCTATTATTAAAGAATTGAAATAACAAAAACGCTTTTACTATGGAGGTATGACATGAGTAAGGTCAAGAGAGTGTATGTTGAGAAAAAGCCTGACTATGCGGTCAAGGCGAAGGAACTTCACGAAGAGATTAAGAACTATCTGGGTATCAAGGCTGAGTATGTGAGAGTGCTTGTCAGATATGATATTGAGAACATATCAGATGAGACATATGCAAAGGCTCTTGAGACAGTATTTGCTGAGCCGCCTGTAGATGTGATCTATGAGGGTGAGCCTGAGCTTGCTGCCACAGATAAGGTGTTCTCAGTAGAGGCACTTCCAGGTCAGTTCGATCAGAGAGCCGATTCAGCAGAGCAGTGTGTAAAGCTTCTTGCAGAGGATGAGGAGCCTGTTATCAAGACTGCCACAACATATGTACTTTCGGGCGACGTGACAGACGAGCAGATGAAGGCTGTCATGGACTACTGTGTAAACCCTGTTGATTCAAGAATATGCGGTATGGAGATTCCTGAGACTCTGGTTACAGAGTTCCCTGAGCCAGCCGATGTTCATATATTTGACGGATTCAAGGACATGGCAGAGGCAGATCTTAAGGAGCTTTATGACTCACTTGGACTTGCCATGACATTCAAGGATTTCCTTCACATCCAGAACTATTTCAAGGGTGAGGAGAAGAGAGATCCATCCATGACCGAGATCAGAGTTCTCGATACATACTGGTCAGATCACTGCCGTCATACAACATTCTCAACAGAGCTCACAGATGTAGAGTTCGACGATGGAGATTACAAGGATCTTCTTGAGAAGACATTTGACGCATACAGAGCAGAGATGAAGGAGATGTACAAGGACAGAGATGACAAGTTTGTATGTCTCATGGATATAGCCCTTATGGGTATGAAACAGCTCAAGGCAGCAGGCAAGCTCGATGATATGGAAGTGTCAGACGAGATCAATGCTTGCTCTATAGTTGTTCCTGTAGTTGTGGACGGAGTAGAGGAAGAGTGGCTCGTATTCTTCAAGAACGAGACACACAACCATCCTACAGAGATCGAGCCATTCGGTGGTGCTGCTACATGTCTTGGCGGTGCTATCAGAGATCCGCTCTCAGGAAGAGGTTACGTATACCAGGCTATGAGAGTTACCGGTGCAGCGGATCCTACAAAGTCTCTCAAGGACACAATGGAGGGCAAGCTTCCACAGCGTAAGATCGTGACAACAGCAGCCCATGGTTACAGCTCATATGGTAACCAGATCGGTCTTGCAACAGGCCTTGTAAATGAGATATATCATCCAGATTATGTTGCAAAGAGAATGGAGATCGGAGCAGTTATGGGTGCAGCTCCAAGACGTGCTGTAAAGCGTCTCACATCTGATCCGGGAGATGTAATCATCCTGCTCGGCGGACGTACAGGCCGTGATGGCTGTGGTGGAGCAACAGGTTCATCCAAGGCTCACACATCACACTCACTCGAGACATGTGGTGCTGAGGTTCAGAAGGGTAACCCACCTACAGAGAGAAAGATCCAGAGACTCTTCAGAAGAGAAGAGGTTTCATCTATTATAAAGAAGTGTAACGATTTTGGTGCCGGCGGTGTGTCAGTTGCCATCGGAGAGCTGGCAGACGGACTTGTGGTAGATCTTGACAAGGTGCCAAAGAAGTACGCAGGTCTTGACGGTACAGAGCTTGCAATATCAGAGTCCCAGGAGCGTATGGCTATAGTTGTCGATCCTAAGGATGTTGACACTATGCTCGGATACGCTGAGGAGGAGAACCTCGAGGCTGTAGTAGTTGCAAAGGTTACAGAGGAGCCTAGACTTATCCTCAAGTGGAGAGGCAAGGACATCGTGAACATCTCACGTGCATTCCTCAACACAAATGGTGCTCATCAGGAGACTCAGGTCAAGGTTGAAGTTCCAAGCAAGGCAGACAATTACTTTGCTTCAGTCAAGGAGCCTGAGGATGTCAAGAAGGCATGGCTCGATACACTGTCAGATCTGAATGTGTGCTCACAGAAAGGACTTGTGGAGATGTTCGACAGCTCTATCGGAGCAGGAACAGTCACAATGCCTTACGGTGGAAAGTATCAGCTCACACCTACACAGACAATGATCGCAAAGCTGCCTGTACTCAAGGGTAAGACAGACACTATCACCATGATGAGCTACGGATTTGACCCATATCTGTCAAGCTGGAGCCCATATCACGGTTCAGTATATGCGGTTGTTACATCAGCAGCCAAGATAGCTGCAGCAGGTGGAGATGTAAGCAAGATCAGACTTACATTCCAGGAATATTTCAAGAGACTTGGAACAGACCCATACAGATGGGGACAGCCACTGGCAGCACTCCTCGGAGCATATGATGTTCAGATAGGACTTGGACTTCCGTCTATCGGTGGAAAGGACAGTATGTCAGGTACATTCAATGATATAGATGTACCTCCAACACTTGTATCATTTGCAGTTGACGTGGCAAGCTACATGGACGTTGTGACACCTGAGCTCAAGAAGGCAGGCAATGTTCTTGTGGAGATGGATATAGAGAAGGACGAGAACGACATACCTGTATATGAGAATGTTCTGTACATGTATGACCTCCTGAACAAGAAGATCAAGGAGGGCAAGATCCAGTCTGCATACGCAGTTGGATTTGGCGGTATAATAGAGGCTGTCAGCAAGATGGCATTTGGAAATAAGCTCGGTGTTGAGCTTGAGGATACAGTGAGCAAGAAGGATCTCGTTGCCAAGAACTATGGCGCTATCATTCTTGAGGTTAAGGCAGCAGATCTTGATCAGCTCGGAATTCCTGTCAAGAAGATAGGTAAGGTTACAAAGGAGCCTGTATTTACATACAAGGATGTCACAATCACTATGGACGAGGCTCTTGCAGCATGGACAAAGACTCTTGAGAAGGTATTCCCAACAGAGTCAAATGTTCCACAGACAGAGATCAAGACTGGACTCTTTGATGCCAAGACAGTTTACACATCAAGGAACAAGGTTGCAAAGCCAAAGGTATTCATACCTGTATTCCCTGGTACAAACTGTGAGTACGACTCAGCAAAGGCATTTGAGAGAGCTGGTGCAGACGTACAGACGATAGTATTCAGAAATATGACAGCACAGGGAATCAGAGATTCTGTTGACGCATTTGCAAAGGCAATCAGCGATTCACAGATCATCATGTTCCCAGGCGGATTCTCAGCCGGTGATGAGCCAGACGGATCAGGTAAGTTCATCGCAACTGCGTTTCGTAATGCAAAGATCTCCGAGGAGGTCATGAAGCTCCTGAACGAGAGAGACGGACTTGCACTTGGTATCTGTAACGGATTCCAGGCACTCATCAAGCTCGGTCTTGTGCCTTACGGCGAGATCAGACCACAGACGGATGATTCACCTACACTGACAATGAACAGTATCGGACGTCATCAGTCCAAGATGGTATACACCAAGGTTGTAACAAACAAGAGTCCATGGCTGAAGAAGGCAGAGCTCGGCGGAGTATACACAATTCCTATTTCACACGGTGAGGGACGTTTCGTTGCAAGCAAGGAATGGTGCGAGAAGCTCTTTGCAAATGGACAGGTTGCAACACAGTATGTCGACATGAACGGCAACCCAACCATGGACGAGTACTACAACGTCAACGGTTCATACTATGCGATCGAGGGTATCACAAGCCCAGACGGACGTGTCCTTGGTAAGATGGGTCACTCAGAGCGTATCGGACAGGCTGTAGCTGTAAACGTATACGGCGACCAGAACCAGAAGATATTTGAGAGTGGTGTGGAGTACTTTAAGTAAGATGAAATCATGTCACACGGATTATATCCGGTGATATACCAATAAAAATAGCACAGATGTGCAGGAGTCATAAACAGTTTTAGATGACTGAGAATACGGGGACAGGTGAGAGTAGATTCCATACCTGTCCCCGTTTGTCTTTATATTTATGCGTACTGACTGCCGGGGATGATGTGGCAGAGCTTTGACGACCGGGAGGAGATTCTGCGTGAGAGAAAAAAAGAAAAACAGAATAGAGATTCTGGGAATTGCACTGCTGGTGCTTCTGATAAGCGGTGTATGTATGATCCCTTGTTTTAAGACAGGCCTGCCATACGGTGATGACCAGCAGGTTCATATGCTCAGGGTGGAGAGTATCCTCAAAGCGCTAAAGTCAGGGCAGGGATACCCTGTATATATATATCAGACTATGTTGGAAGGGTATGGCTACGGTATGGGAATATTTTACCCTGATTTGTTCTTGCTGCCAGCCGTTCTCTTCAGACTTCTGGGGGCATCACCGGAGATTGCAATGAAGATATATATATATGTACTGATGATATGTACGGGACTTACTGCGTATTATACAGGGCGGAGCATTGGCAGAAGCCGTTGCGCGGGTGTTGTCACTATGGTGCTTTACACAATGGGACATTATCATCTTGAGGATGTATATACCAGATTTGCACTTGGCGAAATTGCTGCCATGGTATTTATTCCACTGGCGTTTCTTGCTCTTTACGACCTGACTGAGATGGGACACAGTAGAAAAGGCCTTTTATGTGTATCATATTCGTGTCTTATGCTTTCACACACGATAAGCTTTGTATTATGTGTAGTAATGGGAATAATCTGGGTGTGTGCGAGGTGGAAAAGAATTGCGGCTGGCAGAAGACTTATTGGGGCTGTGTGTATGGAAGCTCTTGCGTGTGCAGTACTTACATGTTATTATTGGCTTCCTGTACTTGAACAATTTGCAGATGGAAGGTTCTATGTAAGCAATGAACCGGCATTTTACACACATGAGGAGACTCAGACACTGCTCGCGATAGTGAGTGGAAGGTATTCGGTTGCATTCATTGAGATTGGAATACTGGCACTTATGGTATTTGTCAGTATATATAAAAAAGTATATAATAAAAAGGCTTTGATGTGCCTTGTGACAGCGGCGGTGCTTCTTATATGCGAGACAAAGATTTTTCCATGGAAACTTATCGACAGAACTCCATTTGTCAGTATACAGTTTCCGTGGAGACTGAATATGTTCACAGAATTCTTTGTGGCACTTGGTCTTGCACTTCAGTCAGTGGATATAATAAAGCTGTTGCCATCATACAGAAGAAATGCGTGTTTATGTGCGGCTGGAAGCATACTTATCGGTATTTTTAGCCTGAATATGGTATGGAATATAGAGCTTGGCGGCTATGTGAACTATCCTGAAGGGTATGCGGATAATACAGGAAGTACAGACAGCATAGGGTTCTGGGAGTGGCTTCCTGCGGAAGGGGATCTTGCAACATCTGTTGGATCAGAAAACAGCGGGATGGTGAAGTGCGAAGATACTTACATACGGGGACGCTATGGATCAGACGGAAGCTATGAGTTTGATGCGGGTAAAACTGCGGGGGAGTGCATAGTTCCAAAGTATTATTATAAGGGATATGAAGCAATAATGGCTGATGGACGGAAACTGACGGTAAGCAAATGTCTAAATGATGGATTGGTAGAAATATCAGTTTCGCCAGAGGCAGGTAAAGTTGTTGTAAAATATAAGGGGACAAAGATTCAGCATTGGTCATGGAGAATAAGTATATCAGCGGTCTTGCTTATGTTATTGATACTTATAATGCAACATGCTGTCGAAAAAGGAAAAATACAAAGTTATATGGAGTGATGGAGTAATTATGGAAAAAAAGAAAATCAGGTCAAGAAAAATTGTTAAGTATGGAATGGCATTTCTGATTCCTATCATATGTATAGTGATACATATGATGATGACGGACTGTTATCCATTTGGAAAGAATACTATACTGCTTGGAGATTCTAATACCCAGTATTATGCGTTTTTTGTGGAATTATCAGGCAGGATAAGACAGGGAAAATCAATTTTTTTCAGTTGGGACATGGGACTAGGATATGATTTCTATACTAATTTCTTTTATTATCTGGCAAGTCCTGTCAATCTAATAGCAGTTTTGTTCGGCGGTTCACATATGGAGCTGGGAATGATCGTCAGTATGTGTATTCAGGTTGGACTTTGCGGAGTTACTATGACCTATTTCTTATCGCATACCAGCAGAAATAAAATGCAGCACGGATGGCTGAATGACATACTCTGTGTTGTGATGGGAATGGCTTATTCCATGTGCGATTATATGCTTGCATATCAGTATAATCTCATTTGGCTTATATGCCTTCTTCTCGTGCCTGTTATGATGCTTGGCGTTGAGAGACTTATTGAGGGCGGTGATGTGAGACTTTATTTTGTGATGCTTTTCATGTCATTTGTATTCAACTTCTATTTTTCGTGGTTTGTGGCTATGATAGCTGTGATATGGTTTATCGATGTGAAAAAGGATAGCTGGAAAATGTTTTGGAAGCGTGGAGTGAAGTTTGCACTCACATCTATAACGGCTGCACTCAGTGCATGTGTTGTACTTGTGCCGTGTTTCCTTGCGATAGTTGGAAGAGAAGGTGCAAGTTCACTCACAGAAGATATACCATTTAGCAAGTTTGGTAATTTTGCAAATTTGTTCCAGAGCTTTTTCTGGGGACATGATATAGATATAGCTGGAAGAACTCTGTATGCAAGGAATATGTATATGGGACTGTCTCTGCTTTTCCTTGCGGTTGTATATGTGTTTAACAGGAATATACAGCTTCGGGCAAGAGTTAAGAGACTGGTGGAGATAGCGCTGCTTGTTGCCTGTCTGAATCTGACAGGGGCACTGTATGTTCTTCATGGGTTCACATATCCACATCTATATTCTTACAGATATGCTTTTATTCTTGTCATACTTCTTATTGTTTCAGCTTTTGAGTGTGCTGTGAACTGGACGAAGCCGGGGGTTCGGGAGGTGATACTGACCGCAGTTGTATTTTTGGCTTTCTTTGGGGGCGTTTTTCTGGAAAATAATGAGGTGCAGAATGTAGTCTGCTATATGGTTACGATCCTGCTTATTATATATTTGTTTATGGTATTTGTATTACAGGCCAGAAACAGCATAAAGATAAATTCTCTGATTGTGAATTTTATAGTAATACTTTTTGCGGAGCTGATATCCAATGCCGTATATGTGAATACGGATGCATATACTACGGGCAAGGAGCATCTAGGCGGAACTGACGGATGGAGAGCCATATATAATGAAAAGGACAACAGTGATCTTAATAGAAAGACATCCTGGATTTTGTCACAAAATAATACAGTCTATTCAGACACTAATATATTCTCTTCAATCATAAATACAAAAGTGACATGGCTTTTTGATGCGCTTGGAATGGTATATCAGGATCACGGCGCTACATATGCATACAGAAATACTACACCGGTAACTGCGCTTATGTTCAATGTAAGAAATGTATTATCGGATGCAGATGCATATTATGGTGGGTATACAAAGGAGCAAAGATATAATCTGAAGAACGATGTGTATGATATAGACGATGAGATTGCATGGTATACAACAGACTATGCTGTGGGAGCGGGCTTTTCTACAGATGGCAGCATAAAAGATTGGAATGTGTCAGATGTAGTTCCGTTTGAGGTGCAGAATGAATTCGTGAAAGATGTGTCGGGAGTTGAAGGAGTGTTCACCCGTGTTTCACCGGATGAACTGACTGATTTTGATGTGAAATACAGAGGAAGCGCTCCAGATAGACAGATCTTGCCGGATGGAGTAACTTTGGAGAGAAAGACTGATAAAAATGCTTATACATACATGAATGTGTCACTTGATGAAGATTACCATGCCTCACAGATTTATACGTTTACAGCTCCGAGGGATATGCATCTGTATGTGAGCCTTGAGGATGCAAATAAGCTGTGTAATATTGTAACTGTAGATGGAAACGTGATAGCAGATATAAACGAGTATGACGCTTATCCTTCGCCAAAAGATGTACTTGATCTCGGTGAGCTGAAGAGTGGGCAGAAGGTCGAGATACAGGCAGTCAATCTGTCCACAGTCCTAAAAAAGGGAGTAACGTGTATAGATTTCTATGAATATCATGATGACAGGATGCAGGAATGCAAGGAATCAATTAAGGATAGGACGCTTTCACTTGACACAGTGACATCTACATATGTAAAGGGTACGGTGACAGCAAATGAGGATGGTATATTGTATACATCAATTCCTTATTACAGAGGCTTTACAGCGTATGTTGATGGAAAGAAGACTGATATAACAACACTGGCAAATGGTGCACTTGTGGGTCTGGAGCTGACTGCTGGAACACATACAATAGAATTCAGGTATGTAACATATGGATTCAAGCTTGGCCTTATATTATCTGCAGCAGGATGGCTCATAGCTGTCTTATACATGGTGAATCTTAGACGCAGCAGGAAAAAGAAGGTACAGGCTGCATAGAACAGATAGCGCAATAAATTAAGTGGGGATTGATATGGGTATAAAGCAAGGAGAAGTAAACAAACATAAAAAGAGCGGGATTATGTATGCTGCTGTATTCTTAGTTACAGTTCTGGTATATACAGTAATTTTGCTCCTGCAGAAAGCATACCCGTTTGGAGATAAAAGTTTTCTGACGTATGATGCATATGTGCAGTATAAGAATATGTTTCATATGTTATTTGAATGGATTTCGGGAGGTAGCAAAGGAAGCTTTATCTGGTCGATGGGAATGGGAATCGATGCTGTACAGGAGTTACTGTATTACTGCCTGAGCCCGTTCAATATCATCGTTCTGATGTTGGGAGAGAGCAGGCTGGAACTTTCCATGGTATTGCTTATCATCATAAAATCCGCCTGCCTGCCGGTCACGGCGCTTTACTTTTTCAGACATACCAATAAGAAAAATACAGAGAATGGGTACAGCCAGACAGTTGCAACGTTCATAGAGCTGGCATGCAGTATGGCATATGGACTGTCCGGGTATGTCCTTGCATATGGACATAATATTATGTGGCTTGATGGGCTTATTCTGCTTCCGATAGTGGCACTTGGCATAGAGCATCTGTCAGATGGAAAAGGATGGATGTTATACACGCTGTCTTTGGCAGCGTCGATCATATGCAATTTCTATTTCTCATTCTATATATGTGTGTTTGCCGTGATATATTTCTTGCTGGAAAAACGGGAAAATGTCAAAGATTTCCTACGCAGAGGACTTTCGTTTGCCGGCTGCTCGGTGCTGTCTGCTCTGCTCGCAGGAGTGGTTCTGGTTCCTGCCGGACTGGTGGTCATGAGAGCGGCGTCTTCGGTGACTGATATGGGGCTTGAAGGAACACAGATGTGGGGACAGTTTGGAGCGTATATATCTTCATTCTATCCGCTGAAGGATCTGGAATGTGTATCTATGTTCAGCAATAACAGTTATTGTGGAAGTATTGTTATATTTGCTGCCTGCATTTTTATTCTGTCTGATGTGTGCGACTGGAAGACGAGGGTGAAATACTGTATAGCCATGGCCCTGTTAGTGCTTGCCCTGAACTATCTTCCGCTCAATTACGTGTTCCATGGCATGACGATCACACATGGACTTGGAAACAGGTTTGCATTTATATTAACGTTTATATTAATTGCTGCAGCATATCGAATTCTCATGAATCTTGGTAAGCTGAGACTGAGGTATATTGCTGTAAGTACTGTGGTGGCAGGCGTAATATTTGTGGCAAGTCTTATTGACAGCAGAGAGATGAGTACCCCGCTTGGCTATGTTATATTTATGCTTATGCTGGCATTTGCAGCCATTCTGTGCGTGCTTTGCAGAAGAGGAAGCATAAAGCCGGGAGTGGCTGTGTGCATTATCTGTGGCTGCTGGATAGCTGAGATTATGGGAAATGCATTATATGTAATGCCGGGCAAGACGGAGGACTGTCTTCTGGCAGACGCTGTAAGACTAGATCAGTGGGAATCAGTATACAATTCCCTGGATACTGAAAATGGCACTAGAAAGAGCGCTATGGTTTATGAGAATTATGCGCCATATTCTCAGACAAACTGGTATTCATCCATGGCAAATGGAAATACGATCAGAGCGTTTTCCAGTATGGGACTTGCCCACTTTGACAATGTTGAATATATATATTCGGGAACTACACCGCTTACAGCGCTCATGTACAATGTCAGATATGTGCTGAGTCCGGAGAATGGTACTTACGCAGGATATAACCTTGTTGCTGAGAATGACGTATACAATCTGTATGAAGCAGAAACTCCTGAGATGATGGGATTTATGTTGGATGATGGTATCGTAGACTGGAAAGCAGACAGGACACCTCTTGAAAATCAGAATGATTTTATGAAGAGTGGCTGTGGTCTGTCGTCAGATGTATTTACAGAGATTGATATATCGGATTGGAGTACTTCTTATCTCAATCAGGACACACTTAAGGAATCAGTGGGTTATTGCATATACAGAACGTCAAATGCATTTGTGCCGATGACCCGGTATGAGTTTGATGCTGAATCTGATATGGATATGTATGTCTACAGTAAGGATAGCCGCGATCACTATGTGGAGATGATCGTGGACGGAGATCTCAGGGTATCGAATGGGTCATATGTTACAGAACAGCTGTCACATGTCGGCCTCGTAAAGAAAGGACAACATGTCAGGATAACTATAGGAGGTGCGACCAGCTCTAAAACAGGAAGTGTCGGAGAGCGATTTGTAAAGGTATACAATTACAATGCAGATGAATTTGAGAAAGCAGAAGAGAAGATACTTGATAGTCCGCTTGAGTGTACAGGATTTGTAAAAAATACTTTCTATGGAAGTGTGGATGTGAAAAATCCAGGTATCCTGTATATCGCATATCCATATAATGATGGGTTTAAGATATATGTGGATGGAGAGCCGGCAGAAAAAATTCGCCTTGGTAGAGGCAATATGGGTGTCCGGATATATGCGGGCAGTCACGATATAGAAATTGCATACAGAACACCTGGGCTTATGGCTGGCGCACTGGTTTCGCTGTTTGGAATATGCATCATGCTATTTATGCTGGGGTGGGACAGTAAACAGAAGCATGTAATCACACCCCTACCCACTCCATAAATTTCTTCATAGCCGTGCTCTGATTCTTCATTCCTGAGTAAGCGAAGCCGACACTCCTGCTCGGAATAGGAGTGTCAAGCGGAAGTTCGGTTATAACACCGGATGAGAGCTGTTCATGTGCGAATTCACGTACCACGCTGGCAACGCCCATGCCGATGGCGGCGAAGTCGATGAGAAGATCCATGTTGTTGATCTCAAGTACCTGGCTGCAGCTTATGCCCTGTGAGCGGAGATACTCGTCCACGTGGGTACGGGTTACATTTGCCTCCTCCAGAACCATGAGGTTGGAGCCTTCAAGGATGTTGACTGTTGATATATTGGACATACCTGAGTTGCTTGAGTTATGAATAGTGGTAGAAGCAGAGACGCCGGATGAATGTCCGTTATCTCTGCTTTTTTTATCCGCACCTTGATCTGTTGCATCGCCGTGTGTGGCAGAGGCTAAGCCTGAGTTTAGCAGCGGTATAATGTTACCCTTGATATTGCCTGAAAGCTCATCGGCAAAGCTGTATTGATCTCTGCCATTTGCGCGCTCGTAGAAATTATCCAGATATTCAGGGCTTGCCACAAATACGTCATGTATCTCCTTGACAGGAGAGTAGACTATCCCCTTTGGAAGCTCTGTGTTGCAAATCAGGCCTATATCAATATCTTCGTTTCTGAGAAGCTTGATGGTGTTCACGGTTGAGTGGCAGTCTATGCTGAACTTGATGTTTGGATTCTCCCTGATGAAGTCCTTCAGATAGTCCAGGAGTATGTGCTTGCACAGGGATGTGCTCACGCCGATTCTTATGTGACCGATTCCAAGCTCCTTGTAATTCTTCAGATTTTCCTCACCCATATTCAGAGAGTCAAATGCTCTCTCAACATATTCATAGAGAACCTGTCCCTCTTCAGTCAGAGTTACCCCTCTGGAACTTCTGTTAAAAAGCGCAGTGACGAGTTCTTCTTCAAGTTTGGAAATAGCCTTGCTTATCGCGGGCTGACTGATGTAGAGCTGATTTGCGGCCTTGCTGATGTTGCCGGCTTTGGCAACTGTATGAAAAATAACGTAATTGTTCAGATTACTTATCATGATATTCCTCCAGGTTATAATAACTATTCTTTTTATATATTGTAATTATACCTAGATGAGTGATATTATCAAGAGTAAGAATTTGTATTTAGAAACAAATGATAGGAGGACTATAAATATGGGTATGACCATGACTCAGAAGATTTTAGCTGCTCATGCAGGACTGCCATCAGTTGAAGCAGGACAGCTTATCGAGGCAGATTTGGATTTAGTATTAGGAAATGACGTAACAACTCCGGTCGCAATTCACGAGATGGAGAAGTTCAACAAGAAGGAAGTATTTGACAAGAAGAAGATAGCACTTGTCATGGATCACTTCACACCTAACAAGGATATCAAGAGTGCAGAGCACTGTAAGTGTGTAAGACAGTTCTCAGCGGCAAATGAGATCGAGAACTATTTCGATGTCGGAGCAATGGGTATCGAGCATGCGCTCCTTCCGGAGAAAGGACTTATCGTGGCTGGTGAGACATGTATCGGAGCAGACTCACATACATGTACATACGGAGCACTCGGTGCATTCTCAACAGGTGTCGGAAGTACAGATATGGCAGCAGGAATGGTGACAGGCAAGGCCTGGTTCAAGGTTCCATCAGCCATCAAGTTCAACATCGTTGGAGAGAAGGCAAAGTGGATCAGTGGTAAGGACGTCATCCTTCACATCATCGGTATGATCGGTGTTGACGGTGCGCTTTATAAGTCTATGGAGTTTGTTGGAGAGGGTATCAAGAACCTCACAATGGACGATAGATTTACAATTGCGAACATGGCCATCGAGGCAGGTGCCAAGAATGGTATCTTCCCTGTCGATGAGCTTACAGAGGAGTACATGAAGGAGCACAGCACAAAGTCATATACAAAGTATGAGGCAGACGAGGATGCTGTATACGATGCAGAGTACACCATCGACCTGTCACAGCTTAAGCCGACAGTTGCTTTCCCTCATCTCCCAGAGAATACAAAGACTATCGATGAGGTCGGTGACATCAAGATCGATCAGGTAGTCATCGGTTCATGTACAAATGGACGTATCTCAGATATGAGAATTGCAGCAGATATCATCAAGGGAAGAAAGGTTGCTGACGGTGTCAGAGTTATCGTCATCCCTGGAACACAGGATATCTACCTTCAGTGTATTGAGGAAGGCCTCATGACTATATTTGTCAAGGCTGGAGCAGTGGTTTCAACTCCTACATGCGGCCCATGTCTTGGAGGACATATGGGTGTTATGGCAGCGGGAGAGAGAGCTGTATCAACAACCAACCGTAACTTCGTAGGACGTATGGGTCACGTAGACTCAGAGGTGTATCTTGCCAGTCCTGCTGTTGCAGCAGCTTCAGCTATCACAGGTAAGATCAGCAGTCCTGATGAACTTGGATTATAAAAGAGATAAAGGAGATAGACTATGAAAGCACATGGAACAGTACACAAATACGGTGACAACGTAGATACAGATGTAATCATCCCTGCAAGATACCTGAATTCATCAGACCCTGCAGAGCTCGCAAAGAGCTGTATGGAAGATATAGATAAGGATTTCGTAAAGCGCGTAAAGCCGGGCGATATCATGGTGGCAAGAAAGAACTTCGGCTGTGGATCTTCAAGAGAGCATGCACCTATAGCCATCAAGGCTTCAGGAATAAGCTGCGTAATCGCAGAGACATTTGCCAGAATCTTCTATAGGAATGCCATCAATATCGGACTTCCGATCATCGAGTGCCCTGAGGCAGCAGAGGCTATCCAGGCAGGCGATGACGTGGAGATCGATTTCGACAGCGGTATGATCTATGACAGAACCCAGGGAACAGAATTTAAGGGACAGGCATTCCCTCCATTCATGCAGGAGATCATCAAGAGTGAGGGACTCATCAACTATATCAATAATAAAAATAAATAGAGTATGAGCATGTTTTGCCAGAGTGAAGATATATCATGAAAGGCAAAACAGGAAGGAGACAAAAATGCAGTGTAATTTAGCCGTAATAAAAGGTGACGGTATCGGCCCTGAGGTAGTTACAGAGGCTATGAAGGTACTTGACACAGTAGGAGAGAAGTTCGGACACACATTTGACTATGAGCAGATTCTCATGGGCGGATGTTCAATAGACGCAACTGGTGTGCCTCTCACAGACGAGGCTGTGGCAGTTGCAAAGTCAAAGGATGCTGTTCTCCTCGGTTCGATCGGAGGAAATACATCCACATCACCATGGTACAAGCTCCCTCCAAATCTCCGCCCGGAGGCAGGACTGTTAAAGATCAGAAAAGAGCTTGGCCTCTTCGCCAATCTTCGTCCTGCAAATCTTTATGATGAACTGAAGGAGGCATGTCCACTTAAGGCTGAGATCGCAGAGCGCGGATTTGATATGATGATGATGAGAGAGCTCACCGGTGGTCTCTACTTCGGCGAGAGACACACAGAGGAGGTTGACGGAGTTATGACAGCCGTTGATACCCTCACATACAACGAGAACGAGATCAGAAGAATAGCCATCAAGGCATTTGACATAGCTATGAAGAGAAGAAAGAAAGTCACATCCGTAGACAAGGCAAATGTACTTGATTCTTCAAGACTCTGGAGAAAGGTCGTTGAGGAAGTGGCAAAGGATTATCCAGAAGTTGAGCTTGAGCACATGCTCGTAGACAACTGCGCAATGCAGCTTGTGAAGGATCCTGCACAGTTCGATGTGGTTCTCACAGAGAACATGTTCGGAGACATCCTCTCAGACGAGGCATCCATGATCTCAGGTTCTATCGGAATGCTTTCATCAGCATCACTTAACGAGACAAAGTTCGGTATGTATGAGCCATCAGGCGGATCGGCACCTGACATAGCAGGCCAGAACAAGGCGAATCCGATAGCAACCATCCTGTCGGCGGCAATGATGCTCAGATACACATTTGACCTTGACAAAGAGGCAGATGCGGTTGAGAACGCTGTAAAGCAGGTACTCAAGGACGGATACAGAACAATAGATATCCACTCAGAGGGAACACAGCTCGTAAGCTGCTCCGAGATGGGTGATCTTGTCTGCGAGAGGATCTAACGACCAACAAGATATACCACAAGCGGACATACGTGAGAGAGCGCTCCGCGGTGGTAGACTGAAGATTATGTATATAAAAATATAAAATGTAGAAAATTGTAAAAGAATTTGACATTCACAGCGAGTGGTTCCGTAATATACAGAAAAGCAGAGTGTGTTTCAGATATACCACAAGCGGACATTTGAGCCCGCCGGTACTTGGCGATACGAAGTGAGCCTTAGTACCGCTGCAGGGCGAAACGAGCGGGAGCGCTCCGCGGTGGTATACTGAACACACGTTGCTTGTTCGGTACTAGAATCCACTCGCGTGATGGGAAAGGAAAAAAAGATGAAGAGTGATAATGTTAGGGTTGGAATGCAGCAGGCACCACACAGATCTCTGTTCAACGCACTGGGCATGACCAAGGAAGAGATGGAGAGACCTTTAGTAGGTATCGTATGTTCATACAACGAGATAGTTCCAGGTCACATGAACCTGGACAAGATAGCACAGGCAGTAAAGATGGGAGTTGCCATGGCAGGTGGTACACCTGTTATGTTCCCGGCGATCGCTGTGTGTGATGGTATAGCAATGGGACACATCGGAATGAAGTATTCACTGGTTACAAGAGATCTGATCGCAGACTCAACAGAGGCTATGGCTATAGCACATCAGTTTGACGCGCTCGTCATGATCCCTAACTGTGACAAGAACGTTCCAGGACTTCTCATGGCAGCAGCCAGAGTAAATGTCCCAACAGTATTTGTATCTGGCGGCCCTATGCTTGCCGGACACGTAAAGGGAAATAAGACAAGTCTTTCAAGTATGTTCGAGGCTGTAGGTTCATACGCAGCCGGAACCATGACTGAGGAGGATGTATACGAGTATGAGTGCAAGACATGTCCTACATGCGGATCATGTTCAGGTATGTACACAGCAAACTCTATGAACTGTCTGACAGAGGCTCTTGGAATGGGACTTCCTGGAAATGGAACAATCCCTGCAGTATATTCAGAGAGACTTAAGCTTGCAAAGCATGCAGGAATGGCAGTTATGGATATGTACAGAAAGGGCATCAAGCCTAGAGACATCATCACAAAGGAGTCAATCATCAACGCTCTTACAGTTGATATGGCACTTGGATGTTCAACCAACTCTATGCTCCACCTTCCAGCCATCGCACATGAGATCGGTTTCGACTTTGATATCTCATTTGCAAATGAGATCAGCGCAAAGACACCTAACCTGTGTCACCTTGCTCCTGCAGGCCACACATACATGGAGGATCTCAATGAGGCCGGTGGTGTGTATGCGGTTATCAAGCAGCTTGCAGATGCAGGACTCATCAACAAGGACTGCATGACAGTTACAGGCAAGACAATAGGAGAGGCTGTTGCCAATAGTGTAAACAAGAATCCTGAGGTCATCAGACCTATGGACAATCCATATACAGTTACAGGTGGTCTGGCTGTACTCAAGGGTAACCTTGCACCAGACGGCTCTGTAGTAAAGCGTTCAGCAGTTGTGCCTGAGATGCTGGCTCACAAGGGCCCTGCAAGGGTATTTGACTGTGAGGAGGACGCAATCGCAGCTATCAAGGGCGGCAAGATCGTAGAGGGTGACGTGGTAGTCATCAGATACGAGGGACCAAAGGGAGGCCCTGGTATGAGAGAGATGCTCAACCCTACATCAGCCATCGCTGGTATGGGACTTGGCTCATCAGTTGCCCTTATCACAGACGGAAGATTCTCAGGAGCAAGCCGTGGAGCGTCCATCGGACATGTATCACCTGAAGCTGCTGTGGGCGGACCTATCGCTCTTGTTGAGGAAGGCGATATGATCGAGATCGATATCAACAACCTCAGCATCAAGCTCGATGTCTCAGACGAGGAGCTTGCAAAGAGAAAGGCTGCATGGAAGCCAAGACAGCCAAAGGTTACAACAGGCTATCTTGCAAGATACGCAGCTATGGTTACATCAGGCAACAGAGGTGCTGTTCTTGAGGTGCCAAAGAATTAATTGATCACAATTAAGGGAAAAGGAGAAAGTAAGATGTCAAAGATATCAGGTTCTGAAATTGTTATAGAGTGCCTTAAAGAACAGGGCGTTGACACCGTGTTCGGTTATCCGGGAGGAACTATCCTCAACGTATATGATGCCCTCTACAAGCACCAGGATGAGATCAACCATGTGCTCACATCACATGAGCAGGGGGCTGCCCATGCGGCAGATGGATATGCCAGAGCTACAGGCAAGGTCGGAGTATGTATGGCCACATCAGGTCCGGGTGCCACCAACCTTGTAACAGGTATAGCTACAGCATACATGGATTCCATTCCTGTTGTGGCAATAACAGCAAATGTAGGTGTAAATATGCTTGGTAAGGACAGCTTCCAGGAGGTAGACATTGCAGGTGTCGTTATGCCTATCACCAAGCACAGCTTTATCGTGAAGCACATAGATGATCTTGCACCGACCATCAGACGTGCGTTCAAGATCGCAAAGAGCGGCAGACCTGGCCCGGTGCTTGTGGATATAACAAAGGATGTAACCGCAGCGGAGACAGAGTATATACCAGAGACACCGGAGGTCATCGAGAGAAAGACAGACACCATCCGCGAGGAGGATGTGAACAAAGTCCTTGAGATGATCAAGGTTTCAAGAAGACCATTTATCATGGCAGGTGGTGGATGTATCATCTCTGACGCATCAGCAGAGCTTGCAGAATTTGCAGATAAGGTGGATGCACCAGTGTGCGATACACTTATGGGCAAGGGCGCATTTGACGGAAGAAGCGAGAGATATACAGGCATGATCGGTATGCACGGAACAAAGGTGTCCAACCTCGGTGTGTCAAGGGCAGATCTTGTGATCGTTGTTGGTGCCAGATTCTCAGACCGAGTTATCGGAAATGCATCCAAGTTCGCGCCAAATGCAAAGATCATACATATAGATATAGATGCAGCTGAGATAGACAAGAACATCCCTACAAATGCCAGCATAGTCGGCGACGCAAAGGAGGTCCTGAAGCTCCTCAACAGCAAGCTTGCCGCCCAGTCCAACAAGACATGGATGTCTGAGATCGAAGACCTCAAGAAGCAGAATCCTGACGTGTACAGCTTTGACACACTGAACGGACCTGCAGCTATCAAGAAAATCTACGAGCTTACAGAGGGTGATGCGATCATCACAACAGATGTCGGACAGCATCAGATGTGGGCAGCCCAGAACTATACATTCAAGGAGCCTAGGACATTCCTGTCATCAGGCGGACTTGGAACCATGGGTTACGGTGTTGGCGCAGCTATCGGAGCAAAGTACGGCAGACCTGATAAGACAGTCATCAACATAGCCGGTGACGGATGCTTCAGAATGAATCTGAACGAGATAGCAACAGCTGCGAGATACAACGTGCCTATCATCCAGGTAGTCCTGAACAACCACGTACTTGGAATGGTAAGACAGTGGCAGACACTGTTCTATGACCACAGATATTCCAACACCGTGCTTGACGATTCGGTAGATTTCGTCAAGGTAGCAGAGGGACTTGGTGCCATGGGAATCAGAGCCAACACCCTTGATGAGTTCGAGGCAGCAATGAAGACAGCCCTGACAGCAGGCAGACCTGTGGTAATAGATGTAACAATAGCGGGAGACGACAAGGTATGGCCAATGGTAGCTCCGGGAGCAGCCATCGACACCTGTTTCTCAGAGGACGATATGTAATATATACGCCGGCACAAGATGAAAAGACACCATATTTGTGTGCATACATACATAAATATGGTGCCTTTATATATAATCCCCACTTGCCGACAGGCGAAAAGAGTGCTATAGTACAGGGATATAAGCGACAAACAAGTTTATTCACTTGAAAATATAAGATTTTAAGACAAAAAACTTGACAATCGCAAGCGGGATACACCAAAAGAACAAATATAAGTCAGAATTTTCACATAAATGGGAACGAAGGACATTTTTGTTAAGTAAAATATCTCGCACACATTTAATTAAGTCACAACAGATGATTTTGCCTTGAGCGAAGAACAAGATTGGAAATTGCTGTATTCCTTTCGCAGGGCATTTGAGGTCGCCGGTACTTGGCGATACAAAGTGAGCCTTAGTACCGCTGCAGACCGAAACGAGCGAGAGCGTCCCCAGAAAGGAATACAAGTATTGACAATCTGTTCGTCAGGAAGGAAAAATCATCGTCACAACTAAAAAGAAGGAGAGATAACAAAAATGGCAAGAGTGTACAACTTTTCAGCAGGCCCTTCAGTTCTTCCTGAGGTGGTATTAAAAGAGGCAGCAGAAGAAATGCTTGATTACAAGGGAACAGGCATGAGCGTAATGGAGATGAGCCATCGATCTAAGGCCTTCGACAATATCATCAAAGAGGCAGAGAAGGATCTCAGAGATCTCATGAACATACCTGACAACTACAAGGTGCTTTTCCTTCAGGGAGGAGCTTCTCAGCAGTTCGCAGCAATTCCAATGAATCTCATGAAGAATGGCGTAGCTGACTACATCATCACAGGTCAGTGGGCAAAGAAAGCATACGAAGAAGCAAAGAAATATGGAAAGGCAGTTGCAGTTGCATCATCAGCAGACAAGACTTTCTCATATATCCCAGATTGTTCAGATCTTCCAATAGATGACGATGCTGATTATGTATACATTTGTCATAACAACACTATATATGGAACAACATACCACACACTTCCTAACACAAAGGGCAAGATACTTGTTGCAGATATGTCATCAGACATTCTCTCACAGCCTGTAAATGTTGAGGATTACGGTATGATCTACTTCGGAGTTCAGAAGAACGTTGGTCCTGCAGGCGTAGTAGTGGCTATCATCCGTGAGGATCTTATCAGAGATGACGTAATGCCATTTACACCAACCATGCTCAAGTACAAGACTCAGGCAGATGCAGACTCACTCTACAACACACCTCCATGCTACGGCATCTATATCTGTGGCAAGGTATTCAAGTGGGTTAAGGAGATGGGCGGCCTTGAGGCTATGAAGGCTCACAACGAGAAAAAGGCCAAGATCCTCTATGATTTCCTCGACAGCTCAGAGTTCTTCAAGGGAACTGTAGTAAAGGAAGACCGTTCACTCATGAACGTACCATTTGTAACTGGTGACGCAGACCTTGATGCAAAGTTCGTCAAGGAGGCTACAGAGGCTGGATTTGTCAACCTCAAGGGTCACAGAACAGTAGGTGGTATGAGAGCATCTATCTACAACGCAATGCCTATCGAGGGTGTTGAGAAGCTTGTAGAGTTCATGAAGAAGTTCGAGGCAGAGAACAAGTAATATATAGTAATAGAAAAGGGAGAAAAAGACATGTCAGTAAAGATTAATTGCTTAAACCCTATCGCCAAGTGCGGTATGGAGCTTTTACCTGATACATATGAAGTAACAGACAATTTCGCAGATGCAGATGCAGTTCTGGTCAGAAGTGCATCCATGCATGATCTTGAGCTGTCAGACAACCTTCTGGCAGTAGCCCGTGCAGGTGCAGGTGTCAACAACATTCCACTTGATAAGTGCGCTGAGAAGGGTATCGTAGTATTTAACACACCAGGAGCAAATGCAAATGGTGTTAAGGAGCTTGTAGTAGCAGCACTCCTCATGGCTTCAAGAGATCTCGTTGGCGGTTACAACTGGGTCAAGGACAATGCCGCTGAGGCAGATATCGCCAAGATGGTGGAGAAGCAGAAGAAGAACTACGCAGGCAATGAGATCCTTGGCAAGAAGCTCGGTGTAATCGGACTTGGTGCCATTGGAGCAAAGGTTGCAAATGTTGCGCTTAAGCTCGGCATGCAGGTATACGGATATGATCCATATGTGTCAGTAGATGCAGCATGGGGACTTTCAAAGGATGTAAAGCACATCACAAATGTAGAGGATATCTACAGAGACTGTGATTATATAACAGTTCATGTTCCAGCTCTTGACAGCACAAAGGGAATGATCAATGCAGATGCATTTGCACTGATGAAGGACGGCGTGAAGATCCTCAACTTCGCAAGAGACGTACTGGTCAACGATGAGGATATGAAGGCGGCACTCGACTCAGGCAAGGTTGCAAAGTATATGACAGACTTCCCTAACCCAGCTATAGCAGGTTACAAGAACGTGGTAGCATTCCCACATCTTGGAGCTTCAACAGCAGAGTCAGAGGACAATTGTGCAGTTATGGCTTGTAAGGAGATCAAGGCATACATCAACGATGGAAACATCAAGAACTCTGTAAACTATCCAAACGTAAACATGGGACAGTGCAGTGATGTAGCCAGAGTTACTATCTGCCACAAGAACATCCCTAACATGCTCACCCAGTTCACAGGAGTATTCTCCAAGAAGGGCGGCAATGTATCAGGAATGATCAGCAAGGCAAAGGGCGATTACGCATATTCTATCCTTGATATCGGTGTAGAGCCAACAGCAGACGACATCGCAGAACTCTCAGCAATCGAGGGAGTTGTTAAGGTAAGAGTCATAAAGTAATAAAAGATAAATAGGAGAGAAGAAAAATGAGTGACAAGTTAAAGGTAGGTATCCTTGGCGCAACAGGTATGGTAGGTCAGAGATTTATCTCACTTCTTGAGAACCATCCTTGGTTCGAGGTCGTTACAGTTGCAGCCAGCCCAAGAAGCGCAGGCAAGACATACGAAGAGGCAGTTGGTGACAGATGGAAGATGGATACACCGATGCCAGAGGCAGTTAAGAAGCTTGTAGTATACAATGTCAATGAGGTAGAGAAGGTTGCTGCCACAGTTGATTTTGTATTCTCAGCAGTAGATATGACAAAGGATGAGATCAAGGCTATAGAGGAGGCTTATGCCAAGACAGAGACTCCTGTAGTTTCAAACAACTCAGCTCACAGATGGACTCCTGATGTTCCTATGATGGTTCCAGAGATCAATGCAGACCATGCAGAGGTTATCGAGTTCCAGAAGAAGAGACTTGGAACAGAGAGAGGATTTGTTGCAGTTAAGCCTAACTGCTCAATCCAGAGTTACGCACCTGTACTTACAGCATGGATGCCATTTGAGCCATACGAGGTTATCGTAAGCACATATCAGGCAATCTCAGGAGCAGGTAAGACATTCAAGGATTGGCCTGAGATGCTTGGCAACATCATCCCATATATCGGTGGTGAGGAAGAGAAGTCAGAGAAGGAGCCACTCAGAATCTGGGGTAAGGTAGACAAGGAGAATGGTGTGATCGTTCCTGCAGAGGGAATCACTATCACAAGCCAGTGTATCAGAGTCCCAGTTCTCAACGGACATACAGCAACTGTATTCGTAAAGTTCAGAAAGAACCCTACGAAGGAGCAGCTTATCGAGGCTATGACAAGCTTCAAGGGCGCGCCTCAGGAGCTTGGTCTTCCAAGTGCACCAAAGCAGTTTATCCAGTACCTTGAGGAGGACAACAGACCACAGGTTGCTCTGGACGTTGACTTCGAGAAAGGTATGGGTATCAGCGTTGGACGTCTCCGTGAGGATTCAGTATATGACTGGAAGTTCGTTGGCCTTTCACACAACACTGTAAGAGGTGCTGCAGGTGGTGCAGTTCTCTGTGCAGAGCTTCTGAAGGCTAAGGGATATATCACAAAGAAGTAATAAATTATATGGATATTTGAAGTGTCTGTGCTAACAATATCATAAAGATTTGCCGGGATAATGTTGCTGCTATGAATTGAACATGTTCCGGCAATTTTTTTGTTTTGCATGGCGTTATATTATGCAGTATTATTGATAACATTATGTTGACATTGCACAAACAGGTATACTAAAATTAGATTAATTGTAAATAAACCATGAATTACTAAGGGAGGTATTTTATGAGAAAAGGGAAGAGATGGCTGGCAGCGGCTGTGAGTGCAGCGATGATTGTCCAGTCACTGGCCAGTGTTGGCCCGGTTTATGCAGCGGATGATGGCGTATCCATAGCTGACACGTTTACGGATTCGTCGTTTAGAAGCTATGTGTCGAGTAATTTCGATACAGACAGTAATGGTTATCTGTCAGATGCGGAGATCTCGAATGTAACATCTATAGATGTTTCGAAGTGTTCTCCTGCTATATCAAGTTTGAATGGCGTAGAATTGTTCACCAATCTGTCAAAGCTGGATTGTAATGAGCAGTCTATAAGGAATCTTGATATAGAGAATCTTGAGAATCTTGAATATATAGATGTCTCAAGTAACAGAATAGACAGTCTGACATTGCCGGTAAGTGCAGAGAAACTTACATATCTTGATATAAGTGGAAACAAGATCACAAGCCTTACATCTCTGGCTGATTACAATAATCTTGTACTGCTCAATGCCAATTCAACAAACCTTTCATCGATAGATGTCAGCAATATGAAGGGGCTTAAGGTGCTTGGCGTAAGTGGAACCATCATATCAACACTTGATCTTGGCTCAAACATGGAGCTTACAACACTTTATTGTGACAGCATGCGTTCACTGCCTGTCCTTGATGTGTCAGGTCATGAGAAGCTTAAGAATCTTTATTGTGCTGGAGCAAAGAGCGACAGTGGAGTTGTTGTTCGTTCGTCAATTACCAAGCTTGACGTATCCGGTGATATAGTCCTTGGTTCGCTTGATTGTTCAAATAGCTATGTGGCTGAGCTGAACATAGACAATACCCCGGCGCTTACAACACTTGATTGTTCTAACACGAGACTTACATCAATAGATGTGTCAAAGAACACAAGTCTTAGCTACCTTGATGTCAGCAGCAATGTTCTGGGTGCGGTGGATTTTACTGCGAATACAGCACTTAGAGAGCTTTATGTCAAGGATACTGGCATAAATAAGCTTGATGTATCTACTCTCACCAATCTGGTTAATCTTGACGCATCATCAAATTCTCTTGCAGAGCTTGATATAGTATCAAACAGTTTATTGGAGAAGCTTTATATTTCAGACAATAATATCCAGGGTATAAAGCTTGATGGTCATCCTGACCTGAAAGAACTTGAGATTGACAACAACAATCTTGTGGCCATAGATATATCAGTGTGTCCTAAACTTTATGGCGATGATGGTGTGTTCAGTTGCAGTGGGAATAGCAGGGATATAACACTTGATACTACGAACTATGATTATGATTTTAGCGATTTTTCAAAAGACTATGGTTTGCATAAGGCGTGGTATGACTATGAACTTCCTGTTGCTGTAGATAACAACGGCAAGCCTTTAACAGATGATAATGGGGTTGAAATTCATAAACGAAACAAGAATACTACAGGATACGCAGGAATACAGGGCATAGATGCCAGCAATGAGGCGTCATCCGTGACCGGAGGACAGCTTGATGGATATATATTTACAGCGGAGCCGGATGCGGAGAAGATTACATACAATTACTATACAGGAGCAGGAATGGGGAAGGTCAAGTTCACACTCAACATTCTTAACCCGCTCAAGGTCACAGTATGGTATACAACTGATGGAAATGTTGTAAAGTCAGACAGTTCTACACTCAGCTTCAGAGTTGGTGATACGACTACACTTACAGCTACGGATGACGAAAAGAATCCACACAAGAACATAACATGGAGTTCGTCAAATGAAAGAGTTGCACAGATAGACAGGGAGACAGGAGAACTGACCTGTGTTTCGGCGGGAACAGCTCAGATTAACATTCTGCTGAATGATCGTGCTATAGGATATGTGAATATGGAGTGTCACAAGCCTGTTACCGGACTTTATCTTGTAGATCAGAACGAGAAGGATGATGCAGGCAACCAGATAACATACGAGAATGGCGCAGTCATCAACATGGACTGTGGAACATATCCAAGAAATGGCTCTAAGAAGCTGGATGTAAAGTGTGTTACCGAGGATGGTCTTGCGTCCAAAGAGATATCAGGATTCACTTGTAAGGTTACTGATGCGGATGGCAAAGAAAACAATAAGGTTTTGTCGTTTAATACATCAAGTAAGACTATAACAACAAGAGGTGCAGGAATCGCATTCCTTCATTTTACATCAACTGATAATCCTGATGTAGAGACAGTAATTCAGGTAAATGTTGAACAGAGAGTAAACAGCGTGACACTTTCACAGTCTAGAATGACGATCATTGCAGGTGGAAGCAGTAATCTCGTTGCTACGGTTTCTCCAAATACTGCAGTGGAGCAGAGCGTTGTATGGTCATCATCAAATGAGAGCATTGCTACGGTCGATGCCGAGGGAAATGTGAAGGCAGTCAATCCGGGAGAAGCTGATATCATATGTACATCTGTTGATACTGAGCAGGTGTACGGCAAGTGTCATGTGACTGTACAGCCGCCTGTAAAAGGTTTGACTCTCAATATGAACAGTGCAGAATTGCTGCTCGGAGCAGATACGGAAAGCAGAACAGTATCACTTGAGGCTGTTATCGATGCGGATGATGCAAGTATTTACAAGAATTTGAAGTGGACATCGTCAGATACAAACGTTGCTTCGGTGTCATATAGTTCAACAGATAAGACAAAGGCTACAGTTACTGCCAGATCAGCAGGAACTGCTGTTATCAGATTTTCAATTTCAGATGATGAGTATGCGGATTGCAACATTACAGTAAAGCAGAGAGTTACAAGCCTTAGAATAAACAGAGACAAGACAACAATATATGCTGGTGATACACTGCAGGTAACAAGCACTGCATCCCCTGCAACTGCATCGAATCAGGAAGTCATCTGGACATCATCAGATGAAAATGTTGCAACTATAGACCAGGATGGTCTCATAACTGCACTCGAAAGAGGACAGACAACAATCACTGCAACAGCAGTGGATGGAAGTGAGAAGACCAATTCGTTCACACTTACAGTAAAGAGGTATGTTGGTTCGATAGATTTAGACAAAGAAAGCCTTACTCTGTATGTAGGACAGAGAGATACTGTTAAGCAGACCGTACTTCCAGAAGATGCAAATGACAGAAATGTTATATGGCAGTCAAGTGATCCGGGTGTTGCAACAGTATCAAACGGAACAATAACAGGTGTTAAAGCCGGAACAACAACAATAACATGTACTGCAAGAGATGGAAGTGGAGTATCAAAAACATGTGAAGTTACAGTAGTCCAGCAGATATCATCAATAGTATTGGGTGAGAGCACTAAGACTGTGAATGTAGGTGATAAGTTTACCCCGAATGTGACTCTCAATCCGGAGAATGCTTCAAAAACAGAGCTGAAGTGGACAAGCTCGAGTGAAGCAGTAGCATCTGTAGATCAGAATGGAGAGGTAACAGCAAAATCCCGTGGTACAGCGACAATCACATGCGAGGCTGTCGAAGGCATTGAAGGAAGAAAGGCCAAGGCAGCTCTCAGACTTACAGTTAACCAGCCGGTTACAGGAATAAAACTTAATCAGACAAAACTGAATCTGTTTGTGGGTAAACAGGGCAGAATAACATCGACTGTAGCTCCTGCTAACGCAAATAACAGAAATGTTGAGTGGACAACTTCTAACAGCAAGGTAGCAACAGTAAACAATGGTACGATCAAAGCAGTATCAAAGGGAACAGCAGTTATCACATGTAAGGCTAAGGATGGAAGCGGCAAGCTTGCAAAGTGTACTGTTACGGTTTCACAGCCTGTAACATCCATCAAGCTCAATGCAACAAACAAGACTATCAAGAAGGGTGCTACATTCACACTCAAGGCAACTGTAGGTCCTGCAGCGGCAAACAATAAGGCGGTTACATGGTCATCATCGAACACCAAGGTTGCAACAGTTTCGTCAACAGGAGTTGTCAAGGCTGTTGGAAAGGGTTCGGCAGTTATCACATGTAAATCAAAGGACGGAAGCAATATTACTGCCAAGTGTACAATCAATTCAGTTATTATGGTTTCTTCGATCAAGTTAAACAAGAAGACAGCAACCATAAAGAGAAAGGGAAAGATAACACTCAGGGCAACAGTAGGTCCTGCAACTGCAAACAACAAGGCAGTTATCTGGGTTTCTTCAAATAAGAAGATAGCTACCGTAACAACAAGTGGAACAGTAGTAGGTAAGAAGAAGGGCCGTGTGGTAATTAAATGTAAGGCTAAGGATGGCAGTGGTAAGTACGCAAAGTGTACAATCATAGTAAAATAAAATATAACAACATATAGTTGGAATATATGATCTTAATCGTCAGGCCTGCAAAACAGGTCTGACGGTTTTTTACGTATATTGTTCTTTGCTGTTCTTTATTTTTATTTAACGTTAAAAAATGTTGTAAGCAAATAGCAATTGTGATAAACTATTAGAAAAATTGATTTCATTTACATGGAGGCATTTATAGATATGAAGAAGCTTATTTTAGTTACATCACCACCAGCATGTGGAAAGACATTTATTTCAAAGCAGGTTGCAAAGGCACTTCACAATTGTGTATACCTTGACAAGGATACACTTATCGTGCTTTCAAAGCAGATATTTGTAGTTGCCGGACAGGAGTACAACCGTTCATCAGATTTCTTCCAGAAGGAGATCAGAGATTACGAGTATTACTGTGTGCTGGATCTTGCATTTGAGGCATTGGATTACAATGATACAGTTCTCATCAATGCTCCGTTTACAGAGGAGATCAGAGATGATGAGTATCTTGACAATCTTCGCGCTAAGCTTGCAGAGAAAGATGCAGAGCTCTTCGTTATCTGGGTAAATACAAGAAAAGATGTATGTCATGAGAGAATGATCAAGAGAGCTTCAGACAGGGATACATGGAAGCTTGAGCACTGGGATGAGTACATCAACAGCCAGAACTTCAATCCGCCTACAAACATCAAGGATCTCTTCATTTTCGAGAACTCATCAGAGGAGGAATATGAGGATTCGATCAAGAAGGTTGTCAAGGCTGTAAGAGGTTAATTGGCACATACAATAAAATATTTATGACAGGAGTAGAGAATATGGCAACAATCAGAAGTTTTAGAGCCTATAGACCGAGACCAGATGTTGCAGGCAGAGTAGCTGCCTTGCCATACGATGTGTATAACCGTCAGGAAGCAGAGATAGAGGTCAAGCGCGAACCATTATCATTTTTGAAAGTGGACAGAGCAGAGACATCCTTTGGACCAGATGTGGATACATATGCTCCATGTGTATATGATAAGGCTGGTCAGCTGCTTCAGGGCATGATAGATGATGGAACATATATCATGGAGCGCAGACCAGTCTATTATATTTATGAGCTTATCATGGATGGCCGGCATCAGACAGGACTCGTGGCATGTTCTTCTATAGATGACTATATGAATGGAGTCATCAAGAAGCATGAGAATACCAGAGAGGACAAGGAGATAGACAGAATAAAGCATGTCGAGGCATGCGGAGCGCAGACGGGACCTATATTCCTTGCGTACAGAGCGATAGATAAGGTTGACGAGATCATCGATAGAGTGAAGAAGGGTGATAAGTTGTACGGCTTCACATCACCTGACGGGATCACTCACAACGTATGGATAATAGATGGCCAGGAAGATATAGACACCATCAGAGCTGCATTTGAAGGAGTGGACGATATCTATATAGCGGATGGACACCACAGGGCGGCATCGGCCGTCAAGGCGGGAATCCATATGAGAGAGAAGAATCCGGGATATACCGGGGATGAGGAATTCAATTATTTCCTCTCTGTACTTTTCCCTCATGACCAGCTTATGATCATGCCGTACAACAGAGTGGTAAAGGATCTCAACGGACATGACAAGCAGGAATTCATGGATGAGGTTTCAAAGATATTTGATGTGACAGCCAGTGATGTTCCGGTGGAACCACAGGTCAAAGGACAGGTGGGAATGTACATGGATGGAAGCTGGTACAGACTGGATGTCAGAGAAGGTATTGTTCCGGATGATGTCGTGGGCAGACTTGACGTATCGGTACTTCAGGATAATGTGCTTGCACCGATACTTGGAATACAGGATCCGAGAACTGATCAGAGGATCATGTTCGTAGGTGGAATCAGAGGACTTGCAGAGCTTGAGCGTCTGGTGGATGGAGGAATGGCGGTTGCATTCTCGATGTATCCGACATCCATCACTGAACTGTTCGACATTGCAGATGCGGGACTTCTCATGCCTCCAAAGTCAACGTGGTTTGAGCCAAAGCTCAGAAGCGGAATATTTATACACAAGATAGACTAACATTAGGAGAAGGGGTTTTATGGAGATATTTGTATTGAAATCAGATGAGGTTGCAGCGATAACAAGGGGTACGCATGGCAACCCTCATCATATTCTTGGTATGCACCAGTGTCTTAATGACTGCTATGTAAATGCATACCTTCCGAGGGCTACGGCTGCGTTTGTTCTCAGGATAAATGAAGAAACGGGCGAGCCGATATTAAAATATCCTATGACCGAGATAGGTTCACAGGGATTTTTTACAGTGAAGATCGAGGATAGCGGGGCATTTGCATATAAGCTCATAACAGAAGGCGAGCAGGCGGCTGAATTCTATGATCCGTATTCATTCGGATACAGCGTGGATCCGGTCAATGTCATGAAGGTGGTAAATGGAGACGATGGAATATTGTCGGATTTCCATGTAAAGGATCTGTTTGGAGCAAGACAGATCACGCTCGATGGTGTACAGGGTGTATCGTTCTGCATGAATATGCCGGGGGCAACCAGGGTCAGTGTGGTCGGAGATTTCAATGGATGGGATGGACGCGTGAATCCTATGAGAAGGATTGACTACACTGATATGTTTGAGCTGTTCATTCCGGGCGATCTCATGAATACCAGATACAAATTCGAGGCATTATACAGAGATGGAAATACAGATATATTTGCAGACCCTTACGCTGAGGTTTATGAGGTGGCACCGGGAAATGCGTCGGTACTTGCAAAGCTTGAGTATAGCTGGTCAGACTCTTCATATATGAAGAAGAGAGGCAGTGTATCTGCCCCGGTAAATATATATGAGGTCCACATGCCGACATGGAAGAGAAACTCAGATGGATATCCTCTTAACTATCTCGAATTTGGCAAAGAGGCTGCCATGTACGTGAAGAATATGGGATACAACTACATACAGTTTATGCCACTTATGGAATATAGAGATGACAATGGCTGGGGTTATGATACCGTGGGAATGTTCGCTCCGACATCGAGATTTGGATCACCTACGGAGTTCATGGCCATGGTCGATCATTTCCACAGCAAGGGAATAGGCGTTATCATGGATATGGTATCTGTGAGGGATGTAGATTGTATCTCATATTGGATAGATACATATCATCTGGACGGAGTAAGGCTGGAGGATGAGGAGCTTATAAGAGCGCTGAGAACAAACCTCGGTACTGCAGGTGATGATGTTATGACAGATCTCAGGTGGAATAATGAGGCTGTGTCCAGAGTGACAGATTTCATGATGATACCTCCTGTGAACAGAGGAAGCTTTACGGATTATACATGTGGTATACCATTTGATGAGAAGGATGATACCGTATGGGCGCTCAGCCATGATGAGGTTGCATATGAGCGTGGAAGTTACGCATCCAAGATGTCGGGTGGCTATGAGGACAAGTATGCTGATCTCAGACTTCTGTTTGGTCTCACCATGTCACTACCGGGAAGAAAGCTGACGTTTATGGGACAGGAATTAGGCGGATTTGCCGGGTTTGACGGAAGAACCCAGATCGACTGGTCGGTTCTTGAGTTCGATGCAAACAGCTATTTTCAGAAATATATAAAGGAACTCAACAAATTATACGATACAAAGAATGCTCTGTGCGGTGATGGCAGGGACCTTGCCGGCAGTGCACTTGATATACAGGAGAAGGGACAGGTAATATCATTTGTAAGACATGGTTTGGATGTCGCAGATGATGTGTATATTGTCTGCAACTTCGGACTTAAAAATGTGACAGGATATAAGCTTCCGGTTGAGACGGATGGAAAGTACAGAGAGATCTTCTCAAGTGATAACCTGAAATACGGAGGCGAGGGCAACAATAACAAAGGATATGAGATTGCTGCGGATGGCGTGATAGAAGTGAGTGCTCCTGCACTGTCATTTGCAGTGTTTGCCCATGTAAAATAGGAGGAATAGACATTTATGCTATTGATTGGTGATCTGTATAACATGGCGGCTGATACTGCGACCACAGAGAGTGTGGTCGGGGATGCTGTGAAGGAGGCAACGGATCAGGTGAGCATCATAGGACAATATATCCAGAAGCTTACAGACTGGTGCATGTCCAAGCTGGGCAGTATAGTAGTGGCGGTCATATTCATGGTTGTCTGCTTCAAGCTGGTGAAACTTCTGCTCAAGATACTCAGGAAGAGCTTCGAGAGATCAAAGCTTGATCCGAGTGTTGCAGGATTTTTCATATCGGCGGTCAAGATCGTCATGAATGTTTTGATCGTGCTCACTGCGGCGAGTATCGTGGGATTTCAGATCACATCATTCATAACCATACTCGGTACAGCAGGCGTTACCCTTGGACTTGCACTCCAGGGAAGTCTGTCAAATCTTGCGGGCGGGCTGCTGATACTCATACTGAAGCCATTCAGGGTCGGAGATTATATAGTGGAGAACAATACCCACTGTGAGGGAACAGTAGTGTCCATAGATATATTCTATACAAGACTTATAACCCTCGACAACAAATCAGTCGTCATACCGAATGGTAACATATCCAATACATCCCTTGTGAATGTGACTGAGCACGATATGAGGAGAGTGGAGATACCATTTTCCGTTGCGTATGACTCCGATATGGAGAAGGTCAAGAGAGTCACACTTGAGACCATAAAGGATGTTGACGGTTTCCTTAAGGATGAGCAGGTTCTCTTCTATATAGATGAATTTGCTGACAGCGGTATCAATATGTATGTGAAGTTCTATGCGACGATAGAGAAGTTTTTCGATGCCAAGTGGGATGCCATGTGGAAGCTCAAGAAGGCATTTGATGAGAACGGCATAGAGATTCCGTTCAATCAGGTGGATGTGCACATGAGACAATAGTTCATTAACACACATAAAATGCTTGATTTCTTGCAAAAATAAAGGCAATCGAGTATAATCATGTGGATGTAGGTATCAAAGACTGTGTATTTACTGCACAGTCTTAATATAAATTTGTTTAAGGAGTGATTGATATGACAAAGATTGATATTATCTCAGGCTTCCTTGGGGCCGGTAAGACAACGTTGATCAAGAAACTTATTGAGCAGGCATTTAAGGGCGAGAAGCTGGTTCTCATAGAGAACGAGTTTGGTGAGATAGGAATCGATGGCGGTTTCCTGAAGGATGCCGGCGTTCAGATCACAGAGATGAACTCAGGTTGTATCTGTTGTTCACTGGTCGGAGATTTTGGTACTGCACTCAAGCAGGTTATCACAGATTACACGCCTGACAGGATCATCATTGAGCCGTCAGGAGTTGGTAAGCTGTCTGATGTTATCAAGGCAGTAAAGGATGTATCAGGCAATCTTGATGTTGAGCTCGACAGCTACACAACAGTTGCCGATGTGTCAAAGGTTAAGATTTATATGAAGAACTTTGGCGAGTTCTTCAACAACCAGATCGAGAGTGCCAACACTATCATCCTGAGCAGAACACAGACAACCACACAGGATAAGATCGAGAAGGCTGTAGCCATGATCAGAGAGAAGAACGATCATGCAACCATCATCACAACTCCATGGGATGAGATCGATGGAGCAGCCATCAGAGAGGCTATGCAGAACTACAAGTCTCTTGAGGAGACAATGATGGATGAGGCTAAGAAGGGACATGATCATGACCACGACCACGGCGATGAGTGCACATGTGGCTGTCACGACCATGACCATCATCACGACCATGATGACGACCATGAGCATCATCACGACCACGATGAGCACGAGCATCACCACGATCACGACGAGCACGAGCATCACCACGACCACGATCATCATCATGATCACGACCATGGCGATGAGTGTACATGTGGCTGCCATGACCATGATCACCACCATCATCATGCAGATGAGGTATTTACAAGCTGGGGCAAGGAGACACCACACAAGTACAATGAGGACAAGCTCAGAGAGATCCTTGACACTCTGGCTGACACAGAGAAGTACGGTGTTATCCTCAGAGCAAAGGGTATCGTTCCTAGCGATGCAGGTGAGTGGCTGTACTTTGATCTTGTACCAGGCGAGTTCGAGATCAGAAAGGGCAAGGCTGACATCACTGGTAAGCTTTGCGTAATAGGAAGCAAGCTTAAGGAGGACGACCTTGCAGAACTGTTCGAGGTTTAAGCAGGTTGTTCTATGATAAGGAGTTAATATGATGGGACGTCAGAATAAAGAGATACCTGTATATGTGTTCATGGGATTCCTTGAGAGCGGTAAGACAACTTTTGCCAAGGAGACCCTGATGGACAGAGGCTTTACAGGTGGAGCCAAGACACTTCTTCTCGTCTGTGAGGACGGAGAGGAGGAGTATGATCTTGAGGCTCTGAAGAAGGCTAATATATATACAGAGTTCATAGAGGAAGATCAGCTCACCACAGACCATCTCCTTGACCTTCAGGACAAATACAATCCGGAACAGGTCATGATCGAGTACAATGGTATGTGGAAGCTCGATAAGATATTTGAGATAAGGGTTCCAAAGGGATGGACGGTTGTCCAGGTTATCTCATTTGTGAATGCGGAGACATACGATGTGTACTCACAGAACATGAAGGCAACCATGGTTGAGCAGTTCAACAGTGCGGATATGGTCATCTTCAACAGATGTGATGAGAATTCCAAGATTCCTGAGTGGAGAAGATCCATCAAGGCGGTGAACAGAAGAGCACAGATCATCTTTGAGATGAAAGATGGCTCCATTGCACCTGAGACAAATGAACCTGAGGATCTGCCATACGATGTGAGCGCAGATGTGATAGAACTGCCGGATGGCGATTTCGGTATCTGGTATGTGGATGCATCTGACATGAAAGAGAGATACGACGGCAAGAAGATCCACTTCAAGGCCATGGTGTTTAGACCTAAGCAGTACGGCAGCAATGCATTTGTTCCTGGAAGATTCGCCATGACATGCTGTGTTGAGGATATCCAGTTTGTCGGATTCAAGTGCTATTATCAGGGTGCTAAGAATCTTGTGGACAGACAGTGGGTTGATGTCATAGCCAAGATAGGCTACGAGTATTACCCAGATTTTGAAGGTGAAGGACCTGTTCTCACAGCAGAGAAGGTCACGCTCACAAGTGCGCCTGATGAAGAGGTAGTATATTTCAGTTAAGAGTTGAGCAGCTCCCTGAATACATGATATTTGATGTATCCGGGGAGCTTTTTTTGCGCGGCCGGAGAATGCCGGAAGAGCTTTGACGTGTCCTTACGAAAGTGTAAGTTGCGTTATTTACCGGCAGAATTTATTATAAGTTTAGTGTAAAAAATAAAGTCAAATTGGAAGGAAAGACTTATGATCAGATCGGCGAAACTTGCGTGTGGCGGTGCGGTTGCACTTATGCTGCTTGGAGGTATGATCTGTCCAGCTATGGCGGAAACGAACACAGATAGTGCATATGGACGGGTTGAACAGAGGATAATTGAAAATAACCCTGATTTTGATATACAGCTAAAGTATGGACTCAATGGATATGCGGTAAATGACAGAGGCAGTGTTATCAGGCTGGATATTGTGTGTGACACAGATTTTGCGGGAAATGTGTCTGTGCAGACGAGCTATTCCGAGGGTTTTGGCACAAAGAATATGACATATGCCAAAGATGTGGAATTCAAGGCGGGTGAAAATACAACGCTGGAATTCTGTGTCGACAATATGGGCTCCGGCATAGCAAAGGTTGAGATCAAGGACAGCGACGGAGTGCTGGTGTACTCAGAGCGGGATTCGCTGAGTATAGAGGGCAATGATATGGTAGCCGCAGTGGGAGTGATTAGTGACAGACAGGATGCCATGTCTTATATAGAGGATGTTTCCATGGACAATGTGTATGATAATGCAAAGGTAGAGACGGTTGCATTGTCACCTTCAGATATTCCTGAGTCCGAGGAGGGAATGGAGGCTATAGAGTATCTGTTGGTGGATGATTATGATCTGTCGGGCTTGTCAGAGAAGCAGAGTGCTGCCATAAAACAATGGGTGTACAGTGGTGGAGCTATGATACTGGCAAAATCGTCAGGTGAAAATGAACTCAGCAGCTTTGACGGGGACTTTGTCTCCGCTGTTAATGACACACAAAAGGTACATGAGCTGGACGGCTCAGATGGGTACTATCTGAATATGGGACATGGCAGGATCGTGGTGCTCCCATATTCACTTGCACAGACTGATGAGAAGGATAAGACTGCCCAGGCGCAGGCTGCTCTGGAGGCGGGCTTTACGGATATGACACATAACTGGATCGATGGAGGCTGGTATTATGGAGGCACATATTATGGATATGATGTGGCAAATGCAGCAAACAAGAGAAAGACCCCGTCACCTGTTGTCATTATGATCGTGCTGATCATATATATCATTGTGTGTGGCCCTGTGGCGTACATCGTCCTCAGCAGGCTCAAAAAGAAGGAGCTCATATGGGGAGTTATCCCGGTATGTGCAATTATCGGTACAGGTGCCATATATATGGTAAGCCTCAAGTACAGAGTTACAAAGCCTATCGGACTTACATTTGTGGCTGCGGATATAAGCGGTGATACCAAGCGGGAGGATGCATATTCATATATAATAGGCGGCAGATCAGGCCAATACAAGATAGACATCAACAGCAAATATTCCAACATCGAGATGGATGATTCCATGGGATCCAGCTTTTATGACAATCTCAATGCGGTAAAAAATGATGGAAAAGATGGCGTTACACTGAATTATTACAGCAATCGTTCATTTGGCACTATATCAGCTAATGCAAGCTTTGCTGGAAGCAACGATATTGGAAGGATTCGGAAGAATTTGACATTATATACAGATGGCTTTGAGGGAACATTGACAAATGACACCTCGTACGATGTGGAGAATCTTGTGGTCATGTCCGAGGGATATTATTACGTTGCTGATGTCCTGAGAGCGGGAGATACCATACGGATAAGCAGGAAGAATACCCACAAATTTGACGGCGGCTCCATACTTGACGGAATGAGATCATATTACACGAAGAAGTATGGTGAGGATTATTTCGGAGATGAAGAATCGTCGACGGAATGGTCCGGAAATTATTACATGCAGCTCCGGCTTGCCCAGTACAGTAGACTCGCTGCAGATGACGGCGTTGTGGCTGTGTGGGGAACCATACAGCGGGATCCGGATATGATGAGTGATGCCGATACGGAAAATTATGGCAGCTATATGGTATACGACATAGATACCCTTAAATATGAGGATGTGGATGGAGTTTATTATTACAGCATTTATGACAGGGATGAGAATGGAATCGGCGGATCAGATTATGGTGATGACGATCTGTTGATGTATTCTGAAACCGTGGACGTTAACATCAGATTTGGCAAGAATGATGATATAACGGAACTGATATACGATAAGACCCAGGCGGGAAGCGGCAAGAACAAGGTCGTAGTGCAGATGCTCAACAGAGAGACCGACGAATATGACACGGTATTTGCCGATGGACAGACGATCATAAAGGGGCAGGAACTTGACAAATATATGTCGGACGGATGCCTGGCTATGAGATTTATATCTCCTCAGCAGGGAGATTATTATGTGGACAGTTACCTTCCACATATCAGTGCGAGGGGAGGTGTCCGGTAATGGTTGATATAGAAGAACTCACCAAGAGATATGGAAAGTTTGTTGCGCTCGATCATATGAACCTTCATATTGATAAGGGCGAGATATTCGGATTTGTCGGACCAAATGGTGCCGGTAAGACGACAACCATGAGGATCATGTGCGGACTCCTTAAAGCCACATCGGGAAAGGTCACCATAGACGGTGTAGACGCACTTGGCAGACCTGCGGATGTGAAACGGAAGATAGGATATGTTCCTGACTTTTTCGGTGTGTACGACAATCTGAAGGTCATGGAGTACATGGATTTTTATGGCTCCATGTACGGCATGAGCAAGCGGGAAGTGGAGAAGGTCGCAGATAAATATCTGGAGCTTGTCGCCATTCAGGATAAAAAGGACGAGTTCGTCGACAGCCTTTCAAGAGGTATGAAGCAGAGACTTTGTGTAGCAAGAGCGCTCATACATGATCCCGAGCTTCTGGTGCTCGATGAGCCGAGTTCGGGTCTGGATCCAAGGTCAAGACATGATATGAAGAATATACTGCGTGATCTGAAGGAGATGGGCAAGACCATCGTGATAAGCTCGCATATTCTGCCGGAGCTTTCAGAGATGTGTACGAGTATAGGTGTCATAGACCACGGAAAGATAGTGGCCAGCGGAAGCGTGGATGAGATTGTAAATGGTGATAAGAACATGCCTCCTGTAAGGATAAAGGGATATATGTTGGGACTTGATGCGGAGGCCTCAGCCAACAGGATATCTGTCATTGTGAAGGAAAGATTCAATGTGGATCGCATAAGTATACAAGATGGAGAAATTCTTGTCTATTATTCAGGCACGAGGGAGTCTGACGCCGAGCTTCTCAGAAGTCTTGTGGACAACGGTGTGCACGTTCATCAGTTTTTCAGGGAGAAGGAAGATCTGGAATCCCTGTTCCTTAAGATTACGGGAGGTGAGAATCGTGGCGCGAAGAACAATTATTAATCCCATATTGAAGAAGGATATTCTGGTAAATGCGAGAAGTGCCAGAATGGTCGTGACGATAACAGTCATCAACTGCTTGTTTGCGCTGGTTGTCGGAATGCTCTTCATGACGAGCAGAGGCTCAGCATATCAGGTATATTATTCAAATATTGCACAGATGTTTCCTGTGCTTGCGGTGTGTGAGCTGTGCATAATAGGACTCATAGTTCCGATAATCACATCCACCTCGATATCCGGTGAGAGGGAGAGACAGACGCTTGAGATCATGCTGACGACTCCGGTAAGACCTATATCGATAGTTGCCGGAAAGCTCCTGTCGGCAGTTGCCACCACGGCAATGTATGTCATAGCAACTCTTCCGTTTATGGCGGTTGCATTCATAGTTGGAGGAATGGGCTGGGACGAACTGTTCAAATACCTTGGAATGGTTCTCTTTATAGATATATACGTTGGTAGTATCGGAATATTTTACTCCTGCGTGAAGAGAACTTCTGTGTCGGCGGCCATATCAACCATAGTGACTATAGCGGCTGTTGTGTTTTTATCATATGCGATAGGAAAAGTTTTTGAATCCATGATGTATATGTCGGACGGTTCAAGAAGCAGTTATGCTGCTTATATGATGGGAAAGGCAGTGTGCTATGCAGTCAATCCTGCCATATGGATAGCAGAAAATTTCGTCAGATTGCTCGAGGATGAATCTGTGGTGGAAACCATGACGGGATACGGTAAATACACGAATTTCGTGGTGGATCATATGGCCGTGATCTCAGTGTGTGTGAATCTCGCAGCATCATTTGTGCTGCTTAAGGTGGCTTCGGTGAAGCTGATTAAGGGCGGCAGAAAAAGGAAAAAGTCAAGGATATGATATTCCAAACAGGTATACAAAATGGAGTTTGACTTGTGTTTGATTATGGGATATCCTTTTTAGTGTAATATGTGCTCCGATGGAGAGGCTGCTCGGCAGAGCGGGAAGGAGCACTTGCTTATGTATAGTAAAGTATTAAGTGGACTTGTACAGGGAATCGACGGGACGCTCATATCAGTGGAGACGGATATACACGATGGGCTTCCCGTTATGAATATGGTCGGATACCTGTCCTCCTGCGTGAAGGAAGCAGGAGAACGGGTCCGGACTGCACTGCGCAATTCCGGTTTCAACATTCCTCCGAAGAGAATAACGATCAATCTCTTTCCGGCGGATATCAGAAAGGAAGGCACTGCCTTCGATCTGCCCATCGCAGCGGGTATGCTGGCGTCCATGGGCGTTATTCCAACAGACAATATAAAGAACATACTTATCCTTGGAGAGCTGGGGCTTGACGGACATGTGAATACGGTGAGCGGTGTGCTGTCCATAGTTCACTCTGCGTACAGCGAAGGTGTGAGGAGCTGTATAGTGCCGGCGGGGAATTCCAGGGAGGCCGCCATTATACGTGGGATGACTGTTATACCGGTCACAAGTATAGGAGAGCTGGTCGATCACTTGAGTGGTATACAGACCATAGAGCCTGAATATGTTGATGTAGAAGCCATGCTGGATACGTCAGGGGATGAAGCTGAAGTGGATTTCTCTGAGGTAATGGGGCATGAATCCCTTAAACGTGGAGTGGAGATAGCCGCGGCGGGAATGCACAACATACTCATGACAGGCCCCGCCGGGGCAGGCAAATCCATGATAGCCAGACGTATCCCGACGATACTTCCGAGACTCAGCCTTGAGGAGAGTATAGAGATAACGAAGGTGTACAGTGTGGCGGGGCTTCTGGATGAATCCTGTCATATAATAAACCGCCGTCCATTCCGGGCACCTCATCATACGATATCCCTGCATGCCCTGTCCGGCGGCGGGCATAATCCGAGACCAGGAGAGATCAGTCTTGCACACGGTGGTGTGCTGTTTCTCGATGAGCTGCCGGAGTTTAACCGGAACGTGCTCGAGGTCATGAGACAGCCCCTTGAGGACGGTGAGGTCAGTATATCAAGGCTTGGTGGAATATACAGATTTCCTGCGGACTTCATGCTGGTTGCGGCGAGAAATCCATGCCCCTGCGGACAGTACCCGGATATGAACAGGTGTACATGCACGGTCAGGCAGATCAGAAATTATAATGCCAGGATAAGCAAGCCTCTGCTTGACAGGATAGATATAAATGTGGATGTTAGGAAGGTGGACTGCAGACAGTTATTTGGTGGCCGGACAGGGAAGAATTCAGCAGAAATGAGGGAGAGTGTGCTGAGAGCCCAGAGGATACAGAGTGAAAGGTTCAGCGGTGAAAATATACGGTTCAATTCCCAGATGGATTCGGCATTATGTAGTAAATATGTAGTGCTTGACGGCGAGGCAAAGAATTTCATGGAGGACTGTTTTGCTGATATGGATATGACTGCGAGAGGAGCATACAGGGTACTCAAGATAGCCAGGACTATTGCGGATCTCGATGGAGATCCTGAGGTCGGGATAAAACACCTGAGAGAAGCGGTGTTCTTCAGAAATGCGGACATTCAGGGAGGTGTGTGACATGACGGAGGAATTACTTTATCTCTGGTTTGGGATGATAAGCAGAATGACTCACACTGTGAAGATGAACGTTGCCATGAAATACGGAGGTATAAGAGGACTGTGGAACACTTCTGAGGAACAGCTTCGGGATGAACTCACACAGGCTCAGGCTGACGGATTCCTTGAACACAGGGATGCCGGGAAAGTTGCGGCATATGCAGAGGAGCTTCGAAGAAATGACATTACATATATTTATCCGGGACATAAGCTGTATCCCGGGAAGCTGTATGATATACCGGATCCCCCTATGCTTCTGTTTGCAGCAGGGGATGTGGATGTGCTGGCGGATCTGGACCCTGCGGTTGCGGTGGTAGGGGCAAGAAAGGCCTCTGTGTACGGAAGGGAAGCTGCCGACAGGCTGTCGGGGGAGCTTGCAGCATCAGGGGTTACTATAGTCAGTGGAATGGCACTGGGAATAGATGGTGCTGCGCACAGAGCTGCCATGAAGGCCGGAGGAAAGACTGTGGCTGTGCTCGGAAGTGGTATAAATGTTCCGTATCCGAGGGAGAACTATGATATATATCACGACATAAGAAATGGCGGCGGAGTAGTGCTGTCGGAATGTGGGCTTGACATAAGACCGGATGCTTTCAGATTCCCGTACAGGAACAGGATAATCAGTGGACTTTCGTCCGGTGTGCTCGTCGTTGAGGCGAGGGAAAAAAGCGGTTCTCTGATCACTGCGGACCAGGCGCTGGAGCAGGGGCGGGAAGTGTATGCTGTTCCCGGGAGGATCACGGATTCGGGCAGCAGAGGCTGTAACGGACTTATCAGAATGGGGGCGGTGTGTGTCACACAGGTGGAGGATATACTTGATGAAATGGGCATAAACCGAGCTGAATCAAAGGCGTTTAACAAAAATTTACTTGCGCCTGCAGAGAAAAAAGTGTATAGTTGTGTACGTTTGGAATCAAGGCATATAGATGATATATGCTTCGAGACTGGGATTTCAGTGTCTGAGGTGACTCAGATATTGTATGAATTAGAACAGAAAAGATTGATAAAACAGTTGGTAAGAAATTATTATGTCAGAGCCTGACCATGAAAATGAACACTGCCGGAAGATGCTCTGGGATGATAAGAATTACAGGAAACCTACAGAAAGGACAGATAGCTATGGCAAAAAATCTTGTTATTGTTGAGTCTCCGGCTAAAGCTAAGACAATAAAAAAGTTTCTTGGATCAAACTATGAGGTGATTGCTTCGAATGGCCATGTGAGAGATCTGCCAAAGAGTCAGATGGGAATAGACGTCGATAATGATTTCGAGCCCAAATATATCACTATAAGGGGTAAAGGTGATATCCTTGCCGCTCTGAGAAAAGCGGTTAAGAAGGCCGACAAGATCTATCTCGCAACTGACCCGGACCGTGAGGGAGAGGCTATATCCTATCATTTGATGAAAGCACTTAAGCTGGAGAATAAGGATTACAAGAGAATTACGTTCAATGAGATCACAAAGAATGCGGTAAAGAATTCTATAAAGCAGGCAAGGGACATAGACATGAACCTTGTGGATGCCCAGCAGGCGAGACGAGTGCTCGACAGACTTGTTGGTTACAAGATCAGCCCGGTTCTCTGGGCAAAGATCAAGAGAGGTCTTTCTGCCGGACGTGTACAGTCTGTTGCACTCAAGCTCGTGTGTGACAGGGAGAAGGAGATAAATGATTTTATCCCGCAGGAATACTGGACACTGGACGCGAATCTGACTGGCGGCAAGCTCAAGAAGCCTATCACGTTCAAGTTTACCGGAGATGGTAAGAATAAGGAAGAGATATCAGGCAGAGCGGCACTCGATGAGATACTCAGCGGTCTTCAAGATGGAGAGTACGTTGTAAAGTCCATAAAAGAGAGTGAGAGAAACAAGAAGGCACCGCTGCCATTTACAACAAGTACGCTGCAGCAGGAGGCTTCATCGAAGCTCAATTTTGCGACATCCAAGACGATGAGAATCGCACAGCAGCTCTATGAGGGAGTTGATATCAAGGGCCGTGGAACGATAGGTCTCATAACATACCTGAGAACAGATTCCACTAGAATATCAGAGGAAGCAGTTGCTGCTGCTGACAAATATATAACGGACAATTTCGGTGAGATATATATTGGCGATTCAAATGGACGCGCCAAGACAGACAAGAAGATACAGGATGCTCATGAGGCTATCAGACCTACAGATGTGACTCTGTCACCGGTCATGGTAAAGGAACAGCTCTCAAGGGATCAGTTCAGACTGTATCAGCTCATATATAATCGTTTCCTTGCAAGCCAGATGGCGGGGGCGGTATATTCTGTCAAGAGTGTAAAGGTAAGCTGCGGCGATGCGACATTCCAGACATCTGCATCAAAGATAGCATTTGACGGATTCCTTGCTGTATACAATCTGGACAATGACAGAGGAGAGACAGTTGCGGGAATCAACAATCTTGCTGAGGGCGATGTGCTGGAGCTTGACGGCTTTGAGGAGAAACAGCATTTTACACAGCCGCCTGCAAGATATACAGAGGCATTGCTTGTCAAGACATTGGAGGAGCTTGGAATTGGAAGACCAAGTACCTATGCTCCAACCATATCGACCATACTTGCGAGAAGATATATAACGAAGGAACAGAAGAAGTTATATGTGACAGCCATAGGTGATGCGGTTAACCAGAGCATGGAGCAGGCGTTCCCGGTTATCATAGATGTGAATTTCACGGCTAACATGGAGTCCCTTCTCGATAAGATAGGAGAGGGAACCGTGGACTGGAAAGTGGTTGTCCGCAATTTCTATCCGGATCTCGACGAGGCGGTGAAGAAGGCGGAGGCAGAACTTGAGTCCATCAAGATAGAGGATGAGGTGTCCGAGGAAGTGTGTGACGTGTGCGGACGAAACATGGTCATCAAGTATGGTCCTCACGGCAAATTCCTGGCGTGTCCTGGATTCCCTGAGTGCAGATTTACAAAGCCGTTCTACGAGAAGATAGGTGTTACCTGTCCTAAGTGTGGCGGAGACGTGGTCATCAAGACGACGAGAAAGGGCAGAAGATACTATGGATGTATCAATGCACCTGAGTGTGATTTCATGTCATGGGCAATGCCAAGCAATGAGAAATGTCCTGAGTGTGGAAAGTACATGATAGTAAAGGGCAATAAGCTGGTATGCTCAGATCAGGAGTGTGGTTATACCTGCAACAACAAGGCGGCGGAGACTGCTGATAAATAATTAAGATATAAGATATGTGACAGACAGATTCCTAATTGGAGACAATTAGTGAATTTGTCTGTTTTTTTGTTGAATTGTAGAAAAATTAAAAGAAGTGTATGGTTGTCATAATTATTAAAATTGTGTCGAAAAAAAGACTGACCACTATATGTTGTGGCTGAAAAATCCAGTAAAATCAACACTTTCTTAAATCTTTGTTTTTAGGACAACTTTACATAAAATATAGTTGTTATGTCAATCTTGTTGTGGTAGAATCACAAATAGTCATAATATTTCGAGCAAAAGATACTTTTTGTTACATAAAAAAATGGAGGATAACTTATGAGTGTACAATTGTTAGATAAAACACGAAAAATCAACAAGTTATTGCACAATAACAATTCACATAAGGTTGTTTTTAATGACATTTGTGATGTGCTCAGCGACATTCTTGCTTCAAACGTGATGGTAATAAGCAAGAAGGGCAAGATACTCGGACTCAAGAACAGAGAGGATATTCCGGAGATCCATGAGCTCATTGAGGGTAAGGTAGGAAGTCTCATAGACAACATGCTCAACGAGCGTCTTCTTCTCGTCCTGTCCACTAAGGAGAATGTTAATCTGACGACACTTGGATTTGATGGAAAGGATATAGACAAGTATCATGGTCTGCTCCTTCCTATTGATATAGCAGGAGAGAGACTTGGAACTCTGTTTCTGTACAGACTTCAGACTGAGTACGATATAGATGACATCATTCTTGGCGAATATGGAACCACCGTTGTGGGACTTGAGATGATGCGGGCGCTCAATGAGGAGAATGCTGAGGAAAACCGCAAGCTGGCCATAGTGAGATCAGCAATCAACACTCTGTCGTTTTCAGAGCTGCAGGCGATCAAACACATTTTTTCCGAGCTTGACGGCGAAGAGGGAATACTGGTGGCAAGCAAGGTCGCAGACAGGGTAGGCATAACAAGATCGGTTATAGTGAACGCACTCAGAAAGTTTGAGAGCGCAGGTGTTATCGAGGCGAGATCATCGGGAATGAAGGGCACGTACATAAAAGTGCTGAATGATGTGGTGTTTGATGAACTGAAGAATGCCTGAGAACAGAATTATAAATACATCGAAAAGGAGAGACGTATATGATACCGGCAATAGTGACATTGATAGTAGGTGTAGCGATAGTGATAGTAAGCTTTTTCCTCACTGACGGTCCAAAAGAGAATACAGAGAATTCTGTGATGGATGAGAGCAGGGAGAATCTGGAGAAGAAGCTTGATGAGTATTGCGACAGCCTTGTAGAGAAGAAGAAGAATGAGCTGAAGAAACAGGGCGAAGCTGTGAAATCAGACATGAAAAAGGGCCTTGATGAGGTCAGGGAGTCATCGAAAAAAGAGCTTGCTGAGATGAGAGAGAGTTCAAAGAAGGAAATGAGTGAGCTCATGGACAGCACAAGGAAGGAGCTGGATGAATTCAGAGCCGGCACAGTCAAGGCAAATGAGACAGCCCAGGCTGATACCCAGAAGAAGATAGATGATGCAGTCAAAGCATACGAGGAGGGTATAGAGGCTGCAAAGAAGAAGATGCAGACAGAGCTTGAGGCTTGTGAGAAACAGTTGTCAGAGAAGGCCAAGAAGCAGATGATAGATTACATCAACCAGAGCCTTAAGGATGCATACGAGGCATATGATCCGGATGACACCAGCGAGAAAGAGCCTGTGACATACGATGAGCCTGAGACTGTAGAGACTTCCGAGTCAGAGCCTGCGGAGGCAGATAACGGATCAGAGAAGACTGAGCCGGATGCAGAGAAAGCTCAGTCAGAAAATGATTCCCAGGCAGCAGATAAGACAGAGACAGCAGATGGAGCTGAGACTAAAGCTGATGCTGAAGCAGAAGATGACGTAAAGACAGAGAATACCGAGTCAGAGAGCAGCACTGAGGCTGCTGCAGATGCAGAGGCTGCCGAGAAAGCAGTCAGTGTGGAGGATGCACCGGTAACAGACAGTGCATTTACAGTGGTAGAGGCTGAAAATCCTGAGAAGGCAGCCGCAGCGATCGCTGAGAATAACAATGCTGCCAGATCTAGAAACAATCGTTCAAAGAAGAGAAAAAAGAAGAAAGCCGCTCAGAACAAGGTTGTTGATATATGGGATGAAGGCACAGATGTAGAGTCACAGGTTGCAGACCTGCACAAGAAGGGACTCAGCATCATGGAGATCGCAAACAAACTTGGAATAGGAGTTGGAGAGACTAAGGTTATGATAGACAAGATCAATGAGGCTGACAAACAGTAATCAGTCCGGGAGGTAAGCTATGTATAAAAAAAGTTATTTCAGAGGCCTTGGTACAGGGCTGGTGATAGGAGCACTTACCATGACTGTTGCGTTTAATTTTGGAAATGCCGGAAAAACTGATTCAGGTCAGGGCAAGACGGCGGTCGTAAGTCAGCAGCAGGATAAGAGCACAGAGGATTCTTCCACAGAGACGACAACAGAGAAGAAGACCGAGGATAAGACGACAGAAAAGACAACGACAGAGAAAGTAACCACGGAAAAGAATGCCAATGCCGATAAGACTACAACAGAGACAGGCAAGTCAGAAAATGGCAAGAGCGATGCAGAGAGCGGCAGTGGAAGCAACAGTGGTACGACCGGAAGCTCCGACAAGTCAAATGGAACCGGCACAACAGATAACAACGGAGGCCTTTCTGATAAGACAGAGAGAGTTCCATCTGCCAAGGACAACGGCTATACAGAGGATAAGAATTCGCAGACCGGTTCAGGAAGCAGCACAAATAAGACTACCGAGGCGGCGACAGAGGCTGTGAAAGCGAGTGCCATCAAGTATGACAATGGCGGCGGAGAGATCACATTTGGATCTGGAACATCTGCATACGAGATATGTCAGCTCCTGGCACAGATAGGGATAAGGGATGCGGATGAGTATTATGACTGGCTGCTCAGGTCAGGATATTCAGGCAGTCTTGTGCCTGGAACATATACATTCACCGGCAATGAGACAAATGGCGGAATAGTATGGATACTATTAGGTAATCAGTAAAGATACGAGAAAAGGGAGGAGTAATCAATTATGGGAGACAATATGAATAATGAGGAGATGGGATATCCGGGACAGCGTTTCAGTGCGGGTAGTGGTAGTAGTAGTATGGATCCGTTTGCGCCAAATCCGGCAGCCTTGCAGTATGTACCGAATGAATTTGGAATAACTCACAGTGAGACCAGTCCTATGTACCGGTATAACAATCCGGCTGAACCGGATAGTGGAGCTGCCTCACAGACGGACAACTATTATCCGGGACAGCAGTATGGTCAGAATCATCAGTATGGCCAGAACCAGATGTATGGTCAGAATCCACAGTATGGACAGAACCAGATGTATGGACAGAGTCAGCCATATGGCCAGGGCTACGATCAGGAGACTATGAATCCACAGGGGAAAAAAGCAAAGGGTTCCGGATCAAATGTTCTGGCAGGACTGGTAGGAGCGTTTCTTGGATCACTGGTCGGAGTTGTGCTCTGGCTTGTTGTGTATAAGCTTGGTTATATCGCAGGCATATCAGGAGCGGTTATGGTCATATGTGCCATGATGGGGTACAACAAGTTTGGAAAGAAACTTGACCTGAAGGGCATAATAATCTGCGTAGTGTTGTGTATAGGAATGATATACATTTCAGAGAGACTGAGTGTCAGCATGGAATTATATCAGGAATTTAGTGATTATGGATATGATGTGAGCTTCTTTGACTGTTATAAGAGTATGTATGATGTGCTGGATGCTGCAGATACTATGAGTTCATTCTGGGGTGAGCTTGCGGTCGGTTATCTTCTGTTTGTTGTAGCCAGTGTTTCATATATAATAAACAGCATCAGGACAAGAGCAAAATAGAACACGGACCGGCAGACAGAATACTTCTTATAAAACATATATTTTCAGAAAAAAGTGCTTGAATGCACTTTTTTTTTGTGTTACAATGTCGATTGCGTGAGTGCGCATAACAAATATACATGCTGGTTGATAGTTGGCGTGGTGCCTGTGCTCGGGTGGTCCAAAGAGTTGATGCCGGCAGAAGATTTTAACCATGGAGGTAGAAAAAATGAGCGTTATTTCAATGAAGCAGTTATTAGAGGCAGGTGTACATTTCGGACACCAGACAAGAAGATGGAACCCTAAGATGAAGCCATACATCTACACAGAGCGTAATGGTATCTACATCATCGATCTTCAGAAGTCAGTAGGAATGGTTGACGATGCTTACAATGCAATCGGCGATTGTGTTGCAAACGGCGGAACAATCCTTTTTGTTGGTACAAAGAAGCAGGCTCAGGACTCAATCAAGAGCGAGGCAGAGCGTTGCGGTATGTACTATGTAAATGAGAGATGGCTTGGAGGTATGCTTACAAACTTCAAGACTATCCAGACAAGAATCGCTACTCTTAAGAAGTACGAGGAGATGGAGCAGGACGGTACATTTGACGTTCTCCCTAAGAAGGAAGTTATCCAGATCAAGAAGGAGATGGAGAAGCTTGAGAAGAACCTTGGCGGTATCAAGAACATGAAGAGAATACCAGACATGATCTTCGTTGTTGATCCTAAGAAGGAGAGAATCTGTATTCAGGAGGCTCAGTCACTTGGAATTAAGCTTGTTGGTATCGCTGATACAAACTGTGATCCAGAGGAGCTTGATTATGTAATCCCTGGTAACGACGACGCTATCAGAGCTGTAAAGCTTATCGTTTCAAAGATGGCAGACGCTGTTATCGAGGCTCAGCAGGGTGTTGACGCTGATTCAGTAGATGAGGCAGAGGCTGAGGAGACTACAGAGGAGTAATTATAACAAATATTCGGAGGTAGAAATAAAATGGCAATCACAGCAGCTCAGGTTAAAGAGTTAAGAGAGCTCACAGGTGCCGGTATGATGGATTGCAAGAAGGCACTTGCAGAGACTGATGGTAATATGGAAGCAGCAGTAGATGTACTTCGTAAGAGCGGTGCAGTTAAGGCTGAGAAGAAGGCAAGCAGAATCGCAGCAGAGGGTATCTGCCGTGCAGCAGTTAATGGTACAACAGGTGTTGTTGTAGAGGTTAACTCAGAGACAGACTTCGTTGCTAAGAACGAGATATTCCAGACATTTGTTCAGCAGATCGCTGATCAGGCACTTGCTTCATCACTTGTTGGTGGCAAGGATGGTGAGGATGTTGAGGCACTTCTCGGAGAGAATGGTCTTAAGGAAGCCCTTGTTGACAAGACAGCAACAATCGGAGAGAAGTTATCATTCCGTAGATTCCAGAAGCTTTCAGGCGATGTAGTAGTTGACTACTTACACGGCAATGGAAGAATCGGTGTTATCGTAGCTGGTAACGGCGCAAGCGATGATGCTGCTAAGGAAGCGCTCAAGAACGTAGCTATGCAGATCGCAGCTATGAACCCACAGTACATCAGCAGAGCTGATATCTCAGCAGACGCTATGGCTAAGCTTAAGGAGATCACAGTTGACAGTGCACTTAATGCACCTGATACACTTCCAAAGCCAATCCTTAACAAGCTTATCGCAAAGGCTGTTGACGGCGTATGGAGCGCAGAGGATGTAGCTATCTACGAAGAGAAGAAGAGCAACATGAACTTCTTATTCAACTTCCTTTCAAAGGAGGCAAAGGCACAGCTTGCAGAGCTTGCTATCGCTGATAAGGATGTTATCGTTGCAGATAAGATCTTCAATGGTCTTGTTGAGGGACGTATCTCAAAGCAGGTTAAGGAGATCAGCCTTCTTGATCAGGTATACGTTAAGGCTGAGGATGGCAAGCAGACAGTTGCCAAGTACCTTGAGTCAGTTAACAAGGATCTCAAGATCGCCAGCTTCGTTCGTTTCGAGGTTGGAGAGGGAATGGAGAAGAAGAACGAGGACTTCGCAGCCGAGGTTGCTAAGCAGATGAACGTTTAATCATATCCCGTATCTGAATATATGAATAATTGCCTTGCGGTTGGCTTTTGAGCTGGCCGTGGGGCTTTTTTATTGTCTGTTTCTGTTGATATCCAGCACTGTATAAAATATAATCTATGTAATTGCGGTTCAGACAGTGGATTTACGGATATATACAGATACAGGGTAGCGGACTGTGAGGATGGAACCAGGATAATATTTGTCGACTGCCGTCAGGAGCTGGAGTCGTTCAGAAATACGTTGGTATACAGTGTAGGAGTGTCACTTCTGGGATTCCTTGCGGTGTTCATGCTGGTGCTGTTCTGGTCAAAGAAGATATTCAAGCCGGTGGCTGAGAGTTATGCCAAGCAGAAGCGGTTTATCACCGATGCAAGCCATGAGATCAAGACACCCCTAACCATCATAGATGCAAATACCGAGGTCATAGAGATGGTGAACGGTGAGAGTGAATGGACGAAGAACACCAGGGATCAGGTCAAGAGACTGACAGCGCTCACAAATCAGATGGTGGCTCTCTCCAGACTGGATGAGAATTCCATCAGGCAGCTCATAAGCATACTGGTGGATAACGCCATGAAGTATGCTGTTGAATCAGCGGATATAAGTATATCCTTGAAGCGTGATGGCAGAAAGGTGAAGTTTGTTCTCAAAAACCTCACAGATGGCATGGAAGAGGGCTCTCAGGATATATTGTTTGAGAGATTCTATAGACCTGACAGCTCAAGAAATTCGGAGACCGGAGGTTCGGGAATAGGACTTTCTCTCGCCAAATCGATAGTTGAGTCTCACAAGGGCAGGATAACAGCAAGATGTGACGGGGATGGATACATCACATTCCAAGTTACATTATAGAATAATACAGTGTGTATACGTTAAAACGCTCTGTTCATGATATGAAGTTTACATAACATATCATGGACAGGGCGTTTTCTTTGTATAAGCGTTGGGATTTATTGTGCATATTTGAAAATACATAACATAATATTATCTTGTTGCGCACAAATTTGCAAATAGATTGCGCTTGAGTTGCGCTTTGATGTATACAAAATGCACAATTAATTCTTAAAAACATTGTCTACAAGCGACATGGTAACCAGAACTCAAATATGTTAATATATCAGTATGAGGACAAACGGTTGCGCAACTGTTGATCAACATTATTATTGCAAGGAGGAATCCTTGTGATAATGCAAACGCCGCGCGGAGCGCATTGGGATGCGTCTGCGTAATAATACTTATTAGGAGGGCATATATGAGAAGAAAGAGAATTGTAAAGCAGATTGGCTGTGCAGTTCTTGCAGGAGCGCTTATGGTAGGGCAGATCTTTGGATCTGGAGCTTCACTGATAACAGCGAAGGCTGCGGAGAGCTGGGTGGACACACTCAAGGTTGCAAATGGCGATTTTGAAACAGGTGACAGCAGTAACTGGACTATAGAGAGTGAATCGGGAGCTGAGCTTGTTGTAAAAAACGGTGGAAGTAATGTAAACTCCACATATTATCTTAATATCTGGGCTTCAGATGCGGCTGATGTCAGCATCACACAGACTGTAGTGGCTGTTCCTGCGGGAACATACAAGCTGGAGTATGATGTCGAGGGCGATGCACAGGATACAGGACTCACAGTATCTGTCGCTGATAAGTCACAGGCTGTTGGAGCCACGACCGGATGGGATGCATGGGCGACAAATGAGACAGTAGAGTTCGTTCTTGAGGATACAACTGATGTCAGCATTTCATTCAAGGGCAGTCTTGCCAAGGGATATTGGGGCAAGATAGACAATGTAAAGCTCTGCAAGCTTACAGACGAGGAAGATGTAGTTGAGCCCGTGGAGGCTGGAATATATGTGGACCGCGTGAGTGATCTCACATACACAGATCTGAACGGAGAGAAGCAGTCATTTATCGAGGGTGTAGACGTATCATCCTATGTGTCACTGAAGAACAGTGGAGTTAAGTATTATGACTTCGATGGCAATGAGCTTGACGATATCGGATACTTCAAGTTCCTTGCTTCATGTGGAATAAATTATGTGCGTGTCCGTGTATGGAATGATCCATATGATGCAGACAAAAACGGTTACGGCGGCGGTAACAATGATTTGGAGACAGCCAAGAAGATCGGACAGTATGCAACAGCAGCCGGAATAAAGCTTCTTGTGGATTTCCATTATTCAGATTTCTGGGCTGATCCAGGTAAGCAGCAGGTGCCAAAGGCTTGGGCTGACTTTACTCTTGACGAGAAGGTAGCTGCAGTTAAGTCATACACATCGGAGAGCCTTAAGACTCTGCTCGATGCTGGCGTTGATGTGGGTATGGTTCAGATCGGAAATGAGACGACCAACGGAATATGCGGTGAGACATCAAAGAACTGGGAAAACATGGCAAAGATCTTCAGTGCCGGAAGCGAGGCGGTGAGAGCCATCGACAAGAATATCCTTGTTGCCATCCATTTCACCAATCCTGAGAGAAGTGGCAATTACGCAAATTTTGCAAAGAGACTTAATACATACAATGTAGACTACGATGTATTTGCATCATCATACTATCCTGTATGGCATGGCACACTTGACAACCTCACATCAGTTCTCAAGAATGTGGCAGACACATACGGAAAGCTGGTCATGGTAGCAGAGACATCATGGGCATACACTCTCGATGATGGTGACGGTCATGACAACACAGTCAGAAAGGGTGTAAACGACTCGACAACTTATGATATATCAGTTCAGGGACAGGCAAATGAGATCAGCTCAGTTATCAAGGCTGTAAAGAATACAGGTTCATCAGGAATCGGTGTATTCTACTGGGAGCCTGCATGGCTTCCTGTAAATGTGTATGATTCATCTGCAGAGAATGCAGCAGACGTCCTTGCAGCCAACAAGGAGGCATGGGAGAAGTACGGTTCAGGCTGGGCTTCATCATACGCAGGAGAGTACGACGCAGCAGACGCCGGCAAGTGGTACGGCGGTTCAGCAGTTGACAACCAGGCACTGTTTGACTTCACAGGACACCCACTTGAGTCGCTCAAGACATTTGCCTATGTTCATACAGGAACAAAGACAAAGAGAGAGGTAGTCTCAATAACAGTTGATGATGTTGAAATCGAGATAACAGATATTGCAAATGTAGCTCTGCCGACTGCAGCAACAGTAGCTTACAATGATGGCAATTCAGAGAGCGCAGACATCACCTGGGAGGATGGAGCACTTGAGAAGGTAAAGAACTACGGTGCAGGAACATGTACTGTAAAGGGAACTGTGACAGTAAATGATGAGACTGTCGAGGTTCAGTGCAATGTAACAATATTAAAGGAGAACATCCTTGTAAATCCTGGATTTGAGTCAGGAAACGAGGGATGGACCATCGCTGATACAAGCAAGGGATTTGCAATCAAGACAAAGGAAGATTTTAGAAACGGTGCATATTGTGGTCACTACTACAATTCATCAGATTTTGCATATGATGTATATCAGACCATCACACTTGAGCCGGGAGAGTATGTGTTCAGCGCATATCTTCAGGGCGGTGCAAATGGAGATAACGATGTGTATGAGGTGTATGCAAAAGCTGGAGATACAGAACTTGCATCCGCACCTGCAGTCCCACAGGGCTGGAAAATCTGGCAGCATCCTGAGATTAGATTTACAGTGGAAGAGACAACAGAGGTTGTTGTCGGAATGAGAGCAACCGCATCAGGTAAGGCATGGGGAACATGGGATGACGCATATCTCTACAAGGATGCGGATATCACACCGACACCAGATCCAAATCCAGATCCAACACCTGATCCAGATCCAACACCGGACCCAGATCCGACACCGGACCCGGATCCAACACCAGATCCAATACCAACACCTGATCCAGATCCAACACCAGACCCAACTCCTTCTATTGATACAAGCAAGAATGGTCTTGTGAAGGAGAATGGAAAGACCTACTTCTATAAGAAGGGCGTGGTTCAGGAGAATTACACAGGATTTGTCAAGAGTGCCGGAGTCAACTACTATGTTGTAAATGGCGTGGTAAAGACAGGATACAAGGGACTTGTAAAGAGCCCTAAGACGGGAAAAACATATCTTGTAAAGAATGGCAAGATTTATACAGCATACACAGGTTTCTACAGAAATTCAAAGGGACAGCAGTGTCTCATAATAAAGGGCAAATTTGCAGAGAGCAAGACAGCCCTTGTCAGAAGCACTAAGAATAAGAAGTATTACTATGTAAAGAAAGGTATAATCCAGTCAGGTTATACAGGCTTCTTCAAGAGTACCACAACAGGTGCTAAATGCTATATCTACAAGGGTGTATTCCAGTCAGGCAAGACGGGAATAGTAAAGAGTCCTAAGAATCACAAGAACTACTATGTGAAGAAGGGCAAGATCGCCACAGAAGTTACCGGTATAGTTAAGATATCAGGTTCAAGATATAAAGTAGTGAGAGGTCTTGTTGTCAAAAAAGTAAAATAGTACAGAGTAATACATATATACGATAGTCCGATTGGGGAATACCCGGCCGGACTATTTTATTATTTGTTTATATGTTATTTAATTTTTGTAAGAAACATTAAGAAATTATTTAAAAGTAGTTGAAAAAGTATCATTAAGTGATATAGAATGGATAAGTATTTGTTTATATTATACTAAAACGAGAAAAGGAGAGTAATCATGGACAAATTCTTCAAAATCTCAGAGCGTGGGTCTACAATCAAGACCGAGATCATGGCAGGACTTACAACATTCTTCGCCATGGCATACATCGTTCTGGTCAATCCAAATCAGGTTGCAGGAGAAGGCAGCAATGGCTGGCTGGCAGGGGCAGTTCCAGACATGGCTGGTGAGCTTGGTACAGTATGGAATGCTGTATTCATCGCATCTATTCTTGTTGCAATAGTGGGAACACTTCTCATGGCGTTCCTCGCGGACATGCCATTTGCACAGGCCTGCGGAATGGGACTTAACTCATTCTTCTGTACTATCTTTGTAGCTGGTGCAGCATTTGCAGGTGTGAGTGTTATCAGAGGTTATCAGGCAGGTCTGGTAATAGTATTGATATCAGGTCTTGTATTCCTGATCCTTTCAGTGACAGGACTCAGAAAGTACATTGCAGTTGCAATGCCTGAGTGCCTTAAGAAGTCAATTCCGGCAGGTATTGGTCTGTTCATAGCTCTTATCGGACTGAAGAATGCAACACTTATCCAGGACAACCCATATACATTTGTTCAGTTCTTTGATTTCCACGGTGTGATCACAAGCGCTGGCAGCACAAAGGAGGCTATTGCACAGATCGCACCTCCTATAGTAGCATTTGTAGGATTTATAATAATTGCGATCCTTGCAAAGCTTAATGTAAAGGGTAACATTATCATAGGTATCCTTGTATCTACAGTATTATATTATGTTATGATGCTTCAGGCACCTAACTTTGATTTCTCATCGATCGGACAGTCATTCAAGGATTTCGGTTCAGTCGGATTCCTCGGAGTGTTCCAGGGACAGGCATGGAAGGATGCATTCTCTGCTGAGTATATCGGCGGTGTGTTCTCAGCAATCATGCTTGTTGTCAGCTTCTGTCTGGTAGATATGTTTGATACCATCGGAACTCTCTATGGTGCAGCTTCCCAGGCTAATATGCTTGACGAGAAGGGTGACCCAATGAAACTTGACGAGTGTATGATGTGTGACTCTATAGGTACTGTATCAGGAGCTCTTCTCGGTACATCAACATGTACAACATTTGTAGAGTCAGCTTCAGGTATCGCTGCAGGTGGTAGAACAGGTCTTACAAGTTTGGTTACAGCACTCTGCTTTGCAGTATGTCTGTTCCTCAGCCCTGTTGCCAACATCATTCCATCATGTGCAACAGCACCAGCACTTATCTTCGTAGGTGTACTTATGGCTAAGAACTTTGCAAAGGTTGATATGGAGGATATGCGTTCAGCAGTTCCTGCATTCGTGACATTCCTTATGATGCCGCTGACATACTCTATTTCAAATGGTATCGGTCTTGGCGCTATCACATATGTTCTTATCACACTGTTCACAGGCAAGTATAAGAAGCAGGATATCGTAGTGACAATTATTGCACTCTTATTCATAGTAAAATTCGTTTCGGTAACTATGTAATTATTTAGTGACACAAGAGAATTCAAAGCGTTCCCGCATATAAGTGCGGGGACGTTTTTTTATTTGCCAAAGTGAGTTTTTTGTAGTATCATACCAACTGTGTACCAGTAGCCAATCGGATACGGCAATGGCCTCCGGAGCCATGACGGGCGGTTCGACTCCGCCCTGGTACGCTTTTTTATACTCTGATATTTATTTCGTAAAAGGATGATATGCAGTGATGAAGAAGAAAAAGAATTTGGAAGCGGAAGAACAGAATATAGAAAATGAAGAGCCGGAGTTGGATGGGAAATCAGAGATCGGTGGAGATTCAGAGACAGATGATGACTTAGATGACGGTGAAGATCCGGAGTCAGACGATGAATCGGATGACAGTGGAGACTCGGGATTAGATGATGACTTAGATGACAGTGAAGATTCGGAGCTGGCTGATAACTCAGAGCCCGGCGGAGCTTCAGAGGTTGAGGAGACCCCGGCGAGACAGAAAAGGCCGTATGAGGATTATGTCATAGAAGATCCTGAGGATATGGATGATGCACCGGATACCGGAGATATGTTCGATGATGAAGAGCTGTATGGCGATGACGATTATTTTGCCGAAGAGAAGGCAAAGACGCGGAAAGGCCGAAGAAGATCCAGACATGGCGGGATCTCTGGTGGCGTTCTTGTCTTGCTGTGGGCGGTATTTCTGATACTTGTCGGAGTCTATGTGTATGTATTTTTTATAAACGATAAGCTGTTCACAGAGGACATAACCGGAAGAGATAATACGGTGAGACTGGAGATACCTGACGGAGCAAATTACAGGCTGTGTACGATCGATGAGATAAATCAGCTAGTGAACAATTACCTTTTGGCGAGAACAAAGGCAGATCAGACGACACTTCAGAGACTGGTCACAGATCCGTCGGAATTTGACGACATGAAGAGCATTGAGATAGCAGCGGAGTATATAACGGCGTACAACAAGACCACCTGTTATATAGCCAACGGATATACTGCAGATTCGTATATCGTGTACGAATTATCCAATCTGATGATAAAGGATGTCAACTCGGAACCGCTCGATATAAGGTCGTTATATGTGACGAAACAGTCAGATGGAAGCTACAAGATCAACAATTCGGCTTTGTCTGACAAGGAGAGCTCGTATATCAACACCATCAACTCATCTGGTGATATACAGGCGATATATGAACATGTAAAAGAAAACAATGATTATCTGCTTAGAACGGATGAGACATTTAGAAAGTTCCAGAATATGTATAATTAAAGAAAACGCAGGCTTTATGCCTGCGTTTTCTGCTGAACAGCTATTTTGTTACATAGCCTCTGAAGAGTCTACAGTATCTGTGTCGATCAAAACCCCTCTGGTAGGAACCGGTGTGGAGAATACTATCTGTGTCTCTGTGCTGCCAAATCTCTGGAGCTGTCCGATAAATGAGTCGAGATCCATGGTATTAGGAAAGCAGACCTTCATGAGCATGGAGTGCGCACCGGTCACACAGTTGCATTCCAGTACATTTGGACATGCTTCAACAAATGGATAGAAGGTTGGCTTCTGTTTTGGATCAAGAGCCATGTGTATAAATGCTGTGATGTGATATCCGAGAGCCTCATGGTTGATGCTTGCGTGATATCCGGTCAGTATTCCTGCTTTCTCAAGTCTCTCTATTCTTGCTGAAACTGCCGGCGAAGAAAGGAAGACTTTGTTGGCCAGATACTTGAGTGGGGTTCTGGCGTTGCCCTGTAAAAGATGAATGATTTTTCTGTCGATGTTATCCATAATATGCACTTCCTTTTCCTAAAATAAAAAAAGGTGCGTTTCCGAAGAAACACACCTTTGCGTTTGCTTAAATATACATTAATTGATAAAAAAAATCAAGGACTTTTACAAAATTAATTTAACTGAATCTTTGCTGTGGGTTATACATGGTGTGATGAATGGTTCACAAAATGAAAAATAAATGGTATGATGGTTCTGCATATTGGTTAGAATTTACTGGCCTTGGTCTGGCTGATACATGGTGTATGCTGACCAGAAATTAGAATGTGAGATATGTATTAACAATATAGGAAAATAATAACAGAGGAAAGATTATGGCGGATGGAATAAGACTTAACAAATATCTCAGCGAGGCAGGCGTGTGCTCAAGGCGCGCTGCGGATACACATATAGAGAATGGAAAGGTTACGATCAACGGAGAGACTGCAGTCATGGGTCAGAAGGTCATGCCCGGGGATGTGGTGACATTCATGGGCAGGAAGGTTCAGCAGAAGGATAGGACAGTGATCCTGGCATATAATAAGCCGATAGGACTTACCTGTACAGCGAGTAAGGCTGATCCAGACAATATATTTGATCACATAGATTATCCGATCAGACTTCAGTACGTGGGAAGGCTGGACAAGGACTCCCAGGGTCTACTTCTTCTGACAAATGATGGTGACCTGTCAAATGCCATCCAGAAGTCGGTGAACAACCATGAGAAGGAATACAGAGTGCGGGTGAACCGTGAGATAACAGAGGACTTCATCAGGAAGATGTCGGAAGGAGTGCCTATACTTGATACAGTGACAAAGAAATGTAAGGTGCGAAAGATAGATGACAGGTCATTCATGATAGTGCTGACACAGGGGCTCAACAGGCAGATCAGACGAATGTGTGATGCATTGGGCTACAGGGTAGTGAACCTGAAGAGAGTCAGGGTCTGCAACGTGAAGCTTGGCAATATGAGACCTGGAGAGTTAAGGGAGCTCAGCCGCGAGGAAGAGGCAGAGCTGAGACGGATAGTGGGGATGTAGTAGAGAGTGTATATAGGATTTTTTGTGGGGTGTGTATGGAAGATATTAGTAGAAATACCAGTGAAAATATTAAAGAAAATAATGACATTAGTGGCAATAACGATAATGGCAAGATAGCCAGAATTAAAGAACTTGTAAAGCAGCTCAACGATGCTGCAAAGAAATATTATATGGAAGATACAGAGATCATGAGCAATCTGGAATATGATGCTCTGTACGATGAGCTGAGTGCCCTGGAGAAAGAGACCGGGATGGTCATGAGCAACAGCCCGACGGTCAAGGTAGGATATGAGGTCGTCAGTGAGCTCCCGAAGGAGGCTCACGAGCATCCAATGCTTTCTCTTGACAAGACAAAGGATGTAGGTGCTCTTGCGTCATGGCTTGGCGGTCAGAAGGGCGTAATATCCTGGAAGATGGACGGACTCACAGTTGTTCTCACATATGAGAACGGAGAGATGATAAAAGCGGTTACCCGTGGAAATGGTGAGATAGGCGAGGTCATCACGAACAATGCGAAGGTATTTGCAAATGTACCTCATCACATCCCGTACAAGGGCAAGCTGACGATCAGAGGCGAGGCGGTCATCAAATACTCGGATTTCAATGCGATAAATGAGAAGATAACGGATGCGGAATCTAAGTACAAGAACCCGCGAAATCTGTGCAGCGGCTCAGTGAGACAGCTCGATAACAAGATAACAAAAGAGAGAAATGTACATTTCTTCGCTTTTAATTTAGTGGACGGTGAGGATGTGGACTTCCACAATTCATTCAAATATCAGCTTGACTGGTTGGAGCAGCAGGGATTTACCGTGGTAGAACACTACCTGACAGACTCGTCGGCACTTCCTGATAAGGTGAGGGAATTTTCAGAGAAGATAACGGATAATGACTTCCCATCGGATGGTCTGGTACTCATGCTGGATGATTTGGCATACGGAAGGAGCCTGGGAACCACAGCCAAGTTCCCGCGAAATGCCATGGCGTTCAAATGGGCGGATGAGGAGGCAATCACCCACCTCCGTTATGTGGAGTGGAGTCCATCAAGAACTGGACTCATCAACCCGGTTGCTGTATTTGACCCGGTGGAGCTCGAGGGAACAACAGTAAGCCGTGCCAGCATACACAACGTCAGCATACTTAAGTCATTGGCGCTTGGCGAAGGTGATGAGATTGCAGTGTACAAGGCGAATATGATCATTCCGCAAATTGCAAGGAATCTAACCATGAGCGGTAACGTGGTCATACCGGCTGCGTGTCCTGCATGCGGAGGAGAGACTGAGATAGTGAGGGAGGAAGGCGGTGCAGCGTCAGGAGTTGAGACTCTGTACTGCACAAACCAGTTCTGCCCTGCGAAGAAACTCAAGTCATTTTCACACTACGTGTCCAGAAATGCGTTGAATATAGATGGACTCTCAGAGGCGACCATAGAGAAGTTCATAGACGAGAAGATCCTCGAGGAGCTTCCTGATCTGTATAAGCTTGCGGCTCACAGAGAACATATAGTTGAACTTGAGGGATTTGGCGAGAAGTCGTACAACAAGCTTGTGGCTGCGGTGGACGCATCCAGACAGACGAACATGTGGCGTCTTGTCAATGGCCTTGGCATTGCAAATGTCGGAGAGGCGACAGCCAAGCTCATGGCAAAGCATTTTGCAAATGATATGGATGCCATGAAGGAGGCAGATGTGTCAGCCTACGTTGAGATAGACGGAATCGGTCAGGTTATAGCAGAGGATATAGTCAGATACTTTGAAAATGAGAAGAATTGTGCTATCATAGATAGGTTGATGGCTGAGCTTACGTTTGTGGATGAGGTTTCTGATACGGAGCAGGATCTGGCGGGCAAGGTGTTCGTCATAACCGGTTCGCTCACCCATTTTGACAACAGAAACCAGCTCAAGGAACTGATAGAGAGCAGAGGAGGTCAGGTTACAGGTTCTGTATCTGCCAAGACCTCATATCTTATAAATAACGATGTGAATTCCACATCATCCAAGAACAAGAAGGCGAAAAGCCTTGATGTTCCTATCATATCTGAGGAGGATTTCTTAGAATTGATTGGACAGTAGGGTAACTGCGGTAGATTACTTGGTGTGTGCTGCTGCATGTTTGCTTGGATAAGCAGTAAATGGAAAGGAATGAATAGAGATGCCGATAAGAATAGATGATGATCTGCCGGTTAAGAAAACATTAGAGGACGAGAACATATTTGTCATGGGAACAGGAAGGGCGCACAGCCAGGACATAAGACCCCTTGACATTCTGATACTCAACCTCATGCCGCTGAAGGAGGATACAGAGCTGCAGCTCATGCGAAGCCTGTCAAACACCCCACTTCAGGTGAACATCACGCTTCTTAGAACCATGTCCTACGAGTCCAAGAACGTGACAAAGGGACACCTTGACAGATTCTACGAGGATTTTGACAGCGTAAAGAACCGCAAATGGGACGGTTTCATCATAACCGGAGCACCTGTTGAAAAGATGGAATTTGAGAATGTTGACTACTGGGATGAACTCCGCGAGATCATGGATTGGTCCGAGACAAATGTCACATCGACCATGCACATCTGTTGGGGCGCCCAGGCGGGACTCTACTACAGATACGGTGTGCAGAAGTTCGATCTTCCTCAGAAGCTGTCCGGCATATACGAACATCACACCTTCCACAAGAGAACACCGCTTGTCCGTGGCTTTGACGATGTATTTTACGTGCCACATTCAAGATACACGGGCGTATCCAAGGAGGACATTGTAAACAATGAGCACCTTGAGATCGTAGCCGAGTCAGACGTGGCTGGCCCGTACCTCATAATCGGTGACGGCGGTAAGAACATATTTGTCACAGGACATCCTGAGTACGACGTGCTGACCCTCGACCAGGAGTACCACAGAGACCTCGCCAAGGGACTTAATCCACAGATCCCGGTGAATTATTACCCGGACAACGACCCGGAAAAGAAACCAGTGAAGAAGTGGAGATGCCACGCGAATACTTTGTATGCGAATTGGTTGAACTACTATGTTTATCAGCTCACACCTTATAAGTGGGAGTAGCATAGGGGACCGAGTAGCATAGGGGACGTTCCTTTTGTAACGAGGAGTGTCCCCGTGTCACGATTAAGACACGGGGGAATCTCCTATACAGAAAATGTATTTTAAGCAAAAGGTGCTACATATCAATGATAAATGTATGCAAAAATGATGTGATTTTCTATATTTTAATACTTTGTGGCTATTAATTGGAGCTTTTTCAAAATTCAGATGGTGTTTTTTAAAATGGAATTAGTTGGGGAATACATAAGATATAAAATTGGGGTACAGCAACTATATGGCTGATAATTTAGGCTGATTTTGGAGCAGATTGGAGTCAAAATGGGGTCAAAATAAGACATAAAATGGGGTCAAAAAATCGTTCTTAAAATTTAAAAATTAAAAAAAATATTACTATGTGAAAAAGATAGGGATTGAATTCATTAAAATAAGCTGATGTATGTTGCAATACACCAGCTTATTTTTTTTACTTTCGGGGGCGCGAGATGCCACTTGTCATCGGCTACGTAGATGAAGGGGTGAGAAAACCTCTTTGATACGTACCTTTGACAAGTAAATAGGACAGGCATATCAGACTAACATATTTCGCCATATAGGTGGCAACATCCCCATACGAGCCAGGATAATTCTCGAAGCAATTGCGGGAGCCCAAGATTAGGAACCGAGGGTGAGTCATGCTGATAGCAACAGATAAAAATGAAATATGTAGTACGCCCTGCTGAAGCATATATTGACAGCAGGAGAGTGGTTTCTTGCGGATCAGCTATAGATAGGCATGAGCGAACGCAGTGAGGATGGCTGATCCTTGATGTGCTAACCCGGTTGGGGGATAAATTGCTTTTCGATGAAAGCAGCTTGGATAATTGTAGATGTATGAATTCGAAGCTGTTTTCATGGGAAAAATTCCTGTCGGAGCTTTTCGGGGACAGCCGCTGTACGCCCAAGCCTTAATATCTGCAGGAGAGCCGACGATATATGTTTCCGTATCTTCCGCAAAATCAACTATTATGCCAACCGAAGCAATATCTGCGCAATGTTCAAAAAATTCATCATAAAAGTTTATTCTTTACCATATAAAGTTGTTTTTCAAATTATCATTCTTGGAAATTTTCCTGTACTCACTCGGTGTGATCCCTGTTCTTTTTTTGAATATCTTCATAAAGCATATCTCATTTCCGTATCCGCAGAGGTCGGATATTTCCTTAACGGTCATATCGGTGGTCGAAAGATAATATTGTCCTGTCTTGATCTTTGCGGATAAAATATCTTCATAGCAGCTTATCCCGAATTTCCGTTTGTATATTGCCTGAAGATATGACGGACTCAGATTCATTTTTTCAGCAAGCTGATATATATTGCTGTAGCTCCCTGCATTGCTGTAAATATCGGTGCGGAGCATTTCAAGAGCGGAAATGCGGCTTTTATCGCTGTCAGGATTTATGCTGCTTTCGGATATTTTCATAAGTATCATCTGCATAAGCATATTTTCGTATTGTTTTCTGTTGGTCGAACCGGCTACATTTTCACGGCATAATATCGTAAGCAGCTCTTCAATTGCAGGAATATCCGCCGAGGTGATAAGCGTGTCAGTTTTTATCCCATTCATAAGCTCGGTATCGTCCGTATCAAAATGGACAAAGTGATTAACATAACTTCCGCACAGAGTTTTGTAATGCTGCATTGTTCCCTTGCTGTATAAAATGAGGCTGTCGGGAGAAACGGTTATTTCTTCACCGTTTTGTATCAGAACAGCGGAGGTCTTGAAGATAACAAGAAGATCATCTCCCGAACCATCCGGTCTGCATATTTCAAAATTCCCTTTGTGTCTTACGTTCTGACAGACTGTGTTTATACTTATCATATCATCACCTCAAAGTACGAACGGTTAGTATAATAATATTATAAGTCATTGCAATACCAAGGTCAATGACTTATATAGATAATATAATAATTCAGTATGCGACGGAGGTATAATATGAAAAAAATATCAATAGTAATAAATGCAGACGACAGGCTCGGACATATCTCTCCCGAGATATACGGACATTTTTCCGAGCATCTCGGAAGATGTATCTACAACGGTATATATGTGGGTGAAAATTCACCTATTCCGAATACAGACGGAATAAGGAATGATATCATCGAGGCGTTCAGAAATATAAAAGCTCCCGTTTTCCGCTGGCCCGGCGGCTGCTTTGCGGAAGAATATCACTGGCAGGACGGTATCGGTGAAAAAGCCTTGCGCCGAAAGATCGTGAACACGAACTGGGGCGGAGTTACGGAGGATAATTCTTTCGGTACACACGAATTTATGCGCTTCTGTGAGCTTGTTGGCTGCAAGCCTTATATAAACGGCAATGTTGGCAGCGGCAGTGTTCGTGAAATGTCCGAATGGATAGAATATATGACCTCAGATGTGGAATCGCCTCTCACAGAGCAGAGAAAGAAGAACGGCAGAGCCGAGCCGTGGAAACTCGAATACCTCGGTGTCGGCAATGAAAACTGGGGCTGCGGAGGAAATATGCGTCCCGAATATTACGCCGACGTTTATAAAAGGTATCAGACGTTCTGCCGCAATTATTCGGGAAATAGACTTTATAGAATAGCCTGCGGTCCAAGCTCTGCCGACTATAACTGGACAGAAGTCATGATGAAAAATCTTGACAGCAATAATGTTGATGCTATCGACCTGCATTATTATACGATGCCCGTATGGCCCGAAATGGAATCAGCCACCGATTTTGACGATGAGCTTTATTATAAAACTATCGCTGCAGCGAACTTTTCCGATGAGCTTATCACAAGACATTCGGAGATAATGAATCGCTATGATCCCGAAAAGAAAATAGGACTTGTAATAGGCGAGTGGGGCTGTTGGCATAAGGTAGAAGAGGGTACGACCCCGGGATTTTTATATCAGCAGAATACTATGCGTGATGCTATCGTTGCTGCAATAGAGCTGAATGTTTTTAACAGACACAGCGACCGTGTTGTAATGGCAAACCTTGCACAGGCGGTGAATGTTCTCCAATCGGTCATTCTTACAGAGGGCGGTAAGATGATAAAAACGCCTACATATCACGTTTTCGACCTTTTTAAAACACACCAAAACAACGAGGCAGTTTACTGCTATACGCAGAACGAAAATATGTCGGAAGGCAAAAATGCTCCGATGATCTCGGTTTCCGCATCGGTGAACGAAAAGAGTATGACCGTTACCGCCGCAAACTGTTCGCTTACGGAAGAGGCTGCTGTTGAATGCAGCATTTTCGGATTTAAAGCATCATCGGTTTCGTGCAGGATACTTACAAACGAGGCGCACAGCTATAACGACTTCGACTGTCCCGACAGGGTGAGCATTACCGAGCATACGGCAGTCATCAAGGATAATGTTTTAAAGCTGAATATTCCGCCTTGTGCTGTTGTGGAATGTGTTGTTGACTAAATATTGGGGCATATTCACAGTGCATTTCGTCTTTAAAATAAAAATATAAGCATAAGAGCTGCGTTTCATTAAAGAAGCGCAGCTCTTTGTTTTATAAAGCCATAAGGTGTATGTGGATGTATTAGCAGTATTCACGAAAGATGGTGTGCTTCTGCCCAAGAAATTTATGTGGGAAGATGGAAGTGAATATGAGATTACACGTGTAACTGATATACGCCGGGCAGCTTCTCTCAAAGCTGGAGGTGTAGGTGAGAGAAGATATGGAGATTAGATTATATTATGTTACTTGTCCGGGCTGTGGCAAGTTCCTGTGTAAGTGCAGCAATTCAAATATGGAACATAAATGTGAGAGGTGTGGTGCAGAATATAATATACAGATACAGGATGGCCTTTTGATGATGAGACCAAAAGATAAAAATGATAAAAAGGCAGGCTGCAAGGTCATGAAGAAGATGAATGATAATAAACCTGCAGTTCAGGCTGTGTAGCCTGACAAACAATTTAATATTACGGACATATATCCGTTGAGCCATGAATCTGCCACAGAGCAAAATGATGGTTGTGATATTGTCTGGTGTTTGTGATTAGCTGTAAATGAGTAGCATAGGGGACGTTCCTTTTGTAACGATGAGTGTCCCCGTGTCACGATTAAGACACGGGGAAATCTCCTATACAGAAAATGTATTTTAAGCAAAAGGTGCTACATATCAATGATAAATGTATGCAAAAATGATGCGATTTTCTATATTTTAATACTTTGTGGCTATTAATTGGAGCTTTTTCAAAATGCAGATGGTGTTTTTAAAACGGAATTAGTTGGGAAATACATAAGATATAAAATTGGGGAACAGCACTATATAGTTGATAATTTAGGCTGATTTCGGAGCGAATTGTGGGCAAAATGGGGTCAAAAAATCGTTCTTAAAATTTAAAAATTAAAAAAATATTACTATGTGAAACAGATAGGGATTGAATTCATTAAAATAAGCTGATGTATGTTGCAATACACCGGCTTATTTTTTGCTTTCGGGGTGCGAGATGCCACTTGTCATCGGCTACGTAGATGAAGGGGTGAGAAAACCTCTTTGATACGTACCTTTGACAAGTAAATAGGACAGGCATGAAGAATAAAGCTACAGAGATCGTGAATGAAATAAAAAGCAGAGGCAAAGAGGCCTTGAGTAAGGTTATGGAGTTTTGGGGAGTGAAGCAAAAACTTGAAAATATCCGGGACAAGATTAGAGGTGGTATTTCAGAGACAAATGAGACTTTGGCAAGAATCGAGGGATTTGCGGAGGGCATGACAGCTTCTAACGATATGTTTGTAAATAGCTTCCGGATGCTTATGGGAAAAGAACGGAAGAACTATAAAGACAATATGTTTGTCAAAATTGATTCATCTGTACTGAAAGGTCCATGGGAGTGGCAGAAGAAAGTATATCAGAGTCTTGAACACCATATAGACGTGGCTATTGATAAGTTGCGTCCCCTTTTTGCGTAGTAAGAATGCAGGTAATGAATGTACTGAAAAACGGACATGACATTTTGTAGTATGTAGATATCTAGAAAGTAAAAATTCAGACGAAGATAGAGGAGGAACAGACATGACAGATAATGTAAAAAAAGAATTGGAACTTCATGTAAGAGAACTACAGCATTCTATAGATAATATAGTTCCCTACGCAGATACTACGGAAGATGTTGTTAAGATGAATTTTGAATCAATTAGATTGTTAGTTGATTATTGTGAAGGATTGAAAAATGAAAAATCGAATGAAAGCTCATTGTGCTTTAGATTATCAAATTTTAAAGGCGGAATGCAAGTTCAGAAAGAAAAAGTTTTGGAGGCTTTATCAAATAAAGAATGTGGATATTTTTATGAGACAAATCAGAAGGATTTTATACAAATTCCAGGAGCGCCTATTGCATATTGGATTAGTGATAATATGAAAGTTGTGTTTTTAAATAGTGTTTCTCTTGAAAAAATTGGTAAACCAGAACAAGGTATGGCGACAGCTGACAATGGGAGATTTGTGCGTTGCTGGTATGAAGTAAATAATAGAAAAATTTCAATATTTGAGAGTATGCAAGCTAAATGGTATCCGTATAATAACGGCGGGGGTTTTAGAAAATGGTATGGTTTTAATATTGATGTTGTAAACTGGGAAAACGATGGAAGAGAAATAAAAGCATTTCCAAAAGCATATGTACGCAATGAAAGAGATTACTTTAAGTCTGGAATTACATGGAATGCAATAACAAGTAGCGATGTATCTGTCAGATTCTTTGAAGAAGGTTTCATCTTCTCAAATGCAGGAATGGCAATATTCACAAGCGAAAAGTATGAGTGTTATGACAACGAAGGGGAAGAGAAATGTTAGAATTCAGCATATACCAAATGAGAAACTAGGGATATGTTGGGTTAGGATAAAATAATGGAGGGGATACTCTATGTGGCATACAACTGAATTAATAGGTGCTTTTAAGGATATAACAAATAGATATGGGTATGGCATTTACCAAAATAGAAAGTTGTGATGTACTCTGTAAAGGGTGGTTTCTGCCACCTGAATACATAACGGCTGGCGGCTCATTTGTGGTGAATGTATGCAGCCGAAAGGCGGTGGTCAATCAATAGAATCCAGTATTTTCTTGATGGGCACACAGTACAGAGTATGAAAAAGCTGCTGAAACTCTCCTTTTCTGGATTGTTCAGCAGCTTTTTATGTAAAATCCTTTGCAAATATATCTGCCCCCACGCAGGGTTCCTTGTGCTGAGCAAATCTGTTAGAATAATCGGAATAAGTCGAACAGAATTATTCTATTCTCACATCAACCTTTTCGATATGGACATAAACCATTGGTAGAGTAACGATTATTTGGTTTCTCGGCTTTCGGGTGTTCTCAACGTAATAGCATACACTGTTTCCGCTTTTCCATCGGTTATGTTTCCACCGTATCGGAATAGTTCTGGCACTTTAATCGGGGCTGAACTCCTTATCAGTGATAACATAATTAAATTCATTTGTGCCGAAGATTTCTTTATCTAAATCTGTAATGGTAAATGTAGTTCCATCAAATTTCATATTTCCGCTGGTGCTATCAATGGTTGTATCGTTTTCCACAGTATTCAGATAAGCAATCCGGTCTCTGCCATGCAGTTCATAGGCTTGCCAACCATCCACCCCCTGAAAATAGGCTGTAACCTTGGCAAATGGTTCATCATTCTCCTTTTTGCAAACGAGATAACTGCTGCTATCCTCAGATACCCATGTAGCAGTCATTCCCCAAGGACCTTCCTTGCTGACATATTCTCCGAATTCATGATTGTTTGTCCAGGTAATTCCCAGGTAAGTCATAAATCCTACAACTACCAAGACAGCTACCAGAGCTACTGCAAGGATAACACCAATTACAGTCTTAGTTTTCTTTTTCATCTGAATCACTCCTTCTTAAATTTGTCTGTTAAGAAATTTTTGATTTAGCTTACGCTCACATTATATCAATATTCAAAAGGATAGTCAATTTAATCCGTCTAAGGGCGCACTTACTCACCACTCAAAAGTGGGCGGTGCTACTGCCTGCGGCAGTCGTGCGCTCTCCGAGGGGGGGACGGTTGCCTTCTTCGGCAGGTAGCACTATGCAGCCAAGAGGGGTTGACACCCCTCTGTTTTTACAAAGCCGTATTGCAATGCGAAATATCCCCTTGACAAATCGACTCCTGAGTGTGGCTGTTTGCAACGATTTGCTTGCCGAATATGATACAGAAAAGAATATTGTTCAGATGCTTTTTCAAGCCGGACTAGGAGAAACATTTATAGGAGTTCCGTATAAAAACGAACAAGAATTAAAAATAGGACTTTCTCGTGTAGAAAAATTTTTGATGGACCAGGCGATAGAAAGCGGTGTAAGAGAGGGTATTCTCGATGTTGTTAGTAGTGTATTTTCAGATGCATTACTTAGTGATACTGGAGAAAAATACAAACCAGATGTAACTAGATCCTTTTCCAATTTGCACTTCAAAATGAATTTACCTGTAATCAAAGAGTTTGCAGATAGGATAGAAGTAACCTCAAAATTTATATATACACATTCGGATACTGATGTGGAGACTATTCTCGAAAGATGTGTAATTACTGATAGATTTGGATCTGAGTTTACATCACACATGGATTACACATTGCTGAAACATGGAAAATCAAAGACGATGTCCACCACTATTCCAATGAATGATAAGAAGATATTTACTGCAAAGGCGGACATATCATTTGTATTTTTGTGCAGTAACCGTAAAAAAATAATTACTTCATATAAGATTAGTAGTTCTGGAACAACTGCATTAACTTCTGTCACTATTTATAATATGGGTGATTTGGAATATGAGAGAACTTCAGATTTAGTTCGATTACTTATGAAAGTTTCTGGAGAAGCTATAAGTCAGGAAATTGTAGATAGAGATAGTGTAATGGATCCAACGACAAATCCTGTAGTAGCACCAGTATATACATCATCAGATATTAGGGAATATTCAGATGGGTTGCATAAGGAGATTTTGTATTTAAAGCAGGGAAAGGGTAAGAGATACAAGATTGTTAATGGATCAAAACTGAATAAAAGCGATAATGGTGTTTATACGTATTCATTTGAAATGGAAACGGAGATACATTTGCCTGATGATGCACCGGTCGTTGTTGAATTAAGTGGAGGAGTCAGAGCTGTTGGAACTGTGCTGTCATGTGAAGACTTTCAGTTAATGCTTATGCTGGATAGAGATATAGGAGACCGTGTTGGTTCTGCCAGAATGATGGTTGAACCTTGGAAACTATTGGAAGCCTTGGATAAGCGGATGAATTCATTAAATCCTAATGTTAATAAATTGGCAATTAGGCTTATGGAGGAAGGCCCCAAGCTTACAAGCTCTAAAGATATAAACAAAGTTCCCAAAGGTCAAGAAGCAGCCATAAAAATGCTTCAACAAGAAGACATTGTGTCAATATGGGGACCGCCGGGAACAGGAAAAACTCATACGATGGCAGAAATTGCAAAAGATTATATATATCAGGGAAAATCGGTTTTGATAGTTTCACATAGCAATGTATCAGTTGATGGCGTTATAAAACAGATTATAAAGAACCCTGATGACAGGATGAAAGATTATTTAAAGCATGGGAAAATACTCAGATTTGGGTATGTCAGAGATAATGAGCTTGCAAAACATCCATATGCAACATCGTTTACTTACACATTAAGTATGTGTAATAGTTATGCCACTGAACTTGATAGATTATTGATACAAAGAGATGATTTTAGAGTAAGGAATAAAACTCACACAGATGAATATAACAAGCTGGAATTGAAGATAAAACAGCTTAGAAGCGATATAAGAAAGGAAGAGCGCAGATATGTTGATAAGGCGCAGCTGATAGGTACTACGATATCCAGAGCAACTGTGGATCCGATGTTTGAGCAAAGACAGTTTGACTTGGTGATGTTTGATGAGGTTTCAATGGCTTATGTTCCTCAGGTAATAGCTGCAGCTACTTTGGCCAGAGATAAATTCCTGTTTGTTGGAGATTTTAGACAGCTCGCACCTATATCCCAGAATCCGTCTGCAAAAATTTTGCAAGTTGATATATTCTCATATTTAAAGATAGTAGATGCAAATGGTGATATGTATTATCATCCATATACAACAGGTGGAATGATGAATAAAGCATTAACACAGGAACAAGCCAAGATAATAGATTTTATAAGAAAATATCCGGATTCAATAACGGATCGCAGAAGGTTTGCCGCCTTAATCGCAGATATAATACCAGATAACAAGCCGTTAAAAAATGCTATCATTTCGGCATACGAAGAAAATATTATAGAAGAAATACGTTGTGGGGATAATTATTTGCAGGTAATGTATAGATGTAGCCGCATATTGGAAAATAGTACAGGATTATCTCCAAATTATGTAAAACAGGCAGTGGAAATTTTGATTTGCCTATTTGGTAAAGAAGAATGGTTTAATGATAGCATAGATCAGAATACCGATGCATGCCAGGATTTTTCGATAGATTTAGAGAGTGTAAAGAAAAAGGTATGTCAAACTGGGATTATAGAGTACGTAGAATTAAAAGGGAAAATACATATACTTAATATTGTCTGCAGTAATAATAATCTGTCAAAAAGCATTGTTCTAATTCCTGAGCGAATTGACGGATGTGAAGTGGTTGGATTATTCCCAAATTCATTGAATAGTTTAAGGTATAATAAATGTAAGTATATGGTTGTACCTAACACAGTTGTTATGATTGGTGATATCAGGGATGGATTATATTCCTCATTTGATAAATCAAAGGGGAATAGTGGTCGGATAAAGATATATTGGTCAAAATATAATTATTCAAATTATGGAGATGATTATGAATTTTATAGTGCTTTGGCTGATAATATATCTGATGAGATAGCTATCAGAGAAATGACTTCCGAAATTGTAGATTATTTGAATTCAAATAAATTTATGCTTATAAATAATTATCAGAATAAGTTTGGTTATTGGTCATATCCCCAAAATGGTATGTGGATATATAAGGACTCACTTATGTTTTATTCTGGGGACAATGAAGTGATAAATGTAAATTGCTGCAAAAAGGTTTGTAGGGGAGCGATTGCACACAATGCGGTAAAAGAAATTGTGTTTGGAGCTACTGTAACTAGATTTGAAACAAAAATGATAACAGATTGTGGACAACTAGAAAAAATAACTTTTGAGGCAGATGTTAGGTGTAATTTTAGTGAATTGGCAATTTTAAATTGTAAAGAGCTTAAATGTGTAAATTGGCCAGATATTTTTGATTTTGAGCAAATATCAATATATGCAGAATGTCCGAAACTCGGAAATATGATCAGATATAACAGGTTGTTAACATACCAAAGTAATGAGAAAGTAATAATTGTGCCACCAGAGATAGAAGTAGTGAATAATAAAGCATTTTGTTCATGTAAAAAGGCTGAGATAGTAATAATTCCTTCAGGTGTCGAAAGGGTAGAGTATGAGGCGTTTGATGAGACATCTATTAGTCACGTAATTATTGAGGGACAATATACTCAATGGGATGCACACGCACAGTGTGATTCAGTTTTATATGTATTTTCGAAAAAGGATTCAAATGTCATGCATTCTGTTTCTCCATTCAAGAAATATCCTGGATTGTATATGAAAAATATATCTTGTATGGAACCTTATATATCGGATAAATATGACACAGTAGGGATATTATCAAAATGCCAGAATAGTTGTGACGGTAAAAGTGATGATGAAATGTTAGTTAAACCATATTCATGGGAAAAAGAAATTTATTATAAAAATTAGACATTATTTATGTAAGAAAGAAATTTTTCACAATCAATGAATGTATATGTATATAAAATACCATTTGGACACATGTGTCATGTGTGAATATTCTTGCTTTGTGTCATGTATTTGCTTAAACAACAATAGTAAGATCGAAATTGAAAGGAGGGCATAATAATGCAACAAGAAAAAATGGGATGCTTGCTTCGGGAATTGCGCAAAGAAAAAGGAATGACGCAAGAGCAATTGGCAGAACAGCTCGGTGTATCAAACCGATCCGTGTCACGCTGGGAAAATGGAATTAATATGCCTGATATTTCAATTTTAGTGGAAATATCAGAATTTTTTGAAGTAGGGATCCTGGAACTAATTGAAGGCGAAAGGAAACAGGAAGAAATGGATAGTAATGATTTAAAAAAAATAGCAAATTATTCTGATGAACAGAAACGTCATATTTTGAACAAAATAAATAAGAAGGATGTTGTTGGCTTAGTTTTTAGTTTTATTGCAGCATTTAGTGTATCAGCATATACGGAGTATAAATATAATATATTTTTATTGTTAACTTCGTTTGGAATAGCAACTGCTATAGCCATGCAATTTGCGAATATAGCATATACTACAGGTTTGTCTGATAAAGGGTGTCAATTTAGAAAGAGACATCCGTATATTCTTTATGCAGAGATTGTTTTGCTGATTATTCTGTTAATTTCATTGGCAATGGATATAATGAAATTTTTAGCCATTTAATTGTGTAGTGCTTGTATTATGTGAGTAATATGGGAGAGATTCCCATGATGGGGGACCTACACCCCCAAATACGGTCTCATACCATCCAGAAATGCTTCTGTCAGGAAAGCAGACATCTTGTCGCTGCTTTCCTGGCAGTTATCCACCGCAAACTTGTGCAGTATACCAACCACGCCGCCTATTGCGTATGCTACGGCGTATGAGTATTTCTCCTGGGCCAGGCCGGTCTTGCTGGATTTTTCCAGAATTGATCGCACGTATATGTGGAACATTGTCAGTGCCTTTTCCACGAAATCATAAGCCTCAGGTGTGGCAATGATGATCATGAGAAATTTATTTGCTTTCATGTATTCGCATAGAGACCTGAAGAACTGGTGGCAGATCTCAAGATTGCCTTCTGGTTTGAAGCTATTCATGATCTGAAATATTTCATCGACGATGCGGTCTTCCATGGCATTGATGAAAGCAGGCATGTCTTCGTAGTGGTTGTAAAATGTGCTTCTGGTCACACCTGTGAGTTTGGTTATCTCGGACACGCTTATTTTGTTCAGAGCCTTTTGACCTGCAAGTATCTTGAATGCATCTAGAAGGTCACTTTCAGTTCTATCATATCGGGGATCGGTTGAGTTGATCATGGCTGTCTCCTTTATCTGCTGCCTGGCTTGGTGCTGCAGTTTTGTCGCTATCTAATACAGCAATGTTACAACAATAATGCGTGTGAGTCTATTGTTATACGAGATTTCTTTTGATCTTTTTTGTCGAACTCTTTTCAAACGGCTCTTTTCTTATATCCAGTGCCGAGATCCTTTTGTATGTTGGCTGGTTTTTGTTGAAGGTATCAATAATTTTTTGCAATTTTTCAGAAGTCCTGGCTGCATCCATATGTTTCTTATCTACAAAATCCTGATCTGGATATATGTGAGCAGTGAGATGGTTGCCGTCGCCGGTAATGACTATTTCTGAAATAAGGGGCTCTATAGAAAGCTTTCCTTCCAGTTCCTCAGGGGATATGTTTTCACCATTTGCCAGGATGATGAGGTTCTTTTTCCTTCCGGTTATATACATGAAACCATCGGAGTCGAGATAACCAAGATCTCCGGTGCAGAGCCAGCCGTCTTGAAAAGCTTCTGCGGTCTCGTCTGGCATGTCGTAGTATCCGGACATGACGCTTGTGCCTTTTACCTGAATTTCCTCATCGACAAAACGAACAGCACAGTTGTCCAGGAGTTTGCCAACGGATCCGGGCCTGTTGTATCTGTGATTGTTGGAGCAAATTACAGGGGAGCATTCAGTCATGCCGTATCCCTGGAGTATGTCTATTCCGTATTTTTTGAATTCGGTAACATACATAGGATCCAGATATGCCCCTCCGCAGAATATATATTCCAGTTTACCGCCAAATGCTTCCTTGGCAACCAGCTTTTTAGGAAGGAGAGGGTTGACGTCTTTGAGTTTTTTGTAAATGGTTTCTACCATGAGAGGAACCATCAGCATGCCGACCGGCTGGAACCGTTTCATGTTTTTCAGCATGTGGAGCAACGAGTCATTGATGCAGATAGTGGCGCCCAGCGAAATGCCCTTCATCCATTCCATTGTCAGGCAGAATGCGTGATGTATAGGCAGAACGCTCAGAATAGTTACACCAGGTTCCAGATTTATATATACATTTTCAACATTTTGTGCGAGATTGAATTGAGACAGCATGACGCCTTTGCTTTTGCCTGTTGTTCCAGAGGTATACATAAGCGTACACATTTTATCCTTATCCTGATCGGCAAATGCAAAGTCATCCGGTATGGTAATTTCGCTGCGGAGCTGTTCAAATGACAAAATTGCTAATTGTGGATTTGAATCTGCACCCTCCAGATGCTCTATATCGACTTTCTTTTCCATGGTGAATACAACATTCATTCTAGGACAATCTGCTGTCAGTTCTGTTATCACATCCTTTCTGGATGCCCCGCAGAATAATGCAGTTGATCCTGATCTATTCAGAAGTTCATGTAATTCTGACGCTGACAGGTTGGCATCCAGCGGTACAGCAGTATTTCCCGTGAAAAGTATAGCCATGTAGGCGCAGATCCATTCATAAGAGCTGCTTCCCACCAGTGCAATATGTGTTCCGCAGAGGCCATTATTTCGCAAAATGACAGCAGTTTTGCGAATGTCATCCCACAGATCTCCGTAGCTCTTTTCGACAATCTCTCTGTGAGACAGATATTTAACAGCTATTACATCTCTATGTATCCGACAGTTATTTTCAACAATTTCCAGAATATTTTCTTCCATATATCATATCTCCATTTCTATTATGTGAGGCAAAATGGGACATACTCCGTCGTCCCAGATTTTTAATGTTAAACCGATGCAGAAGAGCTTGTCAGGTTGTCAAGGTACTTGATGGCGTCTTCTATAGTGTGAATATTGATGATCTCATCTTCATCGATTTCCACGTCAAATGTATCTTCAAGGTCGCCGAGAAAAGTCATGAAATCAAGGGAGCTAAAGCCCAAATCTTCTATGAATCGCATATCATTAGTGATCTCATCAGCTGGTGTATTGCAGTATTCGGCAACAATGTTCAAAAAAGTTATATTAGTATTCATATTAAAAATCTCCTTATTGAATTAATTAAAAGGGACAGGAACCTCCGTCCCCAAAATGGTCAGATGCATTCGATGATTTCGCCCACAGTCATTTCTGGCTCGGCAATGCCTTTGAAGATTATCTTCATAAGGTAGTAGTAGAACAGTTCAATGTCCTGTTCGGAGAGGCTTGCGGTCTGGTATCTGAAATAGAAATTCAGGCCCAGATCATTTGCACTGTGCATGACGGTGAGATAGATCTTTTGTTTTGATGTACCATTTGGAATCCACATGCTCCTTACGGAAATGTCTTCGAGATGCGGATTTTTAAGCCTGATAGGAAGAGGCTGGTAAGTAAGCCCCACGCTCTCATAAGTAGTGTGTGGAGGAGTGTGGAACATTTCTTTCATCTGGTCAGACAAAAGTTCCGGGTCATAATTGCAGTGTCGGTATACATGATTCTGAACATCCTGAATCATGAAAACTGCATCCAGAAATTCTGTGTCCGGATCAATGATGGTTCTGCAAGGGTATGCCATTGCGCGAGAGCCACCTGATACCCACTCGGCATGTGTGGAACGTCTTGAAACATAATTCCTTATGGAAATGTCGGTCTGTCCGCCATTTGCCTTGGAGAGATAAGTTCGTATTCCCATGAGAATGAGGTTGGTCATGGATATGTGATTGTTCATACAAAAATCCAGAAGATTCTGGGTTGGCTCAGCATCCAGATGATAGTTCTTTGTAGCGACAGACAGGTTGTTAATTTCCTGATCTGCAGCGCGGAGTGACTTGTCATTGTGAAGGCGTCTGCTTTCCTGAAGTATCCGTTGTCCCTGTATATCGGAGTAAATAGGTTCTCCATTTTCCTCCAGCACATTTTGCCAGTACATGCGGTCTTTTGAGACACGTTTTTCGTCTGTGCTTTTTTTAAGATCACGTTCGACCATGTCAGTGAAACTTGCCATGTCCTCAGGATAAGGCGTGCCAAATTTGTAATGACAGTACAGTTCCATGATGTCATTCACCATGATGATAGCTCCACATGAATCCATGAGTCTGTGATCGATCTTGATGTACAGCCCATTGTAGCCACCCGGAAGCGAGATCATTTTTATCACATTCATTGGAATATTGTCCCCGTCAAACGGAATTCTGGACCATTCTTCCATGCGGTGATAAGCGTCATCACCGGAAAGCCATGAAAGGTTTTCGTAATCAATATCTCTGTCATCGTGAGAAACAACATATTGCCGTACCTCTCCATTTGGGTCAACTTTTGTAAAACGGATTCGCAGGCATTCGTATCTCTCGTATTCCAGTTGTATGCATTTTTTCAGCAGACCAAAATCAAGCGGCGCCTGCAGAGTCATACAAATGCTTATATTTGCGACTTGCTGAGTGCCAAATTCAATAATTGGTTTGAAATGTATCTTTTGTGAAGGTGTTAATGGATAATATTTTCTTGGCATAATTTACTCCTCCTGATGTTCTGATACGCTGTGGGAAAAGTTATCATAAGAAAGATGAGGATTCAATATGCCGGATCCGCTAATGGACACTTTAGATGAAATTGACCGGAAATCGGGGACGTTCCTTCTGTCACCAAGAGTGTCCCCCTGTAACGAATAAGACAGAGGGACACTCTTGGTGACAGAAGGAACGTCCCTACATGTATTCAAAACAGGTGGTGATCTGGATAAAAAATAAAGTATATGATTGTTGAAACCTAAAATAAATGATAAACTATTCATAGCAGTTGATGTAATTGTGTAGTTTGTTAAGGTAGGGGTATCTCAACAATACTATATAAATACAAAAACTGCTATCTTTTTAAAAAAGTGGTGATTTTCACGTAACTGGGGCGAGCCGTCGCGCTAGCGACTTGGTACAATGCATTAAAATCAGAGCGATAAATTTGAATTCTCACTTGAGGTATTTTAAGAAATTTAATAACTGTTATATTTGGTTATAGAAATCTCGGCAAACCCTTGAAAATACTAAAATTTTCGTGGGTGTCCTCCCCGTCACATCTTGTATTGTGTTATATCGTTTTACCCTTGTTTATGAACCCTCATAAGGGAAAAAACAAGGGAAGGAATCAACTGCGAAAACATTGTTTTTGACCAGTTAGGTAGAAAAAATTACCACCTATTGATAAAGTATAGATAATAATCCTAATCCAGATATACTACAAAGCAAGAAAGGAGGAAAATCATGAAACTGAATATTAATATCGATGCGGAAGCTAAAGAACCTGAAATTATGATTACAACAGCACAGATGACGGAAGAAGTTAACAGAGTTGTTGATTTTGTAAGCAGATTAGATGATGCTCCAACAATTATTTCCGGTATCAGAGAGGATAAGGTCGAACTATTAGATCCGGATCACATAGTAAAGATTTACGCAGAAGACAGTAAAGTTTTTACCCAAACAGACAATGGTACGTATCAAATTAGATTGAGACTATATGAAGCGGAAGAAAGATTGGATAACAGTAAGTTTGTAAGGATATCAAATTCAGAAATTGTGAATCTTAAGAAGGTTAAAAGCCTTGATTTAAGCTTTGTAGGAACAATTTGTATGGAATTATCGAATGGGACTGTAAGTTATGTTTCCAGAAGATATGTTTCAAAGATCAAAAAAGTATTAGGATTATGAGGTGACTAAAAATGAAAAAAGAATTATTTTCTAGAATATTTGTTGGATTATTGGGTGGAATTGTAATTAGTTATTTGATTACAATTGGAATTTCACTTGCAATCGGTGATGGTAGTTACTATTCATGTGTTCCGAGTTTGATTGAACGATTTGGCAATGAGGTAACAGCGATTATCATACAGACTGTTTTAAGTGCCGTTCTTGGAGCAGGATTTGCAGGAGCATCTGTTATCTGGGAAATAGATAAGTGGAGTTTATTAAAACAAACAAGCATTTATTTTGGAATTGTATCTGTACTTATGATGACAGTTGCATATATTTGCGAATGGATGGAGCATTCTGTTAAAGGTGTATTAAGCTATTTTGCTATTTTTGTTGCAATATTTGTTGTAGTTTGGATAGTACAATATTTGATTTGGAAGATACGTATTTATAAGATAAAAGAAGGCATTCAAAAGAATAATTAGTCGAAATACACAGAGTACAAATCGAAGATTTGTGCGGTGGGTGTATTTCGCTCTACGAGGCTGAAAAATGATTTGTGCTAAATATAAAAAGATTATGAATTTTTAGAAATTCATTGACAAAAGAATGGCATTTGGTTCAATAATATTGAAGGAGGGTCCTGCCGATAAGTGGACGTTCAAAAAGCGTTAGGGTCGCTACGGTGACACTACATTCAAGGACTATGGAAACATAGTCCTTGAAATATTTTAAAGAAGAAATGAATGATTCAAGCACCATTAGAAGTATATCGTATTGATATGAAATACATCAGAAACTTACATAATATAGATGACAGAGTTTTATCGGTATCTCCTCAGATTGGTAAGGACGAGCGACCTTTTCTTGGAGTGCTTGTTATTTGTAATGAACATAAGTATTGTGTTCCCTTATCTAAGCCAAAGGAAAAGCATGAAAAAATGAGGGATAAAATTGATTTCAAAAAGATTGTATGAATTGTAATTTTCCGCATTGAATATTAAGAGACTTGTTGGTGTATGTCTTTTGCTGTTTTATTATATTCTTTCAAAAAATGAAAGCTAATCTTTGAATAAATATCTTTTGAATTTAAGTGACGCTTGACACATTTTCCCCGTCTATTAGAGTGAAAGGCCTTAATACAAAGGAGGAGGAGAAGCCTATGGATGATAAGCAGATATTAGATTTATATTGGGAGCGCTCCGAAGCTGCTATATCCGAAACTTCAAAAAAATACGGAAAGTATTGCAGATACATAGCCTTTAATATTCTTCACAATGACGAAGACAGCGAGGAATGTGTAAATGATACTTATTTAAGAGCTTGGAACAGCATACCGCCTAACCGTCCATCTGTCCTAAAAACTTTTTTAGGGAAGATTACTCGCAACTTATCTTTGGACAGGTACGAACTGCTCAATGCAAAGAAACGTAATGGCGGGCAAATGCCATTGATTCTTGATGAAATACAAGAGTGCATACCATCGTTGGATAGTACAGAAAACATTGTTGAAGAAATTGCTCTAACGGATATTCTCAACCGCTTTCTTTCTTCCCTGTCATTAGAACAGCGAAAAATCTTTATGAGAAGATATTGGTACTTATCGCCCATTAAAGAAATTGCAACGGAATATGATATGAGCGAGAGCAAAATCAAGATGTCATTATTTCGTTCAAGGAACGAACTTAAAAAATTGTTAGAGAAAGAAGGTATCTCTGTATGAAAGAAAAGAAACTTTTAAGGGCATTGGGAAATGTCGATAATCAGTATATTAAGGAGGCTGAACCTATGAAAAAAACAAGTAAAATAACTAATCGGCAAAAATGGGTGTCTGTTGCTGCTTGCTTCGTACTCGTTGCTGTGATTGGAGTGGGAGTTTTTCAAAGCAATCTGTTTGGTACAAAAAACGATATTGCCACGCTGGATGGTGGAGAAACAATTACTTTTGTTAAAAATGACTTATCACAATCTTCAATTAACTTAAATGTAACAACAAGGCCCTTGAGCGATGCTGAGATTGAAATGCTTTTTGCAGACTTGCCTGTTACCGCAGATGCTTACTTTGATGCTGACAATCATAATATTCTGGGTCTTGAGGGAAAAATTGGTGATACAAGAATGGTAGTATCTAAACAGGGTGTAAATCTATTAGATACTATCATTGATGGAAATACAATCACTTCAAGTGTAGACGGCGTTGATATCAATGCAGGATATTTCGTAACAAAGTCAAATAGTCAAGGTATCAAAACCGTAATATATTATGCAACCTTTGATATGGGAGAGAACACTATTTATGTAGAGTATTCTGGCGTTGAAAATGAAAGTGAAACTGTAAAAAACAACTTGGTAGACACAATTTTGAAGTTGATTGAGAACGGTGCATTTGATTTGAGTCAAATCCAAGAATAATCAGGGACGTTCCTTCTGTCACCAAGAGTGTCCCCCTGTAACGAATAAGACAGAGGGACACTCTTGGTGACAGAAGGAACGTCCCTACAGCCGCGCCATATCTGCTGGTGTGTCAATGTCCATCAATTCAGTTTTGTTGGTGACGGGTAGCTGCATTACCTGAGATTCGTGACTGTGGACAACGACATTCCCGCCTTTTCCCTGTGGGAGAGACATAAGCTCATCAAAATATTCTTTTGGAAATATCACAGGTGATCCTGGAGTTTTGTCATAACACGTTCTCCATATATATGATGTCTCATTTTTTGCACATAATAATAGTGATGCTATAGATTCCGTCTTTATGAGTGGCTGATCGGAAGGAATAAAAGCACAGCGGTCAATATAGGAACCAATTGTATCCAGACCAAGACGGATCATATCATTCCGATATGGTGAGGAGTGAAGGATTACCGGTATACTATATTCTGTGCAAAGCTTTTCAATATCCTGGTGTATGGTGACAACGAGTCGCCTGGAAAACAAATCTTTTGTTATATCAAGTATCCACTTTATGAGCGGCTGTCCGTGATATTCAGCCATGAGCTTATTGCTGCCAAAGCGTTTTCCCTGCCCTGAAGCCATGATGATACATCCGGAATTGCCAAATGGTCTGTCAAGGTCAACAAGGAACACATCCTTATGGCTGCACAGCCGGTTCAGAAATGAGAGATCCTGTTTTCGAACAACCATAATGATCCGCTTTTTATTCATGAGCCTTTCGAAAGCTTTTTGATAATCGTATGATGTGTTTTCAAGATATCCAATTTCGTCTACAGTAATCCATGGTGCTGTTGTGTCTGCTAGGCTTTCTAAAAATGCAATACATGTGCTGTTAAAGGCATCTTTAATGGGTTGCATGAGGTTCTCGCAACCTGTGGCATCAGAGCAGAATTTGCCGATACGTACAACTTCACCGCTAGAGTTATTTTTCATGTACACGCCTTCTTTTGGGACGGCCCATGATGTAATTCCGGGCATTTGTCTGTCGAAAAGTGAAGAGAGAAGTGTTGATTTGCCACTTTTCCTGTCACCGGTAATAACGATATGTTTCTTTTTGCTAGTCAGAAAAGATCTCCATATACAATTTGCTTCCGGCCTGAATACAGGCTTCTCTATATTGTTCATATTTTTTCAGCCATTCCTTTCCCTCTGGTGTTATCGTGCTCCCCCCACCTGACCTGCCACCTGCTTGGCGGCTTGTAAGTGAAAATCCCAGCGCCTCTTCAGCGTTTTTTATCATGCGGAATGCTTTGCTGTAGGCAAGCCCCATTGACTGGGATGCGGAGCGGAGAGAACCGGTTTTTTCTATAGCCAAAAGAAGGCGGTATGGACCTTCACCAAAGAATTTCTCATCATTATCATCAAAAAATGTTATTTTAATAGCAGCTCTCAATGCATATCATCCTCCTTCATCATGACAAGCTGGCGCTTTCCCTGACGGTTGCGAAGTTCTCTGATACTGATTGTACCATAAACTTTGGACAGAAGCATTTCCATTTCCTCAATGGGTGTTTTATCAGGATATATTTCACCGATCAGTTTGGATTCAGATAAAACCAGAAGAGTGTTGCAGTAATTTAATGCAAGTGATGAATCGTGAAGCGTTACCAGAGACACCGCGAGGTTTTGTTCAACATAGCTGCACAGAAGGTTCATGATCTGGTAACGCAGCCTGAAGTCCAGTGCACTTTCCGGTTCGTCCAGGAGTAAAAGCTTCCGTTTTGCCACAAATGTACGTGCCAGCAGGGCAAGCTGTTTTTGACCCTCACTCAATGTCTGAAAATTATCGTTTATCCGTGAATCAAGTCCGACCATTGCAAGAACTTTATAAGCCTTTTCTTTCATGGCCTCAGTATGGGGTTGAAGAAGCTTAAGCTCTGGGTTAAATCCCATCATGACAACATCTAAGAGAGATATGTCTATGGATATGCCGCTTTTTTGAGGGATATATCCACATAGCTGTGCTAGTTTTTTGTGAGGCATATGTTCCAGCTGGAGATTATCTAACTCGCAGCAGCCACTATGCGGAATCAAATTGGCGATTGCTTTGATAAGGGTTGTTTTGCCACAGCCATTCTCGCCAAGTATACCAACAATTGTACCTTCTTCTGCAGAAAAGCTGATATTATTTATCACATTTTGCACATCTGTGGTGCTGGTGCGGCTGCTGTGGTGGTAGCCGGCTGACAGATTGCGTATGTTTAATATACTCATTTTACAGGTTTCCTCCTTATGCATAGATAGATAAGAAATGGTGCTCCTATGATACTTGTGAATATACTGACCGGTAGTTCTGTGGAACATACACTGCGGGCAAGTATATCACCGAAAGTGAGAAGGCATCCACCTATAAGACCACTTAGAAGCATAGTTGATAAGCGGTTATTTTTGAGCAGCATTCTGGCTCCGTGCGGAGCAAGCAGAGAGATAAAGCTGATAAGTCCCGTCATGCTGATCACACTTGAAGTTGCCAGGGTTGCGATCAAAAGAACCAGCATTCGTATCTGGTTAACATTCACACCAAGCATTTTGCCCTCTGCGTCATCAAGGGAGAGCATTATGATCTGCCTGTACAATAGGAACATTATCAGCAGGCAGACAGCGCACAGTATTACATTTGAACCAATGGAATATATACTTATGCCATTAAGGCTTCCCATGATCCAGTATTCAATTGATGATAATTGTTTTTCAGGGTCGGCAGTCAGCTTCAGACATACAAGAGCGGTCTGGGCAAGACTGTGTACTGCTATGCCTGCCAGTACTATGCTTTTTCCATCACGCTCATATGTCAGCGATGACAGAAGCAGAACCAGTATCACACAGCATATGGCTCCGGCAAAAGCAGATATGGTTACAGACATTGTCCCGGACAAAAACAGAATGCCAAATGCGGCACCGGCGCTTGCACCTGAGGATACACCTATGATGTCTGGAGAAGCCAATGGGTTCTTAAAGACAGTCTGATATACAAATCCTGCTATGCCGAGAACAAATCCCCCTATACAGCCGATGATTCCGCGGCTTGCGCGAAGCGTGAGAAATACACGCCACTGCATGTCATCACCTTGCAGCAATCCATTAAGTGTAAGAGGATATTTTCCGACAAAAAAAGAAAATATACTGAGAGCTGCCAGAATGACAGCTCCCAGTATAATAGTTATTGTTGCTTTGTTTTTATTTTTACGTTTGTTATTAGTTGTTGATTCCATAGAATGTTTCATAATAATTTGTCATTTCAGTTGTATATGTGTCAGCTGATACCTGATCAGGATGAAGGATCCCTGCAAGCCATACAGATGCCAGAATTCCTGCAGGTACCGGGCTATCCAATGCTTCCACGTCTCCAGGAATAGCATATACGTGGCTGTTTTTTACAGCAGTGCATTCTGCAAGGTTTGGATCGTTCATTACGTCATCTACTGTATATTCGGCATCCGATGCGATTATTATATAAGAAGGATCCCATGCAAGAAGCTGCTCATAGCTTATCTCGGCCCAGTAGGTGTCTGTGATAGAATCAGCTGCATTTTTTCCACCGGCAAGCTCTATGATGCTTGACTGATACATAGAAGGACCGGCAGTAGACAAGAATGATGAGTTGCCGGCAAGGTATACACTTTCAGGTTCTACGCCAGACAGAGCTGAAGTAAGCATATCCTTCTGAGAATCTATATATGCGAGCAGCTTTGCAGCCTCTGAGTTGGTGTTAGTTGCCGTAGCTATGGTGTTGATCATTTCTGTCAGAAGATCCTGACTTTCAGGATTGACGAGCAGTACTGTTATACCGAGGTCTGTCAGGCTCTGGGCTGCATCCTTCAGCTTCATTGGCAGAATAACCAGATCAGGTGAAAGAGCAGCACATGTCTCAAGGTTGAATTCTTTGGCAGTTCCAACATTCGGCAGCTCAGTCAGTTCTGGTGCAGCAAGCTTATAAATAGGGCGCTTGTCTGCTTTTGCTTCAATACCGACAACCTTATCCTTGAGACCAAGAGCGATCAGAAGGCTTGAAGAAATATAGTAGCCGCTCACGATAGAAGATGGCTCTTTTTCAATTGTAACTTCACGGCCGGCCTGGTCAGTAACTGTTACAGGGTAGACAGTCTGTTCAGCATTTGCTTCAGTGGAAGACTCTTCAGAAGATAATTCTTCAGATACTTCTTCACTGGAAGCTGATTCGGATACTGAAGCAGCTGTGGTGCTTTCCGTAGTACTCTGTGTTGTCGTAGCACTGTCTGTACCACAGGCTGTAAGTACTGCCAGCATAGTACAGATAAGGATGATAGATAGTTGCTTTTTAAAAGTTGTTTTCATGAATTCAATGTTCCTTTCGTTATTCTTGAAATAATACAACGGTATTGTAACAAAGCATCTTTTCAAAGACAAGCTGTTTTAATATAATATATTTTGAAAAATTGTGTTTATATGTTAAAAGGAGCTTTTATGGTAACAATACAGAATTATGTACGCGCACAAAGTATTGATGAGGCATATGAACTGAATCAGAAAAAGGGAAGCTGTATTATCGGAGGAATGCTCTGGACAAAAATGCAGGATCGCCTGATACAGACAGCCATAGATATGTGTGATCTGGGACTTGATAAGATTGAAGAAAAAGAAGACGAATTCATTATTGGTGCAATGACATCACTCCGTCAGATAGAGCTGCATGACGGATTAAACAAATATACACATGGTGCAGTATGCGAAGCGGTGAAGGATATTGTGGGAGTTCAGTTCCGAAATCTCGCAACGATTGGCGGAAGCATATGGGGACGTTTCGGGTTTTCAGACATTCTGACAGTTTTTTTAGCTATGGATGCATTTGTAGAGCTTTATCATGGTGGTATGATTCCTCTCAGGGAATTTGTTGGCATGAAACAGGACAGGGACGTGATTGTACATCTGATCATCAGGAAAACTCCCGGAGTTTTTGCTTATGCATCAGTCCGCAATCAGAGAACAGATTTTCCTGTCATTGCATGTTCGGCATCATGCGTGGATGGAGAATACCGTTTGGCTGTGGGAGCAAGGCCTGGAAGGGCGATGCTTGTTCTGGATGAAGAAGGCTTGCTCACAGGGGGACTTTCTGATGATACAGAGAAAGCATTTGCCAGTTGGGTTTCTGACAAGATCCCGGTTGGAAGCAATCATCGTGCTGGCGCAGAATACAGAAGCCGTCTGATACGTGTGCTTGGACAGAGATTATTGAAAAAGATTGAGGAGGAGCAGCAGTGGAAATAAAAGTTAAATTAAATGGGAAATTCGTCTCGGGAAATATAGCTCCTGATATGCTCCTTATAGATTTTCTGCGTGATCATGGCTGTTATAGTGTGAAACGCGGCTGTGAGACGTCAAATTGTGGTCTGTGTACAGTGCTTATGGATCAGACTCCTGTCCTTTCCTGTTCGATGCTTGCTGCCAGGGCAGATGGACACGAGGTGCAGACCCTTGAGGGCCTTCAGGATGAGGCAGCAGAATTTGCCGGGTTCATTGCTGATCAGGGTGCTGATCAATGTGGTTTCTGCAACCCGGGTTTTGTGATGAATACAATAGCTCTTCTCAGAGAAAATCCTGATCCATCGGATGATGAGATCAGGGCATATCTTGCCGGAAATTTGTGCAGATGTTCCGGATATGAGGGACAACTGAGAGGAATCCGAAATTACTTAGACAGTAGAATTTCTGCAGATGACAGACGGTAAAGGGGTGAACTCATGGAACATAAAAAATATAATGTAGTTAATAAATCCGTTAGAAAAAAAGATTCTATGCAGTTACTTCTTGGCAAACCGGTATATGTGGATGATATCACTCCCGGTGATGCACTTGTTGTGAAACTGCTTCGCAGTCCACATGCGAATGCTATTGTGGAGGATATAAATGTCTCCATAGCAAAAAAAATACCTGGAATAGTAGATATTTACACATGGCAGGATGTGCCAAATAGCCGGTTTGCAATAGCAGGACAGACATATCCTGAGCCGTCACCGTATGACAGACTCATTATGGACCGCCATGTGAGGTGTGTGGGCGATGTGGTTGCAATCATAGCAGCTGAGGATGAAAAGTCAGCAATTAAGGCTATGAAACTCATAAAGGTTAAATATAAAATCTTGGAGCCTGTTCTGGATTTCCACAAGGCAAAGGATAATGAAATATTGGTTCATCCTGAGGACGACTGGTTTCCGCCAGTTCAGGTAGGAGGCGATCCGAAACGCAACCTGATAGCAAGCGATGTAGGCGGTGATGGCGATGTTGATGCTGTTATAGCTGACTGCGATGAGGTGCTGGAGAACAGATATCATATGAGAGCCTTTAACCAAGCTATGATGGAGACTTTTCGAACGTATACACACCTTGACCGTTATGGAAGGCTTCATGTAATTTCTTCTACACAGATCGTGTTTCATGTACGTCGTATTCTGTCAAGAGCGCTTGGCATTCCAAAGAGCAGGATCAGAGTGGAAAAACCACGTATAGGAGGCGGATTTGGAGCAAAGCAGACAGCGGTAAGTGAGGTGTATCCTGCATTTGTGACCATGAAGACCGGGCGTGCGGCTAAGATAATATTTACGAGACAGGAAAGTCAGATCGCAGGTTCACCGCGCCATGAGATGGAGGTGAGAGTCCGTCTGGGAGCAGACCGCGATGGACATATAAGAGGACTTGATCTGTATACTCTGTCCAACACTGGAGCGTATGGGGAGCATGGACCTACAACAGTCGGACTTAGCGGGCATAAGTCCATCCCGTTATATACAGGAGGCCTTGAGGCATATAGGTTTGGATATGATGTTGTATATACGAACACTATGGCGGCTGGTGCATACAGAGGATATGGGGCTACACAGGGAATCTTTGCGCTTGAGTCTGCGGTGAATGAACTTGCGGAGAAACTGGGGATAGATCCGACCGTGATCCGTGAGCAGAATATGCTGCGCGAGGGAATGAAGATGCCTGCGTATTATGGCGAGACGGCAAATGCGTGTGCTCTTGACAGATGTATGGCCAGATGCAAGGAGATATTTAACTGGGATGATAAATACCCTGTCAGGAACATGGGAAACGGAAAAGTCAGGGCTGCAGGAGTAGCAATGGCCATGCAGGGTTCTTGTATATCGAATGTGGATGTAGGATCTGCAACGGTCAAGCTTGCGGATGATGGTACATTTAACCTGATAATCGGTGCTGCAGATATGGGAACCGGATGTGATACTATCCTTGCACAGATGGTTGCGGAGTGTATGGATTGCTCGGTTGATGACGTGGCGGTATTTGGAGCAGACACAGATGCTTCACCATATGATTCCGGCTCGTATGCTTCATCCACTACGTATGTAACAGGAAAGGCTGTGGAGCTTGCCTGTGATAAATTGAAGAAGAAGCTGTGCGCAATTGCAGCAGGAATGCTTGGATGTGAACAGGATGAAATGTATTTCGAAAATGGCAGGGCATATCGGACAGGAACAGATCAAAGCGTTTCTTTGGCTGATATAAGTGTTAAGGATCAGGTCGCAAATGATATTGCCGCTGTAGCTACAGTCTCTCATTCGTCTCCGGTTTCGCCTCCTCCATATATGGTCGGAATGGTTGAGATAGAACTTGACAGATATACAGGAGAAGTGAAGATACTGGATTATGCTGCAGTCGTGGATTGTGGCATAGCCATAAACCCGGCACTGGCACGTGTTCAGGCTGAGGGAGGCATAGTCCAGGGAATAGGACACACTCTGTTTGAGAACATCACCTACAATGCGAAGGGATGCCCGATAGAGTCGAGTTTCATGCAATACAAGATACCAACCCGTCTTGATATGGGGCATTTGAGAGTGGAATTTGAAAACAGCTATGAGCCTACAGGTCCTTTTGGAGCCAAATCGATAGGAGAAATAGTTATCAACACTCCGGCACCTGCTATTGCACATGCCATATATAGGGCGACAGGTGTATGGCACAGAGAACTGCCGATCACACCGGAGAAGATTCTTATGTCCATGCCGGAAGAGTAATTGGAGATAACATAAGCAGAATAACAGAATCTGTAATATGAAAATAAAATATACAGGAGAAAACAACAGATGAAAAATAAGTTTAAACTTTCAGAAACAGCATTCCAGCTTGATGGAAGGATGCCTCTTTCCCAGGCGATACCTCTTGGACTTCAGCATGTCCTTGCAATGTTTGTCGGAAATTTGACACCGTTATTAATTATCACAGGAGCATGCGGACTGGTCGGTGGTGAATTTGCTGATCTTCAGCTTTCGCTGCTTCAGAACGCAATGCTTATCGCGGGAGTTGTCACCCTGATACAGCTTTTCTCAATAGGTCCTGTTGGAGGAAAGGTACCGATCATTATGGGTACATCTTCAGGTTTTATAGGAGTATTCAACAGCGTAGCGGCAACCATGGGCGGTGGAGTGCTTGCGTATGGTGCGATTATGGGTGCATCCATTATCGGTGGCTTGTTTGAGACTGTGCTTGGTTTCTTCCTGAAACCTCTGCGCAGGTTTTTCCCGGCTGTTGTAACAGGTACAGTAGTTTTATCAATTGGACTCAGCCTTATATCGGTGGGAATAAATTCGTTTGGAGGTGGAAATAATGCCGCAGACTTTGGCTCCATGGAGAACCTTCTGCTTGCATTATTTGTCCTTGTGGTTATTCTTTTCTTTAAGCACTGGACAAAAGGATTTTTAAGCTCGTCATCTATTCTTTTTGGAATAATCGCAGGTTATATCGCGGCGATCATAATGGGACTTGTCCTTCCGAGAACAGGTATAACTGCTGATGGTGTGGAATATACAAAAGCCTGGGTGTTGAACTGGGACAAGGTGAAAGATGCTTCCTGGTTTGCGATTCCACAGCTCATGCCTGTAAAACCGGTGTTTGATATGCGTGCAATACTTCCCGTTCTCATAATGTTTATTGTAACAGCGGTGGAAACTGTCGGTGATATATCAGGTGTTATGGAAGGTGGCCTTGGAAGGGAAGCCACAGATAAGGAACTTTCAGGTGGTGTGATGTGTGACGGTCTGGGTTCATCTCTTGCAGCGGTGTTTGGAGTCCTTCCAAATACATCATTCAGCCAGAATGTGGGACTTGTAGCCATGACTAAGGTCGTCAACAGATTTGCGCTTGCAACAGGAGCGATATTTCTGATATTATGTGGCCTTTGCCCTAAACTTGCAGCACTGGTATCGATCATGCCTCAGTCAGTGCTTGGCGGAGCTGCGGTTATGATGTTCTCTTCGATAGTTATCAGTGGTATTCAGCTCATAACAAAGGAACCATTAAGCGCACGCAACCTGTCTATAGTTTCAGTAGCACTGGGCGTAGGCTATGGAATGGGAGCCAATCCTGGTATCCTAGCAAATGCCCCTCAGCTGCTCCAGCTTGTTTTTGGAGGCTCAGGAATTGTTCCTGCGGCAATGGTTGCAATTCTGCTTAATATTATCCTGCCTAAAGAAAAGTAGTAATCAGGGACACTCCTCGTTACAGAAGGAACGTCCCTGTGGCGTACACAACTTGTTGTTATGCTACAAAAGTAGTTGTTGATAACAAAAAAATATGCTAACATAAAAATAGTGGTTTTCGAATGTGTGTTCGATATAGTATAATATATACTGTATATACATTTGAGACTGCTATTTTTTAGCTTGAAGAAAAATATATAGTAATAAAACCTATTCGGTATGGAGGAGAAGATATGTACATTGTGATAGACGTAGGCGGAACATTTATAAAACACTGTGTGATGGACAGAGAAGCTGAGATAATGGAGAAGAATAAATTCCCTACACCTGGAAGATTTGGAAATGGACTGGAGAACATACAACAGGGGCTGGATGCATTCCTTGATGCAATTCAGTCGATATATGATGGATATAAGGAAAGATATGATATACAAGGAATAGCAATATCACTTCCTGGACAGGTGGACGTGGACAACGGAATATGTTATGCCGGCGGAGCCTTGCCTTACCTTGACAAAGCACATATAGGCGAGCTTGTAAGCGAGAGATGCGATGGACTTAAGGTAGCGCTTGAGAACGACGGCAAATGTGCAGCATTGTCGGAGATATGGCAGGGAAATGCAAAGGACTATAGCAGCGCAGTTGTATTGGTATTTGGCACAGGTGTCGGTGGAGGAATAGTCATAGACAGAAAGATACTCCACGGCAGAGGTATGGTTGCCGGTGAGATGTCGTACCTGTTTGAGGATGTGAACAGGGATAATATAGACAAACTTGTACCGCTTGAGGCGAATCTCAAGAATACAAAGAAACATGTAAAACTTCCGGACAATGTCACCTGGACGATGCAGGCATCGGTAAGCTCACTCAGAAGAGAGGTGGCAGCAGTCAAGGGCATGAGGGAAGATGAAGTGTCAGGTGAGATGATATATGAGTGGGAGGCTGCCGGTGATAAGGCGGTCATAGATGTGCTTGAGGACTGGTATCTGAATATTGCCAAGCACTGTATGAACATGCATGTTCTGCTGGCACCGGACATCATACTCCTTGGCGGTGGAATCAGTGCGGAACCAAGATTTATACAGGGCGTGAAGAAGTATGTGGATAAACTGGCGAAATTTTCAGTGATTTATAATGAGATGCAGGTGGGCCTGTGCAAATTTGGTAACGATTCCAATCTCATAGGAGCACTATTCAACTATCTTCAGAAGTATGAGGGTGCTCACTAGATAAGAAAACGGAGATCATATCAGGATGAAACACAATGACGGAAAAGAGACGGACATCAGAATGAGCGCAGAAAAGAGTAAAGAAAGAAGCATAGAAAAAAGCAAAGAAAAAGGCAAAGAAACGAATACAGAAAAGAACACCGATTATAGAAAAAAATCGCACGAGATGGATATGTTAAATGGTTCACTGGCGATTAAGATGCTTATATTTGCAATGCCGCTGGCGGCCAGCAGTATATTGCAGCAGCTTTTCAATTCGGCTGATGTGGCTGTGGCAGGAAGATTTGCGGGAAGTGATGCACTGGCAGCAGTTGGAAGTAATGCTGCAGTCGTTGCTCTATTTGTGAATGTATTTGTGGGACTTTCTGTCGGTGTGAATGTTCTTGTGGCGCATTATATAGGCCAGAATAAGAAGGATTCAATAAGCAAATGTGTCCATACCAGCGTGAAGTTCGCCCTTATATGCGGAATAGCTATGCTTGTGGTTGGAATGTTTGTGGCAAGACCTATACTTGAGGCTATTGATACTCCTGCCAAGGTGCTTGACCAGGCTGTGCTGTACCTTAGAATTTATTTCGTAGGTATGCCTTTTATCATACTGTATAATTTTGGAGCGGCTGTGCTCAGAGCTATAGGTGATACAAGGCGTCCGCTTTACTGCCTGATAGTTTCAGGCGTACTCAATGTTGTACTCAACCTGTTCTTCGTGTGTGTGTGTAAACTTGGAGTGGCAGGCGTCGGCATGGCAACGGTCATATCAAATGTTGTCAGTACGGGAATAGTCATGTATATATTGATGCATGAGGAAGGTCCACTCAGACTCGATATAAAGAATATACGAATAGATAAAGTGTGCCTGGGAAAGATACTCAGGATAGGAGCTCCATCAGCGATACAGACGGCAGTTTTCTCATTGTCAAATGTGCTGATACAGGGCGGAATCAACAGCTTTGGTCCTGATGCTGTGGCAGGCTCATCCACGGGTCTTAATTTTGAATATTTTGCATATTTTGTCATATCCGCATACGCACAGGCAGCAGTGACATTTGTGAGCCAGAATTATGGTGCAGGTGAGAAGGAGAGATGCAGAAAAGCTCTCAGGATTGCCATGTTAGAGGGCATGCTTATGACGGCTGTGTTCAGCAGTGTCATGATGCTTTCAGGGGATTTTCTTGTGAGATTTTATACAACAGATACAGAGGTTATAAAGTATGCACTTATAAGAATGAAGCATGTCATGCTCCTTGAGGCGATGACAGGAACATATGAGATGACAGCTGCGGCACTCAGAGGCCTTGGCAGATCCATGCTGCCGGCTATTATAACAGTTGTGGGTTCAGTAGTGTTCAGGATCATATGGATATATACGGTGTTTGCGCGATATCATTCTTTTGGCATGCTTTTGAACGTGTATATAGTTTCATGGATAATAACAGGTACGGCGATGATAATCGCATACATACTCGTATCGAGGAAAGTGCTGGGGCATACACGGACCGGTGGGAAGGGTGCTGAGACGGCTGCTGTATAGTATGTGACCCAAGGCACATAAGCATCAGAAAGAGAAGATTAAGACTGAGCATGAAGTGACAGGGGGATTGGCTGTGGATAGGGATAAGAAAGATAGAACGTATATTGCGATAGATCTGAAATCCTTCTTTGCATCGGTTGAATGTGTTGAGCGCGGACTTGATCCGCTGACCACCAATCTGGTTGTGGCAGATGCGTCGAGAACAGAGAAGACTATATGCCTTGCTGTTTCCCCGTCGCTGAAGAGCTATGGTATACCTGGAAGAGCCAGACTGTTCGAGGTGGTGCAGAGGCTTAAGGAGGTCAATGCCAGCAGGAGAACACTTTCACCCGGTGGAAACTTTTCCGGGGAGAGCTGCGATTCCAATGAGCTTGCGGAGCATAATGAATTTGCGGTTTCGTATATAGCCGCTCCGCCACGTATGGCATATTACATGAAGTATAGTACGGATATATATAACATCTATCTGAAGTATGTAGCACCAGAGGATATGCATGTGTATTCCATAGATGAGGTGTTCATGGATGTGACGGATTATCTTGGGATATATAAGATGAGTCCGCACGATCTTGCCATGACGATCATACAGGATGTGCTTGCACAGACCGGTATAACAGCAACAGCAGGGATAGGAACGAACCTCTACCTGTGTAAGATAGCGATGGATGTTGAGGCAAAGCATATAGCCCCGGATAAGGATGGAGTCAGGATAGCAAGTCTTGATGAAATGTCGTACAGACAGAAGCTGTGGAATCACAGACCGCTCACAGATTTCTGGAGAGTGGGAAAAGGATATGCGAGAAAACTTGAGAGTCATGGACTTTATACAATGGGAGATATCGCCAGATGCTCACTGGGACATGACGATGAGTATTACAACGAAGATCTGCTGTACAGATTATTTGGTATAAATGCAGAGCTGCTCATAGATCATGCATGGGGCTGGGAGCCTTGTACCATTGCTGATATCAAGGCTTACAAGCCGGAGAGGAACAGCATAGGTTCAGGACAGGTGTTGTCATGCCCATACGAATATGAAAAAGCCAGACTTATTATCCGTGAGATGACGGATCTGCTCGTGCTGGATCTTGTGGATAAAAATGTCAAGACAGATCAGATGGTCATAACAGTGGGGTATGATATAGATAATCTCAAAAAGAACGCCGCGGGAGCAAAATTTTCCGGAGAGATACAGACAGATATGTATGGGAGGAAAATACCGAAAAGTGCCCATGGAACGGTGAATCTTGGAGAGTATACATCATCTACACAGGTCATCATGGATGCGGTGACCGGATTGTTTGAAGAGATCGTAGATCCTTTATTGTATGTCAGAAGGATATATGTCACGGCGAACAATATCATATCGAATACTGCGGCACATGAGAAACAGTCATCAAGGCAGCTCAGTCTGTTTGATGATTTTGGAGACGGGGCAGCAGAGACGGAGAAAAAGCAGCAGGATATGAAGCGGGAGCAGAGCATGCAGAAAGCGATGATAGAGCTCAAGAAGAAATTTGGCAAAAATGCAGTCCTTAAGGGAATGAATCTTGAGGAGGGCGGTACGACGATAGAGAGGAACGGACAGATAGGCGGTCACAAGGCTTAGGAGGGGCTTATGGAAGATAATTACGATGACATAATACAGCTTCCACATCACGTGTCCTCTGTTCATCCGCACATGTCTATCCATGACAGAGCAGCACAGTTTGCCCCATTTGCCGCACTCACAGGACATGGAGCAGCCATAGCGGAGACTGCAAGGCTCACCGATGAGAAGTTGGAGCTGGATGAGAGTCAGAAAATGGTTCTTGATCAGAAACTGTTGAATATAATGCATAATGCAGACAAAAAATGTGTGAGTATAGAGTATTTTGTAAAGGATGACAGAAAAGCCGGTGGAAGATACGAACATGTGTCGGGATATATACGCAATGTTGACGTATATGGGAAAAAGATAGTTATGGAAGACAGAACCGAGATACCGATAGATGATATATATGATTTAGATATTGATCAGAATGGAGATGTATATTTGCATGAATAGAGAGACTATGGTGATAGCACACAGAGGAGCGAGTGCCCTTGCGCCTCATGAGAATACACTTGAAGCGTTTCAGATAGCTATAGATCTGAAGGCGGATATGGCGGAGTTCGATGTGAGGAAAACCAGTGATAATATACTCATAGTATTTCATGATGGAACTATAGACGGCAGAAAGATAGGAGATATGACATACAACAGAATCAATGATATTGCATCAAAAGAAGGCTACAGAGTGCCTACGCTTGACGAAGTCCTGGAACTCTGCAGCGGAAAGATATGTCTTGATATAGAATTAAAGGAGAGCGGATACGAGAGGCGTGTCATAGATCTTGTCAAGGGGAGATTTGGATACGGTGAGTTCTCGATAAAATCCTTCAAGGACAAAGTGTCGTACAATGTGAAGGCCATAGACCCGAGGATAAAGACCGGACTGCTTGTCGGTAAGAAAAAGGCTAAGCTCGGTGTCAGATTGAATGAGTATTTTCCTGAGAGAAGAATGAGACGGTGTAAAGCGGATTTTATATCGCCGAATTATCTTCTATGCACGAAGGAATTTGTGAAGAGAATGAAGCGCAAGCACATACCGGTATATGTGTGGACTGTGAATGATCCACACTGGATGAGACGTATGTGTAGACTGGGCGTAGATGCAGTGATAACAGACCGCCCGGATATAATGCGTTGAAAGACCTAGAAATATTTGTTATATTATTCTATAGGTGGAGGAGTTGTACATAGGAGGATAATATGAGCAAAGTACTATACTTTGATTACGCGGCATTCTGCGTGTTTACTCTTATCATGGTCTCAGTCATCATGAAGAAGATGACCAGAGGCAAATTAAACAGGCAGTTTCAATTTGTTCTGACCATTGCAATGGTTGCCACAGCGTTTGATATAGGCGCCATCGCATTTGACAATATGGGTGAAAGGCATGTAGTTACCCAATACATATTCCATACGGGATATCTCTTTTTCCATGTCGTTTCATCGGCTATGTATGCCACTTATGTGATGAACATAGTGGATGCCATACACATATTCAGAGGTAAAGTGAAGAGTTTCATACTGGTACTTCCAACGTTGCTGTGCATAATCATGCTCGGAGTTAATTTTTTCACTCCGTGTGTATTCAGTATAGGCGGACAGGGAGAGTACAGAAGAGAGTTTTTCATGACATTTCTGTATGTTGCCGGAATATTTTATATGATTCTGGGCTTCATGGTTGTTACGAGATACCACAGGAGACTTACAAGAGGAAGATTTGTATCAACCATAGCGATATTCCCATTGGTTGTTGTTGCGGCCGTATTTCAGATGTTTAACCCGGATATTCCGATTGAGATGTTTGCAAATGCGATTGGATTACTGTTCGTTGCGTTGCTGATACAGAGTCCGGAGCAGTTTATAAGCAGTGCCACGGGCCTGAACAAGATCACAAGATACATGGACGACGTGAGAAATTCTCTGGATAATGGCCTTGATATAACGATAGTTATGATAACTATGGAGAATGACAAGACTCTTCGCGGGATTCTGGGAGTTGAGGAATATCATAAGCTGATCAGGGAGATCTCTGAAGACTTTTTAGAGTGGAGCAGACCATACGGATATGATGTTGAGTGGTATTATCTGGGAAACGGAATGTTCAGATGTGTCATGAACCAGCGTATCAAGGATCAGGCTGAGGATTTTGCGGAGTGGATAAATGAGAAGCTGAAGAAGGGATATAAGTATAATGATATGTTTATAAATCTATTGCCGATAATATGTATCACCAGATGTCCTCAGGATATAGGGGATGTTGACAGTGTGATGCGGTTTGGCGATGAGCTTGCTGAGCACGAGTATACAGGCCGTGTTCTCTATGCCAGAGATATCTATAACAAGGAAAGATATGATCTGATGCGGGACATGGACATGATACTTGAGAAGGCATTTGCCGAGAACAGGTTTGAGGTTTACTATCAGCCTATATACAGCATAGATTCTGGAAAATATAACAGTGCTGAGGCACTTCTGAGATTAAATGATGATATGTATGGATACATTTCGCCGGAGATATTTATCCCTGCTGCGGAGGAGAATGGAATGATCCATAAGATAGGTAAGTTCGTTCTTGAAGAGGTGTGCCGTTTCATAGCTGGAGAGAAATTCAAGAATCTCGGACTGGAATATGTTGAGGTGAATCTGTCGGTCATCCAGTGCATGAGCAGTGAGTTATCAGAAGACGTGCGGGCAGTGATGGAGCGTTACGGAGTCAGCAATGAGCAGATAAATCTTGAGATTACTGAGACTGCGGCTGCCTATGCTCAGACGACAATGATGGACAATATCAACAGTCTCACAGATGATGGTATTGCATTCTCACTTGACGATTTTGGAACGGGTTATTCCAATATGAAGAGGATAGCATCCATGCCGTTTTCGATAGTTAAGCTGGACAAGACATTTGCGGATATAGACACAGATGACAAGATGATTAAGGTTGTCAAGAACACCATAAGCATGGTTAAGGATATGAATATGAAGATCGTAGTGGAAGGCGTGGAGACGGAGAAATCCCTCAGGAAGTTCAGCAATCTTGGAGTGGATTACATTCAGGGCTATTATTTCTCAAGACCATTGCCACAGGATAAGTTCATATCAGAGGTGAAGAGAGTTAACCAAGGCTAAGAGAAAGGACGGCGTATGACAGATATAGAGAACCGGGTCGTTGATGAGGTAGAGAAGGCCGTAAAGGGAAAAAGAGATATAATAATCAAGGTCTATGCTGCCATACTTGCGGGTGGACATATACTTCTTGAGGATATCCCGGGTGTGGGCAAGACCACTCTTGCAACGGCATTTGCCAGAACTCTGGATATGAAATATAACAGAGTCCAGTTTACACCGGATGTTCTGCCGAGTGACATAATGGGATTTTCCATGTACAATGCAAAAAGCGGTGAGTTTGAGTACAAAGAGGGTTCAGCGTTCTGTAATCTGTTCCTTGCGGATGAGATAAACCGAACATCGCCTAAGACTCAGTCGGCACTCCTTGAGAGCATGGAGGAAAAACATGTGACAGTCGATGCTGTTACAAGGAAACTTCCACAGCCTTTCACGGTCATTGCAACCCAGAATCCGGTTGGTTCGTCGGGAACGCAGATGCTTCCGGAGTCCCAGCTTGACAGATTCATGGTGAGACTTTCCATGGGATACCCATCCCACGAGGCTGCGGTGCAGATACTTAAAGGTCAGGAATTTGTACCTATGGACAGTGTAGAGAGAATAGTGACGAGAGATGAACTGATAGGTCTTCAGGATAAGGCGAGAACTTTGAGTGTGCATGATTCAATATTTGATTACATAGTGACTCTGGTTGAGGCTACCAGGGAGAGTGAGCTCTTCTCGATGGGAGCAAGTCCGCGAGGCGCAAATGCACTTCTGCGGATGAGCAGAGCAATGGCGGTGCTCTCTGGAAGAGAATATGTTGTGCCGGGAGATATAGCAGAGGTGTTCAACGACGTGCTTGGGCACAGGGTAAAGCTTGCAGCCCGTGCCAGAGCTAATGGAATGACTGTCGCAGAGGCTCTGGATGAAGTGAGAAGTCAGGTTAAGGTTCCAAGGACTTAGAACGGAGAACATAAGAGATATAAGTAAAGGAGGATCAGCGGATGAAGTACGCATGGCATGTATTCAAATACATTCTCGTGTTTGTTATAAATCTGTTGATTCTTCTTTTTGTGCATTCATATTTTAATTTCATAGTTATGATACTGATGATAGTTCTGCCGGTCGTGTCAATAGTATGCGCCTTTGTGCTTTCAAGGCATTTGACTGTAAAGTTTGGCGGCGGGGAGCAGAACCTTACGGTGGACTCGCCATTTCTCGTATCGGTTGTGCTCGACAACAGCAGCATTATTCCGAATATGAACACAGAGATAGAGATAAGCATGGAGAATGATCTTTTCCATACAAATGGCAGGCATACGCTGTGCATACCTGCATATTCGCGCAGTGCGAATGTGGTGGACTACCAGATAGCCCAGTCGTATGTAGGTGCACTGGAGGTGAAAGCGGACAGAATATGTGTTACTGACTGGCTTGGATTTGTGAGGATAAAGAGCAAATGCAACTCGGTAAAAGAGTACAAGGTTTTCCCTTCCGGAAAGGTTGATGTGGAGGCGGATATGACCGCGGTTTCACAGGGGATGAACGAGGCTGAGGAGAGCCGGAAAAAAGGTCATGATTTCTCCGAGGTTGTGGATGTGAGAGAATACCAGCCGGGGGATAAGCTTCAGAATATACATTGGAAGCTGTCAGCAAAAAAAGACGTGCTGATGGTAAAGGACAGAGAGAGCATGTCGTCAAGCCAGCTCATGATATTGGTAGAGCTTGCCGATGATGAGACACATATATTGAATGATGTACTGAAATCCGCCTACGGCATGGCTGTAAGTCTGTTGGATGAACAACTGCCGTTTACATTCTATTACTGGAGCGGCGCGCAGGGCGATATAGTCAGGACTTCGATAGACAGCAGGGATGATCTCGCTGAATGGATGGAGAAGATCTTTTATGAGCAGGCGTATGCAGATTTTGGCTATGGGTTATCGATGCTTGAGAAGAATCTGGATTCTGACAGAAGGATCATAGTTGTTTCCGGCGATATGAGAGCGGATGGCAATGTAGTGTTTACATATGGAGATCGTGTGAAAGGATACATAATTGGGTAGAATCTTTGGTAGAAAAAAGAAAACTGAAGACAGGAAAACGGTAGAATTCTGTGAAGGTGTAAGGCTGCTCAACGATCCGGAGATCACAGATGGAGGCAGAGAAGGCGCGGATTACAGAAAAAGAAAGCTGCGCAGAAGAAAATCGGACAGCAGAGGTATCGCTGCAAAATGCCTGCTGGAGATATTTATCATAGGCGGTTCAATGTGCGGCTTTTTGTCGTGTATAGATATGGCGTATGGTGTTCCCGTTATATTTCTGGCGTATGCGCTGCTGGCCATGTACTTCTGTGGTCTGTTCAAATCAGGCAAGGTGTGGGTGAGAGATGTTGGATATATCATATTTCTTGTCGCTTTTGTCCTGTTCATCATGCTCCTCAGACGTTATATAAACAGTGGATTCTATGCTATCGTAAATGAGTTTCTGGATCATGTGACTGATTATTATGGAGCCCAGGAGGTTAAGGTATTCTCCGAGACTTTGTCCAACAGGGCGCTCACTGTTCCTGTGGCAGCCATCGCTATAGGCTGTGTAGAGATAATAATCCTCAACATTTTCCTTAACACGAATATGAGTGTGTTCTGGGCAGTGTGGTTTTCACTTCCTGTGTTTATATTACCATTGTTTTTCAGGCTTGAGCCGGATGTTATTTACATGTTCATGGTATCCACAGGACTTTTGGGAGTTATCTGCCTTAAGGGAAATGGTCACTTCCGTATAACTGACAAGGACAGTACGTTTGAATATGATGAGAAGAAGCGAAGATTCAGTTACAGGCATAGTGACAGGGCGTCTCTGCAGCTTGCGGCCGGTGTGGCGGCTGTATGTATATTGGTGGGAAGTGCGGTTATTCTTGTCAAGCCGCAGCAGACTTATCTGTACAGGTATCGTGATAGCTCGGCGAAGAACAAGATCGAAGGCCCGCTTGGAAACCTCATCATGTATGGATTTGAATCCCTAAGGAATTCGGCGAATACCGGAGGACTGGCAAATGGAAAGCTTGGAGGCGTGTCGGATGTCACACTTGATGGACAGACGGATCTGGTAATCACATTTGCACCATATAGCACAAACAGGATCTATCTGAAAGCGTTCGTTGGTGATGAGTATAGATGGGATCATTGGGACAGAGATAAGGATGGCGACTATCTGTCACCGGTCAATTCTGAAGGACATGCCAGAGGACGAATGGATATACAGATCATAGATGGCGCCGGAGATCTAAAATATTACCCTTACTACACTGATATAGAAGCCATGAATACTTACAAAGAGGGCGATTCATTGTACAGTGTGGAGTACAGTCCATCCGCTCTGGCTGAGCCGGTTATGTCGTCGGTGGATGACAAGTATCTTGAGATTCCAGAGGAGAATATGGATTCAATACGAAGATTCTGTGAGAGCGCAGGAATCACGGAAAAAGACAGTGTGGATAATGTGCTGCAGAAGGTGTATATATACTTCCTGGAGAATTATCCGTACACACTGCATCCGGGAGCCACGCCGATGGATGAGGATTATGTCAATTATTTCCTTGATACTACGAAGAAGGGCCTGTGTGCCAATTATGCCACTGCGGGGGCGCTGATCCTGAGATACATGGGGATACCCACAAGATATGTGGAGGGGTATGCCGTGGATTACACCGAGATCCTTGACGGAACAATGCTCGATGAAGAACAGTTCAGTTACGATGATTATTATTCAGGCTCATCAGAGCTTGGAAGAACGGCTGTTGTTCAGGTGGATGTGGACGATGGCGGAGCTCATGCGTGGATAGAGGCGTTCATACGTGGCAGATGGCAGGTCGTGGAGCTGACACCTCCGTCGAGTGAAGATGAGGATGAGACCCAGGATGATTTCTGGTCCAGATTTGGAAGATGGCTCGTAGGTGATGACAGCGGAGATACCGGAACAGATACGACCGGCACAGCATTTTCACTTGGAAATGCCGTGTGGATAATATATGTTCTGGCGGGATGTATAGCATTTGCTGTGCTCTTGTTTGTGGGGCGTACAGCAGTCAGGAAGATAGTTCGTTTTGTGGGTTATCACAGGAGAGATAAGACTGGAAATGTGATAGCTTACTATAGGTATATGTGTGATTATGCAAGACTTGCGTCGGATGATTTTTCGAGGGCGGGAAATCACAGGCAGCAGCTTGAATATTTCTGTAAGGGCGCAGATCCGGCGGAGACTGAGGACCTTGCGGCATATATGGAAGGCATAAGCTATGGCGGCGAGGTGTCCGGGGACGAATATGTACAGCGTATGGGAGAACTTCGGGTGCTGTTCAGGAGCTTTAGGAGACAGGTTCCTTTTATGAAGAGGATATACATATTCCGAATGTTGTAGTATAGTTGACAGGTAGCAATGGATAATGGAGGTATAAGAGATGCTTGGAATCATAGGTGCGATGGACGAGGAAGTCGCAAGATTGAAAGAGATGATAGATGGGCTCCATGTCACAGACAAGTGTGGCATGAGCTTCTACAAAGGACAGATAGAAGGAACGGATGTCGTGGTCGTAAAGTGCGGTGTCGGCAAGGTCAATGCGGCCATGTGTACCCAGTCGCTGATCGACATGTATGGAGTGTCAGCTATCATCAACACCGGAATAGCCGGATCACTGGATGCTGACATAGATATAGGAGACATCGTTCTGGCTACGGATACCGTGGAGCACGATATGGATGTATCCGCCCTTGGATATGAGCCGGGTGTGATCCCTGATACAGAGCTGAGCGTGTTCAAGACCAGCGATGAGCTGCTTAAGATAGCACAGGACTCAGTGGATGCAGCAAATATAGGAGTCAAGGTGTTCACTGGAAGAGTGGTGAGCGGCGATCAGTTTATCTGGAGCAAGGACAAGAAGAAATGGCTTGTGGAGACATTTGGTGGAAGATGTGCAGAGATGGAGGGCGCGGCCATAGGACATGTTGCAGTGCTGAATAAGGTTCCGTACCTTGTTGTCCGGGCCATATCGGACAAGGCTGATGACAGTGCAGAGATGGATTATCCTACATTTGCGGCAAAGGCTATAGAGAACAGTGTAAACATGATGACAGAGATAATAAAGAGATATGAGGTGAAGTAGACATGGATAAGATAGCAAGTTTTCAGATAAATCATCTTCTCCTGAATCCGGGCATTTATGTGTCGAGAAAGGATAAGGCTGGGGATCAGATCCTCACAACATTTGACATAAGGATGACAAAGCCGAATTATGAGCCGGTTATGAACACTGCGGAGGTTCATACTATAGAGCATCTCGGTGCGACATTCTTGAGAAATAATGAAGAGTATAAGGATAGGGTCATATACTTTGGACCTATGGGCTGCAGGACGGGATTTTATCTCATACTCGCAGGTGATTATGAGTCGAAGGATATAGTGGAGCTTATGATATCAATGTTCGAATTCATAAGACATTATCACGATCCGATCCCTGGAGCAAATCCAAGAGAGTGCGGCAATTACCTGGATATGAATCTCGGTATGGCGAACTATCTTGCAGAGAAATTCCTGTCACAGGTTCTGTATGATATAGATGACAGCAGACTTAATTATCCAGAGGGTTAAATTCCAATTTACAAATGGGATCAAAATATACAGACCATGTAAAAAACGGGTGATTTTCAGTGGAAATTCGCTTTGTTGAGGAATGTTTGCCATTCTATTGACAATGAAGCTTGCGTGCTTTTTAATGCACGTAAGCTTTTTTTGTGCACATAAAACAGCTAAACAGATTCATGAAGACGGCTCTTACCGGATACGGTTATGAATGGGCTGAAACTCAAACAGAAAGGAAGAGATTATGAAAAGATTGTATGTATATAAGATTCTGCTGGCTGTTCTTCTGGCCGTATGTGTGGCCGGTGTGGTTTTTTATCATAGGTTCAGTACAAGGTCAAGTGCTGACGAACTGTATGCCGGGGAGAAAAGCAGGCATACTGATGTTATGGCCACCTCAACGGATGGAATTGCGGATATGGCCGGATATGAGATAAGTTATGAAGATGTGGACTGCATCCTAAGCGGCGATGTGGTGTTTTACAATGGGATGCCATACACGAGGCATTACACGGTGCATAAGGACGGTGTAGAGTACAGGGCATACTGCGGCGATCATAAGAAAAATGAAGTTAAGAGCACGGACAAGGTGGCATTTTCCGTGACAAATGACAGACTGCTTCAGAAAGCGTTTCTGTATGGACCGGGAAGTGAATATGCGTGGTCTGGTTTTAAGGGGGTGTCCGCAGATCACAGACAGCTCATCATGACACTGACTTTGAATTATATAAGACATGGACAGTATTTTGACGTTATAGACGAATTCTATAAATACATATCGGAGACAAAGCGAGATGAGATCATCCTTCAGGGAGATCAGGCAGATATAGAGATAATAGATGATGGAAGCAAAGAGAATTACGGTAATTATGTAAGTCTTAAGGATTATACCGGTTATGTGGACAAGAAGACTGGTGAGAAGAGAAGAAGAACCAGGATAATGAGGTGTAAGGCAGATGCTGAGAATGGAGTGAGGATCTCGGTACCGGCGGATACATGGCTCCATATCAGGAAAAGCGGAGAAAAGGAGTTCACCATCCACAAGACAGGTAAGGTAACTATAATGGGAGGCGACAGATTCTTTTTCAGTGCTGAGAAGGCTCATAAGGGAACGGGCACAGTAAAGTCTGGTAAAGGGATCCCCGGAGTTACAGTGTATACTGTAGATTCCACTCAGGTAGATGATGACCAGCAGTTGTTATTTGGAACGGTAGCTTCAAGCAGTATTTCTATGGATATTGAATGGACGGGAGAGAAGCCTGTTCTTGGAAAGTTCAGTCTGCACAAGACCGACAGAGATTCCGGCGCCGGTGTGGGAGAAGCTCTGTACAATATTGAGATGGAAGTGAAAAACGGCACACAGAGTCTGCGCACTCTGGTGGCTCAGATAGAGACTGATGAGAATGGACATGGTATAGTTGTGATGTCAGAATATGGGGGACTTGGAACCTATGAGATCACAGATATGCCGTTCGGAACATACAGGATATATGAGGAAAGGGCTCCGTACAACTATGAGAGAAACAGTGCTGTGGCACAGCTCGTTATAAACGAAGAAGGAGAATTTCTGTCCGTGGATGGCAAGGAGGTCAGTACATCCACGGAGCTTGAAATAAGCTGGGAGACTTGGGACAAGGTGATCTCAGGCAAGATTGATCTGAGCATATACAAACAGGATGCGGAGACGGGAGATAAATCTCAGGGAGATGCTGTCTTGTCAGGGGCTGAGTTTACAGTCAATTATTACAGGAATTTTTATAATTCCGTGGACGAGCTTCCAGAGAAGCCGGATCAGAGCTGGACGCTTAAGACGGATGACAGCGGTAAGTGCGGCCTTGAGGATGTGGTTTTGCAGACGGGAACAATCACGGTTCAGGAGACAAAAGCCCCAGAAGGGTACACGCTTGTGAATTCAATATTTAAAAGCGCAAAGGATGGCAATATTATAAAGGATAGTTCAGATGGAATATATCTGGACAGAATAGAACAGGATGGCGACACTGTTCGTCTGGTAAATGGCTACGAGCTTGTGGTCGGGAACCATGTCGTAAGAGGTGACTTCAAATTCAAAAAAGTGGATGCCGAGGATGGGACAGCGATCGCAAATGTGAGATTCCTCGTCGAGAACTCCGATGGCACCCAGTCTGCGGAGATAACAACTGATGCCAATGGCGAATACTCCAGTTCTGCGGATGATATCTGGTTTGGGGATGGAAAGCCGGACAAGACCAAAGGGTCACTGCCGTACGGAGAGTACACATTGACAGAGCTTCGTTGTGATGCAAATAAGGGAAAGTATAAGAGCATTGCTCCGATAAAATTCAAAATAGATTCAGATGAGTGCGTGTTTGATCTTGGGGACATAGTTGATGAGAGGATGCCGGAGATAGAATCTGTGGCGAAGAACAGTGAAGACGGATCGAAGTTCATTGATCCGGATGCGGAAACTGCAGATATCACGGACACGGTGAGTATGAAAGGGCTGGATATCGGGCACAGATACAAACTGAGCGGAAGCGTTGTCTCACAGGAGTCGGGCAGACCGCTTGGGGCAGATGGATCAACGTCAGAGAAATGTTTTACCGCAGATGCAGAGGAGATGACTGTGGATGTGAATTTCAGGTTTTCGGCTGACAGCATAAGTGGTTCGGCTCTTGTCTGCTATGAGGTGCTTACGGATGAGGATTATGAGGGAGAGGTCGTAGCTTCACATGAGGATGTGAACCTTGCTTCACAGACAGTTTATACAAAAGAAAAAGAGAAGATCAGAGGGAGCATAAGTGTCCACAAGACGGATGATATTCTGGAGACACCTCTTGCGGATGCGGAGTTCACATTGTACAGGGCATCTGATCATGAAAAGCTCATGACAAAAAAGACTGACAAAGCCGGCAGTGTAGAATTCACCGGACTCGAGCCGGGAGAGTATTATATAAAGGAGACCAGAACTCCCAAGGGTTATATTGCCGACCCGGGGGTAAATTCCATACCGGTGAGCGTGCCGGAGAGTGCAGATGAGCCACCGGTGATAAATGTCAAAAATCACTATGGCATGGTGCATATACTCAAGACGGATCAGGAGGATGGCAGTCCGCTTGCCGGGGCTGTGTTTGGCATATATGATGACCGGGGTGCTCTGATCGCAAAAGCTGAATCGGAAGAAAATGGACAGGCTGTATTTTACGGACTTGCCAGAGGCACGTATAGCATAGAGGAGTTAGCTGCCCCGGAGGGTTACGAAAAAACAGACAAAAAAATTCAGATAGACACATCAAAAAATGAATATACCATGGATGATCCGGTGATCATAACAAATCAGAAAATAAAAGAACATCCATCACCCGACACGCCAAACACTCCTGATACGCCGGACACCGGAGATCGGGATCCTGTTTCGAAGGTCATACTGCTTATGTGCTTTGCCGTAGTTTCGGTTGCGGGAATCGTATTTTACAGGAAAAAATTTACCGGAGAATCAAAATGACAGTAATAATAACATGGGACAATGTGGTTGACCTTTAGATTTATAAGTGATAACATACAAAATGGACTTGTATAAATAATAAATATCACGTGAGGTGCGAAAGATGAGTAAAAGTTTTGATGATTTATTGGCAAAGGTTTCACAGTGCAGCAGAAAGACAGTTTCAGTTGCAGTAGCACAGGATGCGCCTATTCTTGAGGCTGTAAAGGCTGCAAAGGAGAAGGGAATCGCAGATGCTATACTTGTGGGTGACGAGGCAAAGATCAGAGAGGTCGCAGATCAGATCGGTATGGATCTTACAGGTTATGAGATCGTAAATGAGCCAGATGATATAGAGGCTTCACTTAAGGCAGTGAAACTTGTTCATGATCATAAGGCTGACATGTATATGAAGGGACTTCTCTCAACAAAGGATTTCCTGAAGAGTGTCCTCAACAAAGAGGTTGGTCTCAGAAATGGTAAGCCACTTTCACATGTATGTGTATTTGAGATCCCTGGTATTGACAGACTCCTGTACCTTACAGATGTTGCGTTCATGACTTATCCTTCACTTGAGGAGAAGAAGTCGATCATAGAGAACTCTGTAGAGGTTGCTCATGCGTGCGGAATACCTTGTCCAAAGGTTGCTCCACTTGCAGCAGTAGAGGTTGTAAATCCTAAGATGCCTGTAACAGTAGAGGCTGCTGAGCTCACAAAGATGAACGAGAACGGTGAGATCACAGGCTGTATCGTTGACGGACCTCTTTCAATGGATCTTGCGATCGAGCCAGAGGCAGCTATCCATAAGGGAGCTACAGACAGAAAGATCGTTGGAGATGCCGATATCCTTCTGTTCCCAGACATACATGCAGGTAACCTTGTATACAAGACACTTGTTCATACAACAAAGTGTAAGAACGGATGTATCATAACAGGTACAGATGCTCCTGTAATCCTTACATCAAGATCAGATACATTTGAGGTTAAGCTCAACTCAATAGCACTTGCAGCAGTTGTTGCAGAGTCACTTAAGGCAAACAAATAAGCCATACATAAAAAACATTTGGAGGTTTAAAAAATGTCATATAAGATTCTTATAATAAACCCAGGTTCAACATCGACAAAGATCGGTGTGTTCGAGGACGAGACACTTCTGTTTGAGGAGACACTCAGACATACAACAGAGGAGCTTGCAGGCTTCAATATGATAGTAGATCAGAAGGACTTCAGAAAGAAGGTTATTCTTGATGTCCTTGCTGAGAAGAACTTTGACATCAAGACACTTGATGTATGTGTAGGACGTGGCGGAATGCTCAAGCCAATCCCAGGCGGTACATACGCAGTAAGCGATGACCTTCTTGAGGATCTTAAGATCGGTAAGCAGGGCCAGCATGCATCAAACCTTGGTGGTATCCTCGCAAGAGAGATCGGTGATGAGCTCGGAGTTCCTTCATACATCGTAGATCCAGTCGTTGTTGATGAGCTTATGCCATCATCAAGACTTTCAGGAGTACCTGAGCTTCCAAGAATAAGCGTGTTCCATGCACTCAACCAGAAGGCAGTAGCCAAGAGATATGCAAAGGAAGTTGGCAAGAAGTACACAGACCTGAACCTCATCGTAGTACATATGGGTGGCGGTGTATCAGTTGGTGCCCATGATCACGGTAAGGTAGTAGATGTATACAACGCACTTGACGGTGACGGTGCATTCTCACCAGAGAGAGCAGGTGGCGTTCCTTCAGGAGCACTTGTAAAGATGTGCTTCTCAGGCGAGTATACACAGGCTGAGGTTATGAAGAAGCTCGTTGGAAAGGGCGGCTTCAACGCTTACATCGGAAGCAACGATGCAAGAGATCTTGAGAAGCTTGTCAATGAGGGCGATGAGCATGCAAAGCTTGTTCAGGATGCATTCTATCAGCAGGTTGCCAAGGATATAGGTGGTATGGCAACAGTTCTCAGAGGAAAGGTTGATCAGATCATCCTCACAGGTGGAATCGCATATTCAAAGCACACATGCGAAGAGCTTGAGAAGAGAGCAGGATTTATTGCTCCATTTACAGTATATGCAGGAGAGGATGAGCTTCTTGCACTTGCTCAGGGCGCACTCAGAGTCATGAATGGCGAAGAGGAGCCAATGAAGTATTAAGAGAAAAGTGATTTTCAGATAAAAAGTTCATGGCATATAACAGAAATTGCCATTATAACATAAGCCGTATTGTTAATAATACTAACAAGACGAAAGTCTTAAATAATTATTTCAATATGGAGGTACAGGGTTATGGCAAGTTCAAACTCTAACAAGACAAGTGTTCCAGAGGCAAAGAGTGCTATGAACAAGTTCAAGATGGAGGTAGCCAAGGAGATCGGTGTTGATCTTAAGGATGGCTACAATGGAGATTTAACATCAGCTCAGTCAGGTTCAATCGGTGGCGAGATGGTTCGTCAGATGATCAAGAGACAGGAAGAGCAGATGTCAGGAAGATAAGCCTGGCTTATAATCTCCGTTAGATCTACGAACAAAAAGAAGACCTGGTGTATGATCCATACATCAGGTCTTTTGTGTCGTGAAAACTTTGTAGTATAATAATAGTATAATGGACTGGACAATCATTTGCACATTATGATATAATCGATGATTGATGTGGACTTTGTCCACACATATAAACAAGAAAAAGATAAATGGATGCTATCTGAGTGCCTTAATTGTAGGGCTTAAGGCACCATTTGCACATTTCAAGGAGGAAATAAAAAGATGAGTTTCACAGTAGAAAAGCTTGAGCACAGCATGGCAAAGCTTACAATCACAGTACCTGCAGCAGATTTTGACAAGGCAATGACAGCAGCTTACAACAAGACAAAGAACAGATTCAATGTTCCAGGCTTCCGTAAGGGCAAGGTGCCAATGGCATTCATCGAGAAGATGTATGGCCCGGAAGTATTCTATGAGGATGCTGCAAATGCAATGATCAACGAGTATTATCCAAAAGAGGCTGTAGCTTCAGAGCTTGAGATCGCATCACAGCCAGTTATTGACGTAATAGAGATGGGCAAGGGCAAGGATTTCGTATTCACAGCAGAGGTTGCTGTAAAGCCTGAGGTTACACTTGGCGATTACAAGGGAATCGAAGTTGAGAAGATCGACGTTGAAGTAACAGATGACGAGGTTCTTGAGGACATCAAGAAGGAGCAGCTTCAGAACGCAAGAAAGGTACTCGTAGAGGGAAGAGCAGCACAGCTTGACGACGAGGTTACTCTTGACTTCGAGGGATTTGTTGATGGTGTTCCATTTGATGGTGGAAAGGGTGAGAACTACAAGCTCGTTCTTGGCTCACATTCATTCATCGATACATTTGAGGATCAGCTTGTTGGTAAGAATATCGGAGAGGATGTTGAGGTTAACGTAACATTCCCAGAGGATTACCAGGCTGAGGAGCTTGCAGGAAAGCCGGCAGTATTCAAGTGCAAGATCAACTCTATCACAGAGTCACAGCTTCCAGAGCTCAATGATGAGTTCGCAAGCGAGGTAGGCGGATGCGATACACTTGACCAGTACAAGGAAGAGGTAAAGCAGAAGATACTTGCAAAGAAGAACAGAGACGCTGCAAACGAGAAGGAAGCAAAGGTTCTTGACAAGGTTATCGAGAACGCAACTATGGATATTGCAGATGCACAGGTTGAGGATATGCAGAAGAGAATGAAGGATGAGTTCGCTCAGACACTTCAGTATCAGGGAATCAGCCTTGAGCAGTATATGCAGATCGTAAACGTTACAGAGGAGTCTCTCATGGAGAGAATCAAGCCAGACGCACTCAAGAGAATCCAGCAGAGAGCAGTTCTTGAGGCTGTAGTAAAGGCTGAGAACATTGAGGCTACTGACGAGGAAGTTGACGAGGAGCTTTCAAAGATGGCAGCTCAGTACCAGATGAAGCTTGAGGATATCAAGGGATTCATGGGCGACGCAGAGAAGGACAGCATCAAGAAGGATGTAGCAGTTAAGAAGGCTGCAAAGCTTCTTGTAGATGAGTCAAAGGAAGTTTAATATTTTAACAGACAGATTGGCTTGATATGTATTGGAGGTAGATAACATGGCATTGGTACCATACGTTGTAGAACAGACTAGCCGCGGAGAGCGAACATACGATATTTATTCTAGATTGCTGAAAGACAGAATCATCTTTCTTGGAGATGAGGTCAATGATGCAACTGCAAGCCTTGTTATAGCACAGTTGTTATTCCTTGAGTCAGAGGATCCTTCAAAGGATATCTCATTATATATCAACAGCCCGGGTGGATCAGTTACAGCCGGAATGGGAATATATGACACAATGAGATATATCAAGTGTGATGTTTCAACAATATGCTGTGGAATGGCAGCGAGCATGGGAGCATTCCTTCTTGCAGGAGGAACAAAGGGCAAGAGATATGCGCTTCCAAACTCGGAGATCATGATACATCAGCCACTTGGTGGAACTCAGGGACAGGCAACAGAGATAGAGATCGCAGCCAGACATATATTAAAGACAAAAGAGAAACTCAACAAAATGCTGAGTGAGAATACAGGAAAACCGCTTGATGTTATAGCGGCAGATACAGATCGTGATAACTGGATGACTGCTGAGGAGGCTTGTGCATACGGCCTTATCGACAGCGTTATAACAAACAGATAATACAGATAGAGATATCTGATATGTAGAAGATGTATCAGTTGGTTGGAGCCAGCCTGCAGAACCGGCGGTGTATTCGCAGATTCTGGAAAAGACTGGCTCCAGACAATTATAAATAGTGAATAATCGAGGTATTGTAATGGCAGATCGTAGTGACGAGAGAAAACAGCTCAGATGTTCTTTCTGTAATAAGACACAGGATCAGGTTAGAAAACTCATAGCCGGACCTGGGGCTTACATATGTGATGAATGCGTAGAGATATGCTCAGAGATAATAGAAGAAGAACTGGTTGACGCAGGACTTGATTCAGATGGTGATATCAATCTGTTAAAGCCAAAGGAAATAAAAGAATTTCTTGATGAGTATGTAATAGGTCAGGAAGAGGCAAAAAAGGTACTGGCGGTTGCCGTGTACAACCATTATAAGAGAATACTTGCGCAGAAGGATTTTGAGGTTGAATTACAGAAGAGTAATATCCTCATGGTTGGTCCAACGGGATCAGGTAAGACATATCTTGCCCAGACCCTTGCAAAATTGTTAAACGTTCCTTTTGCAATAGCAGATGCTACAACTCTCACAGAGGCCGGATATGTAGGAGAGGATGTTGAGAACATTCTCCTGAAGCTTATACAGGCCGCTGATTATGACATAGAGAGAGCTGAGCATGGAATAATCTATATTGATGAGATAGACAAGATCACAAAGAAGAGCGAGAACGTATCCATAACCAGAGACGTGTCGGGTGAGGGCGTTCAGCAGGCTTTGTTAAAGATAATAGAGGGCACTGTGGCTTCAGTTCCACCTCAGGGCGGAAGAAAGCATCCACATCAGGAGCTTATCCAGATCGATACGACCAACATATTATTCATATGTGGTGGTGCGTTCGAGGGACTGGAGAAGATCATAGAGAACAGAGTCGGCCAGAAGTCAATTGGCTTTAATGCAGAGGTTATAGAGCAGTCAGAGCAGGACGTTGGACAGCTCCTCAAACAGGTTATGCCACATGACTTTGTAAAGTATGGACTTATCCCTGAATTTGTGGGAAGAGTTCCTGTTGCAGTGACTCTGGATCTTCTGGATGAGGATGCACTTGTGAGAATACTGACAGAGCCAAAGAGTGCAATATGCAAGCAGTATAAGAAGCTTTTTGAGCTTGATGGAGTTCAGCTTGAGATAGAGGATGATGCGCTCAGAGAGATAGCAAAGGAAGCTATGGAGCGTAAGACCGGAGCTAGAGGACTTCGAGCTATCATGGAGAATGCTACACTTAATCTTATGTACGAGATCCCTTCAGACCCAACTATAGAGAAGTGTGTTATTACCAAGGGTGTCATAACAGGCGATGAAGAACCTGTACTGACTTACAGAGATCCATCAGAGGATACAGACCTTCCTAAGAAAAAGGTAAGGAAGAAAAAGGCAAATACAGATAACGGCGAGAGTGCATAGTCATTATTGCCGAAATGAGACGTTATAACGCTGACATACATTTGCGCCCTTATAAGCCCTTAAATGTGCAGTGTTGATAACGTCTTATTTTTTAATGATATATACGGAGATAACAGGTATGAATGAGAAAATGTTAGAGATGACAATGATTAGTCTTGACGATGGCGTGGTTATGCCGGAATTGTCCTTCTATCTTGATGCGACAACGCGTGAAGCCTGCGAGGCGGTGGGACATGCAGTCAAGAATGAGGAATGTATATTTCTGGCAAATCCTGTTCATAAGAACGGCGATAAGACAGTTTCGTTTTATGAGATAGGTGTCATAGCCAGGATAAAGCAGTTTGTCAGACTTCAGAACAAAGGCATGAGAGTTCTCATACAGACTGAGAAGAGAGCGCGCCTTGTGGATTACAGCAAGGATAAATATTATGTGTGCCACGTGACAGATGTGGAGGAGACTAACGACCTCAGCGAGGATGAGGAGAAGGCTATACAGAGCATACTCAAGGAAAAGCTTAAGGAAGCATTTGACGAGGGTATAGTGAAGAACAACGTTCTGTACAGGGAGATACGTTCATTCAAGTCTGTCAGAAAGCTGGTTGACAGCATGGCCGACTATGTGAATATATCTGATGACAACAGGCAGGAGCTTCTGGAGATGCTAGATGTCAGAAGTCGCGCTATGAGGTTGATACAGATAATGGAGGAAGTTCTCGGAATCGGCAAGATCAAGAAAGAAATCATGGAAAAGGTCAATCAGGAGACCGCTGAGAATCAGAGAAAGTATGTGCTCAGAGAGCAGATGTCCGTTATCCGTAAGGAGCTTGGTGACGACGGCGTAGATGCAAATGTCAGAGAATTCCAGAAGAGACTCGATGAGGCGGGCTGCAGCCAGGAAGTATACGATAAGATAGAAAAAGAGATAAATTACTATAAGGGCATACCTCAGAATGCAGTGGAGAGCAGTGTGTCGGCAAACTATATCGATGTGATGCTCAGCTATCCGTGGAATGTGTCAACGGAAGATAATAATGATCTGCAGTCAGCCATAGACATACTTGACAAAGATCACTATGGCCTTGAGGAGGTCAAAGAGAGGATCGTTGATTATCTTGCTGTTCATATATTGAGCAATAAGGGGGACCTTCCGATCATTTGTCTTGTGGGACCTCCGGGAACAGGAAAGACATCCATAGCAAGGTCGATAGCCCGTGCAACATCGAGGAAATATGTCCGCTTATCACTGGGCGGAGTCCACGATGAGGCGGAGATCCGAGGTCACAGGAAAACATATGTGGGAGCTATGCCTGGAAAGATTGTACAATCCATGATAAAGGCAAAGACGAACAACCCGCTCATGCTTCTCGATGAGATAGACAAGGTGAGCAGTGATTACAAGGGGGACGTGTCATCGGCACTTCTCGAGGTGCTTGATGGTGAGCAGAACAAAGAGTTCAATGATCACTATTTTGGAGTGCCGGTGGATCTGAGCAATGTGCTGTTCATAGCAACGGCGAACGACATCTCCGGTATACCGGGGCCGCTCCTCGACAGAATGGAAGTCATAAATATATCGGGATACACGGAGAATGAGAAGTATCATATAGCAAAGCTGTACCTTGTGGAGAAGACCCGTGAGAAGAACGGACTGACAAAATCTCAGTTCAAGATAGATGCCGGTGCCATAAGGGAGATCATAAGCCACTACACGAGAGAGGCGGGAGTCAGAAGTCTTGAGAGAAATATAGACAAGGTGTGTCGGAAGGCCTGCCGCAAGATACTCACCGGTGAGATGGATGTGGTCAAAGTCACAAAGAAGAATATCCAGGATTTCCTTGGCCCATACAAATATAAAGATGAGAATGGAAATCTGAAGAATAAAATTGGCGCTGTCAGAGGCCTTGCTTGGACGGCGGTTGGCGGTGTCACTCTGGAGATAGAGGTCAATGTGCTTCCGGGGACAGGAACTCTTCAGCTCACAGGTAAGATGGGCGATGTTATGAAGGAATCCGCTTATGCGGGAATGAGTTATATCAGATCCCTCAAGGAATCACTGGCGCTTGGAGACGATTACTTTGCAAAGCACGATTTCCATATCCATATACCGGAGGGGGCAGTTCCAAAGGATGGTCCGTCTGCCGGAATAACCATGGCGACAGCGTTGTATTCAGCCATATTTAACGTGCCGGTTAATGGCAGAATAGCGATGACAGGAGAGATAACTCTCAGAGGAGAGGTGCTTCCTATTGGAGGCCTGAAGGAGAAGCTCCTTGCAGCCAAGATGATCGGTGTTAAAGATATACTGATACCGGCGAAAAATGAGAGCGATTATCTGGAGCTGGATGAAGAGATAACATCTGGAGTCAATATTCATTTAGTGGAAGACATGAGGCAGGTGCTTGACCTTGCCCTTGTCAGATAAGGAGAAGTATATGATAGTAAAGAGCGCTGAGCTTGAGACTGTGTGTGGAATTACAAGTAAATTACCTGATAACGATCTCCCGGAGATCGCATTTGCCGGCAAGTCAAATGTAGGAAAATCATCTCTGATAAATGGATTACTTAACAGGAAGTCGCTTGCCAGAACATCCGCGCAGCCAGGTAAGACACAGACGATCAATTTCTATAATGTAAATAAAAATCTGTACTTTGTGGATCTGCCGGGATATGGATATGCAAAAGTATCGGTGGAGATAAGAGCAAAATGGGGCAAGATGATCGAGAGATACCTTCACGGTTCCCCGCAGCTCAAAAAGGTATTCCTGCTGATAGACATAAGACATGTGCCATCGGAGAATGACTGCATGATGTATGACTGGATCGTGGACAATGGCTATGAGCCGGTGATCATTTGCACAAAACTGGACAAGATCAAGAGAAGCCAGGTTCAGAAGAACTTGAAGCTCATACGTGAGAAACTGGATCTTGTTCCTGGAACAACGATGATACCGTTCTCCGCACAGACAAAGCAGGGAAGAGATGAGATCTGGAATCTCATAGAGGAGACACTGGCACAGGAGCAGCAGTAAAGTAACATGAACATATAGTCAGATAAATAGACAAAAAAATGACTGAGAATATCGAGGAGTATAATTCTTTTCGGTATGCTCAGTCATTTTTTATGCTGATATTAGCTGGATGTGTTGGATGCCCATAACTGTTTTACGAGTATATCATATATCTCAGTGCTTTTCTGACGCCAGTTGTCACATATGGCAACAGCCACGGCCTGGGTAGGCACGCTGAACTTTATATCCAGCAGCGGCTCGTTCCTGTCGTTGATGACGCAGGAGACGGTATATTCATTGGAATCGTTGAGGTAGTAGTCAGACTGTATCTCAGTTTCCTTTTTGAGGTTGATCTGCTGTTTCTCAAAGAAATCCAGTATATCCTGTTTGATGGCATATGGGATCCTGTTCTCGAACATGCTCAAGGCTTCCTCACCTTTGTAGGTTATCTTATAATGGGATGCGCCTCTTATGCTTGATACATATACAAATTCGCTTTCTATAAGTCCGTTTATGGCTTCCTGAAGAGTGAAATAATTGGTGTAGCCCTTCTCCAGAACAAAGTCTGAAATCTGTGAATTGGTCAGAGTGAAGTTAACTCTGTCAAGCATATAGAGCACTATGAGTTTATATAATACAATAGATTCGGTTCCCATATCGTGTATCCTTTGTTAAAATGTTTGTCCGTGCTGATGAACGGACAACATTCATATGATAACATTAGTAAAATTTAAAATCAATATATTTACAATTGTTCTATTTATGTTATAATAAGCGAGAATAATATGCGTGCTTAGCGCATTTTTATTTTTTTACCGTAATTGAATTTGATGTATCATTGAGAGACACTACTTATTTCTTAGAGTGTTTATATTCCCATAATACTTAATTTATTTGTTGATCATTGGTTTCAGTGAAAGGAGACAATTATATATGGATTTTAGTAAAGCTTCTCTTGCAGAGCTGCGTCAGTTTACCAAGGATAATGGTATAAAAGGCTGCTCGGGAATGAAGAAGGCGGAGCTTGCGCAGTTCCTCATAAAATATGTGGAGGAGCATGTGACAGCGGTTTCAGTGGAAAATAAGAAAAATGTGTCAGAGCCTAAGACCGAGCATGTGGTCAGAGAGACAGCTGGAGACACAGAATACAGAAAAAACAGGATAGTACATCACTCTGAGGGCTCAAGAGATGATGATTCCAGGGAGAACAACGGACAGAGACGTATGAGAAGAATGGCTACATATCAGGATCGCAGCCAGAATCAGGAGAGATACCAGGATAGAGGTCAGAATCAGGACAGAAACCAGGAAAGGTATCAGGACAGAGTCCAGTCAAATCAGGCGGCACAGAACGTGAACGAGTATCTGCCGGAGCTCGACAGTGGAAGACAGGCTCACGGAATACTTGAGGTCATGCCTGAGGGATATGGCTTCATAAGAAGTGCAAACTATCTTCCGGGAGATCAGGATATATATGTGTCACCGGCACAGATCAGAAGATTTGGTCTCAAGACAGGAGATATAGTCACAGGTAATATAAGAAACAAGACACAGGGAGAAAAGTTCAGTGCCCTTTTATATGTGGCAAGCGTGAACGATGAGGATCCTGCGGTCATAGCGGCCCGCAAGAGCTTTGAGGAGATGACCCCTATCTTCCCTAATGAGAGGATAGAGCTTGACGGAGACGGTGCTCCTATCCCTATCAGGATGATCAATCTTCTTGCCCCTATAGGTAAGGGACAGAGAGGCATGATCGTTTCACCACCTAAGACAGGAAAGACGACTCTTCTCAAGCAGATCGCAAAGCAGATCAGCAGAAGATATGAGGATATGCACCTGCTCGTCCTTCTCATAGATGAGAGACCTGAGGAGGTAACAGACATAAGAGAGTCCATAGAGGGCCCTAATGTGGAGGTTATCTATTCAACATTTGATGAGCTTCCAGAGCATCATAAGAGAGTGTCAGAGATGGTCATTGAGAGAGCAAAGAGACTTGTGGAGTCCAAGAAGGATGTTGTGATCCTGCTCGACAGTATCACACGTCTGGCAAGAGCGTATAACCTCACGGTCGCTCCTAGCGGAAGAACTCTGTCAGGTGGTCTTGATCCTGCAGCGCTTCACATGCCAAAGAGATTCTTTGGTGCCGCCAGAAACATGCGTGAGGGAGGAAGCCTTACGATCCTTGCCACAGCGCTGGTCGACACGGGCAGCAAGATGGATGACGTTGTATTTGAGGAGTTCAAGGGAACCGGTAACATGGAGCTTGTGCTTGACAGAAAGCTCTCAGAGAAGAGGATATTCCCTGCCATAGATATAGCAAAATCCGGCACCAGAAGAGATGATCTTCTTCTCAACAAGGAAGAGCAGGAGGTTGTCACAGCCATTCACAAGGAGCTCATGGGAAGTAAATCAGAGGATATTCTTGAGGATGTCAGAAAGCTGTTTGTTCGTACCAGAAACAACAAAGAATTTATCCACTATGTAAAGCAGTCACTTCTCAGAAAATAACAGCAGGATTGTTGAGATGATTTTGTCAAAAAAATCAAAAAACTGCTTGCATTGTACTGGTCACTATGTTAGAATACAGAAGTTGTGTTATGAAGAACCCTGGCTTTATGCCTGTTCTCATATATAAATATATATGTAAAGAGGTGAAAAAGAATGCGTAAAGGAATACATCCAGATTACTATCAGGCAAAGGTTGTATGTAACTGTGGTAACGAGTTCGTTACAGGATCAACAAAGGAAGAGATTCACGTAGAAATTTGCTCAAAGTGTCATTCATTCTACACAGGTCAGCAGAAGGCAATCAAAGCACGTGGTAGAATTGATATGTTTAATAAGAAGTATGGCGTTCAGGCCAACTAATAAAAACGTTGATAGCTTGAGGTTATTTTACAATAATCTCAAGCTGTTTTTTTATTATCCAGTTAAATATACCGATAGGAGATTGGCGTGAAGAGAGTAAGAATAGGCGGTCAGGCTGTCATGGAAGGTGTCATGATGAAAAATGGCGACAGATATGCGGTGGCAGTCAGAAAACCGGATAAAGATATAGAAGTGAAAGTTGTGGATTATGTGTCCATGGCATCGAGAAGTGTATTTTTCAGAGTTCCTATAATCAGGGGAGTTGTCAATTTCGTGGAATCTCTTGTGATAGGAGTGAAGACCCTCACATACTCAGCATCGTTTTACGATGACGAGGAGCCTGAGAAGGCGGAGAAAGAGAAAAAAGAAAAGAAAAAAGAGAGGACACCTGAGCAGCAGAAAAGAGCGGACGATGCGGCGATGATAGGTACAGTGTTATTTTCACTTGTATTTGCCATCGCGTTATTCATGATGCTTCCTGCATTTATCGGGGAACTCATAGACAAGGTTATAGATAACAGGATCATAATGTCTGCCATAGAGGGAGTTATAAGACTTGGAATATTCCTGGGATATGTGGCACTCATATCGCTTATGAAGGATATACAGAGAGTATTCATGTACCATGGGGCAGAGCACAAGACGATCAACTGTTTTGAGGCTGGGGTGCCACTGACTCCGGAGAACGTGAAGAAGTATTCAAGATATCATAAGAGATGCGGAACAAGCTTTCTGTTCATCGTAATGATAATAAGCATAATTGTTTTCATGTTTATAAGCGCAGATACGGCATGGCTCAGACTTGTCATAAGACTGCTGCTGGTTCCGGTAATCGCCGGTATATCATACGAATTTATAATGTTTGCTGGCAAGAGTGATTCAAAGCTTGCAAATGCGCTGTCAGTTCCGGGAATGTGGGTTCAGAGACTCACCACAAGGGAGCCGGATCTTGACATGATAGCAGTTGCGATAAAGTCCGTGGAGGCAGTTATAGACTGGGAGGCATACCAGGACGCCATGCACAAGGGCGAGATAGAAGATTAAAGGATTTCGATAGAGATGAAGCTGTGTGAACTTTTGAGAATGGGACGGGACAGGCTGGAGAAAAGTGATGTTCCTGATGCGGATATAGACGCTGATATATTGTGGCAGTACCTGTCGGGTATGAACCGTATGGATATGATCATGGCCAGAGAAGATGACGTGGATGATGATAAATCGGAAGCCTACATGAAGCTCATAGAAAAGAGGAGCACAAGGATTCCGCTTCAGTATATCACAGGTGAGCAGAATTTCATGGGATATGATTTTGATACCGCAGAAGATGTGCTCATTCCAAGGATGGATACAGAGACTCTTGTTGAGACGGCATTGAAGCTTGTAAAGGACGCTAACCATAACGTTGATGTTCTGGACATGTGCTGCGGTTCGGGCTGCATAGGAGTATCGTTTGGACTCTGGAATAAGAACAGCAGGATCGTACTTGCCGATGTATCTGAGGCAGCGATCGGTCTTGCAAGGAGAAATGTAGCAAAACTGTGTGCAGGGGATGATAGATTTGAAGTGGTCAGGACGGATCTCTTTGAGCAGATATCCGGGAAATATGACCTCATACTGTCGAATCCTCCATATATAAGAAGTGATGTCATAGAGACACTCATGCCGGAGGTCAGGGAGCATGAACCACATCTGGCACTTGACGGAACGGCGGATGGATTGTATTTTTATAGAATAATAGCCGATAAGGCGAGAGAATATATAAAGGATGAAGGATATGTTGTATTCGAGATTGGCAATGATCAGGCAGAAGATGTACAGTACCTCCTTGTAGATTCAGGTTATGACGATATACATGTTGTACAGGATCTGAGTGGTAATGACCGGGTGGTGTACGGCAGATATGACAGAGAAGATAACCGGTAGATTTAACGCTGCAGGAGACAGCGTGACAGAATGAATATAGAGAGGTATAGATATGTTTGACAGATTAGAAGAACTTGTAGATAAGCTTGATACGATAAATAATCAGCTCACCGATCCTGATGTTGTGTCAGATCAGAACAAATTCAGAAAGCTCATGAAGGAGCAGAGCGATCTCTCACCTATAGTTGAGAAGTACCATGAGTACAAGGATGCAAAGACTACCATAGAGGACAGTCTTGAGATTCTTGAGGAGGAGAGCGACGAGGAGCTCCGCGAGATGGCAAAGGAAGAGATGAATGAGGCAAAGGCGAATCTCGAGACCATAGAGCAGGAACTCAAGATTCTTCTGCTTCCAAAGGATCCTAACGATTCCAAGAACGTAATCGTGGAGATCCGCGCCGGTGCAGGCGGAGATGAGGCTGCTCTGTTCGCATATGAGGTGTACAGAATGTACCAGAAATATGTCGACCAGTTCAAGTGGAAGGTTGAACTTATGAGTGTCAACGAGAACGGTATCGGAGGATTCAAGGAGGCTGTGTTCATGATCACCGGAGACGGTGCGTACTCCAAGATGAAGTACGAGAGTGGTGTACACAGAGTACAGCGTATACCTAAGACAGAGTCAGGCGGAAGAATCCATACATCGACCATAACAGTTGCGGTTATGCCTGAGGCTGAGGAAGTTGATGTAGAGATAAATGAGAATGATATAAGGATAGATGTAATGCGAGCATCAGGAAACGGTGGACAGTGTGTCAATACAACCGATTCGGCAGTACGTCTTACACATATACCTACAGGAATAGTGATCTACAGCCAGACAGAGAAATCACAGCTCCAGAACAAGGCAAAGGCATTTGCCCTTCTGAGATCAAAGCTGTACGACATGGAGCTCCAGAAGCAGCATGACGCAGAGGCTGCGGACAGAAGAAGCCAGATAGGAACAGGAGACAGATCAGAGAAGATCAGAACATACAATTTCCCTGAGGGAAGAGTTACAGATCACAGGATCAAGCTCACATTATACAAGCTTGACCAGATCATGAACGGAGATCTGAATGAACTTATAGACAGTCTTATAGCGGCTGACCAGACAGCAAAGCTGGCACAGGTGAATGAGGAGGAATAATATGGCAGCGTGGAGTGACAATATAAGAAAAGTAGAACCTTATGTTCCGGGTGAACAGCCTAAGGATACAGATGTGATAAAGTTAAATACGAATGAGAATCCGTACGGCCCGTCACAGAGAGTGAAGAATGCAATGATGGATATTGATACACTCAGATTATATCCGGATCCAACAGCATCGGCACTTGTCGATGTGCTTGCAGAGTATCACGGAGTTGATCCTTCACAGGTATTTGTGGGAGTGGGTTCGGATGATGTGCTTGCCATGTCGTTTCTTACATTTTTCAACTCTGACAAACCAATATTGTTCCCTGACATTACATATTCCTTCTATGATGTGTGGGCAGAGCTTTTCAGTATCCCTTACGAGAGACCGGCACTTGACGAAAACTTCAGGCTGGTGAAGGAGAGTTACTACAGAGAGAACGGGGGAATCGTATTCCCTAATCCAAATGCCCCTACAGGAATATACGAGGACATAAAGAATGTGGAGGATATAGTCAGCCACAACAAAGATTCGATAGTCATAGTAGACGAGGCGTATATAGATTTCGGCGGCGAGTCGGCACTTGGTCTTATAGACAAATATGACAATCTTGTGGTTGTAAGAACGTTCTCAAAGTCGAGATCCATGGCGGGACTCAGGATAGGATATGCAATAAGCAACCCGGTTCTGATAAAGGCCCTCAATGACGTAAAGTATTCATACAACTCATATACAATGAACAGACCATCACTGGTAATGGGAACAGAGTCAGTTAAGGACGATGAGTATTTTAAGGAGACTGTTTCAAAGGTGGTCGCCACGAGAGAGAGATTCGTGGAAGCTATAAAGCCACTTGATTTTACATGTCTTCCTTCGTCTGCAAACTTTGTATTTGCAACGCATAAGGATATTCCGGCAAAGGAGATATTCCAGGCTGCGAAGGATGCCCATATATATGTCAGATATTTTGACAAACCACGTATAGACAATTATCTGAGGATATCCATTGGTACGGATGAAGAGATGGATAAATTCACAGAGTTCCTTACAAATTATATACAGGAGAGATAATAAACAGACCGCTGTGCCAAAGGCATGGCGGTTTTTTCTTGATATGGCGGCAACAACTGTGCCAGGATTCCACTATAAAGCGCAGGATTCCACTATAAAGCGCACCAAAACTATTGAATTTGGCAGAGTTTTTCTATAGAATTCACCCATGAAATATTTCAGGAAAAAATATCGGGACGTTTCGTTTGATTTTGTTTGTAAAAGGAGAATTGAATGAATTTTGATGAATTTATAGCCAGAGTAGTGGATGAAATGAGAAGCAGACTTCTCAGACAGGGAGATGGATCAGACATCCGGGTCAATAAGGTTTTGAAGAATAATGGGGTGGAGCTCACTGCGATGAATGTGTGCAAGAGCTCTGAAGAGGTGTGTCCTACGATATATCTTGATCCGTTTTACAGGGATTATGAGCAGGGGATGGATTTTGATGTTGTCATGGAAGATATATGCAGGCTCAGAGAGGCGAACTGCAGGTGCAGGAAGCTTGATATACGCGATGTGGTGGATGAGACGAAGGTTATGGACAACATAATAGTGCGGCTTGTCAACAGGGAGCGAAATAGCCGGCTGCTTGAGAGTGCACCATTTATAGAGTTTAATGATCTTGCGATAACTTTCAGAAGGGTGCTGAGTCTGGATAACGACGGCCTGGCAACCACGATAGTCAACAATAATGATGTGAAGAGGTGGAGAGTCAGTCTGGATACATTGTATAAGAATGCACTTAAGAACACCCAGAGAATGTTTCCGTGTGTAAGGCAGAACCTTTTTGATGCGCTGAAGGGCAGATATGAAGGGATAGATTTCGATGACGACTGTGACAATGTGGACGAACTGTACATGTTGTCAAACACGCACGGTATCAATGGGGCCACGGCCGTACTGTATGATGGAATGCTTGAGGAGTGTGCGAATATGGTGGGTGATGACATATATATCCTGCCATCCAGTGTGCATGAGCTGCTGTTTATCAGGGCAAGTGCGGATTACACAGAGGATTATTACAAGGATCTCATAAGAGAGGCGAACAAGGTAACAGTGCCTGCCATGGATTATCTGTCTGACAGTCTGTATATGTACAGCAGGGAAAAAGGAAAACTCTTGATAGTCTAAAATGTTGACAAAATATATCCCATGACATAGAATAAAACCAGTGTTCTAAGGGCAAAAATTATGTTTAATGGGAGGAACAGACATTGGAGGATAGTTATATTTCGTGCAGAGATAAAATTGTCGCTTCAGCTATCGAACTAATTGGAGATTTGGGATTACATGCTCTTACACCGAAGAACCTTGCACGAAAGCAGAATATATCTGATACGCTGATATATAAGTATTTTGGGGGTATAGATGAGGTACTTATAGCGGTTGTGAACGAATATGCGGCATTTGATGTCAATATCCAGAGGACTGTTGAGAGACTTGACGGGACATACCTGGATAAGATCAAGTATTATGCAGATACATATGCAACATATTATGATAACTATATTGGTATGGGTGCGATAATGCTGCATTATGAAGAATTGCTTCACATGTCAGAGACGAGAGAGATCATCTCTGAGTGTATGTTGAAGCGTAATGATTTTGTGTGCACATTATTTCAGAGTGCGATTGACAGCAAGGAGATACGAGCGGTTTTCTCACCGAAGGAACTTACGCTCATGTTCAACGGAATTTTTACAGAGGGATTGCTTGAACGGAGAAACCAATACTCAAGGAAGAGTTTCAGGGTTGAGATCAAGGAGATGCTCAGTCATCTTGAGAAAGTACTTAGGTTGTAAAATTAGGGAGGAATTGTCATGAAAATATTAATAGCTGAGGATGATGTTGCAAATGCAAAATTTTTATCCAAGTATTTGAGTAAGTTTGGTGATGTGGTCATAACACCTGATGGAATCGCAGCGGTTGATGAATTTGTAAATGCTCTTGAGAAGGGCGAACTGTTCGAGCTAGTGTGTCTTGATATCATGATGCCAAAGATAGATGGGTATAAAGTTCTGGCATCCATAAGAAGTGCAGAGAGAAAGCACGGAGTGTCAAGGATGCTCAGATCGAAGGTCATAATGACCAGCGCACTTGACGAGGCAAGCTTTGACAGCAATCTTGCCAGCGATGATTATGATGATTACATATGTAAGCCGATTGATATCATGAAGTTTAATGACATGCTGAAGAAACTGGACATTATCAAGTAGATGATATGATATTGATACATGCGAAGCCCGTTATTGTAAGATATCGGGCTTCGAAGTGTCTTATGACACTGAATATTAGATGGCAGGGACATAAAGATGGATTTATTTGAGTATATGAGGGAGAATTTCTCGGAAGATGATTCTCCTCTGGCAAAAAGAATGAGACCGACCAGCCTTGATGACGTGGTTGGCCAGGAACATATTATAGGCAAGGACAAGCTTCTGTACAGGGCGATAAAAGCGGATAAGATAAGTTCGCTTATATTTTATGGCCCTCCGGGAACCGGCAAGACTACGCTTGCCATGGTCATAGCCAATACAACCAAGGCGGAGTTCAGACAGCTCAACGCCACAACGGCGGGCAAGAAGGACATGGAAAAGGTTGTGGAAGAGGCGAAGAATACCAAGGCTATGTATGGCAGACGGACTATACTGTTCATCGATGAGATCCACAGATTCAACAAGTCACAGCAGGATTATCTCCTGCCATTTGTTGAGGATGGAACGGTGGTGCTCATAGGAGCGACCACGGAGAATCCTTATTTTGAGGTTAACGGAGCTCTCATATCCAGATCTCATATATTTCAGCTCAATCCATTGTCCAGGGAGGACATCAAGAAGCTCATCCACAAGGCAGTGTACTCAGAAAATGGCATGGGTGCATTTGATGCAGACATTGATGAGGATGCCGAGGACTTCCTTGCAGACATGGCGTCGGGAGATGCGAGAAGTGCGTTAAATGCCATAGAGCTCGGAGTTCTGTCGACGGAGAGAAGCGAGGATGGCAGGATACACATAACGCTTGAAGTGGCGGAGGAATGTATCCAGAAGAGAGCTATAAGATATGACAAGGACGGAGATAATCATTATGATATAATATCCGCATTTATAAAGAGCATGCGTGGATCAGATCCTGATGCGGCAATATTCTACCTTGCAAAGATGCTTTACGGAGGTGAGGATATAAAGTTTATTGCCAGAAGGATCATGATATGTGCCAGTGAGGATGTGGGCAATGCTGATCCGAATGCTATCGTGGTGGCGTCGGCATGTGCACAGGCTGTGGAGAGAGTCGGAATGCCTGAGGCACAGATAATACTTGCCCATGCGGCTTCCTACGTTGCGTGTGCACCGAAGAGCAATTCTGTGGTGAATGCGATATTTGCGGCTATGGATGCGGTAAAGCATGAGGACACGGGTCAGGTTCCGGTGTATCTCAGAGATGCACATTACGGCGGTGCAGCAAAGCTTGGACACTCAGGATACAAATACGCTCATGATTATCCGAATAATTACGTTGAACAGCAGTATCTTCCTGATAAGATTGCAGGCAGGGTATTCTATGAGCCGTCGGACAATGGTTATGAGAGAGATATCAAGGCGTATTTTGATAAGATAAAGAAGAGAGATTGATATGGATATATTGAAGAGAATTGGAGCTATAGTGCTTGTACTTGTGCTCATCGGAATGTATGTTGCGACATTTATAATGGGAATAACCGGAAGTGATAATCTGATGGGTATGATATTCCTTGATGTGGTCATTCCTGTTGTGTGCTGGGGAATATGGCTCATCGCCAGGGTGCTCAGACGCAAGGGCGAAGATATGAGAGATCAGAACAAGTAGAACAGTACAAATATGTTGAAAAAAATTACATAATTTGATATACTCTTTAAAGTTCAAAAAAATACTTAAGAGGTAGATGAAATGAGTTTATTAAAAGAATGGCGTGATTACGCATACGGATTAGATGACAGAACACCTGAGGGAAAGGAATTCTGGGTTAGTTATTTCCAGGCAGAGAAGGGCGTATATGAGCAGCTTCTTGCTAATCCTCTTGCAGACCCTGTACATGGAACTGTAAAAGAGCTTGCTGAGAAGTACGGACTCACTATTCAGTATATGATCGGATTCCTCGACGGAATAGATGACAGTCTTGCAGAATCAAACAATCTTGATGATGTGACAGAGGACTCAGAGGTTAAGCTTCCTATAGATTATGAGAAGCTTTATATGAACATGGTTGAGTGCAATGCAGAGTGGCTCTACACTCTTCCTCAGTGGGATGGAATATTCTCCAAGGCAAAGAGAGACGAGCTCTACAAGATACAGAAGTCATCTAAGACTATCATCAAGGCACCAAAGGTTGGAAGAAACGATCCATGTCCATGTGGAAGCGGACTTAAGTACAAGAAGTGCTGCGGTAAGTAATGATATATATCATGCTGATATAACTGGCAGATATGAGAAGGCGGTTAAAGGGTAAACTTTTGACCGCCTTTTATATTTGCGTGAAAGGATATACAGATGGAATTTAATGAATCCCAGAAGAGAGCGGTGAGACACTGCGATGGGCCGATGCTGCTGCTAGCGGGGCCTGGTTCAGGTAAGACTACGGTCATCACCCACAGGATAAAATACATTACAGAAGAACATGGTGTGAGACCTGACAATATTCTGGTCATAACCTTCACGAAGGCTGCGGCAAATGAGATGAAGGGGCGGTTTCAGGAGCTGTGTCCGGGCGTCCGCGGGGTAACCTTTGGCACGTTTCACTCTGTATTTTTCTGGATGCTCAGAAATGCATATAATTACACAGCGGCGAATATCGTCACGGATTCAGAAAAGTATGGAGTCATAAGGGACAGCATAGACAGGCACGGCTTTAGGTATGACAGTCAGGAGGATTTTGCCAAGAATGTTGTCGGGGAGATAGGCAATGTCAAGAGCGGGAGAGTGAGTCTTGAGAACTATGAGAGCACAACGATGAAGCCTGAGGATTTCCGAGTTGTGTACGATGAGTATGAGAATTTCCTGAGAAGATGCGGGAAGATAGATTTTGACGATATGCTGGTGTTCACATATGAGCTATTGTCGGAGAGACCAGACATACTTAAGATGTGGCAGAACAAGTTTCGGTACATACTCATAGATGAGTTCCAGGATATAAATATGATCCAGTATGACATTGTGAAGCTGCTGGCCGGAGAGGACCAGAACGTATTTGCCGTGGGTGACGATGATCAGTCGGTGTATGGCTTCAGGGGGGCTGCTCCGGCTATAATGAAGAAGTTCCCGGGGGATTTCCATGGTACGGTCATAGAATACCTGAATGTCAATTACCGCTGCAGCTACGATATAGTTGAGTGCTCGAAGCGGATAATACAGAACAACCGGGACAGATATGAGAAGCAGCTCAGGTCGGCATTTGCCGCGGGACAGAGCGACAGAGTCCATATAGTTAAGACGGACAGCATGACGGAGCAGAATAAGAAGATTATAGACAGGATAGCAGAGCTTAACCGGGCTGGTATTCCATACCGTGAAATGGCGATCATATTCAGGACGAATACCGAGCCGAGGGCGCTGGCTTCAAAGCTCATGGAAAATGGCATACCATTTTTGATGAAGGATAACATACCAAATATCTTCACGCACTTCCTAGCTGAGAACATATTTGACTATATAAGGCTTGCAAGGGGCAGCAGGGACAGGAGAACGGTCCTCAGGATCATCAATAAGCCGAACAGGTATATAAGCAGGGATGCATTTGATTCGCCGGTGGTGAACTTTGAGGAGCTGAGGCAGAATTATAAGGATAAGTATAGGATAGTCAACAACATAAATGTCCTTGAGAACGATCTGGAGAGGATAAGCAGACTTGCACCGTACGCGGCTGTGAATTATATAAGGAAAGCGGTTGGACTGGATGCGTATGTGAGGGAATATGCTGAGTACAGGGGCGTGAGTGAGGATGATTATATTGATATCCTGGAGGAGATACAGGACAGTGCAAAAGACTTCCTGAGCTTCGACGGCTGGATGGAGTATATAGACGAATACACAAAACAGCTCAGAGAGCAGAGCAGGCAGGGCAGTGTGGCGGGTGATACAGTCACACTTTCGACTATGCACTGTTCAAAGGGACTTGAGTATTCATATGTATTCATAATGGATGCTGTTGAGGACATAACGCCTCATAAGAAATCGGTTGGAGATGGAAATATAGAGGAGGAACGCAGGTTGTTCTATGTGGCAGTCACGAGGGCTAAGTATGGACTGTATGTGTATGTTCCCCAGAAAATGTATGGAAGAAAAGCGGTGACCTCGAGATTTGTCCAGGAAATGCTTGTGGACAGGTCTCTGATAAAAACAGGAAACACCATAATCCACAAGCGGTATGGACGCGGAGTCATCACATATGTAGATGACAGAAAGCTGTGTGTCCACTTCGATGATATACATGAAACAAAGACGCTCAGCCTTGAATACACGATAAATAACGAGCTTATAGAAAACGCATAGATGTACGGATATTATTCCTCGTCATCTGAATTGAATTCCAGATCGTCCAGGATCTCGTCGAGGGCGTCAGCGACATCGTTGAACTCAGCCTCGTCGGTGATCTCGTCGAGGGTGACATCGTCTCCCTGCTCGCTGTATCTGTACACGATGATATCGGCATCCTCGTCATCTGCAGGAAGCAGAGCGGCATAAGAGATGTCATTTACCTCGAATTTGGCAATGATCTCACATGTGCAGGATGTTCCATCCTCGTATGTTATATCGATCATCTCGATATCCATTTCGTCGGTTTCGTTATTGTTTATATCTGACATATAGGTATCCTCCTGATTGTTTTATTCAGTTTATTCTAGTAAATAATTGGTGCTATGTCCAGTACAATTATAAAATGAAATTATTGACAAAGCCTGCACCCGCACATATACTAGACACAAAAGGCGAAGAACAGGAATTGTAGTATTTAATACAATCAGAGTGGAACCGCGGAGATAATACTTCGTCTCTATATGCATATCATATGTATATTGGGACGAAGTTTTTTGTTTGCTTACAGATATATTATCGACCAATATAGAAAGGACATTATATTTATGAAGATTTTAAACACGCTCACAAGAAGAAAAGAAGAGTTTGTGCCTATCAACGAGGGTAAGGTGGGAATATATGTATGTGGTCCTACTGTATATGATTATATCCATATAGGAAATGCCAGACCAATGATAGTATTTGATACGCTCAGAAGATATCTGGAGTACAAGGGCTATGATGTCAATTATGTATCGAATTTTACTGATGTCGATGACAAGATCATAAAGCGTGCAAATGAGGAGGGGGTGGATGCCAGCGTTATATCAGAGAGATATATCGCAGAGGTCAAGAAGGATATGGCGGCTCTCAATGTGCGTGAGGCGACAACACATCCAAAGGCAACAGAAGAGATACCGGATATGATTGAGATGGTAAAGACTCTTATAGAGAAGGGATACGCTTACGAGGTGAATGGAACCGTATACTTCAGAACCAGAAAGTTCAAGGACTACGGCAAGCTGTCCAAGAAAAATATCGATGACCTCCGTTCAGGTAACAGAGACCTTCTTGTATCAGGTGTTGATGAGAAAGAGGATCCGCTTGATTTCGTTCTCTGGAAGCCAAAGAAGGAGGGCGAGCCATCATGGCCATCACCATGGGGCGATGGAAGACCAGGCTGGCATCTTGAGTGCTCGGTTATGTCCAAGAAATATATCGGAGATGTAATAGATATACATGCGGGTGGAGAGGATCTTATATTCCCACACCATGAGAACGAGATAGCACAGAGTGAGGCTGCAAATGGCACAGAGTTCGCAAGATACTGGATGCACAACGGCTTCCTCAAGATCAACAATGAGAAGATGTCCAAGTCACTTGGCAACTTCTTCACAGTCAGAGAGATAGCAGAGAAGTACCCTCTTCAGGTCATCAGATTCTTCATGCTGTCAGCCCATTATAGAAGTCCGCTCAACTTCTCAGCAGACCTTGTTGAGGCTTCAAAGAACGGCCTTGAGAGAATCCTTACAGCAGTTGACAGACTGAAGTCTATAAGCGGAACAGAAGGAGAAGTAGATAAGGCAGTTGCAGACGAGATGGATGCATTTGTGAAGAAATACGAGGCAGCCATGGATGACGACCTCAACACTGCAGATGCGATCTCAGTTATATTTGAGCTCGTAAAATATGCAAATGTAAATGTGACAGAGGATTCAACAAAGTCTACTGTGAAGCTTGTGCTCAATACAGTGACAAAGCTCTGCGACATACTTGGAATCATCACAGAGAAGAAGGAAGAGATACTTGATTCAGATATAGAGGCTCTTATTGAAGAGAGACAGGCTGCAAGAAGGGCAAAGAACTTTGCTAGGGCAGATGAGATCCGTGACCAGCTCAGTGATATGGGAATTATCCTTGAGGATACCAGAGAGGGCGTAAAATGGAAAAGAGCATAGACAGTTACTTTACTGAGATACTCGGGGTGACATACACTAATCCAAGGGAGTATTCACCGCTTTCACTTGCATATATAGGTGACAGCGTGTTTGATCTTCTCATAAAGACCCTTGCTGTCACAAAGGATAACAAGCAGGCATACAAATACCACAAAGAGGTGAGCCAGCTTGTGAAGGCGGAGGCTCAGGCGGGATATATAATGTATCTTCTGGACAACGGACTGCTCACAGAGGAGGAAGAGTGGATATACAAGAGAGGCAGGAACACCAAGACTCATTCAACAGCCAAGAATGCGACTGTGGGACAGTACCGAATGGCAACGGGCTTTGAGTGCCTTATAGGCTTTCTGTATCTTGATAAGCAGTATGACAGGATGTTTGAGATCACGAGGATCATACTGAACCATGATCCAGTTGAAACGGACAGGGCAGAACAGCAGCACAAGGATCCGGGCAAAGCAGCACAGGAAGATACAATAGAGGATACCTCAACACTTGAAAAGAGTACAGAGAGTACAGATGGAGAAAAAGATGCAGAATAGAGAATTTGAGAATAACATTAAGACAGAGAGCGATGAGGAAGCATTTGTCATAGAGGGAAGAAATGCAGTCCTCGAGGCTTTCAGATCAGGCAAGACCATAGATAAGCTGTATGTCCTTGACGGATGCAGGGATGGGATCGTGAACAGCATAGTCAGGGAGGCGAAGAAGCAGGATACAGTGATAAACTACCTCTCAAAGGAAAAGTTAAACCAGATGTCACAGGCTGGCAAGCATCAGGGAGTGATTGCACATGCAGCGGCATATAAGTACGCAGAGATAGAGGATATGTTTGCACTGGCTGAGAGCAGAGGAGAGGATCCATTTTTCTTCATACTTGATGAGATAGAGGATCCACACAATCTTGGTGCGATCATCAGAACAGCGAATCTCTGTGGTGCCCACGGTGTAATCATACCTAAGAGGCGTGCAGTCGGAATCACAGCTACAGTTGTAAAGGCATCAGCGGGAGCTATCAATTATACACCTGTTGCAAAGGTGACAAATATCAGCAAGACCATAGAGGAGCTGAAAGATAGAGGCATGTGGTTCGCCTGTGCGGATATGGACGGAGAACTCATGTACAAGTGTAACCTCACAGGTTCCCTTGGACTTGTCATAGGTAATGAGGGAAGCGGCGTCAGCAGACTGGTCAAGGAGAAGTGTGATTATGTCGTATCTGTTCCTATGAAGGGAGACATAGACTCACTCAACGCGTCAGTTGCTGCCGGAGTTCTGGCTTATGAGGTCGTAAGACAGAGGATGAACAAGTAAAGGTAGAGTATATGTATTCGGAATTATCAGATAATGAACTGCTGGAGCTTATAAATGAACAAAAGGATAACGATGCTATGGAGACACTTATCAAGCGCTATGGCCCAATGATAACGGGACAGAGCAGAAGCCTTTATATCATAGGTGCTGATGAGGAGGATCTTATACAGGAGGGCATGATCGGACTGGTCAAGGCTGTGAATAATTACAGACCTGACAAGGGCGCGACATTCAAGACCTTTGCGTTCATGTGCGTGAGAAGGCAGCTCATTACCGCGGTGAACAATTCAAACAACAAGAAAAACGGACCGTTGAACTACTATATATCGATCTATGGCGATGGCGGGGGAGATTACTCCAGCCCGCTTGATGAGATAGATTCGGGTGTCATAACTAATCCTGAGGATATCATGATGGCGAAGCTGCGTGAGTCAGATCTTATAAAGCTCATCGACAGTAAGCTTTCTAAGTTTGAGAAGCATGTTCTTGACGAATATCTAACAGGCGCTTCTTATGAAGTGATAGGGGAGAGACTCTGCAAACCGGCAAAATCCATAGACAATGCGGTTCAGAGGATCAGAGCTAAGCTCAGGGATGTGTAATTAGAATAATAAAATTTTAAGTTGTTTAATCAAAGACAGGAAGCGGCATAGTGCCGCTTCCTTTTTTGCAAAAAATTAGCTAATCATCGGATTAAGGAGTGGTGACATGAGAGCGGAGAGCAAAGCTAAAAAAGGTAACGATGTCATGAGTGAGTGGAATAAGAAGTGGGCTGATGGAATATATGAAGCTGAGACTGCGGGCGGAAAGTAAGTGATCCGGTCTGCGGTGGATAAAAATAAAGCCGCTCAGGGCGGCGTAAATACGGACAAAAAAATAAAAGCTACTAACGGGAGTCGGACCCGTGACCTCAACATTACCAATGTTGCGCTCTACCACCTGAGCTATAGTAGCTTGCTTTTCAAAAGCAATAATAACTATAACAAAATGGACATCAAAAATCAAGTAAAATATTTACATTTGTGCGAAAAATAATGACAAATCAAAAGATAATTGTGGTACAAGCAGTAAAAGTATGGTAAACTAACTGTAATCGTGTGCAAATTCGGTTGCAGACATTTAGAATTATCAAAAAAAGCGGGAGGCAGTTTGGAAATGGCTGAAGAGATGACAGGTAAGAATTTCATTGAACAGATAATTGAGAAAGATATCGCAGAGGGTAAGGTGCCGAAGATCGTTACCAGATTCCCACCAGAGCCAAATGGATATTTACATATAGGACATGCCAAGTCAATACTTTTGAATTACGGACTGGCACAGCAGTATGGCGGACAGTTTAATCTCAGATTTGACGATACCAACCCTACAAAGGAGAAGACAGAGTTCGTAGAGTCAATACTTGCAGATGTCAAGTGGCTGGGAGCAGACTTTGGAGACAGAGTGTTCTTTGCATCAAATTACTTTGACCAGATGTACGAGGCTGCCATAAAGCTCATCAAGAAGGGCAAGGCATATGTGTGTGACCTCACAGCAGATGAAATCAGAGAGTACAGAGGAACTCTCACTGAGCCGGGCAAGAACAGCCCATACAGAGACAGAAGCATAGAGGAGAATCTTGATCTATTCGAGAGAATGAAGAACGGTGAGTTCCCTGACGGAAGTAAGGTACTCCGTGCAAAGATAGATATGGCAAGCCCTAACATCAACATGAGAGATCCTATTATCTACAGAATAGCGAGAATGAACCACCACAACACAGGTGACAAGTGGTGCATTTACCCTATGTATGACTTTGCACATCCTATCGAGGATGCCATCGAGGGTGTTACACATTCTATATGTACACTTGAGTTTGAGGATCACAGACCTCTGTATGACTGGGTGGTTATGGAGCTCGGTTACAAGGATTCACCTGAGGGCACACCAAAGCAGATAGAGTTCGCAAAGCTTTACCTGACAAATGTCATAACAGGTAAGAGATACATCAAGAAGCTTGTCGAGGACGGAATAGTAGACGGATGGGATGACCCACGTCTTGTAAGTATTGCAGCCCTCAGAAGAAGAGGCTTCACACCATCAGCTATTAAGAAGTTCATGGAGCTGGTTGGAATATCCAAGAGCCAGTCGTCTGTTGATTACGCTATGCTTGAGTATTGCGTGAGAGACGATCTGAAGCTCACAGCCAAGAGATACATGGCAGTTGTTGATCCTGTAAAGCTTGTCATCGACAACTATCCTGAGGATCAGGTTGAGTACCTCGATGTCGAGAACAATCAGGAGAACGAGGAGCTCGGAAGCAGAAAGGTAGCATTCAGCAAGTATCTGTATATAGAGAGAGAGGACTTCATGGAGGAGCCTCCTAAGAAGTATTTCAGACTGTTCCCTGGCAACGAGGTTCGTCTTAAGAATGCATATTTCGTAAAGTGCGTGGGATTTGAGAAGGACGAGGACGGCAATGTCACAACAGTACATTGTACATATGACCCAGAGACAAGAAGCGGTTCAGGCTTTGAGGGACGCAAGGTCAAGGGAACCATTCACTGGGTATCGGCAGAGAGCGCAATAGATGCAGAGGTTCGTCTGTATGAGAATATCATCGATGAGGAGAAGGGGAAGCTCAACGACGATGGTACATTGAATCTCAATCCAAACTCACTTGTTATCAAACAGGGATGTAAGCTTGAGAAGGCATTTGAGGAGGCTCAGCCGGGAGAGGCATTCCAGTTCCTGAGAAATGGTTTCTTCTGTGTTGACTCAAAGGATTCTACAGCGGAGCATCCTGTATACAACAGGATCGTGTCACTCAAGAGTTCTTACAAGCCGGGCAAGTAATTACCGGGGATGCGTTTATAATTTATGATGTGGGGATTGGCGCTTATCCTGTGGGGGGATATGCGTACATCAAAATAGGTGATTGGAAACAAAAATATGAAAGATGAGAGTAAGAAGGTATACATACTTTTGTCAAAGACAAAAACAGTTCTTTCAAATCTCATAAAGCTTATGACCAGAGAGCCGTATTGTCACACATCTCTGGCACTGGACATAAGTCTTGATGAGATGTACAGTTTTGCAAGGAAAGGTGTATACAATCCATTTAACAGTGGATTTATCAGTGAGAACATAGAAAAGGGAATATTTGGAAAGCACAAGGGAACCAGATGCGCTGTGTATGAGCTGAAGGTCACGAGTAAGCAGTATGACAGGATACAGCAGGAGCTCGCCAGATTCAAGAAGCATCCGGACAGATACGGATATAACTTCATGGGTGTATTCAGCGTATTTTTCCATCTTGCGTATGAGAGGGAATACAATTTCTTCTGTTCACAGTTCGTGGCATCGGTGTTGAAAAATGCCGGTGTGGATATATTCCACAAGAAACCGGGACTTGTCAAGCCGGGGGATTTCAGAAGGTGCCCTGAGCTCAGACCGATATTTACCGGGCTTCTCACAGAATACAGAGCATATCTCCATGAGAGAATGAGACAGGCTCATGGCATAGAGAACACAGGCAGCAGGCCTGGCATGATAAAGCCGGCGCTTCCGGATGGTCTCATTGCATGGAGAGTCAGTTAAAATAAGCCGCTTTACAGATATGTAAGGCGGCTTTTATTTATTGTCATGTGTTTATTATTCTACAAATGTGTGGCCAATCTTGATGATCCCTCTCGGGAGGGCGTCCTTGGAATTCTTCCATGGCTCGTTCTTGTATCTGTAGTCAAACTTGTCTATGAACCAGCTCAGGTCACCATTGACACGTTCCATATTGTCAAAGTATACCTTGTTGAGGATTTCGATGAACTGCGCATACTGTTCCTTGCTCAGTTTGTTCTGGCCTGTCTTGTATAGTATTCCGTAGTGATATGTACAGAAGCCTTTGCTCGTAGCAAATTTGTCCCTGAACTCGGAATCTCTTTTCCACATATGGAAGATAGTGTCTACATAGCGTACGAACATGTCATCCATACGTCCACAAATGAAGCAGCTTTTCTCCATATTCTCTATATAATCGACAACAGGTGCATTGGGTGTGTTCTTGCCGAACAGACCGGCTTTGGCGGCGGGACCTTTGGCAGCCAGCGCCCTCATATCTTGTATAGTCTTATTCATATGGGTGTTCATCATGAGTGCCAGACCCAGACGATTCTTTTCCTGATAGAGCATTCTCAGATGATGACTGCAAAAACCAAGCTTGTCAGTCATGGCACGGTTGTCGTCCTCCATGTAGCTTGGCCCCATCGTATATTCAATTGCATTTCGTTCAAGATCCTTCTGCATCTGGCACATAGGGCATTCGCAGCCGCTGTCAAATGCATCGTTTACTGGTATAGTGTATATCTGTTCAGCCATAGATCCTCCTGTTTGTGATAGTGTCAGTTTTTGCCACACTGCTTATGTGACATTGAAAATAATATACAGGTATTATACAATAGCCTGGAGAAATTTATAAGACAAAAAGCACAATTATACAAATATGAAATGGCAGGTGTACGGAAGATGAATGTAAGTTGTGATGGCAATATAGTTACGGTAGACGGAGTGAAGGATTTCAGACTTTCTCAGATACTTGAGTGTGGTCAGTGCTTTCATTTTGACAAGCTTGATGATGAAGTGTATGAGGTCATAGCATTTGGCAGGGCTGTGAAGATGGAACAGTCAGGCGGCGTGCTCAGGATATATGGTTCATCCATGGAAGACTATGAAGGAATATGGCGCCCTTATCTGGATATGGACAATGATTACGGCCTCATCAAGGAGAGTGTCATAAAGGCGGACAGCGCACTTCAGACGGCTGTGAATGAGAAGGATGGAATACGAATACTCAATCAGGACTTCTTTGAGACGCTTATATCATTTATCATATCCCAGAACAAGAATATCCCTCAGATAAAACAGTGTGTAAAAAATATATCGCATAGATTTGGTGATGAGGTCATAGGATATAATGGCGAGGCATTTTATGTGTTTCCTGATGTAGACAGACTTCATGAGGTCACAGAGGATGAGCTCAGGGAGTGCAAGGTCGGATTCCGTGCTCCATACATAATGAATGCGACGGAGGCGGTGTACTCGGGAAATGTCACAAAGGAGAAGCTTGATGCACTTGACATAGAACATGCAAGGGAACTTCTCATGACGATCAAGGGAGTAGGGGAGAAGGTTGCAAACTGTGTCCTGCTCTTTGGACTTGGAAGACGTGAGGCTTTCCCTGTGGATGTGTGGATGAAGAGGATCATGGAGAGCATGTACTTTGATGGCAAGGACACAAAAAAGCCGGAGATAGAGGCATTTGCCGTGAAAAAGTTCGGAAATCTCGGGGGATATGCGCAGCAGTATCTGTTTGACTATGCAAGAACGAATCTTTTTAAGTGATATGTATTACGGTAGATGACAGACATATTTTTATATATTTTTTAGAAAATAAGGGTTGATTTTTTTATAGAAATGGATAGAATATAAAACAGTGTTAGCACTCACATAAATTGAGTGCTAAAAACAAGAATCAGAAATATAATAAAAATAAATCAGGAGGTATATATCATGAAGTTAAGACCACTTGGAGACAGAGTAGTATTAAAGCAGTCAGTAGCAGAGGAGACAACAAAGTCAGGAATCGTATTACCAGGCCAGGCAAAGGAGAAGCCACAGTATGCAGAGGTTGTAGAGGTTGGCCCTGGAGCAGTTGTTGATGGCAAGCTGGTTCCTATGGACGTTAAGGTTGGAGATACAGTTATATATCAGAAGTTCGCTGGTTCAGAGGTTAAGCTTGACGACGAAGAGTACATAGTTATCAAGCAGGACAGCATCCTTGCAATCGTTGAGAAGTAAAAGCCATATATCCAGACAGCGTGAGCTGCGGGAGACATATGCGGATGATATATGGATAATATATGTAATATAACATGGAGGTAGATAGAAATGGCAAAGGAAATTAAGTACGGTGCTGAGGCTAGAAAGGCACTTGAGGCAGGAGTTAATCAGTTAGCAGATACAGTAAGAGTTACACTTGGACCTAAAGGAAGAAACGTTGTACTTGCAAAGTCATACGGTTCACCACTCATCACAAATGATGGTGTTACAATAGCAAAGGACATAGAGCTTGAGGATGCATTTGAGAACATGGGTGCTCAGATCGTCAAGGAAGTTGCAACAAAGACAAACGATGTTGCAGGTGATGGTACTACAACAGCTACAGTTCTTGCACAGGCTATGATCAATGAAGGAATGAAGAATCTGGCAGCAGGTGCTAATCCTATCGTTCTCAGAAAGGGAATGAAGAAGGCTTGCGACAAGGCAGTTGAGGCTATTCTTGATATGAGTGAGACTATCAGCGGAAAGGATCAGATCGCAAGAGTTGCATCTATCTCAGCTGGTGACGATGAGGTTGGACAGATGGTTGCCGACGCTATGGAGAAAGTGTCAAAGGATGGAGTCATCACAATCGAAGAGTCAAAGTCAATGAAGACAGAGCTCGACCTTGTAGAAGGTATGCAGTTCGACAGAGGTTATATTTCAGCTTACATGGCAACAGATATGGAGAAGATGGTTGCAGAGCTTGATAACCCATATATACTTATTACAGATAAGAAGATCTCAAATATTCAGGAGATCCTTCCACTTCTTGAGCAGATCGTTCAGAGCGGTTCAAAGCTACTGATCATCGCTGAGGATATCGAGGGCGAGGCTCTCACAACACTTATCGTCAACAAGCTGCGTGGTACATTCCAGGTAGTAGCTGTAAAGGCTCCTGGTTATGGCGACAGAAGAAAAGAGATGCTTCAGGATATCGCTATTCTTACAGGCGGTAAGGTTATATCTGAGGAGCTTGGATACGAGCTCAAGGATGCTACTCTTGATGACCTTGGCCGTGCAAAGAGCGCTAAGATCACAAAGGAGAACACAGTTATCGTTGACGGCATGGGCGCTAAGGAAGATATCGCAGGCCGTGTAAATGTCATCAAGGCTCAGCTTGAGGAGACAACATCAGAGTTCGACAAGGAGAAGCTTCAGGAGAGACTTGCAAAGCTTGCCGGTGGTGTTGCAGTTATCAGAGTTGGTGCAGCTACAGAGACAGAGATGAAGGAAGCTAAGCTCCGTATGGAGGATGCCCTCAATGCCACAAGAGCAGCAGTTGAAGAGGGAATCATCTCAGGTGGTGGTTCAGCATACATCCACGCTGCAAAGAAGGTTGCAGAGCTTGTAAAGAATCTTGAGGGTGACGAGAAGACAGGTGCTAAGGTGGTTCTCAAGGCTATGGAGGCTCCACTGTTCCACATCGCAGCAAATGCAGGACTTGAGGGATCAGTCATCATCAACAAGATCAAAGAGTCTGAGGTTGGTGTCGGATTTGATGCGTACAATGAGACATATGTCAACATGATCGAGGCAGGAATCATCGATCCTGTTAAGGTTACAAGAAGTGCACTTCAGAATGCTACATCAGTTGCTTCAACAATGCTTACAACAGAGTCAGTTGTAGCTGATATCAAGGAAGATACTCCAGCAATGCCGGCAGGCGGAGCAGGAATGGGCGGCGGAATGGGCTTCTAAGGAATAGAGTCTGACACGATTTCGCAGTAAAATGCAATGACTAAAATAAAAAAGATCACATCATCCGTAACCGGGTGGTGTGTTTCTTTTTTATACAGGTTAATTGACACTAATCGGCATGTGTGAGATAATCAAAACAGATATTTTTCGACTAAGGGAAAGTATGGGCTACAAAAAAGTTATAAAAGAAAGGCAGGAAGAGATGGGAGAAGATAACAACAGCTTTGGTGGCTATCAGCCAACAGAAGACAACGGACAGGTGGGACAGCAGAATCCATATGAAGGTGCGCCTCAGTATGGACAGAACGATCAGAACTATGGTCAGCCAGGTGGCCAGTATGGACAGAATTATGGTCAGCCGGGTGGACAGTATGATCAGAATTATGGCCAGCCGAATGGACAGTACGATCAGAACTATGGGCAGTACGGCCAGCCAAATGGACAGTATGGCCAGGGCTATGGACAGCCGGGAGATCCATACGGACAGAATTATGCGAATCAGAATCTGAACATGGGTGGGGGCCCTGCATATCCACAGAACAACATGCCACAGGAGAGCAAGGGTGTATCCATAGCATCTATGGTGCTTGGTATTTTCTCACTTACATTTGGATGTTGTATCACATATGTGGGAATTGCCACAGCCATTGCGGGACTGATAACAGGTATCATAAGTCTTAAGGATAAGAAGCCTGGCAAGGGAATGGCTATCGCAGGAATTATAATGAGCGCAATAGCACTTGTGTTCCTGGTGTTCTGTATTATCCTGGTTCTTACATCGGACACATATCAGGATATGGTGGATGAAATACTCAGACAGATACAGTCAGGAAGCTATTAAGAAAAGTCGTACATCTGAATACAGATAAGGACTGGAGAGGTCGCCGGATTTCAGGCGGCCTCTTGTCATGTGTGTCAAGCTGATAATATTTGAACGTTTAATACTGTGTGGGTGATTGAATCTAAAGGCCTGTTAGTGTTATTATTATGAGAGTGCGAAGATATCAGTATGGAGGATATGTAATTATGGAGAATGATTATATTATTGGAGATACAGACATCAAGCGTCTTATCGTGAAGGCGTTGGAGGCAAGAGAGAGGGCATATGCCAGGTATTCACAGTTTAAGGTCGGAGCAGCACTCCTGGCAGGTCGTGAGAATTATTCGGATGAAGCGGAATGTGTTGGCGGAGAATCGGACAACAACGATAAAAACGCGAACGGATACAGGGTATTTACAGGCTGTAATATAGAGAACTCCTCATACGGTGCAACCATATGCGCAGAGCGCGCGGCGGTGTGCAATGCAGTGAGCAGTGGCTATAAAGATTTCAAAGCGATTGCTATTGTCGGCGGCCTGAATAGTACAGGGATAAACGGAATAACATATCCATGTGGGATATGCAGACAGGTGCTCTCAGAATTTTCTGCGGATATGTATGTTATCGCAGCACGATCAGAGGATGATTACGACATGAGAAGATTGTCAGAGTTTCTACCAGCTTCATTTGGTGCCGGACAGATGGAATAATGAAGTACGCTGATGTGTGCATGTCATCACGCAAATTCATGGCGATATAAAAGCGTATATCGAAAAAATATATAATGATATAAAAAAGATATAGAAGGAGAATATGAATTGGGAAATATCAAGGATGTAAAGGCTTACAGAATAGTTGAGGAGAAGGATCTCCCGGAGGTACATGGCAAGGGCTATGTGCTGGAGCATATAAAGACAAAGGCAAGGGTTCTCATCATTGAGAATGACGATGTGAACAAGGTGTTCAATATAGGCTTTAGAACACCTCCATATGACGATTCAGGAATACCTCACATAATCGAGCATTCAGTGCTCTGTGGTTCAAAGAAGTATCCGGTCAAGGATCCATTTGTCGAGCTGGCAAAGGGCTCACTGAACACCTTCTTGAATGCCATGACATATTCGGACAAGACGGTATACCCTATAGCGAGCTTCAATCAGAAGGATTTCGAGAATATCATGAGTGTGTATCTGGATGCTGTGTTCTATCCGGATATTTATATACATGATGAGATCATGAAGCAGGAGGGCTGGCATTATGAGCTTGACTCTGTGGATGGAGATCTGAAGTATAACGGAGTTGTGTACAATGAGATGAAGGGCGTGTATTCAAGTCCTGAGTCTATCATGTACAGGGGTATAGAGTCATCGCTCATGCCGGACACTCCATATGGCAATGATTCAGGTGGTAATCCAGAGTTTATACCTACACTTACCCTTGAGAGATTCAGGGACTTCCACAGGACGTATTATCATCCATCGAACAGTTATATCTATCTGTACGGCGACTGTGATATGGCAAAGGAGCTGGAGTTTATAGATGAGGAGTATCTGTCACATTACGATTACAAGGAGATTGATTCAGCGATACCTCTTCAGAAGCCATTTGACGAGATGAAGGACATCACCATGGATTACTCCATAGCTGACACTGATCCTGAGGAGAACAATTCCATACTCACATACAGCAAGATAACAGGACTCAGCACCGAGAAGAAGAAGGTTACAGCCCTTGAAATACTTGAGTACGTACTCATGGATGCGCCGGGTGCGGTTTTGAAGAAAGCACTGACTGATGCGGGAATAGGTGAGGAGGTCTACAGCTCATTTGACAATGGCTGTCAGCAGACCACATTCTCCATCATAGCAAGAGGCGCTGATAATAATGACAAGGACAGATTTATAAAGGTTATAGATGACACATTTGAAGAGCTCAGCCATGGTGTAGATAAAGCAGCTATTGAGGCAGCAATCAACAAGTTTGAGTTCAAGCACAAGGAGGCCAACTTTGGAAGGTTTCCTAAGGGACTCATGTACGGACTGGATGCGTTCAACAGTTGGCTGTATGACGACACCAAAGCACTCATGTTCTTCGAGATGAATGATGTGTACAAGGAGCTGAGAGAGGATCTTCAGAACGGATACTTTGAGCAGCTTATAAAGGAATGTTTTATAGATAATACATTTGGTCTGTATCTCACTATGAATCCAAAGAAAGGCCTTGATCAGGAGAATGAGAAGAAGATCGCTGATGAGCTTGCTGCATACAAGGCTACGCTCAGCCGTGAGGAGCTCGAGAAGATCGTGGAGGATACAAAGGCGCTCAAGGAGTATCAGGCGACTCCTTCATCCGCAGAGGATCTTGCCAAGGTTCCGCTTCTGGCGATAGATGACATTGACAAAGAGGCTGAGAAGCTCAAGAATGTTGAGTCTGAGATCGGCGGACTTCCGGTTGTAAGCCACGATATATTTACAAATGGTATAGGATATCTGAGATTCTATTTCAACATCAACGATATAGATAATGACCTTGTGCCATACCTTGCTACACTGACATGTTTGTTCAAATATATTGATACAGAGAAGCACACCTATGGACAGCTCTCAAATGAGATAGACAGCAATATCGGCGGAATAGAGTTTGACATGGTTGGATATGCCAGCGACACTGATATCAAGAAGTTTTTCTATGTATCAATGAAGGCGCTCTATGAGAAGCTTCCGTATGCTGTAGAGCTCATGAAGGAGATACTGTTCTCGTCTAAGATTGATGACAGGAAGAGACTGAAGGAGCTCCTGACGGAGGAGAAGTCGAGCATGAAGAATGGCATGGCTGCTTCCGGCCATGTGACCGCATACACAAGAGCCATGTCATATATAGATGAGGGGGCAAGATTCACGGATGAGACATGTGGAATTGCTTATTATGAATTCCTGTGCGACATAGTGGATCACTTCGACGAGAAGTATGACGACTTCATTGAGAAGCTTCAGTATGCTCTTGCAGAGGTCCTCAGAAAGGGTGCGCTTACGGTTTCATATACAGGAGATGAGGATGTGACAGATCTGCTTGAGGAATCATTTGCCGACTTTGGCATGGCACTCTCCACAAGACCTGCACATAAGGATGTGAAAGTATTTGAGAAGGAGCTTAAGAATGAAGGCTTCAAGACTGCAAGCCAGGTTCAGTATGTTGCTATAGCGGGTAATTTTGAGGATGCCGGTTACAAGTACGACAGCTCACTGAGCGTTCTCAAGATCATATTCTCATATGGTTATCTGTGGGAGAATGTCCGTGTGAAGGGCGGCGCATATGGTGCCATGTGCTCATTCCTAAGGAATGGAACATGTTATATGAGTTCATACAGGGATCCAAACCTCATGGAGACATATGACATATTCAAGAATGCGTATAAGTTCGTGGAGAACTTTGAGTGCTCAGACAGGGATATGACAAAGTATATCATTGGAACCATGGCTCAGATAGATGCACCTACAACACCTGTAGCAGAGGGCATAAGCCACATGGCGAGATACTTTATGGGTGTTACAGATGAGCAGATTCAGAGCGAGCGAGACAAGATCCTCTCCACAGACAGAGATGCCATCAGAGCTCTTGCTCCACTCGTAAAGGCTGTTACAGATTCAGGAATCATCTGTGCCATCGGCGGTGAGAGCAGGATAGAGGAGAATAAGGACAACTTCAAGGATGTACTTGCAATTTTCTAGGTATAGCCGACAGTCGATATAATGAGCGCAAGTGAGTGGGCGTGCTTGCATGACTTGCGAGCGGCGAATTAGGGTCATGACATAGTAAAGCTAGATGCGTATGCGTAGGTTAGCTTTCGCATGCAGGATGAAGGAGATATATGAATAAAGAATACAAATCAGGCTTCGTGTCCATCATAGGCAGACCAAACGTTGGAAAGTCGACACTTATGAACAGACTGATAGGACAGAAGATAGCGATAACAAGCAACAAGGCACAGACCACGAGAAACAGGATACAGACTGTGTACACAAGTGATAAGGGACAGATCATTTTCCTGGATACACCGGGAATCAACAGGGCGAAGAACAAGCTTGGAGAGTACATGCTCAAGGTTGCCGAGAGTACACTGGATGAGGTCGATGTGGTTCTCTGGATAGTTGAGGCCACAACATTTATCGGTGCGGGAGAGCGTTACATTATAGAGCAGCTCCAGCATGTGAAGACTCCGATCATTGTGGTTGTGAACAAGATAGATAATGTGGAGGAGAGCAAGGTATTTGAGGCGATAAATACCTACAAGGATGCCTGTGATTTTGCGGAGATAGTTCCTGTGTCAGCCCTCAAGGGCAAGAATACGGATGAGCTTATAGATACCATCATGAAGTATCTTCCGTACGGACCGCAGTATTACGATGAGGATACGATCACTGACCAGCCGGAGAGACAGATCGTTGCCGAACTCATCAGAGAGCAGGCACTTCGTCAGCTTGACAAGGAGGTTCCTCACGGAATTGCGGTGGTCATTGACTCCATGAAGGAGAGACCAGATGGCGGACTGATCGATATTGATGCCACTATCATATGTGAGAGGGATTCTCACAAGGGAATCATCATAGGAAAGCAGGGCGTCATGCTGAAGAAGATCGGTACTCATGCGAGATATGGAATAGAGAGACTTCTCGACACCAAGGTCAATCTGAAGCTTTGGGTAAAGGTCAAGAAGGACTGGAGAGATACAGATACATTGCTAAGGAACTTTGGGTTTAGAGACGAGTAGTGTGTGCAAACAGGATCGGTGAATGTGCAGTCGCTGCGGGCAGTGCACAGTTTGCCGATCTTGTCATGTTAAATTTGTTATGGAGGTGGATATACAATTGAGAGAAGAAGTAACATTGCATGGAATTGTACTGTCCAGCAGCCTCCAGAGCGAATATGACAGGAGAATGGTGGCCCTCACCAAAGAACGGGGCAGGATCACAGTATTTGCAACAGGTGTGAGGAGAGGAACGAATCCGCTCCAGTCCAAGACACAGATGTTTGTCATGGGAAGTTTTACATTGATCCCGGGGCGGGATTCATACAGGCTTGTGAATATAGATGTGGATGAATATTTCCATCAGCTCACCATGGACATAGATGCATACTGTTATGCATCGTACTTCTGTGAGGTCATGGGATTCATGACCCATGAGGGTGACAGGGCAGCAGATTATCTCAATCTGTTATACGTTAGTTTGAAAGCTCTTGAGAAAGGGCAGATGCCGGCAAAGCTCATCAGGTGCGTGTACGAGATAAAGCTTATGGATGTGTTCGGACAGGGGATACAGAGCTTCCACTGTCCGGTATGTGGCAAGGCTGAGGTGTCAAATGTATTCGATGCAGCATCGGGTGGACTTCTCTGCGATGGATGCAGAGGCAGGGCAAAGCATCCACTTCATCTGTCAGACGATGCAGTATACACGATACAGTACATAAATGGTGCGCCACTTGGCAAGATGTACAACTTCAATGTGTCTGATCCTGTACTGGCGGAGATACAGCTTGTGTCAAAGCAGTTTATGGATATGTATGTGGACAGAAAGTTCAAGTCGGTGGAGATCATAGACTCATTGCCGTGACATAATGTAATTATAGGAAAAGAAGAGAATCACATCACAACAAGTAAGATTCTCTTCTTTTTGTTAATAGCCGGCCTGAAGATGTCAATATTAAAGAGTGTGTACTATTTTGGAAAATGTATCCATAGCACCGGGAAGCTTTTCGTACGGTATAGCACTGAAACCAAACAGAAGCTGGTTCTCCGGACAGAGATTTTTCCTTATCCAGAATGGTTCGGTGGAGAAGATTCGTATGCCTTTCTGCTCAAAAGTTGATATGAGCTCTGTCTGTGTAAGCTTTGAGTTCTTAACCTCTGCCACAAAGTGGAGACCGGCTCCGGCACCATACATGATCACATCATCTTCAAGATTCTGTTTCACATAATTCAATATATAATCATGCTTCTTTTTATAGTGATTCTTCATGGCGCCTATATGGCGCTGATAATTACCACTCTGTATAAATTCAATAAGTGCAAGCTGCAGAACCGTTGGAACTGTGCAGTTGGTGTGTGAATATCTGGATTCATATGCCTTCATCAGATCTGCAGGAAGCACCATATATGATATTCGAAGATCTGGTGACATGGATTTGGAAAATGTACCGAGATATATAGTGTGATCACTGTTATCGATGGACTGCAGGGATGGGATCGGTCTGCTCTGGTATCTGAGTTCGCTGTCGTAATCATCCTCGATGATATAACTTCCAGATTGAGCCGCCCACTCTATGAGCTCCAGTCTCTTACTTATCGGTAGTATGCTTCCCATCGGAAACTGGTGGGATGGCGTTACATACAGCAGAGTGTCCCTGAGACGCTGGATGTGTTCTATGGACACACCGTCGTCCTCAAGCGGTATTGGAATGATCCTGAAAGGACTCTGGCTGACGATCTCCCATGTTCCGTTGTAGCCAGGGTCCTCTATGGCAAATGAATAGTCTGACGGACTGAATATATGGGTGATTATGTCTATGGATCTCTGGTGGCCGCTTGTGAGGATGATCTGCTCAGGAGTGCAGTTGACACCTCTGGACATGTACAGATATTCGGTGATAAGACTGCGGAGGGTGTAGCTTCCCTGCGACATCTGGTAGGAGGCGGTATCGGCCATGGATATCATGTCCCAGGCGTTCATGAGGCATTTGCGCCAGGCCCTGGAGTGATAGCAGTTATAGTCCAGATTGCCGTAGCTTAATGTGTAGTCAAATGTCTTTCCAGCCTGCCTGCAAGAATGTTGTATATTGTGGCTTTGTCTTGTTTTTCTGTCCGGGGTAAATGCAGTGATGTTCTCAACGTAGTAGCCGGAGCCTGTCACGGAGCGTATATATCCTTCAAGTTCAAGCTGGTTGTAAGCAGATACTACTGTGTTGCGGCTCAGCTTATGTTCGGCGGCGAGCTGCCTTGTTGCAGGGAGCTTTTCACCTGCAGCATAGTGCTCATTAAGTATCTCGGATTTCATTTGTTCATATAATTGTTCATATAGAGACTTGTTAGAAGTTTTGTCTATTGAAATCATTCTGGTGTTCCTTTCTGGTGCAAATTGGTTCTATAAAAATACTTGAAATTGGAACTTTAGAAAGAACCAATCTGGTGCTATTATACAAGAGTCATAACGAGTAAGCAATAAGAAGAAGTCATAAGGTGATGTCTGACGGCACAAATTATAGTAGCTTTGTATAAATAATATTACAAAATATGCCGTGAACCTTGCAAAAATATTTGAATGAGTATAAAATAAGGCGGATAGAGCGAAAAAAATGCAAATTCGAATATGATTTGGAGGATTACGATGGAAAAGACATTAGACAAGATCGTTGCATTGGCAAAGAGCAGAGGATTTGTTTATCCAGGTTCAGAGATTTACGGTGGTCTCGCAAATACATGGGACTATGGTAATCTCGGAGTTGAACTCAAGAACAACGTAAAGAAAGCATGGTGGAAGAAATTCATCCAGGAGAACCCTTACAATGTAGGAGTTGACTGTGCTATCCTTATGAACCCACAGACATGGGTTGCTTCAGGCCACCTTGGAGGATTTGCTGATCCTCTTATGGATTGCAAAGAGTGTCATGAGAGATTCCGTGCAGATAAACTTATAGAGGACTTTATGGCTGAAAACGGAGTTGTTCCAGAGGGCGCGGTAGACGGATGGAGCAACGAGCAGATGGAAGAGTACGTTGAGAAGAACAATATCTGCTGTCCAACATGTGGTAAGCATAACTTCACAGGCATCAGACAGTTCAACCTTATGTTCAAGACATTCCAGGGTGTAACTGAGGATGCCAAGAACACTGTATACCTGAGACCGGAGACTGCACAGGGTATATTTGTCAACTTCAAGAATGTACAGAGAACTTCAAGAAAGAAGGTTCCATTTGGAATTGGCCAGATAGGAAAGTCATTTAGAAATGAGATAACACCTGGTAACTTCACATTCAGAACAAGAGAGTTCGAGCAGATGGAGCTTGAGTTCTTCTGTAAGCCGGGTACAGATATGGAGTGGTTTGAGTACTGGAGAAGCTTTTGTATCAACTGGCTCAAGGATCTCGGAATCAAGGATGATGAGATGAGAGCCCGTGACCATTCACCTGAGGAGCTGTGTTTCTACTCCAAGGGAACAACTGATATCGAGTATTTATTCCCATTTGGATGGGGAGAGCTCTGGGGAATCGCTGACAGAACAGATTACGATCTGACACAGCACCAGAACACATCAGGAGAGTCAATGGAGTACTTCGATGACGAGACAAAGGAGAAGTACATTCCATATGTAATCGAGCCATCACTTGGTGCTGACCGTGTTACACTGGCATTCCTGTGCGCTGCATACGATGAGGAGAATATCGGAACAGAGGAGAAGCCTGATGTTCGTACAGTGCTTCATTTCCACCCACAGCTTGCACCGGTTAAGATCGGAGTGCTTCCACTTTCCAAGAAGCTCAACGAGGGTGCAGAGAAGATTTATGCAGAGCTTTCAAAGTACTATAACTGTGAGTTCGATGACAGAGGCAACATAGGTAAGAGATATAGAAGACAGGATGAGATAGGAACACCGTTCTGTGTAACATATGATTTCGATTCTGTTGAGGATGGAGCAGTCACAGTTCGTGACAGAGATACCATGGAGCAGGAGAGAGTCAAGATTGAAGATCTGAAGGCTTACTTTGAGAAGAAATTTGAATATTAATTGATGGTGTGACCGGAGATAATACGGGACACTGAATTACAGGAGGCATTAAGATGCATAGTAAAGAGTTATTTTCAGAATACGAGGCAAATGTAAGATCGTACAGCAGAAGTTTCCCAGAGATATTTACAAAGGCCAAGGGAGCCAAGATGTATGACGAGAATGGTAAGGAGTATATAGACTTCTTCGCAGGAGCAGGCGCGCTGAACTATGGTCATAACAATGATTATATAAAGGAGAAGGTTATCGATTACATCCAGAGCGATGGAATCATGCATTCTCTTGACATGATGACAGCACCAAAGGCTGAATTCATCGAGTTCTTCGAGAAAAAGGTCCTTGAGCCTAGAGGACTTGATTACAAGATCATGTTCGCAGGTCCTACAGGAACAAATGCAGTTGAGTCACTCTTAAAGCTTGCACGTAAGGTCAAGAAGAGAGAGATGATCTGGGCGTACATGGGATGCTTCCATGGTATGACACTCGGTTCAATATCACTTACAAGTGATGCTGCAAGCCGTGCAGGAGCAGGTGTTGGACTTGACAACGTATATCACATTCCAGCTCCATACATGTTCCCGGAGCTTGATACGATCAAGTTCATGCAGACACTTCTTGATGACGATCACTCAGGTGTTGAGAAGCCTGCAGCAATCTTTATCGAGACAGTACAGGCAGATGGTGGTGTAAATGTATTCTCAGTAGAGTACCTCAAGGCACTCCGTGAGTTCTGTGATAAGAACGACATCCTTATGGTTGTTGATGACGTACAGGTTGGTTGTGCAAGAACAGGTACATTCTTCTCATTTGAGAGAGCAGGAATCAAGCCTGATATGTTCTCACTTTCAAAGTCAATCGGCGGATACCCATTCCCAATGGGACTTGCAATGTTCAAGCCGGAGTATGATCTCTGGAAGCCGGGTGAGCATTCGGGTACATTCCGTGGAATTCAGCTCTCAATGGTAGCAGCAAAGGCAGGACTTGAGTTCATGCTTGACAACAACATCGAGGCAGAGACAAGACGTAAGGGCGAGATAGTTAGAGAGTATCTTGAGAAGAATATAGACGGTGATCCGAATGTAATTGCAACACGTGGTATCGGACTCCTCTGGGGTGTAGAGGTTAAGGACGATGCAACAGCAGGTGCCATCACAGCAAGAGCTTTCAAGAAGGGCCTTGTAATAGAGAGAGCTGGCCGTGACAACGCGGTCATTAAGATCATGCCACCACTTATCATCTCAGATGAGGATCTTATTGCAGGTCTTGATATTCTTAAGGAAGCTATTGACGGCGAGTAAGTTGTAATAAAATGTGCATTGTGACAGCCGCACTTGTGTAGGACTGGTATAATGTGAATATCCACATGGAGCCTGCAGGCGACATGATATAAAGTTAAACATAGGCTGCGGAGTTTTCCGCAGCCTATGTTTTTTACGGGATGAATAGGGCTGTGCGGGCAGTTTGCCAATTTGGAAATTTTTGAATACTGGTCAGCGAAGATCAGTTGCCAGTCTGTTTCAGGTCGGCACACAAATGTTGCTGTAATTAAGCGTAATATAATGGAATATACATATAATTCAACTATATGTAAAAATGGACTGGTTTATACACAAAATATAGAAAAAAGAGTTTGCTAATGTTGACATATATGTTATAATCAGTCTAGCGCGTGTGGAGACTTCACGGGGACTTCACACCATGAAATATAAAGTTTACGTAGGAGGTAACAAACAAATGGCAAACAAGTGGGTTTATATGTTTAGCGAAGGCGACATGACCATGCGTAATCTTCTCGGTGGTAAGGGTGCAAACCTTGCAGAGATGACAGCAATTGGTCTTCCAGTTCCACAGGGTTTCACAATTACAACAGAGGCTTGTACTCAGTACTATGAGGATGGCCGTAAGATTAATGACGAGATCATGGCTCAGGCTATGGATGGCGTTAAGAAGATGGAGGAGATCAACGGCAAGAAGTTCGGAGATCTTGAGAATCCATTACTTGTATCAGTTCGTTCAGGTGCAAGAGCATCTATGCCAGGTATGATGGATACAATCCTTAACCTTGGTCTTAACGATGACGTTGTTGCTGCTATGATAGCACACAACCCAGATCCAGCATTCGAGCGTTTCGTATACGATTCATACAGACGTTTCATCCAGATGTTCTCAGACGTTGTTATGGAAGTTGGTAAGAAGTACTTCGAGCAGCTCATCGACAAGATGAAGGAAGAGAAGGGTGTTAAGTTCGATGTAGAGCTTACAGCACAGGATCTCAAGACACTTGCTGAGCAGTTCAAGGCAGAGTACAAGAACCAGTTAGGAACAGATTTCCCTTCAGACCCAGTTGAGCAGTTAAAGTTAGCTATCGAGGCTGTATTCCGTTCATGGGATAACCCACGTGCGAACGTATACAGAAGAGACAACGATATCCCTTATTCATGGGGTACAGCAGTTAACGTAATGCCTATGGTATTCGGTAACCTGAACAATGAGTCTGGTACAGGTGTTGCATTTACTCGTGACCCTGCAACAGGTGAGAAGAAGCTTATGGGTGAGTTCCTTATCAATGCACAGGGCGAGGACGTTGTTGCCGGTGTTCGTACACCAATGCCAATCGCTCAGATGGAGCAGGAGTTCCCAGATGCTTATGCAGAGTTCATCAAGGTTTGTGAGACTCTTGAGAATCACTACCATGATATGCAGGATATGGAGTTCACAGTTGAGAACAAGAAGCTTTACATGCTTCAGTGTAGAAATGGTAAGAGAACAGCTCAGGCAGCTCTTCAGATCGCTTGTGACCTTGTTGATGAGGGACATAAGACAGAGGAAGAGGCAGTTGCAATGATCGATCCTCGTAACCTTGATACACTTCTTCACCCACAGTTTGATGCAGCAGCTCTTAAGGCAGCTACACCAATGGGCAAGGGACTTGGCGCTTCACCAGGTGCTGCTTGTGGTAAGATCGTATTCACAGCTGACGATGCTGAGGCATGGGCAGCTAGAGGCGAGAAGGTAGTTCTTGTACGTCTTGAGACATCACCTGAGGATATCACAGGTATGAAGTCAGCACAGGGTATTCTTACAGTTCGTGGTGGTATGACATCACACGCTGCAGTTGTTGCCCGTGGTATGGGTACATGCTGTGTATCAGGTTGTGGCGATATCGTTATGGACGAGGAGAACAAGAAGTTCACGCTCGCTGGCAAGGAATTCCATGAGGGAGATTACATCTCAATCGATGGTACAACAGGTAATATTTACGATGGAGTTATCAAGACAGTTGATGCTCAGATCGCAGGAACATTCGGCCGTGTTATGGCATGGGCTGATAAGTATAGAACACTTAAGGTTAGAACAAATGCAGATACACCAGCAGATGCTAAGAAGGCACGTGAGCTTGGTGCAGAAGGTATCGGTCTTTGCCGTACAGAGCATATGTTCTTTGATCCAGAGAGAATCGCAGCATTCCGTGAGATGATCTGCTCTGATACAGTAGAAGAGAGAGAGGAAGCTCTTAATAAGATCCTTCCATATCAGCAGGGAGACTTCAAGGCTCTTTATGAGGCACTTGAGGGTAACCCAGTTACTATCAGATTCCTGGATCCACCTCTTCATGAGTTCGTTCCAACAGAGGAGGCTGACATTGAGAAGCTTGCTGCTGCTAAGAACAAGAGCGTTGAGGAGATTAAGGCACTTTGCAACTCACTCCATGAGTTCAACCCTATGATGGGTCACAGAGGATGCCGTCTTGCTGTAACATACCCAGAGATCGCTAAGATGCAGACAAAGGCTGTTATCCGTGCAGCAATCGAGGTTCAGAAGGAGCATCCAGATTGGACAGTTGAGCCAGAGATCATGATCCCACTTGTATGTGAGGTTAAGGAGCTTAAGTACGTTAAGAAGGTAGTTGTTGAGACAGCTGACGCTGAGATCGCTGCTGCTGGCGTAGATCTTAAGTATGAGGTTGGTACAATGATCGAGATCCCAAGAGCAGCTCTTACAGCTGATGAGATCGCTAAGGAAGCTGACTTCTTCTGCTTCGGTACAAACGACCTTACACAGATGACATTCGGATTCTCAAGAGATGATGCTGGTAAGTTCTTAAATGCTTACTATGATGCTAAGATCTTCGAGAACGATCCATTTGCTAAGCTTGATCAGACAGGTGTTGGTAAGCTCATGGATATGGCAGTTAAGCTTGGTAAGCCAGTTAATCCAAAGCTTCACATCGGTATCTGTGGTGAGCACGGTGGAGATCCTTCATCAGTTGAGTTCTGCCACAAGATTGGTCTTGATTATGTATCATGTTCACCATTCAGAGTACCTATCGCTAGACTTGCTGCTGCTCAGGCTGCTATTGCAAATAGGTAGGAGTTCTCTTTCCTTTGAATTGCCGCTTAGTTTCGAGCAGGCAGCAGCCTATCGAAAGGCTAACGGACAGTATGTAAGGAAAAATCAGTGGAGAGATACCACTGTAAGGGTATTCATAGACCTTGATTAACAGTTAAATACGATAAGCGTATCATTAGAAATAGTGGTACGCTTATTTTTTGTCCCTTTTTGCAGATTTGTCCTTTCCCCTACTTTCCAATATAATGAAGCTAAAGAAGTGGAGGTGTGCTTATGAGAGAGAAATTTAATCATCTGTATTTGGATAGCCACGAAAGAAAACTTTTGATACATAGCCTTGTAGAGTTAAAAAATCAGCTCATTCAGCAAGGCAGATATACGGATTGTGTTGACGAGCTTATTTTTAAGGTCATAAATGCACCGACCAAGAGAATGAAAATTGAATATGTCTAAGGCAAATTACAAAGCCGCTTATTCTTATTGATTTTAAGAGTAGGCGGCTTTTTTGCGTTCTCTGGTACTGTTTACATAGCCACCTTGACAAAGTGGCTAAATCTATGCGAAAGGAGGACGCATCTATGTCAAATTGCAAAGTGATTGCTCTGACTAACCAGAAAGGCGGTGTCGGAAAAACAACCACAGCGGTCAATCTGGGTGTAAGTCTGGTGCAGCAGGGTAAAAAAGTCCTGCTGATTGATGCCGATGCACAGGCAAATCTCACGATGGCTCTGGGTTATAACAGACCAGACGATATTCCCATAACGCTTTCTACTGTGATGCAGAACATCATAGACGATAAAACGCTTGATGTTTCACAGGGTATTATCCACCATAGCGAGGGCGTCGACCTGCTTCCGTCAAACATTGAGATGTCGGGCTTTGAAGTAAGGCTAATCAATGCAATGAGCCGTGAGCGTGTGCTGAAAACCTATGTCAATGAGGTTAAAAAGAATTACGACTATGTGCTTATTGATTGTATGCCGAGTTTAGGCATGATAACCATCAATGCTCTGGCGGCGGCTGACAGCGTGATTATCCCGACACAGCCCCACTATCTCTCGGCTAAAGGTCTGGAGCTTTTGCTTCGCTCCGTATCAATGGTCAAGCGGCAAATCAACCCAAAGCTGCGGATAGACGGTATCTTAATGACTATGGTAATGCCCCGTACCAACATTTCTAAGGAAATTACGGCAACGGTCAAAAGTGCATACGGTAAGAAAATCAAGGTATTTGATACCGAGATACCTCATTCTATCCGTGCGGTGGAAGCTACCGCAGAAGGCAAAAGTATTTTTGCTTACGACAAAAGCGGCAAGGTTGCCGCAGCCTATGAGCAGTTAGGAAAGGAGGTGGCAGAGATTGGCGAGAAGCAGAGAAACCAAAATCGAGCTGACCGCATACGATGACCTTTTTCAGACGGACGAAAGCCGTGAGGAAGCAAAGCTAAGCAAGATACGGGATATTCCCATATCGGAGATTGACGAGTTTCCAGACCACCCGTTCAAGGTTTTGATGGACGAAGATATGGAACAACTTGTTGAGAGTATCAAGCGAAACGGTGTAATGACCCCTGCGACAGTTCGCTTAAAAGAGGACGGACGGTATGAGCTTATCAGTGGTCACAGGCGAAAAAAGGCTTGTGAACTTGCAGGACTTGAAACGCTGAAATGCGAGGTCAAAGAGCTTACCCGTGATGAAGCCATTATTGTTATGGTGGAAAGTAATCTCCAACGCTCTGTTATTTTGCCGAGTGAGAAAGCGTTTGCGTATAAAATGCGGTTGGAAGCTATGAAACGACAGGCAGGCAGACCCCCAAAAGAAAATGCGTCGCCATTGGCGACTAATTTATCAAAAGGGCGTTCTGATGAGGAATTAGGAGAACTTGTTGGAGAAAGCAAAGACCAGATACGCCGCTATATCCGTCTAACGGAGCTTGTTCCCGAAATCCTGCAAATGGTAGATGAAAGGCAGATTGCTTTTCGTCCTGCGGTTGAGGTTTCTTATCTGACCGAGGAACAGCAATACACCCTGCTTGAAGCAATGGAGTACAACGATGCTACCCCGTCATTGGCACAGGCTATCAAAATGAAGAAGTATAACCAAGATGGCAAGCTCACTTCCGAGGTTATCCAGTCCATTATGGAGGAAGAAAAGCCCAATCAGAAGGAAAAACCTGCTTTCCGTGACGAGAGGATAACCAAGCTCATTCCAAAGACTGTTCCCAGAGGGCAGGAAACGAATTTTGTTGTCAAGGCGTTGGAGTTTTATAACCGACACTTGCAGCGGAACAAGGCTCACGAGAGATAGCCACACACCGAGGGCGAGGTCTGCCCATTTGAGTGGATAGCCATTATTGTGGCTTCCCCCTCTCCACACCTCACCCCCTAACTACTGCCAGTAACTATCCGAGAAAAGAAATACTTTAGGCTGTCCATAACGGGCAGCTTTTTTCGGTCAGTAAGGCAAAATATTCAATCCAAATTACAGGAGGTAACTATGAAAATCCCTAAATTGTTCAAAAAGGCTGCGGCTTTTGTAATGGCTGCGGTCACGGCATTATCCATAATGCCTGCGACGGCGTTTGCTGCGGGTGACATCGGGACGATTTCCTTTTCCCACACCTATGACAGCAACGGTAATGCGATGAGGTACAATTCCAGTGCGAATATCGGCGGCTATACCGCAGGCGGAACGGGAAATTATAAGTACCGTATGTTTGTAGACGGTGAGAATGCGTTTTGTATTCAGCCGGGAGTACCGCTGAAAACAGGAAATACCTTGAAAAAGGCTTCCTCCGATACTTGGAACGCCCTTTCAGCCAATCAGAAAAAGGCGGTTGGGCTTGCCCTGCTCTATGGGTATCAGGGCAACCGAAATAATCTGTCGGGAAGTGATGATGAAAAATGGCTTGCCACGCAGACACTCGTTTGGGAGTTTGTCACAGGCTGCCGTGAAGCCACAGGCTCATATAACCAGACAAGCACTACCGTTTACAGCCTGCACTTCGGTTCAAATTATGCCAACAGCGGAGCAAGGGCAGTGTATGACCAGATTGTTGCGATGCTGCGTGAGCATAACACCATTCCGAGCTTTATGTCGGGTGGTAAGAATGACATCACAAAGGAACTTGCCTATAAGGATGGAAAGTACAGCATCACATTGACGGACAACAACGGCGTCCTTTCCGATTACAGCTTTGCAAGCTCTGACAGTAATGTGAGCGTGTCAAAGTCTGGAAATAAGTTGACAATCAGCTCCACCGTAGCTATCAGCGGTTCTGTCCGCATTACGGCAAAGAGGAACAATGTGCCGACGGTCAGCAGCAGTGCAAAGCTCATTGCCTATGGCGACCCGAACTTGCAGGACTTGGTAACAGGTGTGGAAAATGCTGATACCGTGTCAGCATATATCAATATCGAAACGCCGACAGGCACGATTGCCCTCAAAAAGACTTCTGAGGACGGAGTTGTGGAAGGCATCTCTTTTACAATCAAAGGTGATAACTTCAATAAAACAGTTAAGACAGGAAAGGACGGCTCTGTCTCCGTGGAGGGATTATTCCCTGGCACTTATACGGTCACAGAACAGTCCATTGACCGTTATGAGCCACAGAAAACCCAGACCGTGACCCTTATCGGAGGGAAAACCTCTACTGTGACCTTCAGCAACACTTTGAAGCGTGGCAGTCTGGAAATCGTCAAGACTTCTGAGGACAATCTGGTGGAGGGAATGAAATTCCACCTTTATGGCACATCTTTAAGCGGCTTGCCTGTTGACGAGTATGCCGTGACTGATAAAAACGGTCTGGCAAAGTTTGAAAATGTCCTTATCAGCGGCGATACCCCGTATGTGGTTGAGGAAGTGGATACCGCAGTCCGCTATGTCGTTCCTGCTTCCCAGACAGCTCCGATTGAATGGAACAAGGTCACAAAACGCAGCTTCGACAATGTGTTGAAGAAATTCCAAGTGACTGTGACAAAGACCGATGCAGAAACAGGTTCTCCGCAGGGCGACGCTTCCCTTGCAGGTGCGGTTTACGGCATCTATAAGGGTGAGGAACTGATTGACACCTACACGACTGATGAAAACGGTCAGTTTACGACCAAGTATTATATCTGTGACAATGATTGGACTGTCCGAGAAATCAGTCCGTCCGAGGGGTATCTTCTGGATACCGCACTCCACAAGGTAGGTGCAGAACCAGAGCTTTACACGGTAGAGCTGAACAGTACCTCAAACGCTGTGAATGAACAGGTCATCAAAGGCAATATCGCAATCATCAAGCATACGGATAACGGGGAAACCCAGATTGAAACACCCGAAGAAGGTGCGGTATTTGAAGTGTTCCTCAAATCCGCAGGCAGCTATGAAAATGCAAAGGAAACCGAGCGTGATGTGCTGACCTGTGACGAGAACGGTTTTGCCCAGACAAAGGATATGCCGTATGGCATTTATACCGTCCGTCAGACCTCTGGTTGGGAGGGGCGTGAGCTGATGAAAGACTTTGATGTGTTTATTAGCAAGGACGGTCAGACCTACCGCTACCTTATCAACAACGCTAACTTTGAGAGCTATATCAAAATCGTAAAGAAAGATGCGGAAACAGGCAATACAATCCCGTATGCAGGTGCAGGCTTCCAGATTTACGACCCGAATGGAAACCTTGTGACTATGACTTTCACTTATCCCGAAGTGACAACCATTGACACCTTCTATACTACGGCAGATGGCGACCTTATCACACCGCAGACGCTGGAATACGGCAAAGGCTATTCCCTTGTGGAAGTGCAAGCCCCGTATGGATATGTCTTAAATTCCGAGCCTGTTTATTTTGATGTGGTGCAGGAAAATTCCGAGGAAGAAAGTGGCATTACCGTTATTGAGGTAGTACGCTCCAATATGGCACAGAAAGGTACAATTACAGCAGAAAAGTCTGGCGAGGTATTTAGCTCCGTGGCAGGCGATAAGGGATTGTATCAGCCGATTTTCTCTGTCAGCGGTCTTGAGGGTGCAGTCTATGAGATTACCGCAGCCGAGGATATTGTCACTCTGGACGGAACGGTCAGAGCAAACAAGGGCGAGGTTGTGGACACCGTTACTACAGAAAAGGACGGTACAGCAAAATCCAAAGAACTGTATCTCGGAAAATATGAGGTTAAGGAAATCACAGCTCCGTATGGAATGGTACTGAATGAGGAAGTCCATTCTGTTGAGCTTGTGTATGCAGGACAGAATGTTGATGTAACGGAAACGGCTACTTCTTTCTATAATGAAAGACAGCGTGTTGAAATCGACCTTATCAAAAGCCTTGCCATTGATGAAGCCTTCGGCATTGGAAAGAACGGGGAAATCTTTGATGTGACCTTTGGCTTGTATGCCGCAGAGGAACTCACAGCCGCAGATGGAAAGACCATTCCTGCGGACGGTCTGATTGAGGTCATTTCCCTTGATGAAAGCGGTCACGGGAAAGCAATCAGTGATCTGCCGATGGGCAGCTATTATGTGCAGGAAATCTCAACCAACTCCGCATATATTGTCAGCGATGCAAAATACCCAGTTATTTTTGAATACGCAGGACAGGATACCGAAACTGTCCGCATCACAGCCAACGAGGGCGAAGCTATCACAAATGACATTATTTACGGCTCTGTAAGCGGTAAGAAATCTGATGAGGACGGAAAGGCTCTGGGCGGTGCAGTTATCGGTATCTTCAAGACAGGAACTACCGAGTTTACAAAGGAAAATGTGATTGCAGCTACCACATCTAAAGATGATGGTAGTTTTTCTTTTGCCAAAGTGCCGTATGGAACTTGGATAATCCGTGAAATCGAAAGCCCGAAGGGATATGTACTCTCCGAGGAAGAAATCGCCGTGACTATCGGCAAGGTGGACGAAGTTGTGGAAATCGAACTGGTCAACTACTTCATTAAGGGCAATATCGCTTTGACAAAGGTTGATGAGGATTATCCCGACAACAAGCTGTCTGGTGCGGTATTTGAGGTTTACTCCGATACTAATGGCGATGGGAAACTGGATAAAGACGATACGCTGCTTGGCGAAATGAAAGAACTTGACGGTGGCGCTTACCAGATGAGTGAACTCCGCTACGGCAAATATCTGGTAAAGGAAACCAAAGCTCCGACAGGCTTTGTGCTGGATGAAAATGTGTATGCCGTATCCGTTGAGGAGAACGGCAAGACCTACACCGTGGAAAATAAGGCGGGTGTGGGCTTTATCAATGCAGCACAGAAAGGCTCTCTTAAAATCGTAAAGACTTCCTCTGACGGTAAGGTGGAGGGCTTCTCTTTCCGTGTGACAGGCGTGGACTATGACCAGACCTTTAAGACAGATAAGAACGGAGAAATCGTGATTGAGGGCTTGCGGATTGGTGACTATACCGTATCCGAAGTAAGCGACAAGGCTTCCGCAGGATATATCCTGCCTGCCGATAAACAGGCAACGGTCAAGGTGGACGCTACGACTATCGTGCAGATGCACAATGAGTTCAGGGATACCCCGAAAACAGGCGATGACTTCAATCTGGGCTTATGGGTAAGCCTTGCGGCTCTGTCTGTTGTCGGTGCGGGCGTTCTCGGATTTGTCAGCTATAAGAACAGAAAGAAGAAAAAGGAGGACTAATTGATGGACGCTAAAACCATTATCGCAATCGTGCTTGTCGTGTTCATTGTGGGTGCGGCGGTATGGCTGAATATCCGTAACAGAAAGAATAAGTAAGTGGTTGGGGCGGCTGAAAGATGCCGCCCTTTCCTTTATGGAGGTAAAGATGAGAAACCTAAAAACCATTGAAAAGAAAGTCAGAGCTGTTCTGGAAAAGAATGAAGATGCCAGAAATGACGATATGGTGCTGTATCTTGCACTTTGTAATGCCTGTCTGAAGGATGCAGGGGCAATGCCGCTTGCAGAGATAATGACGCAGCACAAATATCTCGGTCTGCCGAGTTTTGAGAGCGTCAGCAGGACACGCCGCAAGCTGCAGGCACAGCATCCAGAGCTTGCAGGGAGTCACCCTGTGCAAAAAATGAGAGCCACGGGCGAAAAAGCCTATCGGCGTTATGCCAAAGAATAGAGAGGTGCTTATGGACGAAGAAAAACGCTCCAATCAGAACTATGAAATCATCGAGAGCTGTACTATCGGGAGTACAGAGCTTGTCATCGGTCACAATCCCAACGCACCCAATCCTTATGTGTGTTGGTACTGCAAGGGCGGCTCAAATTATTTCTGGGGTTATTACACGAATGAGCTTGATGCTGCACGGCAAAAGCTGAATGAACGATACCAGTCAGAGTGCCGTATGCCCTATAATCAGCCTTCCCAGAAGGAGAAAAACGGTGATGACCGTGAGCGATAAAATAAAATATGACTGCACGACCTGTCCTTATCCCCGATATAAGGATGGGTCAGTTATTTTCTGCGATGTCTGTATTCGCAAGATTTTAGACGAGCAGAAAGAGAAAAAGGAAAGAAAGGAGCAGCCGAATGAGTAATGAAATAAAGACAAGACCTTTAACCCCGACAGAACAGAAATACACCTATGCCCAAAGTATGCAGCTTGAGGGGCAGACAGGCACTATCGGGCATCTGCGTGGAGACTTTGCCACGACGGGCTATGGCTTTTACACCACTTGGTTTGATACTAGACCACAATGGAAATCTGACGAATTTAAGGCAGACCTTGATACGGTCATCAATGCTTTACGGGAGGATAAAGGGCTTTTGCATAACCGCTATGATATGAGTGCGTTTGCAAGGCATTTTCCCGAAAGTGCTATCAAGGGTAACTATTGTACGGAGTACGGTTTCCGTGTGGATACGGAGAAACACGCTTTTCTGCTTCGGTGCAATCCCGCCAAAGGCGACTATAATTTTTACTGCTATTGTTATGTGAAGGAATGGCTTGATAAGCATATCCAGAAAGCAGAACAAGGTATCCGATTTATTGACCCTCAATATAAAGAACTGTTCCGTATCCCAGACGGCGGAAAGGTCATTGTCACAACCTCTTGGGGAGAGAAACGGGAGTATCCCTGCCGCTTCATTGATGAATACCATACCGAAGTCGGCAGCAATCTGTACCACATCTGCGAGTTTGCCGAGCGTATGCAGAAAAACGGGGCGACCTATGAGCCGAAACCTGCGGAACAAACGTCGCAGAAAACACCGAAGCACAAGGATTTAGAACGATAAGGAGGATTTAGAATATGGCTGTTAATCAGAAAGCCGTCAAGGTCTTGAATAAGGTCTTGGAAGCAGGTTTTACCGATGAAAAGGCGATTGCCGCTATGACTATGGACGATATTCTTTCTATGCAGGGCATCACGGTTGGGGATATTACCCTCATCAATGACCTGCAAAAGAGCATTAAATCGAACAAGATCATTTCTTTTCTTGGCGGTGATGCGGAGTGAGTAAACAGAAATATTTGAAACAGAAACGATAAGGAGGTGTAGGTTGAATGGCTGCGAAGTATCAGCTAATCACAGAGCTGTATCGGCGTACAGGCGTTGCGGTTGCAAAAAATCCGCAGGCGTGGCAGGGCTTTCTGTCCTCTGCCTGCCGCAACTATAAATGCCGTTATGACGAACAGCTTTTAATATACGCCCAACGCCCCGATGCTGTCGCCGTTGCGAAGCTCGAAACTTGGAACAGGCAGTTCAAGCGTTGGGTCAATAAGGACAGCAAGGGTATTGCCGTATTTGACCCGAAAGGTCGCATGAATACGCTGAAATACTATTTTGATGTGTCCGACACCCACGAGGGCTATTATGGCAGCCGCCCTGTTCCGATATGGCAGATGGATGAGCGATACGAGCAGGCTGTTATGGAAAGGCTCTCGGACAGGTTTGGAGATGTGGAAAGCACTGACCTTGCTTCTGCCCTAATGGAAACGGCAAAGAACGCCGTGGAGGACAATCTGCAAGACTATTTTTCTCAGTTAAAGGACTGCACGAAAGACAGCTTTTTGGAAGAACTGGACGACTTTAATATAGAAGTCATTTACAGGCGGCTGGCAGCAAACAGCGTTGCTTTTATGCTGATCAGCCGCTGCGGTCTGGATACGAATGAGTTTTTTGACCGAGATGATTTTGCGGATATTGTAAATTTCAATACCCCTGCAACGATAAACGCCATCGGCGTTGCCACGAGCGATATTGCGGAAATGGCGTTACGGGAAATCTCACAGTCTATCCGAAATGTGCAAATGGCGGAAAAAGACCAGAATCGCACCTTTGCACAAAGAACGCAGGCTCAGTATGATAAAGGCAGACAACAACCCGAAAGGAGCGAATACAATGAGCAAAATCACTTACAGCAGACAGGGGGATTATCTTATTCCCGACCTAACATTACCGACAGAGCCAGAGCTTCCGCTTGGCAGGTACGCTTTGATGCACAGGGATTATCTGGAGAAGCACAAGCGAGTGACCTATCTCAATCTGCTGACATCGGGCAGGCTGAACGGGCATCTGCACGAGGTAGAGCAGACAGCACTCCAGAGTTTGGAGCTTCTGACGAAGCAGCTCTCAGCCGAGCAGGGCGTGACAGAGGAACTGAAAGAGAAAGCACCGATGCAGTGGGTCGGACTGATGAACAACATCCGCAGCCAAGCGGAGGAAGTGATACTGACCGAACTGATTTACAAGTAAGCGTTGCCAAAGAGGATGAGGTTAGGGTCAATCTTCCAACCGTAGATGAACAAATCGAAATGATAGCAAAAGCAGAGGACGAAAATGCCTCTGCTTTTGCTATTTCCAAAGAAGATATTGACTCCGTGCTTCAGAAAGGCAGTGGCGTTGCGGACGGAAAATACCGCATCTACCGCCAATTCCAAAAGGGCGAGGACAGACAGAAAAATATTGAATTCCTTAAAAATGAGTATGGAACGGGCGGCGGTACGCACATCTTCCCCGATGGTTTCAGCGGTCATTCTTGGCATGACAGCAAAGGTCTTGCCATTGACCGAAACGGCACTTATACCAATCACGACCTTGTGTTGAAATGGTCACAGGTTGAAAAGCGTCTGCGTGAGCTGATTAAGGATAACCGCTATCTTAATCCGAAAGAAAAAGACCATTATGCCGATTATCTGGAGAGCGTGTCAGCTCCCCAATATGAGATTGACACCCAGAGGAAAATAGCAAGGCAGCGTTTTATTGACGCCCACCGTGACTTGCCGCTTGCCGACAAACGGGATACCCTTGCTTTGCGGCTATCTGACTTTATCCGTGACTTGGACAGGTACGAAAAAGACCTGTTATCTGTTGTGGGACGAGGCGACCTTGCAGATGTTACCGCCGAGCAAATGGAACAGCACTTATCCGACCCCTCAACTGTTCAACAGCTCATAGACTTTCTTGCACAGGTACAATGGAAAACGACCTCAGTTTTCAGCCGTAGTAATGGGTGGAAGTTTACCGAGGAATTAAGGGAGCTGTACCCACTTTGCTACCTCTACAATGAGAGCGATGTGGTGTATATCGGTGCGGATAAATATGAGATTGCAACACTTACCGAGGAAAAGGTCTATCTGCAAAATGCCGAGTTCCCTATCTTGGGGCAGGAATACAGCCGAGCCGACTTTGAAGAAAAGCTAACGGAAAATCCTGCAAACGACCATCTGAAGGTGGTCGTAACCGAGAAACAGAGGACAGAAGCACCGTCCGAGAAAAAGCAGGACGGAATACAGTTTTCTATCGGTTTTTCCGAACACCCTGCCTTTTATGACAGACAGCTTAATGACCGCTATACGGATTTGAGCTTTGCTCTGGGTAATAAGTTGCTTGGTATTTTGGACGAGAAACAGCACCGTGAGCGTGAGGGCGATAAAAATATCGGGTGGTATCACAAGACAGATTTTGTTATCAAGGCTGTTATCGGCGGCGAGGAATTTAACTATGAAGGGCGGTTTGATATTGGCGATGGTGAGGGCGATTTAATTGCCCACATTAAGAATTTTTACGATTATGCCTTATCGCCAAAGGGCGAACAGCTATATGGAGATGACCGAGAAAGCTTGCTCCGTGGCAGAGATGAGTTTATCCCATTCTTGGAACAGCACACCGAGCTGACCCAAGAGGACGAGAAGCTCCTTGATGAGATTATGGCTACCGAAAGTGATTGGTACAGGACAGCCGAGGAAGCCGAAGAAAAACCACAGGTGTATGCCGATAAACTGAATGGCTCAGAAGCTCCTGCCATTGAAACGGAGCAATCCACAGACGACCTCATAGGCAGGGAAATCATCATAGACAACCGTAAATATCTTATTGAGAGCATCGGGAAAATCAGCGGCGATGTGTCCCTGCGTGACATCACATTCCAGAACAATGTGGGTTTTCCGATAAACCGAGTGGAGAAAATCGAATATATCCAAAAGCTATTGGAACAGGAAAAAACCGAATTACCACCCGAAGAAAAAACAGAAGCTCCTGCCACAGACCGTCATAATTTCCGTATTACCGATGACGCCATCGGTGTCGGCGGAGCAAAAGAAAAGTTCCGTAACAATATGGCGGCAATCAACCTGCTGCACGAGCTTGAAATAGAAAACCGCCTTGCCACACCCAAAGAACAGGAAGTCCTGTCTCGGTATGTCGGTTGGGGCGGTCTTTCTATGGCATTTGATGAACACAATGCAGCGTGGGCGGAGGAATTTAAGGAGCTATATGCCAGCCTATCCCCAGAGGAATACCGTGCCGCTATGGAGTCAACGCTGACCGCTTTTTATACGCCGCCTGTTGTTATCAAGGCGATGTATGACGCACTTGACCGCCTGGGCTTTTCACAGGGAAATATCTTGGAGCCGTCCTGCGGGACAGGCAATTTCTTTGGTCTGCTTCCTGATAGTATGCAAAACAGCAAGCTCCACGGTGTGGAAATCGACTCTCTTACAGGCAGGATTGCAAAGCAGCTCTACCAAAAAGCGAACATTGCCATTGAGGGCTTTGAGAAAACGAATCTCCCAGACGACCATTTTGATGTAGTCATCGGCAATGTGCCGTTTGGGGAGATAAGGGTCAATGACAGCCGATACAACGCCCAGAAGTTCCTCATACACGACTACTTTTTCGCAAAGGCTCTGGATAAAGTCCGTGCCGGCGGCGTTGTGATGTTCATTACCTCAAAGGGTACGATGGATAAAGCAAGTCCAGAGGTACGCAAGTATATCGCCCAGAGAGCCGAGCTTTTAGGTGCTATCCGTCTGCCTGACAACACCTTTAAGGCAAACGCAGGCACGGAGGTCACGAGCGATATTCTTATCCTGCAAAAGCGTGACCGAGTGATAGATATAGAGCCAGACTGGGTACACCTTGATACGGACGAAAACGGTGTTACGATGAACAGATATTTTGTCGAACACCCCGATATGGTGTTGGGCGAAATAAAGATGGAAAGCACACGCTTTGGTACTTTTGAGCCTGTCTGTAAAGCCCGTAAGGATATACCACTTTCCGAGCTTCTGTCCAATGCAGTTCAGAGGATAAACGGCGAAATCCCAGAGCTTGATAATGGGGTTGATGAAATCTCCGATGAGCAGGAGTTTTCCGTTCCTGCTGACCCGAATGTGCGTAATTTCTCTTTTACTCTGGTGGACGGCAAGGTTTATTTCCGAGAGAACGACCGTATGCAACCTGCTTCTGTGTCGATGACCGCAGAAAACCGTATCAAAGGGCTTATCCAAATCCGTGACTGTGTGCGTAAGCTCATTGAGTATCAGACCGAGGATTACCCAGAGGAAATGATACGCACCGAGCAGGAAAACCTCAACCGTCTGTATGATGTTTATACCGCAAAATACGATCTAATCAACAGCCGAGGAAACTATCTTGCTTTTGCTTCAGATGAGAGCTACTTCCTTTTATGTTCTCTGGAGGTGCTTGATGATGAGGGCAACTTCAAACGGAAGGCAGATATGTTTACGAAGCGGACTATCAAACCTCACCGAGAAGTAACTTCGGTTGAAACTGCAAGCGAAGCCCTTGCCCTCTCTATCGGAGAGAAAGCCCGTGTTGATTTGCCTTATATGGAGCAGCTCACAGGCAAAACGCAGGCTGAGCTTGTGCAGGATTTACAAGGTGTTATCTTCAAAGTACCGAACTGTGAGCCTGTTTCCTATGTAGCCGCAGACGAGTATCTGTCGGGAAATGTCCGAAACAAGCTGACGGTTGCGGAGCTTGCTTCCAAGAATGACCCAGAGCTTGCAGTTAATGTGGAAGCCTTGAAAAAGGTCATTCCCAAAGACCTATCGGCGGCGGAAATCTTTGTCCGTCTGGGTGCGACTTGGATACCGCAGGAAGATATACAGCGGTTTGTGATGGAGCTTTTAACTCCGTCAAGTTATGCCGCAGGAAGATTAAAGGTACGATACACCCCGATAAACGGTGACTGGTTCATAGAGAATAAAAGCTCCGATATGGGGAATGTAAAGGCGGACAGCACCTATGGTACGAAAAGGGCTTCCGCCTATCGTATTATTGAGGACACCTTAAACCTGCGTGACACCCGTATCTTTGATTATGTGTATGACGAACACGGCAATAAAAAAGCGGTGTTCAATGCAAAGGAAACCACGGCGGCACAGGCGAAGCAGGAAGTCATCAAGCAGGCGTTTCAGGATTGGATATGGAAAGACCCAGAACGGCGAAACCGCCTTGTCCGTTATTACAACGACACTTTTAACTCTGTGCGACCCCGTGAATATGACGGAAGCCATATCACTTTCGGAGGTATCAGCCCAGAAATCACACTAAGACCCCATCAAGTCAATGCCATCGCCCATATCCTTTATGGCGGCAATACGCTCCTTGCCCATAAGGTGGGAGCAGGCAAAACCTTTGAAATGGTAGCCGCCGCACAGGAAAGCAAATGGCTCGGCTTATGCCAGAAATCCATGTTTGTTGTGCCAAATCATCTTGTCGGTCAGTGGGCTTCCGAGTATCTGCGGCTCTATCCGAGTGCAAATATACTTGTGACAACAAAGCGGGATTTTGAAACGGGAAACCGCAAGACGTTCTGCGGCAGGATTGCCACAGGCGACTATGACGCAGTCATTATCGGGCATTCGCAGTTTGAAAAAATCCCGATGAGCATAGAACGCCAGAGGGAGCAGTTGGAAAAGCAGCTTGATGATATTGAGCGTGGCATTGACGATGTGCAGGCTTCCAAAGGAGAGCAGTTCACGGTCAAACAGCTAATGAAAACCCGAAAGGCAATCAAGACGAAGCTCGAAAAACTCAACGACACCAAGCGTAAGGATACGGTTATCGACTTTGAACAGCTCGGCGTTGACAGGCTTTTCATTGATGAGAGCCATTTTTATAAGAATTTGTACCTCTACACCAAGATGCGGAATATAGGCGGTATCGCCCAGACCGAAGCCCAGAAATCAAGCGACCTCTTTATGAAGTGCCGCTATTTGGACGAAATCACGGGCAACCGTGGCACGGTTTTCGCAACGGGTACGCCTGTTAGCAATTCAATGGTTGAGCTGTACTCCGTTCAGAGGTACTTGCAGTATGACACCCTTGCACAGAACGGTTTGCAGCATTTTGACAGTTGGGCTTCTACCTTTGGAGAAACGGTTACAGCTCTGGAATTAGCACCCGAAGGCACGAATTACCGAGCCAAGACGAGGTTTGCCAAGTTCTATAACCTGCCAGAGCTGATGCAGATGTTCCGTGAGGTGGCGGATATTCAGACCGCCGATATGCTAAAGCTCCCCGTGCCAAAAGTCAATTACCACAATATTAAGACCAAGCCGAGCGAGATACAGACCGAGATGGTAGCTTCCCTTGCGAAGCGGGCTGAGAAAGTCAGGGCAAGGCTTGTCGAGCCGAACATCGACAATATGCTCAAGATAACCAATGACGGGCGGAAACTGGCTCTTGACCAGAGAATGATTGACCCGATGCTGCCAGATGACCCAGAAAGTAAAGTCAATGCCTGCGTGGATAATGTGTACCGTATCTGGGAGGAACACGCCGATACCAAAGCGACACAGCTTGTGTTCTGCGACCTGTCCACCCCGAAAAATGACGGTACTTTCAATGTCTACGACGATATGAGGGAGAAGCTGATAGCCCGTGGTATCCCTGCGGAGCAGGTACGCTTTATTCACGAAGCGACCACCGATGCACAGAAAAAAGAGTTGTTCGGCAAGGTCAGAAGCGGCGAAGTTCGTGTGCTGTTCGGCTCTACTCCGAAGATGGGAGCAGGTACGAACGTGCAGGACAGGCTCATAGCAATCCATAACCTTGATTGTCCATGGCGTCCTTCCGACCTTGAACAAAGGCAGGGGCGTATCGAACGGCAGGGCAATATGTTCCCAGAGGTGGAGGTTTACCGCTATGTGACCGAGCAGACTTTTGATGCCTACCTCTATCAGTTGGTGGAGAGCAAACAGAAATTTATCAGCCAGATAATGACGAGTAAAAGCCCTGTCCGCTCTGCCGAAGATGTGGACGAGGTTGCCCTGTCCTTTGCGGAGGTTAAAATGCTTGCTACAGGCGATGCCCGTTTTAAGGAAAAGATGGATTTGGATATACAGGTTTCCAAGCTCCGAGTGTTAAAGCAGAGTTATCTTTCCGAGCATTACGACCTTGAGGATAGAGTGCTGAAATACTATCCTCAGACCATTAAGGAGTATGAGGGACGCATTGCAGGCTATGAAAATGATGTAGCTCTTGCCGAGCAGCACAAGCCGCAGGGCGAGGATAAGTTCTGCCCGATGACTCTAAAAGGCGTGACCTACACCGAAAAGGCAGACGCAGGCGAAATGCTTCTTGCAATCTGCAAGGATTATCCGATGTCCGCACCTACCGAAATCGGCAGCTACCGAGGTTTCCGAATGGAGATTTATTATGATACCGTCAATGCCCATTACTGTATGAACCTCTGCGGAAAGGCAAAGCATAAGATGGATTTAGGTGTTGATGCCCTCGGAAATCTGACCCGAATTGAGAACGAGCTGTCAAAGCTCCCCGCCAGACTGGAAGCTGCCAAGACCAAAAAGGCGGAAACTATCGCACAGCTTGAAACCGCAAAGGAGGAAATCAAGAAGCCCTTTGCCTTTGAAGATGAGCTGAAAGAAAAAACAGAACGGCTGAACGCTCTTAACATTGAGCTGAATCTGAATGAAAAAGATACTTCCGTTATGGATACCGAGCCAGAGCAGGCAGAAGAACAGCCCGAAAGAAAATGTGCAAGTCGGGAGAGATAATGTGGTTTGCATATTTGTATTGCTGATTTCTGGGAAGTATAATAGGTGTAGATTAGTAAATGTCGGAGGTGAAAGGTGTGCTTGATAATTTCAGATTTGAAACCTTTGTTGATGTGCATAGCAACATCTTTGCTGAATATCTAAGCTCCGTTATCGCAAAGCTGCCCAAAGAAAATCCAGAATACCGTTCCACAGAGGAAAGGATAGAGGAACTCTACAAGGAGTATCCCAAAGTGATGGCAGTTTTGGATACGGAAAAGCCGAGTGATTTATCCGAGCAGGAGTGTAAGGCTTTGATAGAAGTTTTGGAGCTTCGGAACAGGCTCAGCGATATGCAGCAGGAAGCAATCTATTTCAGAGGGTGCTATGACAGCGTTGGGTATCTCAAAAAGGCAGGAATTTTATAACCGAGAACGGCGGCATTGGCGTGGAGCTGATGCCGCTTTTACATAGCCGCAGAGGTGGAAAAATTCATAAAAATGTGGTATGATTTTTAAATCAGTAAGGAGGTGACAGTTTATGAGTGTTATCTTTGGAATAAAAGAAAATAACCGTATAATTATTGCAGGCGATAAGCGAGGGTCAAGTATTGACGGGAAAACTTTGTCAGATGATTTAGACAAAGTCCTTATGATAAATGACCATTTAGCTTTTTCAAGTGCAGGTAACGCAGCTATTGAAAAGGCTATTTCAATAGATTTGAACAAGGCGACAAATAAAGATTGCCTAACTACCGATGATTTACTTGATATTATAAAAGCATTTTATAAGCGAGTAGCCGATACAAATTGTGATGCTATATTAGCTTTGCCGTTCTATTTTCTCATAGCAGGTAAAGGGCGTGACGGTAATGCAAGCCTAATATCGGGAGGTAATATCAAGGGTCGTTTAGATGCAAAAGATGTTCCAATGGCTCTTTTTCCACCTGCCGATGCAAAAATGCAGGAGTGCTGCGATTGCTTTGCAAAAAATTATAAGTTGCATAATTCAGAGTTTGTAGAAAAAACAATTAAGGAAATTGCGAATATTAGTAATTTGGTAAGCCCTACGGGTAACAAATGGATTTATAATATCGCAACAGAAAAAGGGATGCTTTTTTCATTCTAAAAGAACTATATTTTACATAGCCGAGAGGTTTTCATTTGACGAAATCCCCTCGGCTTTTTCTATTTCTGGAGGTGATTTTATCCATTGAGAACTAACCGACCCTATGTGCAGATTGACCCAGATGTGCTTGAACGGGTACGCCAGATTGACCTGTTATCCTATCTGCGTGAGTTTGAGCCGAGCAATCTCGTTAAGGTCAAAGGCACAAGCAATGTGTACTGTACCGCAGAACACGACAGCTTGAAGATTTCCAACGGCAAATGGTATTGGTGGTCGAGAGGTTTCGGCGGCTATTCTGCCCTCGACTATCTCATCAAGGTCAAGGAATATGACTTCGTAGAAGCCGTGGAAATTCTCACGGGACAGACGATGGCGGACTGGAAGCCACCCCCTGCTCCCAAGAAAGATAAACCGAAAGTCCTGCTCCTGCCGCCAAAAAATAAGGATTGTAACCGAGTGATACAGTATCTTTTCGGGCGTGGTATTGACTATCAGCTCATACAGGAGTGTATCTCAGACGGCACGCTTTATGAGAGTGCCGATTATCACAATGCTGTTTTTATCGGCAAAGATGAAAGCGGAACACCGAAATATGCTGCCCTGCGAGGCACTCTCGGCAGCACTTTCAAGCAGGACGCATCGGGCAGCGACAAGCAGTATTCGTTCCGACTTCTGGCAAAGAAGCCTGCGGATACCGTGCATTTATTTGAAGCCGCCATTGATTTACTGTCCTACGCCACCTATCTAAAGTGTGAGGGAAAGGACTATAAATCGGAAAATCTGCTTTCTTTATCGGGCGTGTATCAGCCAAAGAAAGAGATGAAGGACAGCAAAATCCCCATAGCTCTCACAACTTTTTTGAGTGCCAATCCACAAATTAAGACCATAGTTCTGCATCTGGATAATGATAAGGTAGGCAGGCTTTGTACCGCTACTTTGAAGGAACTGTTGCAGAAAGACTACAAAATCGTTGATGATCCTCCGCCTGTCGGCAAGGACTTCAACGATTTTTTGTTGTCCTATCTGAAAATTGCAAGACCAAAGCTTAAGCGTGAAAGGAGTGATGTCCGTTGATTGTGTAGCAGTTTTTGCCCAGAAAGACACCGAAACCAAATCAAAATTTAATGCTGAAAGCGAGGAATGAACTATTGAAAAAGTATGATGTAACCCTTACTGCCCATTACCGAAAGACCGTTTCCGTCTATGCGGAAAGCCCCGAACAGGCAAAGGAAAAGACAAAAATTATCCTGTTCGATACCGACCTTATCAACTTTACCGATGATGGTTTTGTCTGCGGCGAAGCCGATATTACCGAGCAGAGCGAGGACGGTCTTGACGGTGCGGGCGAGAATACACTACAGGAAAATACGGATTGTTCGGACTGTCCGTACTTCTGCCCCGTGTGCGGTGAGTGTATGTATGAGGAGGACTGCGAAGAATGAGATGTCTTACCAAGCACTGAATTTGGTTAGCCAAATTCGCTTGTTAGGGGTCAGCCCCTAATACCCCGTGAGAACAGAAAGGAGTTTAAAAATGAGTGAGTTCTTATTTTTCATTATTGGCACAATGCTCGGCGGTCTGTTCGGTGTTGCGTGTATGTGTTGCTTGCAGATAAGCAGACTTTCCGAGAGAAAGGAAGTGGACAATGCGAAAAAGAAATGTGCAGATACTTTTCCGTCTGACTGAGGAGGAAGCCGAACACCTTAATGAGCTTGTGCGGAAATCGGGTCGCTCAAAAGAAGCCTTTTTAAGAGAAATGGTAAGGGGCTATCAGCTCTGCGAAAAGCCCGACCCAGAGTTCTATAAAATGATGCGTGAGCTGTCCGCCATTGGCAACCGTATCAATCAGCTTGCGGTTAAGGCAAACGCCCTCGGCTTTGTGGATACCCCGATGCTCCGTGAGGAAGCAAGGAAATGGCACGAGTTTCAGATTGACATTCGCAAAAGGTATCTGCTTCCACGCAGGTCATCGTAATGGCGGTCTGCGAGATATGGGATGTGCGTGGCAGGCTCGACCATCCAATCGACTATGCCGAAAATCCCGAAAAGACCGCCAACCCCAAATACACCGAAGACGACCTGCAGGCGATGGTCGATGTAATGGAGTACGCTACTAATAAGGATAAGACCGAGCAGCGTTTCTTTGTCACAGGTGTAAATTGTGACCCGACCACCGCCAGAGATGAAATGATGATTACCAAAGCGGGATGGAGCGACACGAGTGAGATTGTCTGCTATCACGGCTTCCAGAGCTTCAAGCACGGTGAGGTTACGCCAGAGCAGGCTCACGAGGTCGGCGTTAAACTTGCCGAGCGAATGTGGGGCGACAGATTTCAAGTCATCGTTGCCACTCACCTAAATACCGATTGCCTGCATAATCACTTTGTCGTGAACTCTGTTTCTTTTGCGGACGGTATGCACTACCACGACAACAAAGCAAATCTGCGGCTGCTCCGTCAGCGTTCCGATGAGCTTTGCCGTGAGTATGCTCTGTCTGTCATCGAACACCCAAGCGGTAAGAAAAAGCCCTACGCCCTTTACCAAGCCGAAAAGCAGGGGCGACCCACGAGGGATAATGTTGCCAGACAGGCGGTGGATGAAGCTATCAGCAAATCATTTACGCTGAAAGACTTTGACCGCCAGTTGGCAGAAATGGGCTATCGCATAAACTTTGACCCCAACCGCAAGTATTGGACGATTATAGGCAAGGGCTGGCAAAGACCCAAGCGGCTTTATAAGCTCGGAGAGGAATACACCAATGACAGGATTATGGAGCGTATCAGCGAAAATTCCTATGCTGTCAAATTCCAGAGCTTCTCAGAGCCACAGGTCAAGGTCTATCGGGTCAAAGGCTCATTGAAGAATGCCAGGAAAATCGGCGGCTTGCGTGGGCTGTATCTCCATTACTGCTACAAGCTCGGTATCCTGCCAAAAGGCAGAAAACAAAATTATGCACGGCTTCATTATCTCTTAAAGGACGACCTTATGAAGATGGAAGCCATCACACAGGAAACAAGGCTGCTTTGCCGCAATCACATTGATACGGCGGAGCAGCTTTGTTCATATAAAGGCTCTCTGGAAACGGAGATGTCTGCCCTGCTTCAGAAGCGAAAGGAGCTTTACTCCAAATCCCGCAGGACAAGCGGCGAAGAAAAGGAAGCGGTCAAGGCAGAGCTTTCCGATATTTCGGGGCGGCTGAAAATTATCCGAAAGGAGGTCAGACTGTGCGAGGGCATCGCCGCCCGTAGTGATACCCTCAAGGAAAAATTGCAGACGATACGGGCAGACGAACACGAACAGCAAAGAAAGGAGCTGATGAAGAATGAACACAGGCGGCGAAGCGGCAGAACAAATCGTCCGAATGAGCTTGGAGGGCTTTGAGGTCGCTGCCAAAATTACAGGTGCAGGTGCGAAGAACATCGCTATCCTGTTGTATTCCATTCTCAAAGAAGAAAAGAAAACCAAAGGCAAAGCAAGGCTGACGAGTATGCTCCGTTCTGGTAAGGAGCTGAAAGTCTTTACCGTCAAAAACGGCGACTTAAAGAAGTTCACGCAGGAAGCGAAAAAATACGGTGTGCTTTACTGTGTCCTCACGGACAGGAAAAACAAAGACCCCAATGCGGAGGTCGATGTCATCGCCCGTGCCGAGGACGCATCGAAAATCAGTCGTATCGTGGAACGCTTTAATCTTGCTTCGGTGGATACCGCTTCTATTGTGACGGAAGCCGAGAAATCCAAAGATGCAAAGGACGGTCAGCCAGAGCCAGATATTGGTGTGCAAGAAAAGGCGGAGAAAGACAAGCTGCTTGACGAGCTTATGGGCAAGCCTGTCCAGAAGGAGGAAAACGCCCCAAACCCCTCGGTGGCAAAGACAGAAAAATCCCCTCAGTCCGAGCCTACCTTAGAGCAGCCAAAGAAGTCCGCAGAGGGGGCTACTATGACTAAGGAGAAACCTTCTGTCAGAGAGGAACTGCGGAAAATCAAGGAGAGCCGCAAGGAGCAGGAAGCAGAGATTGGCACTTCCGACCTGGACAAAAGCGGTGCTTCCGACAGGGCGAAAAGTGCTAACAGGAAAACGGAGCATAAACAGCCCACAAGAAAGAAAAAGAAACCAAAATCCAAAGAAACGAGGTAAACAGCTATGAGTATTTACGATGTATTCAGCGGCGGCAACAGACCTTTTGATAAAGAGGAATGGGCTGCCGCAAAGCAGGCACAGCGGAAAGAAGCCTATGAGCTGATTGACAATACCTGCTCTGAAATGGTGGCAAGCGGCGACAGCTTCCGTCAGTATCTTGATGTGCAGGGTCGCTTTGACCGTTACTCCGTGGCTAACGCTATTCTGGTATCAGCACAGATGCCCGAAGCAACGCAGCTTAAAGAGTACAGCAAATGGAAAGCGAACCGTGTCTATGTGAACAAGGACGCACAGAAAATCATTATCCTTGAGCCGAGCAAGGAATACACCCGTGAGGACGGGACAAAGGGCGTCTCTTACAATGCCAAAGTGGTTTATGATATTTCCGAAACCTCGGCAAAGGACAGGCAGCAGGAACAGGAGCCGAAATCCATGCGTGAGCTTGTGTCGGCTCTGATTGATGCAAGCCCTGTACCCTGTGTTCCTGTCGGTGAGCTTGAACTGCCTGCCTATTATGACAGCTCTCAGCAGACCATTTTTGTCAAGAAGGGGCTTTCCGAGGAAGTGCTGTTCGTGAGTATGGCAAAAGAAGTGTCGGCGGCGGTCTATGACTTTAAGCACAACGAGAGCCGTGATGCTTCCGATTTCAAATCCTTCTGCGTTGCCTATATGGTAAGCTCCCGTTATGGCGTGGATACCAGAGGTTTTGACTTTTCCAGACTTCCCAGAGAGTATGCGGAAATGGATACACAGGCATTCAAAGGAGAGCTTGGCACGATGCGTGATGTTCTGGGCGAAATCCAGAGCGATATGTATAAGAGTATGGAGAAGAACAAGCCTGCAAAGAACAAAGAGCAGGAACGCTAATCGGAGGTGCAGACTATGAGAGAGAAACGATACCATATCGCACTTGATAAGTACGATAAGAATATCGTCATCAACGCCTTAAACACCCTGCGTACAAGGCAGTTACAGGAGGAACGCCCCACCGAGCCTGTTGACGAGCTGATAAGCAAGGTGGCACACGCTCCGACAAAAAAGGTTAAGGTCGTGCATTGCAGGTGCAATGAGGAACGATGACCAGAAAACGAGCCTAATCCTTTCTGTCTGCGGCATACTTCCTGTCGTATGGCTTGCCCTGCTGACAGCACCCTATGTCAGCGGCGGTCTTGTAGAGATTATCCGAGGTCTGCCCGTGGCGATGGGCAATCCGTTTGAAATAATGGTGTGTGAGGACAGCGTAAAGACTGTCCTTATTTTTTTACTTGCCTACGCTATGGGCATCGGCGTTTATTTCTCTACACGCAGGAATTACCGCAGGCGTGAGGAACACGGCTCTGCGAAATGGGGCAACGCAGGTGCTTTGAATAAGAAGTACCGAGATAAAGACCCGTCAGCCAATAAGCTCTTGACCCAGAATGTCCGTATCGGGTTGGACGGGAAAAAGCACCGTAGGAATCTGAATATTTTAGTCTGCGGCGGCTCTGGTGCGGGAAAAACGAGGTTTTTCTGCAAGCCAAATGCTATGCAGTGCAACACATCTTTTGTAATACTCGACCCAAAGGGCGAAATCGTCCGTGACATCGGCGGTCTGTTGGAAAACAAAGGCTATGAGGTGCGTGTGCTTGACCTTATTAATATGCACCGCAGCCATTGTTACAATCCCTTTGTCTATCTGCGGAACGATAACGATGTTCAGAGGTTGGTAACGAATCTGTTTAAGGCGACCACGCCGAAAGGCTCACAGTCGCAAGACCCGTTCTGGGATACGGCGGCGAGTATGCTGCTTCTGGCTCTGGTGTTCTATCTGAAATATGAAGCACCGCCAGACGAACAGAATTTCCCGATGGTTATGGAGCTGCTCCGTGCAGGCGAAGTCCGAGAGGACGATGACAGCTATGTAAGCCCTCTGGATGAGCTGTTTGACCGTCTGGAAATGGTAAACCCAGAGCATATCGCCCTAAAGTATTACAGGGATTATCACAGTGGTAGTGCAAAGACCTTAAAGAGTATCCAGATAACCCTTGCCGCAAGGCTTGAAAAATTCAATCTGGAGAGCCTTGCAGGGCTTACCGCCACCGATGAGCTTGACCTGCCAAGTCTGGGAGAAAAGAAGGTCGCTCTGTTCGCTCTGATACCAGACAACGACACGAGCTTTAACTTCCTTGTCAGTATCCTTTATACCCAGCTCTTTCAACAGCTTTTTTATCTGGCAGACCACAAGTATGGCGGAAGCCTGCCTGTGCATTGCCATTTCATAATGGACGAATTTGCGAATGTTTCATTGCCTGATGACTTTGATAAAATCCTGTCCGTTATGCGTTCCAGAGGGGTATCGGTATCCATTATCCTGCAAAATCTGGCACAGCTCAAAGCCCTTTTTGAAAAGCAATGGGAAAGCATTGTCGGCAACTGCGATGAGTTTCTGTATCTGGGCGGCAACGAGCAAAGCACCCACAAATATGTGTCAGATCTTTTGGGCAAGGAAACCATTGATACCAACACCTACGGGAAAAGCTCTGGGCGAAGTGGTAACTATTCAACAAATTATCAGATTTCGGGGCGTGAACTGATGACCCCAGACGAAGTGCGTATGCTTGATAACCGTTACGCACTTCTTTTTGTGCGTGGGGAACGCCCCGTTATGGACTTCAAGTATGACATCTTGAAGCACCCGAATGTGAAGCTGACGGCTGACGGAGGGCAACCGCCGTATATCCACGGAGAGCCTACGCAGGCTGTCGCAACTCTTGTGTTTGACAGTGATATTCCAGATAACGCCGTGAGCGTGACAGCTGTCAGCACTTCCTATGAGCTTCTGTCTGATGAGGACTTGGAAGAAATATTCAATTTATAAGGAGGATTTACCATATGAAACTTTTTAAGAAGAATGAGAACAAGAAAACCACGAAGCTGCCGATGACTGGAAAGGTTAAGAAAGGCTTCCGCTATTACTGTATGGCTGTTATGGCAATGACCTTTGTGCTTGGTACTTCCGTAACCGCCTTTGCTGCCAATGATCCTATTCAGGTAGTCAACAATCTGTCCGATTTCATTTTCGGTCTGGTGAGGGCTGTCGGTATGATTATGCTCGGCTTTGGTATCGTGCAGATTGGTCTTTCCCTCAAATCCCACGACCCGTCCCAGAGAGCTAACGGATTTTTGACCCTTGCAGGCGGCGTTGTCATTACCTTCGCAAAGGAAATCTTGACTCTTATCACAGGCTAAGATAACAGACTGACACAAAAAGATAACGGGAGCAGATCCGCCGAGTGCGGAACTCGCTCCCGTTATCTAATATCATCAAGGAGGTGGTCAAATGTCTGATAACTGGGTGGTACAGAATTTAGAGAACGCCCTAAACACTTGGAATGAGAAATTAGCCGAGATATGGCAGCTCATTACTCAATCCCCAGAGAATTTTAAGGGCGGCACGATATGGAATGTCATCGTGGATATTCACGGGGCAGTGCAGGCTATCGGACTTGCCCTGCTCGTGCTGTTCTTTGTTGTGGGTGTAATGAGAACCTGTGGAAATTTTGCAGAAGTCAAGCGACCAGAGCAGGCGTTGAAACTGTTTATCCGCTTTGCCATTGCCAAAGGTGCAGTGACCTATGGATTAGAACTGATGATGGCACTGTTTAAGATTGTGCAAGGTATGATTTCCACGATTATGAATGCCGCAGGATTTGGCTCGGCACAGCAGACGGTGTTGCCGCAGGAAATCGTGACAGCCGTTGAAGACTGCGGATTTTTTGAGAGTATCCCGCTATGGGCGGTCACGCTGATAGGCGGGCTGTTTATTACAGTGCTGTCATTCATTATGATTATGTCGGTATACGGCAGGTTTTTCAAGCTGTATATCTATACTGCCATTGCACCCGTACCCCTTTCCGCTTTTGCGGGAGAGCCGAGCCAGAGCGTTGGCAAGAGCTTCATTAAGAGCTATGCCGCCGTGTGTCTTGAAGGTGCGGTTATCGTGCTTGCCTGCATTATCTTTTCCCTGTTTGCTTCTTCTCCGCCTGTGGTCAATCCTGATGCTGCGGCGGTTACAATGGTATGGAGCTATATCGGGGAGCTTGTGTTCAATATGCTCGTCCTTGTCGGTGCGGTCAAAATGGCAGACCGTGTTGTAAGAGAAATGATGGGCTTGTAAGGGAGGTGCTATGATTGGAAGTCAAGATAAATAAGGAAATCCGTAATTATACGGAGAGTATGTTTTTTGGACTGTCCCTCAGACAGTTCATTTTTTCTGTCCTTGCCTGCGGCGTGGCGGTGGGTTTGTATTTCCTTCTCCGCCCACGGTTTGGTACGGAAACCCTCAGTTGGGTTTGTATCTTAGGTGCGTTCCCCTTTGCGGCTATGGGCTTTATCAAATACAACGGTATGACCGCAGAGCAGTTTGTCTGGGCGTGGATTAAATCGGAATTTCTGATGCCGAAAAAGCTGATGTTTCTGCCAGATAATCTCTATTACGAAACGATGAAGCCAACCATTGAAGCCTATGAAAAAGGGTTGACGACAGTACGGAAAAAGCAGAAAGGCAGGACACCGAAACCAAAGAAAACGAAAAAGAAAAAAGCGAAACGCAGCAAGGAGGTAAACAATGCTGAGAACTCTTAAAAATTTGTTCAAGCAGGACAGGGAAAAGTTTGTTGTGCCGAAGTCGGTACAGAATGTTATCCCGATTAAGACAATCTGGGAGGACGGCATATTCCTTGTAGGCAGGAACAAGTACGCAAAGACCTTTAAGTTTGAGGATATAAATTATGCCGTGGCAAGCCGTGAAGATAAGGAAACGATGTTCCTTGAGTACTCGGAGCTTCTTAATTCTCTTGACAGCGGTGCGACCACGAAAATCACTATCAACAACCGTCGCTTGAACAAAGCTGATTTTGAACAGACCATTTTAATCCCAATGGCTGATGACGGTCTGGATAAGTACCGCAAGGAATACAACAAAATGCTTCTGGATAAGGCGACAGGGGCTAATTCCATCGTACAGGATAAGTATGTAACTGTATCTGTCTGCAAGAAGAATATCGAGGAAGCCCGAAACTACTTTGCCCGTGTGGGGGCTGACCTTATCACCCACTTTAACCGTCTGGGGTCGAAGTGTGTGGAACTGGACGCAGGCGACAAGCTGCGTATCTTCCACGACTTCTACCGTACAGGAGAAGAAACAGCGTTCCACTTCGATATTACCCAGACGATGCGGAAAGGTCACGATTTCAAGGATTTTATCTGCCCCGATACCTTTGAATTTGAGAGCGACTGCTTCAGAATGGGTGACAGATATGGGCGTGTAATTTTTCTCAGAGAGTATGCGGCATATATCAAGGACAGTATGGTGGCAGAGCTTTGTGAGCTGAACAGGAATATGATGCTGTCCGTTGACATTATCCCCGTTCCCACAGATGAAGCCGTGCGGGAGGTGGAAAACCGTCTGCTTGGTGTGGAAACTAACATTACGAATTGGCAGAGGAAGCAGAACCAGAACAACAATTTTTCTGCCGTTATCCCATATGATTTGGAACAGCAGAGAAAAGAAAGCAAGGAATTTCTGGACGATTTGACGACCCGTGACCAGAGAATGATGTTTGCCGTGCTGACGATGGTGCATACGGCAGATTCCAAAGAGCAGCTCGACAATGATACAGAAGCTCTCTTGACTACCGCAAGAAAGCATTTGTGCCAGTTTGCGGTGCTGAAATATCAGCAGATGGACGGATTGAATACAGCTCTGCCATTTGGTGTACGGAAGATAGATGCCCTGCGTACCCTCACAACAGAGAGCCTTGCAGTGTTTATCCCATTCCGAGTGCAGGAAATCTACCACGAAAATGGTGTGTATTACGGTCAGAATGTCATCAGCAAAAATATGATTATCGCCAACCGCAGGCAGCTTCTTAACGGCAATTCCTTTATTCTCGGTGTGTCGGGTGCAGGAAAATCTTTTACTGCAAAGGAAGAAATGACGAATATCATTCTGACCGACCCTAATGCCGATATAATCATCATTGACCCAGAGCGTGAATATTCCCCGCTTGTTAAAGCAATGCAGGGAGAGGTTATTCATATCTCTGCGACAAGTGAAAATCACATCAATGCTATGGATATGAACTCCGATTACGGTGACGGTGCAAATCCTGTCATTCTGAAATCCGAGTTTATTTTATCCCTTTGCGAACAGCTCATTGGCGGCACGAACTTGGGAGCAAAGCAGAAATCCATTATTGACCGATGTACGGCAAGCGTGTACCGCTACTATCAGCAGGGCAACTATATGGGAACGCCGCCCACCTTGCAGGACTTCCGTGAGGAGCTGTTAAAGCAGAATGAGCCAGAAGCACAGGAAATCGCCCTTGCTATCGAATTATTTACAGATGGCTCTCTCAACACCTTTGCCAAGCATACCAATGTGGATACCCACAGCCGCCTTATCTGCTATGACATTCTGGATTTGGGTAAGCAGTTACAGCCTATCGGTATGCTTGTGGTGCTTGACAGTATCTTAAATCGTATCACGCAGAACAGAGCCAAAGGCAGAAATACCTTTATTTTCATTGATGAAATCTATTTGCTCTTTCAGCACGAATACTCTGCAAACTTCCTCTTTACCCTCTGGAAGCGTGTGCGTAAATACGGTGCGTACTGTACGGGTATTACGCAGAATGTAGACGACCTTTTGCAGAGCCATACGGCAAGGACGATGCTTGCTAACAGCGAATTTATCATTATGCTTAACCAAGCATCTACGGACAGACTTGAGCTTGCCAAGCTCCTTAATATCTCCGACCTTCAGATGAGTTATATCACGAATGTCGGTGCAGGACAGGGATTACTCAAAGTTGGCAGCTCCCTTGTGCCGTTTGTAAACAAGTTCCCACGCAATACCGAGCTTTACAAGTTGATGACGACCAAGTTCGGTGAGGTCTAAGAAAGGAGGTCTTTTATGGCTGATATTAAATTCCGTGATACGGCTCACCGTGATTTCTTTCTGGAAAATATGATGAAATGCAGAGTGAACGACTGTTATCACAGGGCATTTTTCTATGTGATGGGTATCGCTTCGGAAACGAGGGCGAACATCAACCAGATGTTCAATTTCAAGGAGGACTGCATCGAGCCAGAGGGTATGCACGGCGGCTGGCAGACAAGCGGAACAGTCAAGGTCTGCCATCTTGCTTTTAACCTTTGGAACGGGTATGCAGAGGAAGGGCGGGAACGGTATTTCACGCCAGAGGAGTTGTTTTGCTGTGAGTTTGCTCCCTACTTTATGGAGGGTATCAAGGTCAGATACCCCGAATATTGCAGGGAGCTTCCTGCTCCCAGAAAACAGACGGAAATTTCAAGATAAGAAAGGAAAAGCCTATGAAGAATTATAAATCTATTATCTGTGTTGCCGCCGCCGTGTGCCTGTTAGGTACGGCGGCTTTTTGCGGCTTCCGTATTTACCATCACTATGCACAGGTGGACGAACAGACGGAAGCCTTTGAGGAGATTGCCAAAATAGTAGAGCAAGCTCCCACGGAGGAAACCATGCCAGACGATATCCCCATTAGCGAGGGAGAAGATGTGCTTGCCAAGTATCAGGAATTGTATTTACAGAATGAGGATATGGTCGGTTGGATTTCCATTGCCGGCACGACAATCAATTATCCTGTGATGCAGAGCAGGAACAATCCGAATTTCTATCTGAAGCACAATTTTGAAAAAGAGTACAGCGACTTAGGTACGCCTTATGTGCAGGAGAATTGTGATATTGCCGAAAGTGACAATCTGGTTATCTACGGTCATCACATCAAGGGTGGCAAGATGTTTGGAGCATTGGAGGATTACAAGTCCAAGAGCTTTTATGAGGAACACAAGAGTGTTCAGTTTGATACCCTTACAGAGCAGGCAGAGTATGAAATCGTCGCTGTATTTAAGACTGTGGCGTACAGTTCTGATGGCTTTCGATACTACGACTTTGTTGATGCAGAGAATGAGGAAGAATTTAATTCCTATGTCGGGAAGTGCAAGGAACTTGCTTTGTATGATACAGGTGTGACCGCTGAATACGGCGACAGGCTCATTACCCTTTCCACCTGCGAATACTCCGCACAGAACGGCAGGCTCGTTGTAGTGGCAAAAATGGTCGGCTGATTTGAACGCAAATTCTCTGGGAAAGGAGGTTTTCTATGGCTGATATTAAAACCAGAGATGCGGTTAAAGGCACGATAAAGACCATAGATAAAGCCGCCATAGCCAGTGAGCGTATGAAGTCTGCCTATGTAGGGATAAAGGAAAAAGCGGAACAGGGATATTACGCTGATGAAAACTCTGCCACAGAATATGCTGCGGATAGGATTTCTTATGCGGCAGACCGTGTAAAAGACGAAGGTATCCACCAGTTCAATAAGCAGGGGCAAAAGGCAGTCAAGACAACGCAGAAGAATATCGGTAAGGCAAAAGATAAAATAAGCGATTTCAAGAAAAGTCGGGCTGTCAAAGCCGCAGAACAGAAAGCAGCACAGAATATGTCAGAACAACACGGCTTGCAGATCCGTCACGGGGCTGCAAGCCGTTCTTCTGCCCCCGATGTTTCCCAGACAGCAAAATCGCAGTTGATAAAGACCCGACAGCAGGGGCAAAAAATGATTAAGACCACAGCCCGAAATACAGAAAAAGCGGTGAAAGCAACTGCTAAGGGAACGGTCAAGACAACCGAAAAGGGAATTAAAACCGCACAGGCAACTTCTAAGGCGGCAATCAAAACGACGGAAACCTCGGTAAAAACAGCACAGGCAGCGGCAAAGGCTTCTGCGAAAACTGTTCAAAAGGCGGCACAGGCGGCAAAAGCCACCGCAAAGGCAACCGCCGAAGCAACCAAAGCGACGGTCAGAGCCACCATAGCTGCGGTCAAGGCGATTATTGCAGGAACAAAAGCTCTGATTTCCGCTTTAATTGCAGGTGGTTGGATTACAGTTGTGATTATTCTCATTGTTGTCCTGCTCGGCTGTGCTGTTTCCCTGTTTGGCGGCGGAAGCGGGAGCAACGCCTATACCCCTGTCAGTGCAGAGGTGGAAGCCTATGAGCCTTTGATACAGAAATATGCCAAACAGTATGGTATTCCCGAATATGTGGAGCTTATCAAGGCAGTAATGATGCAGGAATCTGGCGGGCGTGGACTTGACCCGATGCAGGCGGCGGAAGGCAGCTTTAACACAAGGTATCCACACGAGCCGAATGGGATACAAGACCCAGAATATTCGATTGAGTGCGGGGTGCAGGAATTAAAGGCTGCCCTTATCTCTGCCGAGGTGGAAAATCCGATTGATATGGAGCATATTAAATTTGCCTTGCAAGGTTACAATTTCGGTAATGGCTATATCTCGTGGGCTAAGACCAACTATGGCGGCTATTCCTATGCCAATGCGGTGGAGTTTTCTACCATGCAGGCGTCACGGTTAGGTTGGGACAGCTATGGCGACACGCAGTATCCTGCCCATGTGCTGCGGTATTATCCATACGGGCGGGCGTTCACAAGTGGCGGCAACCAGGCGATTGTGGAGGTCGCCTTGACACAGCTCGGAAATGAGGGCGGGCAGCCTTATTGGAGTTGGTACGGCTTTGAGGGGCGTGTGGAATGGTGTGCCTGCTTTGTATCTTGGTGTGCCGACCAGTGTGGTTATATCGAAAGCGGGATTATCCCGAAATTCGCAGGCTGCGTGGATGGTGCAAATTGGTTTAAGGGTAACGGACAATGGCAAGACAGAAACTACGAGCCGCAGGCAGGCGATATTATTTTCTTTGATTGGGAAGGCGACGGAGAAACCGACCATGTAGGCATTGTGGAGAAATGCGAAAACGGTGTCGTTTACACCGTGGAGGGTAATTCTGGCGATGCTTGCAGACAAAAGCAATATACGGTTGGAAGCAGCTCCATCTATGGTTACGGTGTTCCTGCCTATTAAAAATGGGCAAAAGAAAAACCAGAGGTTTATTCCTCTGGCTCTTTTGCCTTACATAGTCCGCTGACAGTTGCTTCAACTATGGACAGCTCTTTATCGTTTAGTTTGTCGAGTTCTGCGTCTAAGCGTCTGCGGACGGAACTTCTTTTGACCTCATTATCTGGGAATATGTATTCATCAACCGATACACCGAACATTGTCACAAGCTGAATGAGCAGCTCCAGACTTGGCTTTTGTCCCTCATTTTCAATCGCTTGAAGATGTCTTGGGTCATAATCTACAATACGAGCAAGCTGCTCTCTGGTCATACCTTTTGCTGTCCTTGCTTTCTTGATTGCCTGTCCTATCGGTGTAAAATCGAAGTCAAAATTATTGTTCCTTTCGTCCATTAGCTCACCACCTATTCTCTGAAAATTTTACTCTTATATTTTACAGAGATGCGGCTTCCAGTTAAACGATGTGAAATCTCTTGGCATAGGAAGTTTAATCTCTTGTAACAAGAGATTAAAGCACGCTTGACATACTTGAAACTAATTTTTTATTCGGATAAACTATAGATAAGTTTACAAAAGCGGACATGAAAAGCGAGGAAAATATGCTCGTATTCTTGTATGCTTATATATGAGGAGGTAAGTAAATGGAATGGTTGAAAAGACTTGGAGCAGCCATTGATTACATAGAGGAAAACTTAGACAAGGAAATATCCTATGATGAAGCAGCTCATATAGCTTGTTGTTCAACATATTATTTTCAACGGATTTTTTCTTATGTATCAGGAGTGTCACTATCAGAGTACATACGCCGCCGTAAAATGACACAGGCTGCATTTGAGTTACAAAGAACAGATAATAAGGTTATTGATGTTGCTCACAAATACGGGTATTCATCTCCAACATCCTTTAACCGTGCTTTTCAAAGCGTACACGGGATAGCACCTATAGCGGCAAAAAGTATGGGATGTACCTTGTGTGCATATCCATCAATCCAATTTTCTATAATAGTTTTGGGAGGCAGTGCAATGGCATATCACATTGAAGAAAAGAAAAGTATTCGCATTATAGGAATTAGAATACCTCTTGTTGAAGATGCAGAGGAAAATATGCGGAATGTTCCTGCGTTCTGGAAAAAGGCAGTATTGGATGGCAGTATCTCCAAATTAGCAGAGCTATCAAACAAAAATCCAGACGGCATTTTAGGAGTCAGCGTTTATAATAATCCAGAGGATATATATTATTATATCGCTGTTTCGAGCAACATTCCCGTGCCAGAGGGAATGGTAGAATACATGATACCAGAGGGTATGTGGGTTGTTTTTGAAAACGACGGAGTATTTAAGGAAGATGTGCAGAGTGTTTTTCGCAGATTTTTGACAGAATTTCTACCGTTTTCTGGTTATGAATATGCAGGACTTCCAGATGTTGAAATATATCCAGTCTGCAAAGGACAGCCATCCAAAGGACATTCCGAGGTGTGGATTGCAATCAAAAAAGCAAAGGAGATTTAAGTATGTATCATTTAAGATTAAAAGGCGACCATTATCAGATGGGCGTAAAAAGAGGAAACATATTTCAAAAAGCTCATATTTCCTTTCCACTCCAGTTGGATAATTTTCAATTGGAACACGGGAAACAAAGCGAAGAAATTTTAAGAAAGTTTTTCCCAGAGATATGTGAGGAAGTAAGAGGCGTAAGTGACGCCATTGGCACAGATTATCTACACTTCATTTCTTGGATGTTGTGTATGGGCTGCTGTATGTATAACTTGGAGAACAACATCCCCGTTGAGGTTAGGGGCTGTACTGCTTTTGCATATTCAAGCAATGGCAGAACAATATACGGTAGAAATAATGACTTACCACCTTATCTGCGTGAAGGAAGCAAAAGTGAAATCTATGCACCGAAAAATGGAAACAGGTTCAATATCACTACTTCCTCTTTCATTAACGGCGAAGAAGGAGTGAATGAACACGGATTTGCTGTAGCAATGACTTTTGTAATGACCGACCTTGAAAAGATAAAAGCAGGTTTCAATTCTTGCTTTATTGTAAGATATTTGCTTGAAAAGGCAGATAATACCGAACAGGCGGTTTCCCTTCTTATGGGCTTGCCAGTATCTTCTAACTGCAATATTTTACTTGCAGATAAAAAAGGCAATATGGTAGTGGTTGAATGTACGCCAATTCTCAAAAAAGTTCGGGCGGCAGAAATTTTTGAAAATGGCAGTATTGTTTGTACTGTTAATAGTTTTACATCTGATGAGATGAAACCATATGACGATGCAAAAGGAAATGATTATGACTCGCACAGGCGTTACAGGACAGTATTAGACAGCTTTTCTTCGGAACGCATAAAAGATGAATACATTGAAACTACCGAACATCTCTTAAAAGGTGATTATGGGTTTATGTGCCAATATGATGATGAGCCAGATTTTGAAACAGTTTGGAGTTCAATATTTGATTTAGACAGCTTAGTAATCTATCGTGCAGAGGGTGACCCCAGAAAAAAGAAATTTGTTACAGATAATCGGTTACATGACCTTATAAGGCGAGGATAATATGCTGAGTATAAATTCCCAATGGATTTTATGTCCTCTTTGTGGGAACAAAACCCGAAACAAAATCAGAGAAGACACAGTTTTGAAAAACTATCCTCTTTACTGCCCGAAATGTAGACAGGAAACTTTAATTGAAGTCGAGAATTTACAAGTAACCGTCATCAAAGAGCCAGACGCACAGACGCAGAGCCGATGAACTTGAGAAAGCTTTCACAGTTCATCGGCTCTGTTACTACTTTTATGCTTGATTTTATTGCCTGTCACAGGGGATAGAAGCTGTTATCTTCATTTTCTGTTCGGCAACAGCTAAACTTCTATGCAAAGGGATTGCCATAAATACTGTAATAAGTGCAGAGAGAACATCGGCAATCGGCTGTGCATATAAAATACCGTTTAATCCCCATATAAATGGAAAAATTAAGATAACGGGAATGAAGCAGATACCTTGTCGGCAAGCTCCAAGAATAAACCCTTCTTTTCCTTTTCCAAGAGCAAGGAATAAAGAGGAATATACCGTGTAGTATCCAAACAGCATAAATGTAATACCGTTTACTCTTAAAGAGGAAGCTCCAATGTGAATCATTTCTGTGTTTCCAGTTGTAAACTGTGAAACAATGGTCGTAGAAAACAGACTGAATAATAAACCTACGATCACACAAAAAATAGTTGACCATAAGATGGAAATTTTGATTGCAGTACGCAGACGATCAAATTTTTTCGCCCCATAACTGTAACCTGCAATCGGTTGAAAACCTTTGATAAAACCAAATACTGTTAAGCTGCCCATAGATATAAGACGGGTAACAACGCCCATTCCCGCTATGGCTGAATCGCCGTAATTACCAGCGGCATTGTTTATTAGAGAGATAGAAATACTTGTTAATAATTGAAATACAAGTGTCGGAACGCCAATTTTGAAAATTTCAGATAGAATTTCTTTAGAAAAGGTACAGTCCTTTATTCTAAACTGAAAAGCACTTTTTTGTCTGAAAATATAAAACAGATACACAAGAGTAGATACTACCTGAGAAATTGCTGTGGCAATAGCAGCTCCTGCAACACCAAAATTAAAAGTGTATATAAATAATGGATCTAACCCGATATTGAGGACTGCACCTAACAACAAGGCACACATTGTAGTTTTTGCTGCTCCTTCACTTGTCACGATATTGTTCATTGTGACATTAAAAACATTGAAAATGCAAGAAACAATGTAAATACCGGCATAGGTAGCCGCATAAGGAAGGACACTTTCTGTTGCACCTAAAAGTCTTAGAATGGGGTTCAAAAAGAGGATTGATAAAACAATCATAATTGCACCGACAACAAGACTGCTATATAGTGCAGTGCTTGCCACTTTGTTTGCCTGATCCTTATTTCTTTGTCCTAACAGTCGAGAAATGTAGGATGCTGCCCCATTGCCAAAAAGTAATCCTAAGCCGACGACTACTTGACCGAGAGGATACACAACCGAGATGGCAGCCATTTGACTTTCGCCTAAGCCACCTACAAAATAGGCATCAACAAGATTGTACAAGGCGTTGATGAGCATACCAATCATTGTTGGAATACCCATAGCTAAAAGGGCTTTTGGAATTGGAGCATTGCCCAATAACTCCAATTTTCTGTTTTGATTGTCCATAGTGTTCTTTCTCCTTTCACTTGACAAATAGAATAAAATATACTACTATAAATTATAGCAGTTGAAACGCAAGTGGTATTCTACTATAATTTATAGTAGTTGTCAAGAGAGTAAAGGAGGAAATTGATATGGCGACCATTGACTTAATTGTTTTGGGAATGTTAAAGAAAGAACCTCTGAGTGCGTATGACCTTCAAAAGTTGGTAGAGTACCGCAATATTTCAAAATGGGTAAAAATTAGTACCCCGTCTATTTATAAAAAGGTTATCCAGTTGGAGGAAAAAGGATATATTTCAAGTCATATAGAAAAAGAGGGTAAAATGCCAGAAAAATCAGTGTATTCTTTAACTGAAAAAGGGAAACAGCAGTTTGAAAAATTGATGCTTGAAATATCCTGTAAGCCGATAAACATTTTTTTGGATTTTAATGCTGTCATTGTAAATCTGGACAGTATGTCCAGAGAAAGACAGCAAGAATGTCTGGATAATATTGAGAGCAGTATGGAGGTATTGAAAAAATATCTGGAAGAAAATATTGCTTTGAAAAAGAGTAAAGAAGATATTCCTGTTACGGGTATGGCAGTTTTACGGCAACAATACACATTGGCAGAGGCAATAGAGGAGTGGATTGCTTCATTAAAAAAAGAAATCAATTCGTAAAAGTGCATGGTAGGAACAAAAGAAATGCTGTTATTTTTTAGTTTGGATTGTAATGAGATTGTAAGAAGTGGTTGCTATACTGAATTTACAAAATAAAAACAGAAATTTGGAGGTTTTAATATGGCAATACTTGAAACAAAAGATTTACGAAAGATATACGGAAGCGGAGAAAACGAAGTCCATGCTTTGGATGGGGTATCCATTTCCGTAGAGGAAGGCGAATTTGTTGCTGTTATCGGTACATCGGGCAGCGGTAAATCTACACTACTCAACATGATTGGTGGGTTAGACCGTCCTACTTCTGGTAGTGTTACTATCCGAGGAAAAGAACTGTTGAAAATGAAAGACGAGGAACTGACGATTTTTAGGCGTCGAAACATTGGCTTTGTTTTTCAGAATTATAATCTGCTTCCTGTTCTTAATGTGTATGAGAACATTGTGTACCCTATTGAGATCGATGGTGGCAAGACCGATACAAGATTTGTAAAAGAGATTATCCATACTCTTGGCTTGGAACAAAAGCTTAAGAATATGCCGAATAATCTTTCAGGTGGTCAGCAGCAGAGGGTTGCGATTGCCCGTGCCCTTGCGACAAAGCCTGCCATTATCCTTGCCGATGAGCCGACTGGAAATTTGGACTCAAAAACAAGTATGGATGTTATTTTGCTGATGCAGTCGATTAGCCGTCAGTTCCACCAAACCACCATTATGATCACGCACAATGAGGAAATCGCTCAAATGGCAGACCGCACAATCCGCATTGAGGATGGCAAGGTTGTTTCGGGAGGTGTCAGATATGCACGCTAACCGAAATAAAAAAGCAGTTAAGCGAGTAGAAAAGGGAATGATGAAAGCAAACCGTATTCGTAACCTGTTTGCGGTGTTTGCGATCGTTCTCACTACATTTATGATTACTACCGTGTTTAGTTTGGGCATTAACTATATGGAAAATATGAAGTTAATGCAGGTGCGTACCGCAGGCACGACCGCTAATGCTTCCCTTGCGATGCCGACAGAAAAGCAGGAACAGCAGATTAAGAATTTGGAATATGTTAAAACCGTCGGTACGCAGTATATGGTCGGCTCGGTTGCCGAGAAGAACGATGAGGGGCGTGATCTTTCTATCGCACTTTCGTATTACGACACTACTGAATGGGATAAACACTATAAAGAAACAATCAAAGATATAGAAGGGAAATATCCCTCAAATGAAAATGAAATTATGCTGTCAAAGGATGCTCTTTCACAGCTTGGAATGAAAGAGCCGAAGCTGAATATGGAAATCCCTCTGTCCTATTATGATAAAAACGGTCAGCAGGAAAAAAATTTCACTTTAAGCGGATGGTTTCATTCCTATACAGGCACGGGAATGGGCTTTGTTTCCGAAGCGTATTGCAAAAATGCAGGCTATACAATGGCAGAGGACGGCGTTCTTTCTTTGTCGTTGAATAAAATGCCTGATGATTTTTATCGTATTCAAAAAGATGTGGAGCTTAACGAAAATCAATCTTTCGGCGGTGCGGTTTCCATGAAATCATCAAGCGGTTCAGTGATTGCAATGGTAATCCTATTGGTATTCTTTATTATTGGCAGCGGGTATCTCCTTATTTACAATGTTTTGTATATATCCATTTCAAATGATACCCGTTTTTACGGTTTGATGAAAACGCTTGGAACAACGCAAAAACAGATTAAATCACTGGTAAAAAATCAGGCAGTTAAGTTTGCTTGCATTGGTATCCCGATTGGTATTTTGTTAGCCACCGCTGTTTCCTTTGGAATTGTTCCATTTGTGTTGAACGAGGGTTTTGAACAGGGCAAGTCGATGATGGATGCCGAAGTGTTTTTCCATCCATCTATCTATATTTTGTCCGTAATCTTTTCAGCAGTAACCGTTTGGATTGCCTGCAATGCTCCTGCAAAAGCGGCTGCAAAAATTTCGCCAATAGAAGCATTGAAGTTTCAGAATTTTGCACCGAAGAAAACAAAAAGCAGAAATTCCACCAATGGTGGCAAGCTGCATGTGATGGCATTTCATAATGTATTCCGTGACAAAAAGCGTGCTGCCCTTGTGTTTATGTCCTTGTTTATGGGAATTACTATGATTTTAGGCGTAAATGGGGTTATAAGCAGTATGTCGGCTGAGAACTTTATTAAGGAATATATGGACTATAACTTTGAATACACTGATATTCAGTTTGAACAGTATGAACAGCTCAATAAAGAAGTACCGCAGTTTGACGAACACTTTGTAGAACAAATCAAGCAGCTTGACGGTATTAAAAATATAGATGTTCAAAAAACAGTCTGGGCAGGTATTGACTTTAATGAAAACGATTTAGAAGGCTTTATGAAAATCAAATATGAGGACAGCAAATATAAAGCAAAGGGGCAGTCCTATGAACAGACGATAGAAACACTGAAAGGGTACGCTGAATCTGGTGACTATGGCTGCTATATTACAACGCTTCCAGACGACAGGGTACTGGAAGAATACAATGCAGAGCATCCTGATACGCCTATTGACATGGAAGCATTTAAGCGTGGCGAAACAGCGATTGCAGGAAAAGATACCGAATATAACGCTCCTAATACCGCTTTAGTGGGTGAAACATTGACACTAACTGCCGACAGTACAGACGGCAAGGCAACTGATTTCAAAATTGGCGGAGCTTTTTACTATGACGATTATGATAATACTCTTTCAGAAGGTATTGGCAGACGCAAAGAAATAAATATGGTGCCAGATGTTATCTTTGTCAGCGAAGCGGGTATGGAACGCCTGACAAAAGAACCAATAATTTCCGCAATCGGCGTTGACATTAAGAATTTCAACGATTTAGAGCGAATTGACAGCGAATTACAGGCGATCAACAGTACCTTGACCACATCGGAGTGGCAGATGAAATCTTCCGTGAATCAGAAAGAACTATATAACCAGATGAACTACTCTTTGAGCTTGCTGGGAAACGGTGCTGCAATTCTGCTCATTGTCATCGGCTTGATTAACTTTGTAAATGTTATGTTGACGGGTGTGGTGGCAAGGAAAAATGAATTTGCCATTATGGAAAGTATCGGAACAACGAAAAAGCAGATCAGGAAGATATTGACCTTAGAAGGCGGTATTTATGCTCTGATTTCTACTCTGCTGATTATGACTTTTGGTAATGCGTTCCTAATGTTGGTGGCAGATGCAGTTCCGCATATGGCAAACTATGCAGTATTTAAATACCCTGTTGCACTTGTCATCGGTTTGATCGCAGCAATCTTTGTAATTTGCTTAAGCGTTCCTGCCATTGTTTACAAGGCAACTTCTGATGAAACGGTCATTGAAAGACTGCACAATTTTGATAGTTAAATGAGGTTGTGGGACGGACGCAGCATTGCTGCGTCTGTTCCTGCAATTTTGTATATTGAGGAAGGTGGTGCGTTTTGCGGCTATGGCAAATATTTTTCTACTTGAAGATGACAAAATTCTGAGCAAGGGTATTTCTATCGCCCTAAAAAAAGACGAGCATATGGTCACAGCAGTCTATGGGTATTTGGAAGCATTGAAGCAATACCAAAAACAAAAGTATGATTTGTTTCTGCTTGATATTAACCTGCCTGACGGCAATGGTTTGGAATTTTGTGAAAAAATTCGTGAAACATCGGAAACACCCGTATTATTTCTAACTGCTAATGATACGGAAGAAGATATGTTGGAAGGGTTTGGCGTGGGTTGTGATGATTATATATCAAAGCCTTTTTCTATCGAAGTTTTACGGAAAAAAGTATTGGCAGTTCTAAAACGAAGTGGCGTAGGAAAATTTCGTATGAAATACAGAGATTTAGAGTTAGATAAAGAAAAGTGTCTTGTTTTGATGAAGGGACAGGAAATACATTTGACCTCAACAGAATACAAATTGCTCCTTTATCTAATGGAAAACAGGGGAAGGGTTGTTACAAAGGCAATGCTTTTGGAACAGCTTTGGGATATAGATGGAAACTTTGTTGATGATAATACCGTGCGTGTGAATATTAAGCGGCTAAGGCAGAAACTGAATGATGAAAAGCAGGAATACATTGTAACAGTTTTTGGCATGGGCTACTCTTTTGGAGAATGACGATGAAGCATTTTGTGATTTATAGAAAACTGATTTTAATTATAGGTACTGCTACAGCGGTGGTATCTGTTGGTGTGTTCTTTTTTATGGAGGACATCCTTTTCCGTACGCTTTTTATCTCTTTTGCATTTGTATTTTTTGGGGGTCTGTTGTTCCTGCTGGACTTTCTGCACAACCGCTATAATGATAATCTGTTAGAGGAGATTACGCTGCTCATTGAAGCATTGGTAGAACAGCAGGAACGGACGGTCTTTTCAGAAGCTGAGGATACCCTGACCGCACGGCTGCAGCATCAACTTCTAAAACTCCGCAATATTTTAAAGGCACAGAATCAAATGCTGACACAGGAGAAAGAACAGATTAAAACTTTAATCTCCGATATTTCGCATCAAATTAAAACGCCCGTAGCAGCGGCAAACACCTTTGCACAGTTATTAGGTGATACAGGGTTATCCGATGAGGAGAGAAGGGAATATATTGCCACCTTGCAGATGTCCCTTGAAAAGCTGACTTTTTTGACAAACAGTTTGATTAAAATGTCCCGTTTGGAAAGTGGCATTATCCGATTAAAACCTGAACAAAGCAGTTTAAATGATATTGTTATGCAAGCGGTAAAAACGGTTTATGCCAAAGCAAGGGATAAAAATATTACGATTACCTTTGATTGTGGGCAGACCTTTGAAGCCCTGCTTGATTTTAACTGGACGGCAGAAGCTGTTACCAATGTACTTGACAATGCTGTGAAATATACACCAAGCGGAGGAGTTGTGGACTTGAAAATCACCGAATATCCATCGTATTTGCGATTGGATGTATCCGATAACGGAATTGGCATTCCTGAAGAAGAACAGGCAAAAATCTTCGGCAGATTTTACCGTGGAAAGCAGTCAGCAGGAGTTGACGGTGTAGGGATCGGTTTATATCTTACCCGTGATATTGTGAATAAGCAGAACGGGTATATCAAGGTGGCATCCGATGAAAAAGGTACGATATTTTCTTTATTCTTGAAAAAAGTTTAGAGAATAATAGTAATTCCAGATAAGTGTACGATATGAATTTGTCAAGATAGTAAATATAAAATAGAAAGATTAAATAAAACATGATAAATGGAGATGGATAATTTATGATTTCAGAATGGATAATTTGCCCGATTTGTGGCAACAAAACCCGTGATAGAGTTAGAGAAGATACTGTTTTAAAGAATTATCCTCTTTACTGTCCGAAATGTAAGAAAGAAACTTTAATAAATGCAAAGAAATTACATATAACCGTCATCAAAGAGCCAGACGCATAGACGCAGAGCCGATGAACTTGTGAGATAACCTCATAAGTCATCGGCTCTTTTTTTACATGAATATAGAATTTGACAAGTCCGCCAAATAAAAAAAACGGTGTTTTGGTGGGCAATTTTGTCATGCTCAGATGGCTATTTTATCCCTCCAGACCTGTTTCAAGTTTGGAGGGATTTCTTATGTGTTGGTCTGATAACACTGTGCTGCTGATTTTAAGCAGCAGTTATTTACATACCGTTCGATAGAGATGAGAATAATCTGTTAAAAAAATTCTTATCTCCATTTGGGGAAATTATGTTCCAAAAGTAGATGTTAAATATCTATATAATAGAATTGTTATTTCTTATAACCGTAAGGGTTTGACAGCCTTTGCGGTTTTTCTTTTGTCGTTTTTTGTTGAATTAAGTCGTAAGCCTGTTTGTGGCGTAGGGTGTCGTTCACCGCCGATCAATCTGAAATTTCAAAAATTCAGATTGATTGGAGGAACAAAGAATGAATGAAAAACATCCTAACCGAAAAAAGGACAAGCATAACCCTTATACGCTGATGATTGTAGAGGGCAGATATTACCTCTCTTTTAAAGATGGGCGGGGTGTTATGCAAAATATTGAAATAGAGAAAGTGCTGTATGACCTGTTTAACCGTTTTGAGCTTGAGGATATTTCCTATCTTAATCGGGTGAGCAGGCACATTGAACACTCCGAGTTGACAGAAAACTCCTTGAATGACCGAGTTTTTTATAAGGAAGAAAGTCTTGAGGAAACCGTTTCAAGGTGCATCGAATACGAACTGCTACATAAGGCAATATCAAAACTGCCCGAAACACAAAGACGCAGGCTGCTGTTGTACTTTTTCGGAGAGTTGTCCTATGAGCAGATTGCCAAGTTGGAGGGATGCACCAAAATGGCGGTTAAAGGAAGCGTTGACATTGCACTAAAGAAGTTAAAAAAACTTTTTGAAAAATTTTAATTTTAGCCTATACGAAACCGCTTTTAAGTGAGCAAACAGGTGAGAGGGATTAAATTCCTTCCACCTGTTTTGCTTTGTGTGGCGAAAACGGGAGTGATCCTTGACAACCGAATATCCATTCGCCAAATACTTCCTCTTTGTGATTGTGATGAGCATAAGCGTGTGCAGCGGTACGCCAAGACCTGTTAAGAAGCAGCGAGCGATGAAAGGGGGTGATCTCATTCATTACCGACTGAAAATATCGGATTGCTTCCGATTTCGCCATAACCCACAAAGAGAATAATGGTACTCCCGTCCAGTCACAGTCCGAGCGTGATAAAACCGTCGCAGGCAATGAGGGCGGCTCTGGCAGACCGTCAGAGGGGTGGAACTCCCGTGGTGTCAGTTCGCTACTGACCGTTTGGCGACTTCCCATAGCATTTCGGGGTGTCGAGGACAAATTGAAATGCTCCTATCATAAAGCCAGATAAAAGGTAGTCATAGGAACAGAGATTTTGCTTATACTCTCCCGACCTTAAATACTTCCTTTTGTTTGGCTGCCTACATAGGCAGAACATACCTGCCTAAATAAATCTGGGAGGTCAAACATAATGGAAAGAAAAATCAAGCGTGGAGATATTTACTACGCAAATCTAAATCCTGTTATCGGCTCGGAGCAAGGCGGAACAAGACCTGTACTTATCATTTCAAACGATGTCGGCAATAAGCATAGCCCTACGGTCATTGTCGCACCCATCACAAGCCGAATACACACTAAAGCAAAATTGCCGACACACACTTTAATCAATGATTTTGAAGGTTTGGATAAGAACTCAATTATCCTGTTTGAACAAATCCGCACCATAGACAAACAACGCCTGCGTAAATATGTTGGTATGCTATCCACAGTCATAATGGCAAGAGCCGATAAAGCTCTTGCCATTAGTATTTCTTTGAGGGAGGTCAATAATGAATGAAATTAAGGTAGATAAAAATGTAGCGGCTCTGAAACTCATTGAGATACTTCTTGAAAAAGGAATGATAAATCAAGCCACATATACAAATATCGTGAAACACGCAAATTCGCACATTTCACAGGCGGCTTGATAATCAGTACAATATATTCAGAAAAATGAATTGGAGGTATGCTTAATGAACACAGCAGTAAATGAATATAATTACAGATTTAAGCTCACAGATTATTCTCTGTTTGACAGAAACAGAGCCAGAAAAGTTGCTATTTATGGTCGTGTTTCAACAGAACACGAAGCACAGTTATCTGCATTGGAAAATCAGTTACAATGGTATGATGACCAAGTAAAATATCATCCGAACTGGACGGTCTGTGAACGATATATTGATGAAGGTATCACGGGAACACAGGCAAAAAAACGCCCTGCCTTTTTGAAAATGATTGAAGATGCCAAGCAAGGTAAATTTGATTTAATTGTTACCAGAGAGGTATGCCGTTTTGCACGAAATGTTGTGGATACCCTTGTTGTTACAAGAGAGTTAAAAGGCATAGGCGTTGAGGTGTTTTTTATCGACGATAATATTTGGACAATGGACGGAGATGGAGAACTGCGGCTATCTCTTATGGCAACATTGGCACAGGAAGAAAGTCGCAAGACTTCCGAGCGTGTAAAAGCAGGTCAGAAAATCAGCCGTGATAATGGTGTTCTCTATGGAAACGGTAATATTTTAGGTTATGACCGTGTTGGAGATACCTATGTTATCAATGAGGAACAGGCAGAAACGGTCAGAATGATATATGATTTGTATCTGCAAGGTTATGGCTCGATGAAAATCGCAAAGATTTTGACGGAGCGAAAAAGGAAAACAGCTTCTGGACTTATAAAGTGGAGCGTTTCAAATATTATGAGAGCGATTAAAAATGCCACTTACACAGGAACAAAGTGTTACAACAAATCCAGAAGCAATAACTTTTTAGAGCAGAAGCGAATAAACAATCTTGATATGTCCACTTATGAATATGTTGAGGGTGATTTCCCTTCTATTATTTCTCAAGAGATATGGGATAAAGCACAGGCGATAAGGGAAAGTAGAGTAAAACCGGTATGTGTATCGGCAGGGAAAAACACACATAGTAAGCGTGATTCACGAGATATATGGGTCAATAAGCTACGTTGTTCCTGCGGCTCATCATACCGTAAAAATAAATGGCATACGAAATTGGACGGAAAAACCTCTTACGGTTATCAATGCTACAATCAGCTTAACAACGGAATTAAACGGAAAAGAGCTGAAATCGGTTTAGATACTGAGGGATATTGTGACAGCAGAATGATAACCGATTGGAAACTCGATTTTATGGCAAAAGCTTTGTTAGAGCATCTCTGGACGGAGAGAAAAGAGTCTGTACTGATTGCGTTAGACCTTATTAAGTATTATTATAAGGAAGAAAAATCTAACGAAACTCAATCCGATACGGTAACGATACAGGCGAAATTGGATAAGGCAAATAGCAGACTGACTAACTTGATTGCTATGAGAGCTGATGGAGAGATTTCCAAGGACGAGTATCAAGCAATGAGAAGTCCTGTCGATGAAGAAATCAAGAAACTTCAAAAAGCACTTGATGAAATTCCACAGGAAAAAAGCAATCCGAAAGGATTGGATATAGAGGGTATCCGTTCCACTCTGAACAGCTTTATTGATTTTAGTGGTAGCACTATCAGCCACGATGTTGTCAATCAGTTTGTATATCTGATAACACCGACATCGGATACTACATTTGATTGGTATGTTAATCTGAATGGGACAGCAGATGTGAAAGCAACCTTTACAGCGGAAGGCAGAAAGAAAAACTGCATTATCAAATTGGAGGAAATCGAAAAGATTTCCTCGGTACATAGGGAAAAGAATGAGGACAATGCTCATTTCATTAAAAACCCCCATATTTTTACCTATCTGCACAGGCTGCAATCGCTAACAAGTAGGATTCGGACGAACAGAACTTGTAAGTAATTAGCTTAATAAAGACAATATGAGTCCCTGTAATTGCCATGAGGTGGTTACAGGGACTTTTTTGTAAAAAAATATGCATATCAAAAAGGAGAAATCAATAGCCGATACTTGATTATATTATGTACTGATGATATTGTGGTCTATGGAAATTAAACATAGGAAGAATATATAATGAATGAAAGAGATGTAGAAATTAGTAAAAGAGAAGCTAAGAAGAAGGAACGTAGGTCGAGAAAGGACAAGCTTGCCATAGAGAAGAGAATACTTCGTCTGTCCTTTATGGGAAGTGTCTTCTTCATACTTGCGGAGGGCGTGATGGCATGGTATACCCATTCACATTCGCTTTGGACGGACTGCCTGTTCGACTCCGCAGATCTGGTCATGATAGGACCATTTATGGTGCTTGTTCCGCTTCTGTATAAACCGGTGACAGAGAAACATCCATATGGCTATGCCCAGGTGGAATCGCTTTTTCTCCTTGTGAAGTACAGTGTATTACTTGCACTCACATGTAATCTCATGGTTGAGAATATAAAGCTGTTGTTTCATGGGGGACATGATGTAGATGCGGGGAGCATAGCGGTATTTGAATTTCTTGTATGTGTATGCTGTGCGGTTATGTATGCGATACTTGGCCATTACAGTAAGAAATATGAGTCTACAACTATCAAAGCGGAGCTGTATATGTGGAAGCTTGACGTAATAAGCAGTATGGGAGTTGCTATAGCATTTGCGGTACAGACTGCTCTTTTGCATACAAGTCTGCGTTTTATGACCCCTTATATTGATCCGGCTGTAGCGGTGGTTATGGCACTTCTTCTCATAAAAGAGCCGGTGTGCGAGATATTTCAGAGTATCAAGAATCTTATTCTTTTTGCTCCGGAGGAAGAGACGCTTAGTCAGATACGAGCCATAGTGGATCAGCATATGAAGGATTACCCATATGAGGTCACTTTTCTGGATGTCATCCAGACCGGGCGGAAGCTTTGGGTTGAGGTATATATAGGAAATCAGACGGATGTGATACATATAAGTATCATTCATAAGGTGAGAGACGAGATAAAACAGGAGCTTAGGGATAAGTATGATCAGGTGTATATAGAGGTCATACCAGATTGATAGTAAAGCTGTAATACAAAATATAAATGATCAAGGGGATGCAGGGATATGTTACATTATGAAGTTTTTGAAAGCTCATGTGATACCGATAGATATATAGTTCTGCTTCATGGATTTGGAGGGAACAACAGGGTATGGAAGAATCAGATTCCCTTGCTTCAGAAGAAGTTTAATGTTCTGGCGATAACTCTGCCAAGTCATGGAGACAGTGAACTGAAATTGTCCAAGATGGGAAGTACGCTGGATGTTGTCGTGGGTGAGATAACGCAGGTGCTTGATGAGCGGGGAATACAGCGAGCTGTTTTTATGGGCGTATCACTTGGAACTATATTTATCAAATATATGGAGATGAGATGCGGAAGTTACATAGATAAAGCAATACTTGTGGGTGCGCTTGGCACGGTTGGAAAACCACTCAGGCGTGCTGTCAATGTCTTTGCTAAGATAGGTGACAAACTTCCATTTCCTGTCGTCTACAGAATAATGGCAAAACTCTTTATGCCATGGAAAGTCAGCAAGACAAGCAGGAAGGTATTCTGCAAATGTGCCAAGGCATTAAACAGTCAGGAATTTAAGGCGTATATGAATATTTTTATTGAGCATTTTTCACTTTGTGACGAGTTCGTGAGCAGATTACACGAGGAGAATGTATATATTTCCGGGCGTGGTGATCTGTGTTTTATAAATGGAATCGTGGAGGAAGCTGATCTGACAGATGCGGAGCTGATAATAATAGAGCATTGCGGTCACGTGTGCAACATAGATCAGAGCAGGCAATTCAATGATATTATTTCTGAATTGCTTGACATTGAATGAATTAAAAGTGGAATATGATACGACAAGGATATACTATCTTAAAATGCTGATAAATAAGGATAAGGAGACTGTGATATGGCAACGATGGACACGTATAAGGGGAACAAAATAGATCCGATGAATATGACAGCTTCAGACATATCAATACAGGATATTGCGCATGCGTTAAGCCTCACGTGCCGCGGCGGAGGGCATGTGTCATATTTCTTTTCTGTGGCACAGCACTCCATCAACTGTATGAATGAGGCGAAGTCAAGGGGATGGTCAGAGCGGCTACAGCTTGCCTGTCTGTTGCACGATGCCAGCGAGGCGTATATATCAGACATAATCAGACCGGTAAAAGCACATTTGTCCAATTATCTTGAGATTGAGAGTTCGATCATGAACGTTATATTTGCGCGATTTGGACTTGCTGATCTGAGCGAAGAAGAGAATGCTATGTGGAAACAGATAGATGATGAGATGATGAATTTCGAACTTAAGAATCTGATGAAAGGCGAGGAGTACAGGAATACGGACAACCTTAGTTCAGTCCCTGCTGTGGCCGAAAGACCATGGCGAGAAGTGGAAGGTGAATTTGAGGCTGAATGTAAGAAACTTGCAGAGAAAATGCCAGATCAGACCGGCAAGTAGTCGATAGTGAATAGTTATTTTTAATTACAAAAATGTATGATAATACCTCCCAGGCGGATGATGGAAATATAACAATCTGCCCGGGAGGTATTTGTTTTGACAATTATGATCAGATGTTGTCAAAGTATCCGACATAGTCGACCTTGTATGTCCCATCTGGGAAAAGGTATTCATACAGATCTATGAAATAGTCATCGGTCATGCTGGCGATGAAGTCGAATATACGGAGACACATTTTGTATCAACTGAAATTAATTATCGAAAAACGATAATAATTATTGACAAACGATAATCATGTGGTACTATACAAGTAAGATAATTATCGAAAAACAATAATTTACTTGGCGATTGGAGGATTTTATGGTAAATGGTGTTTTAAATGCATTTGCATACATAGCAAAGTGGCTCAGGGAGATGTCTCTTGCGGGCGGAGCACATAATGTCCTTGCAATATGTATGTTCTGTCTGATAGGCTGTGTGCCACTTGCTGGATTCATCGTGCTCTGTATAAGAAATAGAAAAATTGATGCTGACTACCTGTTGCTGGGACTTTCAGCAGTGCTTTTCATAGGAATATATATGATGATAAATCCAGGGTATGTCATAGATGGAAATGCTCTGGTAACTTCAGATATGCTGAATCTTGCAATAAGCTCAGTGATATGGTCGGTGCTGGCATGCTATGCTGTGCTCAGGATCGTGGAGAGTATAGACAAGGCGGATAGCACTCAGATAGTAGAAATCATCAAGAAGATAATATGTGTGATAGTGGTGTTCACAGCTTTTGTGATTGTCTGTGTGTCACTGCCGGAGCTTGTCAGAACAAATCGGACAAATGCCGGTGCTATGCCTGGTGATGCCGGATGGGCAGTGATCCTGTTTATTTTCCAGCTTGTAAATGCTGCTCTTGTCATATGGGTTCTGATCAGGGGATACAGGCTTTGCAACAGCATAATAGAAAATGAGTATTCGGATGAAACAATCCATATGGCAGAGAGACTTTCAAAGACGAGCAAGAGTGCGATATCAGTCATGGTGATTCTTGAACTCTCGAAGAATGTGCTTCAGCTTTTTATCATGACGACTCTTTCAAATGCCGATTTTAAGATATCACTTCCATTATATGAGCTGATAATACTCGTCGTTGTGTATATGGGTGTCAGAAACCTTGCTAAGACAAAAGCGATAAAAGAAGAAAATGATTCATATATATAGAATTTGAGGTGACGTGCAGGTATGGCGATCAAAGTAACGCTGGACAGAGTTTTAAAAGAGAATAATATGACATCGAAGGAACTTTGCAAACTAGTGGGGATAACAGAGGCAAATCTGTCGGTTCTCAGAAGCGGGAAAGCAAAGGGTGTGCGGTTTACCACGATCAACAAGATATGCTATTACCTGCACTGCGATGTTGGAGACATATTGACATTCGATGGTGAGCTTATAGAAGAAGACTAAGGAGGCGGGAGCTGTGATGAAAGTTATCAGGGGTAAGAAAACAGACAGGAAATCAGGTGAGACACATAGAGTGATACGAAAGAGTGATCTGGTTGCCATGGGTATTATTGGATTACTTGGAATATGTATGCTCTCAGGCTGCTCGCTTGCGGATAAAACAAAAGTTGAACCTGCTGAAAATGATTCTCTGGTTGGAGTGTTTGTAACAACAGAAAGGCTTGGGACAGTTACCGATGTTCCGTGCGAAATCGATATTGATGCAGGTACACTTAAGATAACAGATGAAGACATTGATGTTGACGGATGTTATATGATCTATGCCAGATCAGGCGAGGGGGAAGATATGTACGAGACTCTGGTATCTGATGGTATAAGTGTTGGAACAAACAATGTTGGGTATAATGAGAATGCAGATGGAAGTGTCACCAGAAGCCGGACAGTGAACGGATGTGTGTACTATGATCTGGACAATAAGGATAGCTATGCAGACTCAGATGGTGATGTGGGAATAATCCTCAATAAGGTATATGAGAAAACAGATGGAACATATTATATAACGAGTGGCAGCTCAATGGGGTGTGCGGCCACGGATCAGACTGCAGAGAACGGCTCAGGTGCAATGGATATAAAAGAGTCGTATAAGACGACTTCGTTCTCGGGTAGTGAAAGTTTATCAGGCGATGAAAATGAGATGACTATACACGTGGAATGGAAGTTTGAACGTGCGGGAGAAAAGTATACATTTACAGCCATGTCTGAGGATAATAAAGAGCTGGATGCCAAAACCTATGATGTTGGGGATATACCAGATACAATAAAGTTTGACTGTGACTGGCAGTATGTGATCGTGTCCTATGCGGATGTGACTGGTAAGATGCACAGTTCATTCGTGGATAAAGAAGATTCAGCGTATGAATATAGTGTGAGCACAGGCAAATTCTTCCTGGATACAGGCGTAGTTGAGATAGAATAACAGGCGAATATTAATTTAAGATTAAACCACAGGGATATGGTAAATTGGTTCCCTGTGGTTTAAAATTATGACTAGAGAAAATGAATGAAATTGAAAAACGAGAACATTTAGCGTGGGCATATTATCATAATTTCATGTATGACAGTGAGAATTAAGGAGGATTACAGATGGATCGCAAAGAGATGAACAAAATTATATTTCAGAATACAGAGTATATGTGCAAGACGGATGCTGCATTGTCAGATGCTACAAAGAAATCGGTGTCAGGGCAGCGATTTATTGCAGAAAGTGAGAAGATTCCGGGACTTAATCTTAATATTTATAAGAAACAGACCAGGATTGTGGTATCCAGAAAGAGAACATATGAGGCAGCAGCATATTATAAGGGACAGCATGTTGCTGTGCATAACTTTGCATCGGCGGTAAATCCGGGTGGCGGAGTTGTATATGGAGCGAGTGCACAGGAGGAATGTCTCTGCAGATGTTCTAATCTGTATTTCTGTTTGAACACTCCTGATATGTGGGGAATGTTCTATACTCCTCACAGAGCGGCAAAAGATCCTATACACAATGATGACATTATATATACACCTGGTATAGTGGTGTTTAAGACGGATACAGATCTGCCGGAACTCATGGAGCGAAAGGATTGGTATAAAGTGGATGTGATCACATGTGCTGCGCCGAATCTACGGGAAATTCCAGGAAATATATATAACTGCGAGAATGGTGCAAGCGCAGCGGGAGTAAGCAATTATGACCTTCAGATTATTCATGAGAAAAGACTCAGAAGGATACTTGACAGCGCCGTTATGAACCATGCGGACACAGTGATACTCGGGGCATTTGGCTGTGGTGCATTCCGCAACGATCCTCATGCGGTGGCATCGGCTGCTGCAAATGTTCTAAGTGATTATATACACGCATTTGAGAATATCGAGTTTGCTGTGTACTGCAGACCAAATGATGATTTCAATTACAGGGTGTTTAACAGCGTATTAAGTTCATTGTAAAGGAAATTTGTGCCTATGGTGCATACCATCATGCTATGAGGGCGGCGATGTAGATATAAGAAGATGAGCAGGAAATGACAAGAGTCTTGATTACAGGATTAGTGTCAATGAGAAAATAGTGAAAGATTATTAAAAGAATTATACAAATTTTAGAAATAATTAATTGAATAAATCCTCCTTGTGATATAAGGTTAGAATAATATATATGATAATGGCGTTTCTATATTGTGTCAGACATATATATCCTAAAAAATATCACAAGGAGGATTTTTATATGAAAGAAGTAAAACAGCCAAAGAAGCCGCTGATATTTTATTATCTGATAGTGCTTATCATAATAATGGTTCTCAATTTCATATTTGTCCCATGGTTTACTGAGAGAAGTATAGAGGAGGTGGACTATGGTACATTCATATCCATGACAGAGGACAAGAAGATCGATGAGGTAGATATTGAAGCACAGTCAAATATTATCTATTTTACAGGTAAAGATGACAAGAAGGTGTACAAGACTGCTATGGTGAGTGATGAGAACTTAACCGAGAGACTTTACAAGTCAGGAGCCAAGTTTTCAGGTCAGGAGATCAAACAGACATCGCCTATACTCAGCTTTATACTCAGCTGGATCATACCGATACTTATATTTACGCTGCTTGGAAGAATGCTTGCCAATCAGATGATGAAGCACGCCGGAGGCGGCAAGAATTCCATGATGTTTGGAATGGGCAAGAGCAATGCAAAGATATATGTTAATTCTACAGAGGGAATCAAATTTACTGATGTTGCAGGAGAGGATGAGGCGAAGGAGAATCTGACAGAGATCGTTGAGTATCTTCACAATCCTGGAAAGTACAAGGAAATTGGTGCTTCCATGCCTAAGGGTATTCTTCTTGTGGGCCCTCCGGGAACAGGTAAGACCATGCTTGCCAAGGCTGTAGCCGGAGAGGCAAATGTACCATTTTTCTCAATGTCCGGTTCAGAGTTCGTTGAGATGTTCGTAGGTATGGGAGCCTCAAAGGTGAGAGATCTGTTTCAGCAGGCAAAGGAAAAGGCTCCATGTATAGTGTTCATCGATGAGATAGATGCCATAGGTAAGAAGAGAGACGGACAGATAGGAGGCAATGACGAGCGTGAGCAGACACTTAACCAGCTTCTCACCGAGATGGATGGATTCGAGGGCAACAATGGTGTCATCATCCTTGCTGCAACCAACAGACCGGATTCACTTGATCCGGCACTGCTCAGACCGGGAAGATTTGACAGACGAGTACCTGTTGAACTTCCGGATCTCAAGGGACGTGAGGATATACTCAAGGTTCATGCAAAGAAGGTCAAGATAGGAGATAATGTAGACTTCAATAAGATAGCCAGAATGGCATCAGGTGCATCCGGTGCCGAGCTTGCCAATATTGTAAATGAGGCTGCACTCAGGGCTGTCAGGGCAGGCAGAGGCTTCGTGACACAGGCCGATATGGAAGAGAGTATAGAGGTCGTAATCGCAGGTTATCAGAGAAAGAATGCGATACTTACAGACAAGGAGAAGCTTGTCGTGTCATACCATGAGATCGGACATGCACTTGTGGCTGCAAAGCAGACTGATTCAGCACCTGTTCAGAAGATAACCATAGTTCCTAGAACTTCAGGAGCACTTGGTTACACCATGCAGGTGGATGAGGGCAACCATTACCTTATGACCAAGGAAGAGATTGAGAATAAGATCGCCACACTTACAGGTGGAAGAGCTGCGGAGGAGATAGTATTTGGATCTGTTACAACCGGAGCATCCAATGATATAGAACAGGCGACAAAGCTTGCAAGAGCTATGATCACCAAATACGGAATGAGCAAAGAGTTTGATATGGTAGCCATGGAGGTAGAGACTAACAAATACCTTGGCGGCGATTCATCACTTTCGTGCTCGGCAGAGACGCAGACACTTATAGACAAGAAGGTTGTGGAGCTTATAAGAAAGCAGCATGAGAAGGCGGCAACCATTATCCTCGAGAACAGAGCGAAGCTTGATGAGCTTTCAAACTATCTGTACCAGAAGGAGACTATCACAGGCGAGGAGTTTATGAAGATATTGAATTCATGATTCTCTTAGATATAATTTCAGTTACCGGGTGCTGGCATTTTACAATTCCGCACCCGGTAACCATAAGATAGACTTGTACTGGATTCAGAATAGTAGTATTACGTCAATTCCTCGTGGTCAAGCTCCAACAGTTTGAAATGATTCTTTTTGAACTCTATAAGTCCCTCACTCTGCATGTTGGACAGCTCCTTTGACAGTGCGGTTCTGTCGACATTCAGGTAGTCGGCAAACTGTTCCCTGTTAAATGGGATATCGAACTCAGTTGTTCCAAGAGAGCTGGCAAGTCCTGAGAGATAATAGCTGACACGCTCACGTATCTTCTTTGGCTTTATATAGAAGATATGAAGAGAGAGTGTGAGACTTCTTCTCGATGATAGGAGAAGAAGATTCTTCAGCATTTGCAGATGCCACGGATAACTGTTGTATTTGCCGGACATGATATCCTGTGCGTTGAGCAGGAATACTATGGTAGGCTCTGTTGCTCTTGCATCGATCATGAGTTTGTGTCCAGACAGGGCGTATGTTTCACCGAACACCTTTCCAGGAAGTGCTGAACTCAGGATACTTTTGGAGCCCCAGTAGTCAACATTCTCAACAATCACCCGGCCTTTGATGACTATTCCAAGCTCCTCGGTTATTTCGCCGGCTTTGAATATAGTGGAGTTGTATCTGTAATAGTGTTCGCGCAGGATCCCGAGATCCATCATGGTTTTGATATCGGCTTCCGAGATTCCTTTAAATGCCATCATGTTGAGTACTTCAGACAATTGATATTGAGGAATTTTAAGTTTCATACATAACCTCCATCTTATTATTTATTTCTATGCAGAGCAGCAGTCTGCAGCGTAGTATATTATAGTGACAAGGTGTCATGATGCAGGGGTGCAATCAGGCTTTCAGCTATAGAATGTATATTTTTTCAAAACACAGTATATTGTATATGTGTAATAAATTATCCCTTGTCCATACACAATATATATTATTCATATATTTTCTCAAATTTTTTCAAAAAAAAGTTGTTTAAATCTTTATTACGTGGTTATAACAACCGAATTTATGAGTAAAGTATAATATACTTACAAATGAAAAGCAAGGAATGTGATAAGCATTATTGAATTATAGAAGATTATTCTGTATAATAAGTAAATAGTGTGTCACATTTTCACATATTAAAACACTGAAAGGAGAAATTTTATCATGTTACAGAACCAGGAATGGGAATCATTCACAGGTAGACTCTGGAAGGAAGAGTGTAATGTAAGAGACTTCATCCAGAACAACTACACACAGTACGATGGAGACGAGAGTTTCCTTGCAGCCCCAACAGATGCTACTAACAAGCTTTGGGATAAGCTTCAGGCACTTCAGAAGGCTGAGAGAGATAACGGTGGAGTTTTAAAGGAGGATGCTGATGTTGTATCAAGCATCACATCTTATGGCCCAGGCTACATTGATCCAGAGACAAAGGATCTTGAGCAGATTGTAGGTCTTCAGACAGATGAGCCACTTAAGAGAGCATTTATGCCTTATGGTGGTATCAAGATGGCTGAGGAAGCTCTTCAGATGTATGGATATACTCCAAACGAGAACTTCCACAAGATCTTCACTGAGTATCACAAGACACACAACCAGGCAGTATTTGATGCTTACACACCAGAGATGATGGCAGCTCGTCATACACATATCGTAACAGGACTTCCTGACACATATGGTCGTGGACGTATCGTAGGTGACTACAGAAGAGTTGCTCTTTACGGTATTGATCAGCTTATCGCTTGGAAGGAAGAGGATAAGGCTAACTGTGGCGATGGCAACATGTTTGATGATGTCATCCGTCAGAGAGAAGAGCTTTCAGAGCAGATCAAGCGTCTCAAAGAGATGAAGGTTATGGCTCAGTCATACGGATATGATATTTCAAAGCCAGCTTCAAACGCTAAAGAGGCTGTTCAGTGGTTATACTTCGGATACCTTGCAGCTATCAAGACTCAGAACGGTGCAGCTATGTCAGTTGGACGTGTATCTACATTCCTTGATATCTATATTGAGAGAGATATTAAGGCTGGTAAGCTTACAGAGGCTGAGGCTCAGGAGCTTATCGATCATTTCACAATGAAGCTTCGTATGGTTAAGTTCGCAAGAATTAAGTCATACAACGAGCTGTTCTCAGGAGATCCTGTATGGGCTACTCTTGAGGTTGGTGGTATCGGTGTTGACGGACGTTCAATGGTTACAAAGAACGATTACAGATTCCTTCATACACTTGAGAACATGGGACCAGCTCCAGAGCCAAACCTTACAGTTCTTTACTCATCAGCTCTTCAGGATACATTCAAGAAGTATGCTGCTAAGATTTCTGTAAGAACAAGCTCAATCCAGTATGAGAACGATGATGTAATGAAGCCAATCTGGGGCGATGATTACTCAATCTGCTGCTGTGTATCAGCTACACAGACTGGTAAGGAGATGCAGTTCTTCGGAGCTCGTGCAAACCTTGCTAAGTGTCTTCTTTACGCTATCAATGGTGGTAAGGATGAGAAGTTCCTTGACAAGAAGACTGGTAAGCCAATGCAGGTAGGTCCAGAGTACTCACCTATCACATCAGAGTACCTTGACTATGATGAAGTACTTGCTAAGTACAAGAAGATGCTTGACTGGTTAGCAGGACTTTATGTAAATATTCTTAACCTCATCCAGTACATGCATGACAAGTACTACTATGAGTCAGCTGAGATGGCACTTATCGATACAGATGTACGTCGTACATTTGCAACAGGTATCGCTGGATTCTCACACGTAATCGACTCACTGTCAGCAATCAAGTACGCTAAGGTTAAGGTTATCCGTAACGCAGAGACAGGACTTGCTGAGGACTTCGAGATCGAAGGCGAGTTCCCTAAGTATGGTAACGATGACGACAGAGCTGATAACATCGGTGTATGGCTTCTTCATGAGTTCCTTACAGACATCAAGAAGAGACACACATATCGTAATTCAGAGCCTACAACATCTATCCTTACAATCACATCTAACGTAGTTTATGGTAAGTACACAGGTAACCTTCCAGATGGAAGACGTGCTTGGACACCATTTGCACCAGGTGCTAACCCAAGCTACGGCGCTGAGACATCAGGACTTCTTGCATCACTTAACTCTGTTGCAAAGATTCCTTATGAGTGGTCACTGGATGGTATCTCAAATACACAGACAATGAACCCATCAGCACTTGGACATGATGAGGAAGAGAGAGCTACAAAGCTTGTAAGCGCAATGGATGGATACTTCGATCAGGGCGCTCATCATCTGAACGTAAACGTATTTGGTAAGGATAAGCTCCTTGATGCTATGGAGAATCCAGATAAGCCAGAGTACGCTAACTTCACAATCCGTGTATCAGGATATGCTGTTAAGTTCATATCACTTACACGTGAGCAGCAGCTCGATGTTATCAACAGAACATTCCATGACTCACTTTAATTCTTAGCTGACGCTGGATTTTCAGTGAAGTTATAGATGCTTTGTCAGATATAACAAGAACCATGGTCCCGGGGATAACCTCTCCGGGACTTTTTTTAAGAATATGCATTTATATCATTTTTATAAGAGATAATAGACATGTAGTTTTGTTTGTAATTACTTTCATTAATTGAGAGTTGTATTTGAATAGGAAGAACTTAGAGGTGAAATATGTCTGAAAAGAAACAGGTTTTAGGATATGTCCATTCGACAGAGAGCTTTGGAGCAGTAGATGGTCCAGGTATAAGATTTGTAGTTTTTTTACAGGGCTGCAAGATGAGATGTAAATATTGTCACAACCCAGAGACATGGAATCTTGTGACAGACTATAGTAAGCTTTACTCAGATGAAACAAGCGATGCTGAGAGAGAAGAACTTGAGAAGAAGATAGAAGAGAATACAAAGCTGCTGAAGGATAAGGGCGTCAAGATCGAGGCGAGGACCCCTGAGGACCTGTTAAAGCAGGCGCTCCGCTATAAGCCATATTGGAAAAACGGTGGTGGTATAACAGTGAGCGGTGGTGAGGCGCTGCTTCAGATGGATTTCCTCATCGAGTTTTTCAAGCTTGCAAAGGCTGAAGGTATTCATACAACAATAGATACAGCCGGCAATCCATTTACAAGGGAGGAGCCATTCTTCTCCAAGTTCAATGAGCTGATGAACCTCACAGATTTGTTCCTGCTTGATATCAAGCAGATCAATGATGACAAGCATAGAGATCTCACAGGATTCTCCAACAGCAATATACTTGATCTTGCACAGTATCTGTCAGATCAGGGTAAGCATATGTGGATCAGACACGTACTGGTACCAACCATCACAACTGATGAGGATGATCTGAGAAAGACTAAGGAGTTCATAGACACTCTTAAGACTGTAGATAAAGTTGAGGTACTTCCATATCACAAGCTCGGAATCCCTGAGTGGGAGAGACTTGGAATACCATATAAGCTTGAGGGAATCGACCCGCCTACTGATGAGGAGCAGAAGCTTGCAAAGAGTATTCTGGAATAAACTTAAGAACAAGAACCGGGAAAATCATCGATAGTTCAGTTCCCAGCCTATGCTCTAGCAGTCTATAAAAATATTTGCGTTGAGACACAGGTGCTATATAAGATGTTAAAACCATTGTAACGGGTGTGACATTTTATATAGTACCTGTGTTTTGTTATATCAAAAAATAAGTTTAACATAATTAATTAGTAAACAGTGGCTAGGTGCATGCAAAAGAAGTTATAATATATAATTAAAGTGCTACAAACACGTTATATCACTGCAAAGTATATGGGGAGTAAATTATGTATAAGATAGACGAGAACGCATGGAATGAAAAATATATATTGCTGATCCCAGCCATGCTGGATGCGCATTTTCCTCTGATAAAATACGCCTTTTATTCAAAGGATTATCATCCGGTCATACTGTCAAATGAGGATCATATCACGGATGTGGGACTTAAGTATGTGAACAATGATATGTGTTATCCGATTGTGTTAAATGCCGGGCAGATGATAGATGCACTGCAGTCAGGCAAGTATGACATCAACCGGACAAGACTTCTCATGCCGACGGCGGGGGATGCATGCAGGGGAGCCAACTACTTACATGTGTTAAAGGAGTCGGTGAGAAAGGCAGGATTTGACAGGGTAAAGATATTGTCTCTGAATGTTAAGGGGCTGGAGAAGGAATGCCAGATGCGCGTGCAGCCATTCATGGTGTGGAGAGCCCTGTTCGGACTCTTCTACGGAGATATACTCATGCTGCTCCTCAATCAGACAAGGCCAAATGAGGTGAAAAAGGGGCAGTCGCAAAAGGTTTGGCAGAAGTGGATAGATATCCTGTCCAGAGATCTGAAAGATGGAAAGAATCTGACTCTCGGCAGGATGAAACGAAACTTTGTCAGTATAGCCAGGGATTTTTCAAGGATAAAGCTGCATGATAAGAGGAAACAGCGAGTGGGGATAGTGGGAGAGCTGTACATAAAGTATTGCCACTTGGGCAACTGGGATATGATAAAGTTCCTCGAGTCAAATGGATGTGAGAGCCATACAAATGGGCTTTCTTGGTATGCCATGTACTATATGGATTCACATCTCACAGACAATATGACATTTGAATCTCTGCTTTACAAGGCGGGGCTGAAGTTCTTCGGCAGCCTGCAGAGAGCGATGATAGAGGCGCTTAGAAAATATGGGTTCTATACCATGGAGGATTTCTTCACGATGAAGCGTGAGGCTGAAGGATATGTGAGCTGGGGATATAAAACAGGAGATGGCTGGCTCATCGGCGCGGAGATAACGGGACACATACTCCATGAGTGTCCAAAGGTTCTGGCGGTTCAGCCATTTGGCTGTATGCCTAATCACACATGTGGAAGAGGTTTGTACCCTTCACTTCAGAAGAAGCTGCCGCAGGGCATGATAGTGAGCTGTGATGTGGATTCCAGTGGTTCAAAGCTGAATGTCTACAACAGGGCGAGGATGCTGGTGGACATGCCACTTAAAATGGGGAAATAGGCAATTGCGAAACTTAAATACGCTGAATGTGCAAGAGATGTTTTAGCATACCAATCAGGGGTCGCTCTCGCTTAACTTAGTCTGCAACGGTACTAAAGATGTCACTAACGTGCCATCTAAGTACCGGCGACTTCGTATTCCCCTGATTTGGTAATGCTAAACATCTTCTTGCATGTTGAATAGATTAAGGGTTTCGTAATTGCCTAAATGGAAAATAGAAAATGGAGAAATAAAGATGAAAAAGATATTTGTTGTTGAAGATGACGAGAGCATCTGTGATGAGCTAGTGCAGATACTTGAGAATGAGGGCTATGAGGCTGAGAGTCTTAAGAGCTTTGACAATACAAAGGACGATATATTGAAAGCGGCACCAAATCTGGTGCTCATGGATATCAATATTCCGGGGATAAACGGCAGAAACTTAGTGAAGGAGATAAGAAAGGAATCTGATGTGCCTATCATCATGGTCACAAGCAGGACTTCCGAGATGGATGAGGTGCTGTCCATGAGTTATGGCGCGGATGATTATATAACAAAGCCATACAATCCAACGATACTTCTGCTTAGGATAGCGGCGGTGCTCAAGCGCATGGAGGGCAGCCAGAATACGGCATCATACAGAGATGCGGAGGTCAACTTCAGCAAGGGGACAATCAGCAAAGGTGATCAGGAGATGGTTCTCACCAAGAATGAGATGATCATATTCCAGCTGCTGCTTGCCAACAGGGAAAAGATAGTGTCGAGAGATGAGATCATGACAGACCTGTGGGATAATGATGAGTTTGTAAATGACAATGCACTCACGGTGAACATCAGCAGGCTCAGAGGAAAACTGGCGGATCTTGGATATGATGATGCCATAGAGACCAGGAAGAAGCAGGGATACCGACTTGTATGACAGGTAAGTGGGATTGTATATCATTTACAGTGACAAAAGATTGGAGTAATTTTGTAAAATGAAATTTGGCTTGTATATAAAGGATAAACTTGGAATAATTGCGGGATATGCGGGATTTGTGATATTTGTGATATTCACATATCTGCTCATGATGGCATTTCACTCACAGTTACAGATGAGAATTATGTTCGTCATAGTGGCTGTGATATTTGTCGTCTCGGTTATCGCTTTCGATTATCTGAGAAAATATAAGTTCTACAACAGTCTGGTTGGACATCTGGATGAACTGGATCAGAAGTATCTCATACTTGACACTTTGGACGAGCCTGACTTCTACGAGGGAAAGCTGGTGTATTCAGCTATGTACGACATCAACAAGTCCATGACTGAGAATGTGAGAAAGTACAGGGACAGCGTGGAGGATTTCAAGGACTTTATTGAGATCTGGGTTCACGAGATCAAGCTTCCTATAGCCAGTCTGGTGCTCATGTGCCACAACAACAGGGATGTGATCCCGAGAAAATATGTGGATCAGGTCGCAAGGCTTGACGCGTATGCGGATCAGGTCCTCTACTATGTGAGGGCGGAGCATGCATCGGCAGATTACAGATTTGCCGAGACAAATCTTAAGAGTGTCATCGGAAGGGTGGCTGTGAAGAACAAGGATATGCTGCTTGATGGTGACATATCGTTGAATGTTCATGATGTGGATGAATGTGTTGTGACAGATTCAAAATGGCTTGAATTTATGGTAAATCAGATCGTGAGCAACAGTATCAAGTATATAGACCGAGGACAGGAAAAGACTATAGAGATCTGGACTGAACCGTTGGGTGACGGCAAGGCTCTACACATAAGGGACAATGGAATAGGTATACCACAGTCTGATATTCCACTTGTGTGCAAGAAATCATTTACCGGGGAAAATGGCCGGAAACATGCGAAATCCACAGGTATGGGACTTTATATAATAGACAATCTGTGCAGGCAGCTGGGACATAAGCTGAATATAGCGTCAAAGGTGGATGAATACACAGATGTGAGCATAGTATTTGGACATAATGATATATACAAGATTGGATGATATAAAAATTGCGTTTTTCGATAGTGGGATACCGGATCGGGTGAGCGTCCCCAAGGTTACAGAATTGTAATGTTAGGTAATAATGGAAAAAGGACAATTGCTTTCAAAATGTGTAAACTGCAAATATGTTCAATGGTGAGAGCAGTAATAAACAAACATTTGAGGAGGCATTTCAATGGAAAATCCAATGGGAAATTCAATGGAAAATTCAATGGAAACAATATTAAAGATTGACAACATTGAGAAATATTATGGAAACAAATCCAATATGACAAAGGCCATAGATGGAATATCATTCGATGTGGAGGCAGGAGAGTTCGTTGCTATCATGGGTGCATCGGGAAGCGGTAAGACGACACTGCTTAACTGCGTTTCAACTATAGATAAGGTTAGCAGTGGACACATATATGTGGGCGGAAAGGATATCACCACGTTAAAGGGCAACAAGCTAAATGCATTCAGACGTGAGGAGCTCGGTTTCATATTCCAGGACTTTAATCTTCTTGACACACTCACGGCGTATGAGAACGTAGCATTGGCGCTCTCCATACAGAACGTTTCTGCAAAGCAGATAGACGAGAAGGTCAGAGCTGTTGCAAAGCAGCTTGAGATAGAGAGCGTGCTTAAAAAATATCCTTATCAGATGTCTGGCGGACAGAAACAGAGAGTGGCATCGGCCAGAGCTATCATAACTGATCCAAAGCTTGTGCTCGCCGACGAGCCTACAGGAGCACTTGATTCGAAATCAGCAAAGCTTTTGCTCGAGAGACTCAAGGCTCTGAACGAGAACCTGAACACCACCATACTTATGGTCACACACGATTCATTTACAGCAAGCTATGCAAAGCGAATACTGTTCATCAAGGATGGCAAGGTGTTCCATGAGCTCAGAAGAGGCGGAGATACCAGAAAAGAATTCTTCAATAAGATCATAGATGTCGTGACACTGCTTGGAGGTGATCTGAATGACGCTCTTTAAGCTTTCCGCATCAAATATGAAGAAGAGTATAAAGGACTATGCCATATATTTCTTCACTTTGGTACTCGGTGTTGCAATCTTCTATGTGTTCAATGCCATAGAGACGCAGACCGCCATGCTCCGGATATCGGCTGACACAAGACAGGTCGTGCAGCTCATGAGCAAGATAATCGCGGGCGTCAGCGTGTTCATCGCATTTGTGCTCGGATTCCTCATCATATATGCAAGCCGTTTCCTGATGAAGAGGCGTAACAAAGAATTTGGTCTGTACCTCATCCTGGGAATGGGAAAACGCAAGGTGTCCACAATGCTTTTCATAGAGACACTTATCATCGGACTTGTATCACTTGTGGTAGGACTTCTTGCCGGAATAGGAATCTCACAGCTCACAAGTGTACTTGTTGCAAACATGTTCGATGCAGATATGTCATCATACAGCTTTGTATTCTCCGGCAGCGCATTTGCCAAGACCTGTCTGTATTTTGCAATCATATATGTGGTGGTTATAATCTTCAACACTTTTATCATCAGCAAATGTAAGCTCATCGACCTTTTCCAGAATGGAAGAAAGTCTGAGAACGTCAAGATCAAGAATCCATGGGTATCAGTTATCGTGTTCCTGATATCAGCTGTATCACTTTGATATGCTTATCATGCGGTAATTACCGATATAAATGACATGTACATGAAAGATCTCTACAAGTGGATCGTGGTCGGATGCGTTGCAACGGTGCTTTTCTTCTGGTCAGTGTCCGGAATGCTCTTCAGGATCGTGTCATCCATGAAGAATGTGTACTATAAGGGACTCAATACATTTGTCGTCAGACAGATGAGCAGCCGTGTAAATACAAATGTACTTTCAATATCAGTCATCTGTCTGATGCTTTTTGTGACAATATGCGTGCTTTCATCAGCGCTTGCAGTGAAGAATTCCTTAAATGAGGGCATTGCAAAGTACGCAAGAGCGGATGTGAGTATATCGAAAACCCAGAGCAGTGATTCAATCTATTATGACGAGGACGAGATGGGTAATGACAGCGAGACAAATGATCTTTTGAAGAAACTTGAGGTGACTGATGGAAAGAGCATAGAAGATGTATATAGTGAAAATAATGTGGATCTTGGATCATACTTCTCAGATTACGTTGACGTACACACATATACATGTCCTGCACTTACAATCAGAAACTATCTGGGAGATGAGGCTTTGATTGATTCTCTTGGAATAGATGTAAACGCTTTGTCTAGATTTGAGGGAACGGAGGAGATCATATCACAGTCTGACTACAACAAGGTGGCAAAGATTTATGACAAAGCGGAGATCCAGCTTGCCGATGACGAGTATGCAATCCTGGCAAATTATAGAATATTCGTTAAGATCCGTGATGAGAGACTTCAGGAGGGAAAAGAGATAGAGGTATATGGCAACAAGCTTAAACCGGTTATCTCGTATTGTATAGATGGTGATATAGAGCTTGCCACTCAGCCCCTCAACACAGGTGTGTTTATCGTGCCGGATTCAGTCGTTGAAGGTGCACAGTTCGCGAAAGAGTATTTCATCGGAAAGTATGCCGATCAGGACATAGATGCCATACAGGATAGCGATACGATTATAAATAAGGTATCGAATAAGGATGTGACCTGCGGACTTATCACAGTAAACACTAAAGATAGTATTAAGGCAGCCAGCGTGGGAGTTGGAGCTATCGCATCATTTATAGGTATGTATATCGGACTCATATTCCTCATATCCGGTGCAGCCATCCTCGCACTCAAAGAGCTCTCAGAGAGTACAGACAACATAGAGAGATACAAGATGCTCAGAAAGCTTGGCGTGGATCAGCACATGATCAACAAGGCCCTTTTCTCACAGATGGGACTATTCTTCGTATTCCCACTTGCTCTCGCCATAGTCCATTCGGTATTTGGAATGATGGTCAGCACGAAGATTCTTGACACTATGGGAGCGTATGATATAGCAGGTGCTATCGGAATCACGGCTGCCATCGTGGTAATCATATATGGCGGATATTTCCTTATAACGTATCTGTGCAGCAGGAAGATTATCAGTGAGTGAGGATATAACTATTATTGAAAATAATTGCACTTTTTATTGAATGAATAACATAATTATGTTATCATCAACATACGATATAAATGTGACGTGTCACATTGTCTGGGCTGGTCGTAAGACCCAGGTCCAACCTAATTAGGCGGGGAGACTCCCCGCCATTTTTTATATAGAGTTGTAATGGGGAAATTCCTCAAAGGGATACATAAAAAGGAATTTTGATGGTTAACAAATGATTATTTGTATATGGATTGGAGGAAGTCATAATGAACAAACACGTAGAAAAAGCTATGGAGATAAGAAACGAGACACCGATGGTCAATAACTGTGCGCAGACCATCCTGCGGGCTTACGCGGACGAGCTCGGAATAACAGGAGATATGGCGGCAAAGCTCAGTGCTAATTTCGGTGGTGGCATGAAGTGCGGCTTGACATGCGGTGCGATCACAGGAGGACTTATGGTACTTGGCGCTCTGGGCATTGAGAATCCATACGTGATAAATCAGTTCAGGCGCAGGATAGCAGATAACCACAATGGCATGACCGATTGTGTCGATCTGTTAAAGGCAAATGCACAAAAGGGCGGAATCAAGAAAGTGCACTGTGACGGCATGATCAGGGAGGCTATAGAGCTGATAGATGAACTGGTGAAGAGTGAATAAATATAACAAGAACAACGTGTTTACCTATCCTGGAGGAAAAAGGGCTTCGGGAATGGAGGATGCAAGTAATGGAAGAAAGGGCATTGCAAAGGAACTGTTATCCCGTGTTGTAAATGATGCAAGGGATTATGGATGTGGAACGATACAGATCACGGCATCTGACATGGGTGTTAAATTGTATACGGATTTCGGATTTGTTCATAATGGTAATTTCATGCAGTATAAGCTGTAGTATATATGATGATGGAGCAAAAGTTACATTTAGAGATTGCCTTGCCTATCACAGTGGAAGATAACGTCTGGATCGGAATGAATGTTTCGGTGCTGCCGGGAGTTACTTATTTTAGGGCGAAGTTATAAGTAATTAGTATTGACACAGCAATAAACTCCTTTATAACAAATACTACAAATGTAATATTTATTATAAAGGAGTTTTGATATGATGAACTTATATTTTTTTATCTTGAAATACTACGTGTGTAATATATACAAGAAGTTATATTGTTGGCTACTTTTGGTTGGAAAAACCAAGGCGGAACGCTGGGCGGCGAATGACGGTCATAAGTACCTGAAGCGTATCTGCGAACAGTGCGGCAAAGAGTTTTATCCGAACAGCATAAGGCAGAGGTTTTGCAACACCGACTGTACAAAAGCCCATCAGCAAGCCGAAAAAGAAAAGAAACGCTTTGCCGAAAAGGGAGAGCACACCTTCCGTCAAAAGGTCTGCGAGATTTGTGGTAAGCCCTTCTGGCCGTCCAACGGTCAGGAGGTGCTATGCTCCGAGGAATGCAAAACCATCAACCGCAGGCGGAAACAGCTTGCCTATTATCACCGTAAGCAATCCGGGCAGAAAGCCGGAGAAGCAATATAAAACCAAGGAGGACGACACTATGGAGAAATTCATCACAGACGAAAGGACAGGCTTGCAGTATGAGCTTGTCGGGGACTACTATTTGATTGCCGGAGAGGACGAGCCGGAGAGCAGACCCATCGGCATATGGGGACAGCGGCATTTGCGGTATCTGAAACAGCACCGCAAGGCACTCTATTCCGAGCTGCTGACCACCGGCAAGCTGAACGATTACCTTGCAGACTTCGACGAGCAGGCAGAAGCAATGTTTTCTTGGCTGCTGTCAAGCGACGGTGGCTTTTCCTTTGCGGGCAGTATTCAAGAAGTCATAAAGTTCCGTAAGTAATGGAAGAAGCCAGCGTTTGCGGAAATGTCACAATTTACGGAGGTAAAGTTTCAAATTCCAATTGCCTTTTTGCACTTGTTATGATATTATTAGTATGCGTACTAAAACGTTTAAAGAGAGGCGATATATTTGCGGAGAGACAGCAGTGAAACAAAGAGGAAAATACTGACCGTGTGCGTCCGTCTCTTTCTGGAACAGGGGTATAAAAACACCTCTGTCAGTCAGATTGTGGATGAAGCAGGTGTTGCAAGGGGAAGCTATTTGAATCTGTTTCCTACCAAGGACAGAGTTTTGCTGGAATTGACCGAAACGATGTTCGGCGGACAGTTCGGCGTGGCAAGAAGCATTGCAGACAGCAAGCTGCCGCCGGTTTATGCCTATGCGGTGGAAACGGCGATCCAACTGACACTGACTGAACTGAATGAGAACCTGCGAGAAATCTACATTGAAGCCTATTCCCTGCCCGACACGTCGGAATATATTTACCTGCATACCACAGCAGAGCTGAAGCAGATTTTTGGTGAAAATTTTCCCGATGATACCGAGAGCGACTTTTATGAGATGGAAATTGGCACGGCGGGATTGATGCGCAGCTATATGGCGAGAAAATGTGATATTCATTTTCCGTTGGAACGCAAGCTCAGCCGTTTTTTGACGGCAGCAATGAGAGTATATCGTGTGCCAGAGGAAGAACAGGCAAAGGTGCTTGCCTTTATTCAATCACTGGATATTGAAGCAATTGCTACAGAGGTTATGTATAAGCTGTTTGCAATGCTGGAAATGAAATACGATTTTAAGCTGTCAAAGGACAGCAAAGGAGAGGAAACTATATGAATAAGAAAATTTTGAGCGTTGTGCTCATACTGTGCGTGATGCTGGCTGTTATGCCTATGACGGCATATGCGGCGGGTACTGCGTTTTGTACTAAATGCAACCGGATACAAACGGTAAGGCTGACTTATCGATACACAGATAATAATTGGCACCAATGCTATGTTACATGCACGGTGTGTCATAATATATGGGATTACGGAATGTCACACGAATGGAGCGGAACGGCGACTTGCACAAGCGGAAGGACATGCACGGAATGCGGCGGATCTTCCGAACCGCTTGGGCACGACTGGGGCACTTGGACGCAGAACAGCGATGAAAAGACCCACACCCGAATCTGTAAGCGTGACACCAGCCATACAGAAACCGAGAATTGCCACGGCGGCACGGCGACCTGCACCGCAAAGGCTGTCTGCACGGTCTGCGGCGGCGAATACGGCGAGATGGCGGCACACAGCTTCACTGCCGAAAAAGCAGAGGCGCAGTATTTGAAGTCTGCTGCAACCTGTACCGAAAAGGCGGTCTACTACAAGTCCTGCGCAGTCTGCGGTCTGAGCTCCGAGGGCACGGCGGATGAGGCGACCTTCTTCTCCGGCAATGCGCTGGATCACGACTGGGGCGCTTGGACGTCCAACGAAGACGGCACCCATACCCGCACCTGCAAGCGCGATGCCTCGCACACCGAGACTAATAACTGCACCGGCGGCACGGCGACCTGCACCGCAAAAGCCGTCTGCGAGGTATGCAAGTCTGAGTATGGCGAAAAGCTGCCCCACGACTTCACGGCGGAGACCGTGGATGCAAAGTACCTGAAATCCGCCGCCACCTGCACGGGAAAGGCGATCTATTACAAGTCCTGCGCAGTCTGCGGTCTGAGCTCCGAGGGCACGGCGGATGAGGTGACCTTCTTCTCCGGCAATGTGCTGGATCACAACTGGGGCGCTTGGACGTCCAACGAAGACGGCACCCATACCCGCACCTGCACTGTTGACGGATGCTCTGCAGGCACGCAAACGGAGAATTGCATCGATGCAAACAAAGATCACAAATGT